>DXCM01000043.1 GCA_019116025.1 Candidatus Companilactobacillus pullicola | reverse complement strand
AGGATTTTAAAAGCTTGTTATATCAACGTTTATTCTCGGTTAGCGTAAGACTCTTTTATCAAAAGAGTCTTACTAATTTTAAAATAATGCAAAAATAGGGGTAAAAACAGCTTTTGCCTCTCAGACGAACTGAAATTCATTTTGATGAGTAGTAGGTCGTTACAATTCGTCTCAGAAGAAAAACGCATATTGCTATCAAAAAATGAGTAAATAGACAGTAAATATGAACTTTTTATGAAGAAACTATTGATAATTTAAGATAATCATAATAAAATAGTGCATAAAATAGTGCACAGTTAATTGTTAAACGTTTAGCAAAAAAGGTAAAGAAACGGGGTTATTTCTATGCTAGAACGCAAGGAACATAAGAAAATGTATAAAAGCGGTAAAAATTGGGCAGTTGTTACACTTTCTACGGCTGCACTGATGTTTGGTGTAACAACTGTAAACGCATCCGCAGACACGAATACTGAAAACAATGATTCTTCTACTGTACAGGTTACAACAGGGGATAATGATATTGCTGTTAAAAGTGTGACACTTGGTAGTGGTCAAGTTAGTGCAGCTAGTGATGCGACTAAAAATTCTGCTAATGCAAATAGTGCTTCTTCTGCCGCTAATACACAAAATTCTAACAGTCAAGTAGCAAGTTCTGCTGCAACAACTTCATCTACAAGTTCAGCATCTTCATCAACTAACACAGATAGTAAAGCAGGTAAAGAAAATACTAATGTAGCCAAAGAGGATGATACACAAAAAGCTGCACCCGCTAACGAATCCTCTGAAGCCAAAAAAGAACCAGCTGTAAACACTAATGATTCTTCAGCTGCCAAAAACGATGATCAACAATCCAGTAAAAAGAATACTGCCGCTAAGTTAAACAAGGATGCTGAAAACGTTGTAAAAAAGGCGGGAATTGATCCTAATAGTTTAACTGATGACCAGATTAAAGCATTAAATAAGATGAACTTCTCGAAAGCTGCAAAGTCTGGTACACAAATGACTTATAATGACCTTAAAAAGATTGGTGAGGCTTTAGTTGATCAAGATCCTAAATACGCTATTCCTTATTTTAATGCAAGTCAAATAAAGAATATGCCCGCTGCATATACTAGGGATGCTGAAACAGGTGAATATGCTGATTTAGATATTTGGGATTCATGGCCAGTTCAAGATCCAGTGACTGGTTATGTTTCTAATTGGAATGGCTATCAACTTGTGATCGCTATGATGGGACGGCCTCATCACGAAGATGATCATATTTATTTACTTTATAATAAGTATGGTGATAATGATTTTTCACACTGGCGAAATGCAGGATCTATATTTGGATATAATGAATCTCCACTAACACAAGAATGGTCCGGGTCTGCTATTGTTAATTCTGACAACTCTATTCAACTCTTTTATACTATCAATGATACAAATAATGCTATTAACCATCAAAAATTAGCAAGTGCTACTATGTACTTAACAGCCGACAATGATGGTGTCCATATTAATAATGTAGAGAATAATCATGTGGTATTTGCAGGTGATGGTTATCATTACCAAACTTATGATCAATGGAAAGCTGCAAATAGTTTTGCTGACAACTACACTTTGCGGGATGGACATGTTGTACAAATGCCAAATGGTGATCGGTATTTAGTATTTGAAGGAAATACTGGAACTGAAAATTATCAAGGTGAAGATCAATTATATAATTGGTCAAATTATGGTGGTAACGATCGCTTTAATATTGAAAGCTTGTTTCATCTTTTAAGTAGTGATGTTGATTATAAAAAAGCTATCTTTGCTAACGGGGCACTTGGAATTATTAAACTAACGAATGATGAAAAGAACCCGCAAGTAGAAGAAGTATATACTCCATTAGTTACATCAAATATGGTTAGTGATGAACTTGAACGTCCTAATGTTGTTAAACTTGGAGATAAGTATTATCTATTCTCGGCTACACGTTTAAGCAGAGGAACTAATATCGATACTCTTAATAAAGCTAATAAAGTTGTCGGAGATAATGTTGCAATGATTGGTTACGTAGCCGATAGTCTTACAGGTCCATATAAACCATTAAATGGTTCAGGGGTTGTAGTGACAGCTTCTGTTCCTGCCAATTGGCGTACCGCTACTTATTCTTACTATGCTGTTCCAGTAGAAGGAAAAGAAAATCAATTACTCATTACTTCGTATATGACAAATAGAGGCGAAGTTGCTGGAAAAGGTATGAATTCAACATGGGCACCAAGTTTTATTGTGCAAATTAATCCTGATGATACAACTATGGTATTAGCTAAAGTAACTAACCAAGGGGATTGGATTTGGGACGAATCAAGTAACAATAATAATATGTTAGGAAACATTCAAACAGCTGCTTTACCTGGGGAATTTGGTAAACCAATTGATTGGGATTTAATTGGTGGTTATGGATTAAAACCGCATGATCCTGCTACACCAAATGATCCTGAAACGCCAACTACACCAGAAACCCCTGAGACACCTAATACTCCCGAAACACCAAAGACTCCTGAAAATCCTGGGACACCTCAAACTCCCGATACACCTAATACTCCGGAAGTTCCTTTAACTCCAGAAACGCCTAAGCAACCTGAAACCCAAACTAATAATCGTTTACCACAAACTGGAAATAACGCCAATAAAGCCATGATTGGCCTAGGTATGGGAACATTGCTTAGTATGTTTGGTCTTGCAGGAATTAACAAACGTCGAGTTAACTAAATACTTTAAAATAAAACCGCTAAGCCTTAAATTCAGCTTAACGGTTTTTTATTTTGAAAGTTTTTATTATCGAAAAAAACAAATCCTCGTTAATCCTTTAATGCAATTGTTGTAAAACCTTGCGACAGTAATAACAGTGGATTTGCCCATCTTTGTCAGCTAACTTCCGTGCATGCATTGCAGAAAAAGTATAGTGCTCATGACAAAATGGACAAACATATTGCTTTTTCCCAAATAGTGAGGTAATAAAGCCCAAAATTTTCTCCTCCATAAAAAAATTATACACCCCTTAACATTATAGCGAAGATTATCTTTATAGAAAAGGCTTTTATTCATTTGTTTTTTTATATGAAGTTTCACTAATTTCTTTAAGAGCATCACGCTGCTGTTTCTGGTCAACGTGAGTATATAAATCGGTAGCAGATGTTCCTTTTTGTCCCAACTGTTGGGCCACTAATACTTGATCTTTCGTTACCTCATACATTTCAGAAGCAAGGGTGTGCCGTAATTTATGGGGAGTAAGAGGATGGCCAAATGCGGTTGAATACTTTTTGACCATTTTTTCAATTGCATTAGCTGTCATCCGTCGAGTTTGCTTGTGATAAACGGTTAGGAAGAAAGCAGTATCCTTTTTTAAAGCGTGGTATCGTTGTGCACGAATCGCTTGGTAAGTTTGGATATAAGTAATAGCCCAAGGAGCAATTGGTACCGAATCCCTCTGGCCACCTTTTCTTGTTACATCTAGCAGCGATTGTTTTAAGTTTAAATCACCAAGGTTTACATTTGCCGCCTCGGATACCCGGACGCCTGTTCCTAAAATAAGAGCAATAATTGCAATATCTCGTTCCTTATTGACCTTATAAGAGGGGAGAGCTCTTTTATCACATTTATTAGGGTATTCTTTTTCAATGAAAGTAATAAAATCAAACTTCATTTGTCCCCGGTACATGTGTGAAGCCAGCGTATGAGCCCGATAATTTAATGTTTTTGTATCATTAAGGGAGTCAATTTTCAGCATTACATTACGGTCAAAATAAGATTCACCATTATTGTTATCTGCGGTAACTGTTAAAAATTTATACAATGACCTTAATGCATTAATAGATCGATTGATTGAAGTAGGAGAA
This sequence comes from Candidatus Companilactobacillus pullicola, assembly GCA_019116025.1. GTDB lineage: Bacteria > Bacillota > Bacilli > Lactobacillales > Lactobacillaceae > Companilactobacillus > Companilactobacillus pullicola. The sequence goes on along the minus strand of DXCM01000043.1, from coordinate 1,210 downwards.
TTTAACCGTCCTTGTGCATTGGTAGTATGCTGCAAATAATCGATATACAACATTACATCGCTACGCCGTAGATTCGCCAGTGTATCAATTGGTAAGTCCTTATTAGAATTAACAGAGACGAGTCCACTTGACCGTAACCAATCAAAGAATCGACGGATTTCAGTTAAGTACTGATAGGTTGTTGTGACTGCATGGTTGGTCCCTAAATAATACTCGTTAACATAATCAGGAAGGTTCTGAAGCTCCTCTTGAATTAGCTTTAAATATTTATCTGCTTCCATTTTTATATCCTCCTTGATACTAAAAAGAGTCGCTTGAAAGAAAACTTTCAACGACTCTCTAAACCTATCGGGAAAACAGGATTCGAACCTGCGACCCCCTGGTCCCAAACCAGGTGCTCTACCAAGCTGAGCTATTTCCCGTTAATAACGAACAAATATTATTCTACCAATTCTCAATTAATTAGTAAAGGAATATTTTAATTTAAAGTGATTAATAGTTAATGATTAAATGACATAATAGTAAAATTCCTATTAATTGCAAAAAAATCATGATTAACCGAAATCCTTTTCTAGCATCTAATGAAGATGATAAATAATTTTATTTTCGACTAGTTATAAAAGATACCTTTCCGAAAATAATTTGACATTCAAAATACTTTTGAATATAATTTGATTATCGAATATTTTGATACTCGAAATATTTTCCGAAGGCAGGTGAATCTTTTTGGCAATAATGAATGCGCAGGAGATTATGGAATTAATTCCTAATCGATATCCGATTTGCTATATCGATTATGTAGATAAATTAGTTCCTGAAGAAAAGATTACCGCAACAAAAAATGTCACAATTAATGAATCATTTTTTCGCGGTCATTTTCCTAATAATCCTGTTATGCCTGGAGTTTTAATTATCGAAACATTGGCCCAAGCTGCTTCAATTTTGATATTAAAATCACCGCATTTTTATAAGAAAACAGCTTATCTTGGCGCAATTCATAAAGCAAGGTTTCGACAAATGGTCCGTCCTGGTGATGTATTAAAACTAAACGTTGTTATGAAAAAAGTTCGATCATCAATGGGGATTGTAGAAACACAAGCGCTTGTGAACGGCAAATTAGCTTGTAGTGCGGAGCTTGTCTTTATCGTTGCTGAACGAGAAGAAAAGATTTAGCACGGTGAATCATTATCATTTATAATATATTTTGATA
>DXCM01000042.1 GCA_019116025.1 Candidatus Companilactobacillus pullicola | reverse complement strand
CTTCGAGAAAACTAAAAATATTTACAGTAATATTCTTTCACACCAACTACTAAATGTAATATCGACAATCTTATTCTTTCTATAAATGAAGCATCATAAGGAGGTGACAAAACAAATGGGTAAACTAACTTGGTTCGCAACTGGCAAAGATCGTGGTGACGAAGCAATCTCTATCATTGATAACTTGCTCAATGACATAGACAACGACACCACCAGACAACCTTTACAAGAGGTATTAATCGAATTCAAAGATGAACTAGAAAAAAGAGAATCGGCCGTTCCCTACATTTTAAGTAGAATGAACATATCAATTTCTAACGCTCTTCATAAAAACAAAATTTCATTAACTAAAGAGCAACAAGCAAAACTACAACAATTAACTCAATTATCAAATATAAGATACGGTTACTAAAACAAACGACGTCTATTCAGATTACCCAATCCACAAAACTTAGAGTGAATTGAGATTCTTGAATAGACGTCGTTTTTAATTCTAGGTTTAGAAACAGAATCTAGTCTTCCGCAAAAAATCTGTGGGCCCTCAGTAGCGAAATCCTACTTAGCTTGCGAAGCAAGGTTAGTAGAAGACCGAGCTTGGAGATCCATGATTTTGCACGAAGTGTAAAATTATTAGCTTCAAGTCGTGTCCGCTACGTTCCAGCGGCCCACAGATTTTTTGCGGAAGACGGCATATTTCCAACAATTTTATATACTTTACCAACTAAAAAAGACCCCAAAACTGAGGCCTTCTTTTGTTTCTATTTTCTATATTTGTCCAACATCAACTGAAACTTCGTTGGATAACTTGGTATCTAAAAATTTTTGAATATCTTTGTAAGACATATTGAAATTCATTTCCACTTGTTGTGGTCTCTTTGTGTTGAAAATAACTGCTACTTTTGGCTTACTACCTTGCAACTCGATTGGTATCAAGGTTACATGAATGATCTGGGAGTAATCCAAAACACCCGAATAGAATCCGTTGATGACGATTTTCTTCGAACCAATTCCTCCAACACCATTCATAATATTAAGTAACATGAATAAAGCAACCATGATGATGTAAGATAATTGATTTGTTGGTGAGAAAAGTAGCCAAGCTCCAATGAAGGCAGCGAAGATCAGCGATGAAACCTTATAAATTGATTTGATTTCAATTTGGGACTGCCAATACACATTGAAGGCTGCACCAAGGAAAAAGATGATATCAACTATTATTAAAATTACATTCATTTGACTTTATCCCTTTTCTTAAAAATTTAAAATATTATTCCTTACCATTTCCATTACCCCTATATTGTATCGTAACCGTGTGACAAATACATGAAGTTGCGTGCGAGAAACGAAAAATTGTTCATTTGTACAGAAATAATTGTTTATTGATATCATTATTGGCACCAAATTATTAACCTAAATTGACACCGAACCCTAGAAAACACCGCTTTTAATATTCTTTTGTTAAGTTGTCCTAATTATTAAGTTTACTGGGTTTAAAAGACACCTCTAACATGATATTATATGTTGAGAATAAAAAGGGGGAGAAAAGCTTGAGTGAAAAAAATAAAAAACACGAAAGCCTAATTCATTACGCTAACGGCCCTTCCTTGGAAGAAATTAATGATACCGTTGATGTTCCGACAGACGCAGGTTTCTTTAAAACATTGTTAGCATATAGTGGACCAGGTGCCTTGGTCGCCGTGGGTTACATGGATCCCGGTAACTGGGTTACATCCATCGCCGGTGGTGCCCAATTCAAATACAAATTACTATCCGTTATCCTGATTTCTAGTTTAATTGCGATGCTTCTACAATACATGTCAGCTAAACTAGGTATCGTGACCGGAAGAGATTTGGCACAACTAACGAGAGATCGAACTAGTCGAGTCGGAGGATTCTGTTTATGGATCATTACCGAATTGGCTATCATGGCAACCGATATTGCCGAGATCATTGGTTCAGCGATTGCCTTAAAATTGCTATTTAATATACCGGTCCTATGGGGCGTTATCATCACGGCCTTTGATGTTCTATTATTATTGGTCTTGATGAAACTAGGATTCAGAAAAATTGAAGCTATTGTAGCCACACTTATTATGGTTATTCTATTAGTTTTCTTGTACGAAGTTATTTTGGCTAAACCAGATGTTGGTCAAATGATGGTTGGATTCGTTCCCGACCCTAAGATTTTACAAAATCAAAGTATGCTTTACCTATCATTAGGTATTGTTGGTGCAACGGTTATGCCTCATAACTTGTACTTGCACTCATCCATTTCACAAGCTAGAAAATACGACCGCGATGATCCAAAGAGTGTTCACCAAGCCGTTAGATTCTCAACTTGGGATTCAAATATCCAATTAACACTGGCCTTTGTTGTTAATACATTGCTATTACTACTAGGTGCCGCATTATTCTATGGAACAAACAGTGATCTAGGTCGTTTCGTTGACTTGTTCAATGCCCTCCAAGATCCAAAAGTTGCCGGTGCTGTTGCCAGTCCTGTACTAAGTATCTTGTTCGCCGTTGCCCTATTGGCATCTGGTCAAAACTCAACTATTACTGGTACACTTTCTGGACAGATCGTTATGGAAGGTTTCATCCACATGAAGATGAAGCTCTGGGCAAGACGTGTTATTACTCGTCTTCTATCCATCATTCCAGTTATCACCTTTGCTATTATTTTCCACGGTAACGAAGCCAAGATCGAATCACTTTTGACATTCTCGCAAGTATTCTTGAGTGTCGCCCTACCATTTTCGATCTTCCCATTGATCAAATTCTCCAGTAACAAGAAACTTATGGGTGAATTTGCCAATAACAAATTTATTGAATATCTAGGTTACTTTGTTGCGATAGTTCTAACCATCTTAAACATTTGGTTGATCTATACAACATTTGTACCAACAGCTTAAAAATAAAAAAGCAGTTTCTTCGAAAATGAAGAAACTGCTTTTTTGGTTACTCTTTATATCAAAATGGAAGTATACTTCCATTTTCTTTTTCAATACTCAATTGTAAATCAATCCCCTAATCTGGTATCATTTACCCAACAATACAAATAGAAAGCAAGGAATACTGATTGAATGCATTAGTAAATATGTATGGTCCATTCTTTGATCTTCATAACTGGGCAACCGTTATTGAATCGGGGGAAGATTGGTTAGTTATCTTATCATTGGTAGTCATGGAGTGTATGTTGTCAGTCGACAATGCGGTGGTTTTAGCTGCCCAAACACAGTCACTACCTAACAAAGTGGAACAGGAGAAGTCATTATTCTACGGACTTTTTGGTGCTTACATTTTTAGATTTTTAGTTATCGGTGTCGGAGTTTACCTGATTAATTTCTGGTGGATCAAAGTCTTCGGTGCTGCTTACCTATTCTATCTCTTCTTGAACCATTTCTTTTTCAGTAAGAATAAAAAAGTGGAAGTTCCAACTGAACCTAAAAAGGAAAACATGTTTGAAAAGCACCTACACATTTCCAAATTCTGGCAAGTTGTTATTTCAATTGAGTTGATGGATATTGTCTTCTCAATCGACTCAGTTTTAGCTTCTCTTGCCATTTCTAGCAACCCAGTAATCGTTCTAATTGGTGGTATGATAGGTATCTTAGCCATGAGAGGGATCGCCGAATTGATTATGGGCTTAATGAGCAAGATCCCAGAATTAAACGGAATGGCTTACTTCCTGATTATGTTCATTTCGGTAAAATTATTCTTGTCGATCCCGGCAATTGATATCGAAATACCTAATCTAGTCTTCGTAGGCGTTTTAATCGGTGCTATCATCGTTACCCTAATTATTCATGTTATCAACAATAATAGAGCTCCCAAGAGCAATAAAAAATAGCCTCCGTCAGGAAGCTATTTTTTATTCTGTAATTTAGAATGTTTCAAACTGTAAGTGAAGTAAACAACAATTCCAATTAAGATCCAAACTCCAACACTAATTTTGGAAATAGCTGGTAACATCAATAAGAAGTACAAACTTGCTATTCCGGCAAAAATTGGTAGGAATGGATACCAAGGCATTTTGAATCCATTGTTAGGAATGTCCTTACGATGGCGTAACGGAATAATACCAAAAGAAATAAAGACGAAAGCCAATAAGGTTCCGGCGTTGATCAATGATGTTAGTTCTGTTAACGGAACTAATCCGGCAAAGAATGCTTGAACGACTGTCGCTACTAAAATTGCATTCTTTGGAACTGAGTATTTGAAGTCTACTTCACCCATCTTTTTAGGCAATAAACCATCGCGGCCCAAAGCATAAACTAGACGAGAGCCACCAAAGAACATCGTCAACAATGATGTGAAGATACCGACTAAGGCTCCAATGGTAATCAGTTTATTCCAAGTATCCAGATGTACGACTTTCAACGCATAAGCTGCGGGATCATCAACATTTAAGTCTTTATAATTAACGATTCCGGTCAAAACAAGTGAGAAGGAAACGTACAAGATCACTGCGACAATAACTGTTCCCAAAATCCCTTTAACCATATCCTTCTTAGGATTAATGGTTTCCGCTGAATTGGCTGCCAATGCATCAAATCCAACGAAAGCAAAGAAGACAGTGGCGCAGGCTGTGGAAATTCCACCTAATCCAAATGGCGATGTGTGGAATTCTTTAGGATAAAATGGCACATAATTGCTGGTCTTAATATAGAAGAAACCGACCACAACGAAAAGTACGATAATCGCTACCTTAATAACAACAGCCACGTTTTCGACTTTCTTAGAAAGACTGGCACCATGAGAAATTATGATTGCTATCAACAAAACGATTAGCGTCGCAGAAATGTTGATTCCGCCACCTTCCATGGGACCTGCTGACAAGAACTTTGGTAGATGTACTCCAAAAGCTCCCAAAATATTGTTGTTAAAGTAGGATGCAAAACCAACTGCTTCTGCGGAAACAGTTAAGAAGTATTCCAAAATTAAAGCCCAACCTAGAATCCAGCCGACTATTTCACCGTAAATGATACAACCGAATGAATAAGCCGAACCTGCGACAGGCATTGCCGAAGAAAACTCCGCATAAGCCATGCCGACTAATCCGGAAACTAACGCTGCAATCAAGAAGGCAATTGCTACTGCTGGACCAGCATGTAACGCCGCTTCATGTCCTGGTAAGATGAAAATACCAGTTCCGATTACAGCTCCAATCCCAAGTGACAAGAGATCTCTTGCACCTAAACTTCTTGTTAGTCTCGAATCCGCTTTGATATATGTGTCGACGGATTCTTTTTTAAAGACATTCTTCATAAATATCGCTCCTTAAATTACCTAAAATAGAACAGTAATTTACATTAAGCCTAAATTTTACTACAATTTTTTTCATAAAAAAAGATTATTTGTATACTAATCCTATACACAAGTATAGTTATCGCTTACACATAAAAATAATGATTAGCCAAACAAAAAAATGTAGGAAAACATCAAGTAATAGATGTCCCTCCTACATTTTTGCTATCAATCTTTGCCGTCAATACGATATTTTGTTGGTGCATAGCCGGTATACTTTTTAAAGGTCTGACTAAAATAACTCAATCTCGTAAAACCGAGTGCATCTGAAATTTCATTAATGCTATCATCTGACTCTTTTAGTAGAATCATCGCTTTTTGAATCTTCCGAGCATTTAAATATACTGAAAAACTCAAACCTGTTTCCCTCTTAAACAGTTTGCTGAAATAATAATCTGACAAATAGACTTTTCCTGCGACCTGATCCAGTGTCAGGCGCTTATCTAAATTATTATCAATAAATTCAATTGCAGAAATGATTGATTCGTTTGAAGTCGACAAGTGTCTGATTCTTTTCAATGCGCCACTCTCATCATTATCAAGATCATCAATGGCCTCATCGACATCCAACGAATATTTAATGATAAAATCATCAATACCTCTCTCTTTGATGATCAATTTAGAAACGTTTTCGAATAAGTATCGTAAGTACTCAGCCTGTTGCCTCAGCTTTTGCATTACCACGATATTACTCGGATCAGAGTTAATTGTATCCCGAGCAACTCCAATCTTGCCTATCCGTTGGTTGATCACAGCTATTCGTAATGGGGCATCGGCGTACTCCATATCATACTTATATTTATTGACACTCAACTTTGACAAATCTTTTATTTTATTCGCCTTCGTCAGTTCACTCTTTTTTGTTAGCTTACCAAAAATTCCAGCCTGTAAATGATCCTCATTGTTCAACACAAAAATAGCTATATCATTAGTCTGTGCATATGATTGCAACAGATGGATCAATAACTTATCACTACTAGATAATAAAGACTGCAAATCAAATTCTTCCATAATTGTTAGCCAACCAATCTACAATATTTAAATATTTGAATTTAGATATTCCATTAGCACTACAGCGTCATTATGTTCTTCATCTTTTGCACTATATAATATCAGTACATCCTGTGTCTGAAGAGCCTCTTTTAAGGCCTTTAAAAAATCTTTTGTATATGGATTATTGTTAATCTCATCCAAATATTTATTTTTGAACTCTAAATATTTTTCTGGATCATGTCCAAACCATTTACGCAATTCTGCTGATGGGGCTATCTCTTTTGCCCATAAATCAAGGTTTGCACGTACTTTAGACATGCCACGTGGCCAAAGTCGATCTACCAAAACCCGATACCCTGCTGGTAGGTCCTTGTCGTAAATACGTTTCATAACTAATTTAGTCATTTTAACATCCTCTTCTTTACCAAGTTAATTGTATCACATAATATACGGTTACATTTTACTTACTTTTTGCCAAAATTAGCACTCGACAATTAAGAGTGCTAAATTCTTGAACTTCCAAAATTCAGGTTCTATACTGTATTTGTAATGAAGGGAAAGGAAGTAACGAGATATGGCAAATGAAATTATGGATCGTAACGATTTAATGAGAAACTGGTTCAATGGTGACTCTTGGATGAATAATTTTCCATCTATATTTGACAATAATTTCCCAGAAGATTCAACATTAAAAACAGATATTACAGAAAATAATCAAAATTATGAAGTACACGTTGATCTTCCAGCAGTTGATAAGAAAGACATTGATATCACTTACAATGACAATGTTCTAACAATCAGTGGTCACCGTGACAGTTTCACCGATCATAATGATAAAGATGGCGACGTGATCATGTCTGAGCGTTCAAGCGGCCGTTTCATGAGACAATACAGATTGCCACAAGTTGACCAAGATAATATCAAAGCTACATATGACAAAGGTGTTTTGGAAATTACCCTTCCAAAGGTAAATAAGGAAGTTGACTCCGAACATCACATCGAAATCGACTAAAGTTTTAAGCTTATTTTTTTGAAATTCAATTAGCACTCCATCATATCGAGTGCCAACAAGTGAATTATTTAATTAAAAAGGAAGTAAGTATTTATGGTAAATGAAATTACAAATCGTAACAATTTAATGAGAGACTTTTTCAATGGAGACAAATGGATGAACAGTTTTCCATCATTATTTGAAGACAATGCTCTTGAAGGTTCAAATTTGAAGACTGATATCAAGGAAACAGACAAGGATTATCAAGTACATATTGATATGCCTGCCTTTGATAAGAAGAACATTGATATTAATTATCAAGATGATGTTTTGACAGTCAGTGGACACCGTGACAGTTTCAATGATCATAATGATAAGAACGGCGATATGATCATGTCCGAACGTTCAAGTGGTCGTTTCATGAGACAATACCATTTGCCAGCAGCTGAGGTTGAGAATATCAAAGCCAACTACGATAATGGTGTCTTGAAAGTTATCCTCCCTAAGTTAGAAGAGAAATCTAACTCAGAGCACCATATTGATATTGAGTAGGTTTTGATGGTTAAGACAGGGGATAGATTATGATCCCGTCTTCCACAAGAATTGGGAATGCATTGGAACGCCATGGGCACGATTTGGAACTAATTATTTTTCACTTCGTGCAAAATAATGGATTTCCAAAGTCGGCCTTATTGTAACCGGCAAAGCCGGTAACAATAATTTCATGGCTGAATGCATTCCCAATTCTTGCTCCAGACTAAATTTCATTTCAATTTTTTGATTGATAAAATAGTTTGATTTCAAAAGGACATTCACAGACTGTAAATGTCCTTTTTATGGTTAATAGATACAGCATCAATTTCCAAGAATCAAATTAAGAAACAAATCTAGTCGTCCGAAAAATCTGTGTGGGCCCTCAGTGGCGAAATTCTACTTAGCTTGCGAAGCAAGGTTAGTAGAAGACCGGACTTGGAGATCCATAATTTTGCGCGAAGTGCAAAATTATTAGCTTCAAGCCGCGTCCGCCACGTTCCAGCGGCCCACACAGATTTTTCGGACGACGGCATCCACCACATTCACTATCCTAAAATAGGAATTTTTATACAAATTCACAAAATCTTCACATTTTATAAATATTTAATTCATAAAGGTTGAGTATTATATAAATTGTAGATGAGAGATATAAGTAATCCCTTTTCTCACCCCCCTATAACATATATATATTTAATCCCCTAAATAAAAAGTACCTTTCCCCGAGGTACTTTTTTTATTGTCTTTTACGTATCAGTTGGTAGTAGTTGGACGTAAAATACGATATACTATTCCTTGCAGAGTAGTTTTTTCTGCTCTCATGGGATGTAACTTTAAGAGTTACAAAAGGACAAAGAATTTATAAAAATATAAAAAGACTTATCAATAATGGGCTATCCAAAACGTTTTATGATTTACGAACAACTATAAATTTCTGATAAGCCAACATATAAACTGTAGACAAGAGCGTATACTCTTCTCTCATCTCCCCCCTATAAACAATATTTAATCCCCTAGAAAAACACCCTTTCCAAAAAAAGGGTGTTTTTTATTTTTACTTATTTTTTTCTAATAATGAACCTCGAAGAATAAATTCGGAAGGAATCAATTTCTTCACTACCTCTTTTTCAAAAATGGACCAAAAAGCATACTCACCAATCTCACTTAATTTATGATCAATCGTTGAAAAGTTCATCAAGTAACTATAATCCAAATTCTCTTGTCCAATAACGGGAATATCTATTTTTAATTTATTCAATTGATAAATAATTCCAGCCGCAACTTGATCGCCATTGGCAAAAATAGCATCTAAATCTGAATTATTTGTCGTCAATTCCTTGGCTGCTCTAATTCCGTCTTTGAAAAACTGCATATTCCTCACTAGCAATTTTTCTGGACAATCTTTGCCAAATACTTTTTGGTAGGAAGCTACAGTTAATTTAGCACTGCGGCTTGTTTGTTCGTTACGGCTGATTGTAACGCCTATATGTTGAAAATTTAATTTCTTCAATAATTTGAATCCATCAACATACGATTTTTCTCGGTCAGTGTAGGCACACGATATTGGATATTCTAATGTATCTTCACAACATGTGATTGAACCGTACTTTTGATACTCAGCTATTTTTTCAAATGAAATTGCTCGGGAAGTAAAAATCAAGCCATCAAATGCTTGATGTTTCAACATCTCTAAATATTTAATTTCACTTTTAACGTTATAATGCGATGGTAGTAACGTCACTTGATAGTCCTCTTTGAAGGCGGCCTGAGTGATTGCTGAAACTAACTTCTGGAAATATGGGTGATTACTGTATGGCATAACGACGCCAATACGGTAAGTTTTACCAGTACTTAGGGCTCTGGCAATGTCATTGGGATGATAATTCAGTTCCTTCATGGCCTTGAGGATCTCGTTTTTGGTATCTGTGGCAACGTAACTTTGGTTATTAATAACTCGTGAAACTGTTGAAACTGAATGACCAGATAGTTTGGCGACATCTCTGATATTTGACATTTTACGCACCCCTTTTTGATTGTTAGCTTGCTACAGCACTAATAATTCTATAATTCTAAAAAAGTAGAACTTCACAAATTCTTCACATTTTCAATATAATTGGTTCACACTTATTGGTTATAGTATTACTTGTAGATGAGAGATATCTCATCTCATCCCCCCTATAACATATATATTTAATCCCCTAAAAAATAAAAGAACACCTTCCCCGGGTGTTCTTTTTGTTTTGTCTAAATACTCTTAATTGCTGAATGAATAGCTGCTGCTTTCATCATTAAATCGGTAACTTCAATGTCTTTGAATCCAGCATCCTGCATCATCTGGCACAATTGTTTGATACTGACAAAACGATTAACTGAATCATCCAAGTATTGATAATCAGATTTATTCTTAGCAAAAACTTTGCCCATGATAGGCATTAATTTATTAAAATACAATTTCCAACCAATTTTGACGATAGGTGTTTCCACTTTAAAGGCTTCCAAACAAATCAACTGTCCACCAGGTTTCAAAACCCGATAGATTTCGCGCAATACCCTATTGGCATCTGGAACATTTCGTAAACCGAAACCAATCGTAACAGCATCAAAACTGTTATCGGCAAAATTTAATTGCATGGCATCACCAGTTTCCAAGATGACATTAGTTAGTTTGGAGTTAGCAACTTTTTGTTGTGCCAATTTGAGCATCTCTTGACTGAAGTCGACACCCACAATTTGTGCATGACTAAATCTTTGACCCAACATAATGGACCAATCGGCTGTCCCACAACAAAGATCTAAAATCTTTTGGGGACGGTTAACGATTTTAATAGTTGCTTTCTTACGCCACTTTTGATGAGTTCCTAAACTCATAATGGAATTTAATTTATCATAGTTTCCCGCAATATTATTAAAAGTCTTCTGAACATCCTTTTCGGGAACTTTATTAGTCAGACTCATAGTCTTACCTCTAGTCGATATTATTTAAACGTCCATAATACATGAGATATTTCTTGCCGCTAGCAGAAACCATATACTTCGATACACCACCATTGTTAGGTTGAATGATACTTGAAATATCTTCTGCGCCAGTTGTAACTTTGACAAATGCACGACTAACAAATCCGTGGCAAACTACCAAAATTTTCTCGTCACCTTTTTTAGCCATATCATTCATGAAATCTTCGACACGTTTATAGACGTCAGCGTACTCTTCACCGTTGACCGCATATTTAGTGTAATTTGGTAGTAAATATTTATTTTCGTCGAAAGCATCAGGATGTTCAACGATCAATTCTTCCTCTTTTAAGCCATCCCATGAACCATAGTCAGCTTCAACTAGGCGTTTGTCCTGTTGAATTTCGTGAGCTCCTTGATTTAAAATTTCAGCTGTTTGCAATGCACGCTTCATTGGACTTGCATAAACTTCATCAAAATCAGTGATATCAATATGTTTTTCTAATTCCTCAATTTGCTTGATACCTTTGGCATTTAGGGGCTTGTCAGTAGACATTCCGTTGATTCGAGCTTCAAAGTTAGTGTCCGTTTCACCATGTCTTACAATATATAATTCAACCATAAAAATCTCCTCTTTGTTACCGCTTAAATTCTCCTTTTAGTATTTCATTATTGACTTTACAATGCAACTCAATTATATTAAGTGTAATTAAATAAATGATCCTTTAAATTTTGGTCCCGTGAGGCTAATAAGGAAACACGTTCAGTCTTTTATTTCGCATACACGGGGTAAAGGACTATTTTTTTGCAAAAAAAATATTAAGGGGATGTTTTTTTGAGTAAAGACGAAGAACAATATCGTAATCCAGACGCCGTTTTGGATGTCTATGAAAAGCCACCATTAAGCAGTTGGGCTTTCTTATCATTACAGCACTTATTCTCAATGTTTGGTGCCACTGTCCTAGTGCCTTTATTGGTAGGCTTGGATCCAAGTATTGCCTTATTCAGTTCCGGTGTCGGAACTTTGCTTCACATTTTGATCACACACAGAAAAATTCCAGCTTATATGAGTTCTAGTTTTTCTTTCATTGTTCCAATGGTTTCGCTGATGAAAACGGTCGGTTATCCAGGTGTCGCTCAAGGTACCATTGCCGTTGGTTGTGTATACTTGATTGTTTCTATTATCGTTGGTTTTGCCGGTTCTGACTGGATCGATAAAGCTTTACCACCTATCGTTGTTGGACCTATTATCGTTGTTATTGGTATGTCTGTTGCCGGAAGTGCCGCTGACAATGCCATGATGAATGGTTCACATTATGACTTGAAGTATTTTGGAATCGCTATGTTCACTCTATTTCTGACTGTGCTTTTCAACATGTATCTTCGCGGTTTCTGGAGTAACATTGCTATTCTTCTAGGTATCGTCGGAGGCTACATTCTCTCCGTCTTCTGCGGTATCGTTGATTTTTCTAAGGTTGCTACAACGCCTTGGTTCAAACTACCAGCTTTTGATATTATGTTTGCTAACTACATGCCTCATCAAATCTACTGGGGTGCAATTCTGAGTTTTGCCCCAATTGCCTTTGTCACGATGGCCGAACATTTGGGTCATATCATGGTGCTAGATGAATTAACTAATCGTGATTTCTTCAAAGATCCTGGCCTGCACAAAACTCTAGCTGGTGATGGTACAGCTTCAATCGTGGCTGCCTTCCTTGGTGGTCCTCCTGTCACATCATACGGTGAAAATATTGGTGTTATGGCTGTTAATAAGATTTTCAGTGTCTACGTTGTTATCGGTGCCGCTGTCTTCGCTGTCTTGTTCGGATTTGTTGGTAAGTTAAGTGCCCTGATCCAAACTATCCCCGGACCTGTAATCGGTGGTATCAGTTTCATGCTCTTCGGTGTTATCTCATCAAGTGGTTTGAGAATCTTGGTTGATAACAAAGTTGACTTTAATGAAAAACGTAATTTAATGATTGCTTCTGTTATCCTTGTTATCGGTATTGGTAATGCTTATCTTCAAATGGGCTCCTTCCAATTCACTGGAGTTGGTGTTGCCACAGTTGTTGGTATCGTTCTTAACTTGATTCTTCCTAAACATGCTCTCTCAGAAAACTGGGATGAAAAACAAGATGATTGGAAGAAAAAAGAGGACGCTTAATTGGTTCTCTTCTGTAATTGATGTAAATTAAAAAGCTCAATGTTGGCTGCTATTCCTTTTGTGGGATAGTTGCTGCATTGGGCTTTTTTGGGGTTGTGGTTCTATTTTGGAATAACCATTGGTCTATGTTTTATAGATGTCCTTGTTCCTACTCTAAATAACCACTGGTCTATGCTTTATAGTGGAAACGAGTTCCACAAGCCAGATTCCTGTGCTTTGCCTGACTTCACGAACTGCCTGCTCCGCAGTCAATTCGCAAAGTCCTGCAAATGCTCAGAATCTAAGCGGCTTGTTCCACTCTCTACCTAAAACGAGCTTCGCAGGGGCAACTCCTTCCGGTCAAGTCAACTATCTCTGCCAGCGCTTCGCTGCTGACTGAGATAGTAGTCTTGATCCTCGGGAGCTGGGCGCCCCTGCTACGCTCTCTAATCATTTAGCTCTGCGGACAGATCGGCTATTCTTTGTTTTATCTTATCGCCACGGTCTGTATCCATGACTACTTTTCGTTCAACTGAATTCTCAACGATCTTTCGTTTCAAAATTACATCGTTTAAATCTTTCAATGATGTTGATAGGGAAATAAATGGTTTCAACTGTAACAACTGCATTCCATAAGAATCGTACAATAATGTGAATCCACCGTTATGTTCCATCTTTGGTCGTCCACCGTTGACTTGAATTATCTTTCCTTTCGACATAATGGGAAGATTCTCTTCGTTTTCGTCTGGTGTATGTCCAATAATTATATGGCCCTCTTCTTCGATATCGAACTCATCTTTAACTCTGTCAGCGAACCATTCTTTCTTGCGTAATTCATAAAAAGGATTCAGGGTTTCTTTTTGCAGGTCTTCGTCGTCAATAAAGTAACGTTCGAATGTAGTCATCTTATCTTTTCCAAATAGTGGCGAATCTTTACCACACCAGAGATACCATAATACATCGGAATTAAAGCAGTCTCCTGTTGTTGGATGGCGCATTGCATCCCGTAAAATAATTTGGAAATAATCGCTCAAATCTTTACCTAAATATTTGCGTCCATCGATCTGCCACTTAACAAAGTTACCCTGTTCATCCGTTGGTACACAGCCATGGAGTAAGAGGTTACCGTTATGTTTCACATACATTGCGCCATTATCGTACATGAACCACATGTGCTCATTTAGCTTACTGGAGTGGATAAACTGATTGATCAAATCGATCAAAACTACTTGTTCGGGATGTGATATTTGATATGGATTTCCAGGATTAACTAACTGGAAGCAGCCATTATCAATCGGATATTCTTTGTCATTAATCGTAATTGATTTCTTATCTTGACTCAATTTGTCTAATAATAGTCTGTCATCCATTTCAAATTCTGGACGACGTTTGATTGCTTGTCCTTCAAGCTTAAATTGCATGATGGCGGCAGCTTGCTGAACACAATTATCGGTCATACGATCTTCTTCTGATATTTGGGTTAAATCGACTTTAGGATCAAAATTTGGTAAAGGACGATAACTGTGACGAGCCAACTTGATCATTGAAGTCATATCAATATCGTAGGCTTCGTTCAATAATTTCAGATTGTCATATCGAGCACAAATCCGAATTAAGTTAAGCATGCACAATTTTGATCCGGCCATGCTTCCCATCCACAGAATATCGTGATTACCCCATTCAATGTCAAAATTTTGCCAGTGATTGATCAAATAATTAATCACGTAATCGGGATGTGAGCCTCGATCGTAAATATCTCCGACAATATGAATTCGTTCAATAGCCAACCGCTGAATTGCATGACTGATAGCAATGATAAAATCATCAGCCATATTCAGACGTTCAATACTCGACAATAAACCTTGATAGTAGAGACGTTTATCTTTGAAATTAGTGTCGATCATTAATAGGTTCTCAGTAATATTCCAAAAATCCGGTTGGATAGCTTTTTGCACAAGATCTTTAGGATATTTATTAGCCACATAACGCAACATTTCAATCAAATTGTTGAAAGAGTCCATATACCATTGCTCTAATTCGTCCGCATCAGTAATCTTATTTTTCGTCTCTTTTAGGACCTCTGATGGATAATAAATCAAACAGGATAACTTCATTTGATTGACCGGCATCAACTTACCAGAGAAGACTTCTGACACCTTTTTACTGATATTACCAGCACCACTTCGCATTATATGTGAGAAGCGGTCATAGCCACCATGGACGTCGCTGATAAAGGCTTCTGTCCCCTTTGGCAAATTTAGTGTAGCAGATAAATTAATAATTTTAGATTTGATTTCATTTTCGTTTTCGACTGTATTTGTAAATTTATTCCTCATTAATATGTTCCCCCAAAGGCAATGCGTTCTATATTAATGATAGCGCATTCAAATTGAACTATACCAAACGATGTGCAATATTCCAAGTATCCCAGTTATATTTGAGTTAAAATTATACTTATAGGAGGTTAGAATATGAATTTAAAATTGGATTCTACTGTAACTTTGAATAATGGTGTTGAAATGCCCCAATTAGGTATGGGTGTTTGGAAAGTAAACAATACGGGTGCTTCCCAATCTGTCCAATGGGCTTTGAAACACGGCTATAAAGCTATTGATACTGCAAAACAATATGGTAATGAAGCTGGTGTTGGCGAAGGATTACAAAAGGGCTTTGCAGATAATGGTCTCAAACGTGAAGATATCTTTTTAACAACAAAGATTTTCAATGGCGACCAAGGCTATCAATCAACACTCGACAACTTTGAAGGTCAATTAAAGAGATTACAAACAGACTATGTAGATCTTCTCTTGATTCACTGGCCAGTAGACGGCACATACTTGGATACATGGCGTGCATTGGAAACAATCTACAAAGAAGGTAAAGCACGTGCTATTGGTGTTTCTAACTTCAATATTGAAAGATTAAAGGACATTCTTAAGAACGGTTCAATCAAACCAGCCGTAAATCAAATGGAATATCATCCCCTTTGCCAAGAAGTTGATATCAAGAACTTCTGTGACGAGAACAATATTCTACTTGAAGCATGGTCTCCACTTGGTGGTGGCTCTGTTTTAGGTGATGCTAGATTGAAGAAGATTGCTGACAAGTATAACAAATCAGTTGCTCAAGTTATTCTTCGTTGGGACTTACAAAATGGTATTATTACTATTCCTAAGTCAGTTCACGAAGAAAGAATTGTTCAAAATTCAGATGTTTATGACTTCGAATTAAGTGATGCCGATATGAAAGAAATCAACGGCTTCGATAACGATAAGAGAAGTCTTTGGTATGGTGACTTCTTCTGGAGCGGTAACCCTGATGGTTACGTTGATTCTGTTGAAGAATGGGACGACTCAGAAAAGTAAATTAACTCAAATAAGCTAGAAAAATCTGTTATGGATTTTTCTAGCTTATTTTTTTACTTAGCTCTTTTTTCTGATCGCAACAAATTTATTTCTATTGGGTCTATTCCTAATCATTTCAAGTTGTTTAGATTCTAAGCTTCTATGTTTCCTATTTTTAACATCCAGTTGTCTTTGATATTCTTCGCCACTTAACACTTTGACAGTTTTAGGGGCACGTTTACGAATAAAATGTCTAATTTCTTCTTCATTAGCCGTAAAGATCAAAGAATAACTACCACCTTTTTTGGATGCAAAGGTCACCATGGTATCTTCTTTTACAGGTTCAACAATAATTTGATCGTACCTACCATAATCAGACGCCTTTGACAGTGAACCATAAGTAACGACCTTATCATTTCCAAGTCCCTGATTGTAAAATGCGACACTAGCAAATAATACAGCGATTAAAACTAATTTTATATTTGATTGCATGGAGTGTGACCAAAATAAAGCGACGATTAATATTGCTGCAACGATTGCTATTAAGTATTTCATATTTGATGACTTGGCTTTTATTTTAATTGATGCTTGTTGTTGAAATTCGAACACTAACAAAGCACCTATTAAAACTATCATTATGATAGATTCTCCCATTATTGTTACCTCCTGTTAATTACCACTCGGCAATTGTACCGTCATAGTTCTTCCAAGAAGGATTGCTCCAAACCAAACCTTGTTGGGCAACGTCCTTAATCATATCTTCGTCCATTTCAATACCCAATCCTGGTTTCTTAGGTAATTGAACATATGAATCTTTGTATTGGAAGATTTCTTTGTTCTTAACAAAATCTAATAAATCAAATCCTTGATTATAGTGGATGCCTAAACTTTGTTCTTGAATAAACACGTTTGGTGTACATGCATCAACTTGTAAAGTTGCAGCCAATGAAACTGGTCCATATGGTGCATGAGGTGCACAAGCCATATCAAACGATTCCGCTTCAGCGGCAATCTTTCTAGTTTCTAAGATACCTCCACACATAGCTACATCAGGTTGAACAATATCAACTGCACCTTGTCTGAATAGATTCTTAAAGGCCCAACGTGTGTAGAGTCTTTCACCAGTAGCTAACGGAATCGAAACTTCTCTAGCAATATCATCAAATGATTCCCAGTTTTCTGGTAAAACAACTTCTTCTAAGAACATAGGATGATATGGTTCCAAAGCCTTTGCCAAAACTTTTGCCATTGGTCTGTGAACACGACCGTGGAAGTCAATTCCAATTTCAAGATCATCTCCGACTTCATCGCGAATTGAAGCAACACGATCAACTACTGCCTGAACCTTCTTGTAAGAATCAACATAGTGCAATTCTGAAGTTGCATTCATTTTAATTGCAGTAAATCCCTTATCAACACGTTCTCTGGCTTGTTTAGCTACATCACTAGGACGGTCTCCACCAATCCATGAATATACTCTGATCTTGTCTCTAGCGGCTCCACCTAACAGTTCATAAACTGGAACATTCAAAGCCTTTCCTTTAATATCCCATAGAGCCATTTCAATTCCTGAAATGATAGTTCCATTAATAGGACCACCTCTAAAGAATGAACGATGCAATTCTTGCCAAATACGTTCAATCTCAAATGGGTTACGTCCGATAATCTTCTTACCCATTTCTTCGGCACCGGCCACTACTGTTTCAGTCTTAGTTCCTGAAATCATTTCGCCCCAACCGGTAATGCCTTCATCAGTTAAGATCTTAATAAAAATCCAACGTGGCTTTACTTTATAAATTTTAATATCAGAAATTTTCAAAATATCTACTCCCTTAATCTATTAGTCAGTTACGGCATCTTGCATTTCCATATTCTTATTGACATGTTTTACACCGTCAAAGAAGTACCAAATTCCGGCGAAAGCAATAATTAATACTGGTATAGAAATAAGTGGATGCCATGTGAATGCAAAGTATACAATGAAGCTTTGAATCATTGATGTAGCAGCAAATGAACTAATGTATAGTGAATTTGCTCCTAATTTAATACCAACGGATTTAGCAATTGCTGTTAATACTGGAGCAGTCGCAGTACCACACCATAGAAGTGAGGCCGTTACAACTAGTCCAATAATAATATTCTTGATTAAATTACCATTCGTAAGTGCTACAACCAAAGCAACTCTGAATGGAACAACAGCTAAATCAGCAAATGGTAGAACAGAATTTCCGGGTAAAATTAAAGCCATTGCAATTGTTAATGGAATGATAATCAAAGCTGTAGTAATAACATCTTGATTACCAACGACAACGGCAGCATCCAAACCAATAAATAGTTTTCTACCTTTGAATCTCTTTTCAGACCATTTTTGTGCAGCATCTGAAATTGGCATTAATCCTTCCATGAACAATGAAGTCATCTTTGGAATCAATACCAGAACAGCTGACATTGAAACACCTAATTGCATAACTTTCATTAGATCATATCCAGCTAACCATCCAATGACCATACCGATAATTAATCCCATGATCATTGAATCTCCAAAGAATCCTAAATATTTTTGAGCATCTTTTATAGAGAATTTATTGTTTCTCATAAAAGGAATTCTGTCCAAAATCCAATTTAAAGGCCAAGCGATAACCAATGATGACAAGGCTGAAACAGTTGGCAAAGATACCCCTGGAATTCCAAAGAACGATTCAACAATTGGCTGGGACCAGTCAGCTAGTTTGAAAGTAATCAAAGCCATTAAAATTGATGAACCAATACCTAGCCAAATGTTTTTAGTAACGAAATAAACCATTACTCCGACAATAGCCATATGATGATAATTCCAAATATCAACATCTAGGGTATGTGTCTTTTTTAAAATCAATAGAACAATATTTACTAAAAGAATTCCAAAAATCAAAATAGCAATAATTGGAGATGCCCATGTAACAGCAGCAATTGATCCCCAACCAACATCCAATGCGGTCAAATGTACACCAGTCCTGTCTACCATCGCTTTGGCAGCAGGTCCAACATTAGTTGTCATAAAATCCAAAATCAGTTTAATACCAGCAAAACCAATACCAAGCGTTAATCCAGATTTAAATGAACGAGTAATTTTTAATCCAAATATAAGACCAATAATTGTGATAATCACTGGTAGCAATACTGTCGGTCCGGCAGCAATCAACCAGTTAAAGACATCCATTATTATATGCATGTTTATTCACCCCTAATAATTAATAGTTACTTAGCCTTCTTTGTTCTTGATGATTTCATAAATTTCATTAAATGTATTATCTGCACCAATACCTGTTAAGATTGGCATCCCTTTAACGTAAGGTACTCCGTGTGTCTTTCCATCAAATTCCCCTGTTGTGACCAATAAATCAAATCCTTCAACTTTGCCTGGGACTTCCATTAATTTAGTCTGTGTTGTTTCTACAGGTAATCCTTTATCTTCCATGAAACTTCTAATCTTTGAAGCAACAACTGTTGATGTTGCGATTCCATTTCCACATGCTACTAAAATACGTGCTGACATAATATAATTCCTCCAAATATTTAATTTAAAATTCCTAATAATGATGGTTCAATTAGATTCAATAATTCTTCTGAAGTATTGGCATTTAAAATATCTTTTCTCAATTTTTCATCTTGAATAATTCCAACAACTCTCTGTAACATTTCAACTTGACCATGTGGCTCACCAATAGCCAACATAATAACGATTTGAACAGGAATTGTTTTTTTGATATCCTCCATGTCGTGAAAATCTACTGGATTACTTAATGTTGCTACTGCCACTGTTGTCTTATTAACAAGGTTGAAATCTGCATGGGGGATTGCTACCGCGGGACTTGCTGATGGCAACCCTGTGGGATATTCGAGCTCTCTTTTCTTTATTGCATTAATATATTCCTTTTTAACGTAACCGCTTTCATAAAGCCGTGAAGAAAGCCGTTCAATAACATCAGAGCTATCGTTGGATTCTAAATGTGGAACAAATAAATTTTTATCTAAATCAAGATCTACTTTCAAACGAGTGCTCCTCTTTTCTTAAAGTCTTTAACAAATGTAGCTAAGGAATTGGCTAATCCTTCAATATTCTTATTTTTAATATCTTCTTTATTAAATAATTTCGAACCCATTCCTAAATAATCACATTCGTTATCTAAGAACTCACCGGCATTTTCTAAAGACACACCACCAACTGCCATTAAGGGTAATTTACCTAATGGTGCTTGAATAGCCTTGAAATAATCTGGTCTTACTGTCGAAGCAGGGAAAATCTTTACAATATCTGCTCCCTTATCAAATAGCTCTGTCACTTCTGTAGGAGTCATTGCAGCAGGAACTGTCACTACTCCATGATCATGTGCATAATCAATCATTTCTTTAGTAAATGCTTGAGGTCCTAAAAGAAATTTTGCACCGGCTTCAATAGCTTTCTTGGTATCTTCCAAGTCCATAACCGTACCGGCACCAATCTGATATTTATTACCAAACTTACGATATCCATCTCTAATGATGTCAAGACAATGTTCAGTATTCATTGTCACTTCTATACCAAAATCATTTTCAAAACCATCCATCGCTTCCATGATTGTCATGGCTTGATCTTGAGTATAACCACGCATAATGATTGTAAATTTAGGATAATTCTTTAAATCCATAAATAAATCACTCCTTAATTCTTCTTTTTATTTCATTAATTACTTTATTTTTAGAATCTGCATTGATTAATGACTTCATTGCCTTTGAATTAGCTGCAATATTGGCTAATTGTTCTACAGCTTTGAAATGACTTGTTGTATCTCCTACAGCCAGTGGAACAATAATATGAACATCATCATTGTTTGGAAATTTTATTGACTTTTTACTAATCAAAAAACCAAATCCATTTCCACTAACTCCCATGTCCGGAGTGGTATGTGGAATGGCCATATTCTTTCCAAAATAACTGTAGTTACTCATTGATGAACTCTCTTTGATGATTTGTTTCAAAAACTTATCAGTTACGATTCCCTTTTTCATAAGTGGCCTCGTTGCCAATTCCAGAGCTTCCGTCCATGAAAGAGTTTGATCAGTGAAACTAATAAATTCTGGCTTTATATAACTTAATAAATCAGGTAAATATTCTTTTTCTTTAACTCCATCATCCTGACCTCTTAAAAGAAATAACTGTATCTCTTTCCGTAATTGAATCTCATCATCTATTTGTCCATGGCGACTAATAATATTCATTATTCCATCTAACATTTCTTCGGAATTTCCAAAGCCAATATCTCTAAGTACGCGATATCTTAAATTCAATGACTCATCTGTAGTCATAATTGGATGAATAATATACTGTCTAGAATCTGTTTCTAAATGTACGGTCGTAAAAACTATGTCAAAATCATTCTTAAACTTTTGAAATTCTCTAACAGAGGAAGCTGAGACAAAACTGATTTCAGGAAACATCTCTCTTAACTTCTTAAACATCAATCTAGATACGATTACCCCGTTGCTACAAACAACTGCTGCTCTTTTCTTCTCCTCTGGTTTCCAATTCTCAAGTTCAGAACCAAAGTAGAATGATATCAGCTCAATTTCATCTTTAGGTAAGCTAGATTTTAATTCTTTTTCCAAAGGCTTTACTATTTGACTCACTGTATCAACGAACATTTGATGATTTTTAACATTCTTTACTGCTGATTTGATTCCAGAATCCTTTAGGTGCAATCCATACCTAATTCTCAAAATCATAGGTTGAATATGTGCCACTAATCTTTTCTCAAAATCAGGTTTATTTTTTATTTCCACATATGTCAAAGACTCAAACTGCTGTACCATTTCATGGACTATTTCCAATAGATCAGAATTTTGATATTGAATCTGTCCCTCAACGGTATTTGCTGAAATAAATAACAACAAAATCCACTTATAATCATCCTTATTAGCGATCCACTTCTCCGGAATTACATTAGAAATAAAGTCATACTCACTGGTATCACGAATATCTGCTTTGAAATATGGTTCCTTTGACACCTGACATGAACGATTTCTAGCTATTAAAATCATCAGAGAATAAACTAATTGATTAAACGATTGATCTGAATAAGTAATATTTAAATACTGTTCAATTTTATGTGTGTAATGAATTATTGAGCCTACCGAAATATTAGATATTTCTACGATCAATTCCATTCCGTCTTCAAAATGTAAAATTGTTGCAACCAATTCATTTATAATTTGCTTAACTTTTAATTCTGATCCGGTTATTCTATAACCATCTTTTCTTGAGTAAATTAATTTTAAACTGTATTTTTTTAGATACTTTTTAACGTTCTTTAAATCTGAAGTAGCTGTGGTCTTACTTACATTTAAGAACTCATATATATGAACAAGCGATACGATTTCCCCACTTGTGAGAAGGTACAAGATGGTTAAATACATTCGTTGATTTTCATTAAAATATCTGTTGGTATCAGGAATACTTTGTATCTGTTTTTCTAAAAAGCTTTTCGATTCATTAGGAATAAAAAACTGTCCTGCATTAGATCTGGTAATCGAAGCCAAATTATTTCTGTCTAACTCAATATTTATTTTTTTCAACGAATAAGAAAGTTGTCTAGGTGTTAAATTTAATTTACGTTCCAATTCAAAACTCTTATTGACTTGAAAATGAATTATTTGCTTTAAAACAACTGTTTCCCTGTCATCCAATGTTTCACCTCCGCTCCACGCTTATAGATTAGACCAGAAAATAGCAAATTGGAACGCGCTTTCATTTCGTCTTTTGTCTTACAATTTTGGAATCAGTGTACAAAATTGAACTTGTTGTAATTTTTTCCAATCAAAACAACAAGAACGAGTGAGAGTCAAAAATCGCCTTAAACAAAGAAAAAGCCAGAGAATCTTGCTTGGATTCTCTGGCTTCTTTTTTCGTTTATTTTTTACCAACTAAATTCTTCAAAATAGATTTGACCGTTACCGGCACCGTGCTTTTTCAAGAAACGATTCCAGTGGTGCATCATTGAACTAGGCCCGCCTATCAAAAATACTGTATTTTTGGTCCAATCTTTCGGCAAATTATTCAAGACTTGATCATCATTAAATCTGCCAACTTGAATGGTTCCATTGATATTATCTCGTTGCTGCCATTGATCAAATTTATCCAAATACAACAAATCATCTTGACGATGCGCTGTATAGAAAATGGTCATATTTCGATTCAAGTTATCGGCTATTGTCGACAATAACGGCGTTACACCGATACCTCCGGCTAGGATAACAATGTTTACGTCTGAAGGTTGGTCATTTAAAAAGGCTTGATAACGGCCATATCCTCCATCAATATTCACTCGTGACTCTAGAGGTACATCGGCTAACTTTCTAGTAAAGTCACCATCGCCACGGATCAATAGCACGATTTCTCTATTTTCATCTGGCGTATTAGCAATTGAAAATGGATGCATCTCTTTTAGTCCAGAAGAATCTGGAAATGCCATAAATACATAGTCTCCGGCTAAAAGTTTAATATGCGAACTTCGTGGCAATCTGATGGTCAATTCTTGTACGTTATCAGCTACGGTTCGATTGGAGATTAACATCCCTTGCTCATAAGTTAATGGTTTAACAAATTTACTGAACAAGTAAAGTCCTAAAACTAACGCACTGACTGCATCGAATAGATAGATAAATGGCTTAATAGCAGTCACGTAACTAATCAATTGTACGTGGATAAAAACCAATACTACAGCCACAATATTTAGACGATGAATCCAAATTGACAATTCGTGTTTAAAAAATTTTTCCAAACTTCTTTTTATCTTTTTTAGAAGGGGAACTCGATTTGTTAACCAGCCTGCCATAAAGATCAGCGAATAGATCATCAAGCCTAAAAACAGGTCAAAAGCCCAATCACCTGTCGTTTTGATCCAGCCTGTTGATACGGTGCCGCTTTTATGCAAGTAAGCTAAAACAATGGCTGCGATACTCAACATTCCGTGAACCATATACATTTCTGGTAAACCGACTAATCGATCCAACCACTTAGGCTTTGTACTCAGATAAATGGCAAATAACATCCAAGTATAGGCAATTATTCCATAGTAGATAGCTCTAAATTCGCTTTGATAAATTATCGGTAATCCATTTGATAAAGTTTGCAGAAATGGCAACGGTACTAAGAATATAGCAATTAGCCAAAAAATCCCATAACTATAACGGTGTCTCTTGAGCATTAGAGACCGCCCCCTTATTAAAACTTATAGGTAAATGATTATCATCAATTAATATTCCAGAAAGATCATGCTCTTCAACAAACTCGGCAAACTTTTCCAA
Source organism: Candidatus Companilactobacillus pullicola (assembly GCA_019116025.1). GTDB lineage: Bacteria > Bacillota > Bacilli > Lactobacillales > Lactobacillaceae > Companilactobacillus > Companilactobacillus pullicola. The sequence continues at coordinate 59,898 of DXCM01000042.1, read as the reverse complement.
TCCAGCGGATACACCAACAGTAGCCCAAATATCGGCATCAACTAAACTGTCACTAACTACTGTGACCTGTTTCGTATCGTTAGGATACTTCCGAATAATATGTTCTCCACGCTTACTGTTACCAGATGTGGCAATAGCACCATTTTTTAAATAGTAAGTAGCAAGAATTTTTTCGAGATTATCAGGATCTTCAATCCCAATTCCCCAATTGAAATTTGATTTATCTTTAGTAGCAAATTTAATATCGCCACCACCATTGAGTGATACACCGTCAATATTGATGTCCTCTAACAATGGTTTTAAATATTCATCAAAAACTTGTTCAATAGCCCAGCCTTTGACTAATCCGGTTGGATCGTAACGACCAGCGAAAAATGGTGTGAAGATTCCATCAGTCATTTGTTCAGCCAAAATTGTTTGGCCATAAATAGCTTGAAAGTCAGTTGATTCTAAGATAGGACTCCTATCGCCCCGTTGATATCTTGAAACTAATGAATCATATCGGAATGGAGAAAAATCCGTATCAATTTGAGCCAACCGTTTATCGATTTTCTCTGTTACCTCTTCCAGTTCCTGCATTACCACTTCATCAGGATTATTGGTGGCAATTTTAATTGTAAAAGGAATATTCATTTGGTTGATTACTTTATTAGGGAAAAAATATTTAATTTCTTGCATTCAATTACACCTCATTATTTGCTTGATTTAAAGCATCTTGTAGTGAGCCTGTGAAACCTTTGTACGTTTCAGTAGCTCCCGAAATTTGTTGAATATCAGCACTCTGTGCACTGATAGCTTCAGACTTGTAAGTTGGAAGAGCTTGTTCATTGATTTGTATTGATTTCTGCTGTGAATCCGGTGAACTTAAAACATCGATCTGTGTCAATTTTCCACCAGAAATGGTCACCTTAACTTGAACATCACCCCAACGAGTACTCGTCGAAGTTCCTGTATACGTTCCGTCTTTATATTTACTAGTTGAAGTACTTTTTGTAGATGTCGTTTCAGTTTTATTATCAGAATTCGTATTTTTAGTAGTAGTTTTACTTGCAGTGGTTGTAGTTGTTCCATTGGTTGTTTGTTGATTTTTGAAAAAAACGATATATCCATCAATGGCAATAGCCACGGCCACACCAAATGATAATGTTACGCCGACTATTTTTTTAATCATTAAAATCACCTTTAATTTTATTTTAAAGCTGAGTATAAAGATTATATTTGAATTATTTATGACCAAAATTAGACTAAAAATAAAAAAAGACAAGATACATAACGTCGTTATGTATCTTGTCTCACTTCAAAGCTACTTTATCCATGAACCCATCGCGAAAATTCTCTATTCCCAGGCTCTTATCAACAATCATTCCTGTTAAATGATATCTCTCAATAAACTCAGGAAACTTACTCGTACCAGATGAGATTCCAGCCGAAGACCAGATCTTCGCATCCAGTGCACTATTCGTCACTACCGTTACTTGTTCAATATTGCTACTTTCTCTACGTAAACTGTGGATTTCATTAGAAGTAGAAACCGCTCCATTTTGTAGAAAATATGTTGCTAAAAGAATATCCAGATTGTTAGGATCTTTGATAGCAATTCGCCAATTAAAATCAATGTCAGGACGACTTGCAAGACGAACGTCTTCACCACATCTCAAAGATACGCCATCGATACCGTCGACACTAAGTAATTTAACAAGATATTGATTAAAAATTTGATCAATGATCCATCCATTCAATAGGCCGACAGGATCATATTTACCATTGTAGTAAGAACTAAAATAGTGTTGCGTCATCTGTTCAGCGGTGATTGTTTGTTCATAAACATCTCTGAAAGTCTGTGAAATCATCAGGGCAGTTTCTTCGCCATCTTGAAATCTACTTAAAAGAGAATCTTTATTTTCAACAGAGAATAATTCATCGTATTCCTTAAGCTTAAGATCAATCTGTTGAACTGTTTGATCCAAAATAATTTTATCAAAAGTTGCTTCTTTAGGCACTGCCAGCTTGATTTCCAGCGGTAAATCGAATTTATTTAAAACGGTACTCATATATTTATGTTCAGTCATATAACTTCACTCCTTTGTGTAAAAAAAATACGTATGCTCATCTAATTATCGATAAGTATACGTACTAAATGTGATGAAAATATGACCAAAGTTTGTGAAAAAAATTAAGCTTTCTCTTTATTAGAATTCAAAAGTAAATTCAAAATAATTGCAGAAAAACTTCCGACAACTAAACCATTATTTAAAATAGTTTGTAATGTTGATGGTAGGAAATGAAGCAAAGTTGGTTGAACTGTTACTCCAAGTCCCAAACTGATTGAAACAGCCATAATCATAATATTATTGTTATTCATTTCAACTTTAGAGAGCATCTTGATTCCCTCGATACCAACTGTACCGAACATGATCAACATGGCTCCACCTAAAACGGCGTTAGGAATCAATTCAGCCACGGCTCCAACCTTAGGGATCAACCCTAAGATGATCAATAGAAAGGCTGAAAAATAAACTGGTTTATTCTTTTTAATTCCTGACAATTGAACAACCGCAACGTTCTGTGAGAAAGTTGAGTATGGGAAGGTATTAAAAATCCCACCAAGAATGGCAGCCAATCCTTCTGAAGCGTAACCACGTTGCAAATCATTCTCATCCAAATCACGTTTTGTCAATTCAGCTAAAGCATAGTAAACACCAGTTGATTCAATCATACATGTCAACGCTGCTAACAGCATAACGATGATTGATGACCATTCAAACTTAGGCGTTGCAAAGTAAAATGGACGTGGAATTTGGAACCAATGAGCTGAGCTAACACTTGCAAAGCCAATCTGTCCCATTCCAATTCCCATCAAATATCCAGCTACGATACCAATTAGGACTGCGATTTGTTGAATGAAACCACGACCCCAAATACTTACAATTACGATAATCAACGCTGTTGAAAATCCTAAAATCAAATTAGTTGGGTTACCGAACCCTTTGGCAGCGACATCTCCGCCACCAATATTTTGAAAAGCTACAGGTATCAAAGTAAACCCAATCAAAGTTATTAAAGAACCAGTAACGACTGGTGGGAAAAATCTCTTTAATTTGGCAAATACTTTCGAAATTAACATGATAAAAATACCAGCCGCAATGATTGCACCGTACATATAAGCTATTCCGAAGTGATGTCCTATATTCTGTAACGGCGTTACGTATTCAACGGCTGATCCTAAAACAACCGGTAATCCAATCCCAGTCAAGGGTGTTCGTTTAATCTGTAAGAGTGTGGCTACCCCACACATAAAAATATCTACTGAGATTAAGTACGTCATTTCCTTGCCACTGAAGCCAAGAGATGCACCGATCAAGATCGGTATCAAAATATCTCCCGAGTACATGGCTAGTAAATGTTGAAATCCTAATAGCAGATTCTTAAAAAACGAATCGCTCTTATCATTCATATTAAGATCCATTATTGCCCCTCCTATATTTAGAAAATTATAACATCTTTTCTGAAAGTTATTAAAGGCGAAGTTTAGATTATTTACTACTTTAACTATGATAGAATAAAAGCAGTATAAAATTAGGAGGAATTCTAAGAGATGAATAAAAATCATTTAGATGACGCTTGTACAACTATCTTAGTTGGTAAAGACGCCAGTATCGACGGTTCCACAATGATTGCCAGAAATGACGATACATTTTTTGCCGTTGCCCCACACAGTTTCGTATTAAACCCTGCTGTTAAAGGCGAAAAGGGTCGTAAAGTTAAATCTTGGTTGAATGGCTTCGAATCTGAAGTTCCCGAAAATGGCTACAAATGGCCTGCAGTTCCTAACGTTGACTACAAGAAGTTCGGTTACTACGACGAAAGTGGTATCAATGGTAAGAACGTTGCTATGTCAGCTACTGAAAGTACTTATGGTAACGAACGTGCCCTAGCTTTTGATCCACTTGTTAAAGATGGTATGGACGAAGACGTTATTGTTCGTATGGTTCTTCCTTATGTTGATTCAGCTAAAGGTGCTGTTCAACGTACTGGTGAACTTATTCAAAAGTTTGGTTCACCTGCTGGTAACTCAGTTTTATTCAGTGATAACAACGATGTTTGGTACATGGAAATCGTTACAGGTCATCACTGGGTAGCTCAAAGAATCCCTGATGACAGTTACGCCGTTTGTGCTAACCGTGTATCTATCCAACAAGTTGATTTCAACAACCCTGATGAATTCATGTGGTCCGAAGGAATTCAAGAATTTGTTGAAACAAACCACTTGAACACAGACAAGACTGGCTGGAACTTCAGACATATCTTTGGTACAGACAATCTTAAAGATCGTCACTACAACACACCACGTGTTTGGTATGGTCAAAAATACTTTAACCCTGAGATCCAACAAGATCCAGAAGATGGTGAATTACCATTCATCATGAAGACAGATCACAAGATCACAGTTGATGATATTGAATACGTTCTAGGTTCACACTATAACGAAACACCTTACGATCCATATAGCCCATATGCCTCAGAAGACGACAAGCATCGTTACCGTCCAATCGGTTTGAACAGAACACAAAACTCACACGTTCTTCAAATCAGAAACGACGTTCCTGAAGAATTTGCCGCTATCATGTGGTTATGTATCGGATTCCCAACATTTACTCCATACATTCCATTCTATACAAACATGAATGAAACAGATGATTCATATAACGACGCTTCACTCAAGTTCAACTTCAAAGATGCATACTGGATGTATAACGCTCTATCAGTACTTGTTGAATCAAATTACAGTGAATTCATCCAAGACGATATCGACTACTTAACAGACATCCGTCAACAATTACGTGCCTCAGTTGCTGAAACTGACAAGCTTGCAGCTAACTACTCTGGTGATGAATTAGTTGAATTCTTAACTGATAGAAACCAAAAGGTTGTTAAGGAAATGAGAGAAAAGACTCATGAATTCTTTGGCGAACTTTATACAAAGGGTATCAACCTTTCAAAACTTACATTTAACATGGATGCTAATCTATAGTCACTGCTAATTAAATAGTTTTAATCCCCCTGACATACTGTTGGAGGGATTTTTGTTTTGTTGATTACTGGGATGCTATGTTTTATAGTGTCTGCGTATGAAGATAACTAAACTTTCTTTTAAAATAACCACTGTTCTTTGCTGAATAGTGGAAACGAGTTCCACAAGCCAGATTCCTGTGCTTTGCCTGACTTCACAAACTGCCTGCTACGCAGTCAATTTGCAAAGTCCTGCAAATGCTCAGAATCTAAACGGCTTGTTCCACTCTCTAGTAAAAACGAGCTGCGCAGGCCAATTTCTTCCGGTCAAGTCAACTATCTCTGCCGGCACTTCGTTGCCGACTGAGATAGTAGTCTTGATCCTCGGAAATTCCCGGGCCTGCTTCGCTCTCTGTGAGGTTTGATAAAAATGGAACCAACTTTTAACAAGATGACTCCTGCTGGATACAAGGCTATTGAACAGGAAATTCGTCATTTAAAGGACATTCGTCCTGAAAAAATCAAAATACTGGCTGCGGCTGCTGCTTTGGGTGACCGTTCGGAAAACACTGAATACTCAACTGCTAAAAGAGATCTTGGTCATTTGGAGGGGCGTCTGCGTTTTCTTCAAAAACAGTTACAATACGCTGATGTTGTAGTACCTGCCGATAATGACATCTTAGATATTGGTAAATTCGTTACTATTGAATTCTTGGATGATCACGATCAAGTTACTTATCAATTAGTTGGTAAACAGGAAGCTAATTTGGATCAAAATAAGATTTCTTTTGCTTCTCCTATTGGTAGTGCTTTGGAAAATCACAAGGTCGGCGATGTGGTATCGGTCAGTGCACCTGCTGGCTCTTATCAAGTCAAAATTGTCGAAATCAAAATAAAGTAACTTTATAATAATTTAAATATGGTACATACCAATTTGAAGAAATGCCTGTTCTCCGCTAGATGGATTGCATACCTATTCTTGATAAACGTCATGGTATAAAAAAAAGAATAGTCAAACCTTTGTAAGCACGGGTATAATAAAGTATTGATTTTTTAGGAGGAGATTTTTTAATGGATGAAAGTAAAAAGTTAGCCAAGAAAACTCTTGACCGTGGTTTCTGGTTGGCATTTTGTGCTTCTGCTCTTTGGGGAGTTTCAGGTACTGTTTTGCAATTCGTTGCTAAAAACTTGAATATTCCCGCAATGTGGTTCATTGGTACCAGAACTCTTATAGCTGGTATCCTTTTACTAGCAGTTGGCTTAGTCGTTTTACCTAAAAAGGAATTCTTTGCTGTATTTAAAAATAAAAAAGATTTTCTAACTCTACTTAGTTTTTCCGTTTTTGGTTTATTAGCTAATATGTTTACCTTTTTTCACGCTGTTAAAACTGGTAATTCATCAACAGCAACGATCTTGCAATATCTATCACCATTGTTCATCATGATTGGTGCCATAATTTTTACTAAAAAGAAAACTTCTCGTGTGGATGTTATTTCTTTCGTTATCGCTTTAATCGGGGTTGTTCTTATGATTACTCGTGGGGACTTAGGACACCTTTCAATTCCATTTATTTCCCTTGTTTGGGGAATTGGTAGTGGTATCACCGCTGCTCTTTACATTACAATTCCACAAAAACTAATTGCCAAATATCATGGGATTTTAATTACCGGCTGGGGTATGTTGATTGCAGGATTGATTTCTAATATTTTCAATCCAATTTGGGTTAACGCACCCAAGATGACCACTGGAAGTATCTTGGGAATCGGAACAGTTATCTTGCTTGGTACTGTTCTAGCCTTCCTGCTAATGGTTATCAGTACTAAATACACAACCGCCGCTATTGTAAGTATTACTGATGCAGTACAGCCTTTTACAACATTAGTTCTTAGTGTGCTTTTCCTACACTATGCAGTTAACTTTGCCGAAGTTATCGGTGCTATTATCGTCGTCCTAGCTATCTATGTACTTAATCGCTACGATACTGAATAATATTTTTCTGGAGTCGAATAATGGATTCGGCTTCTTTTTTTTTCACAATTTTGTTTTAATGGAGTTGTGAGTTAAAAGGAGGATTTGCTGATGAAAATATTTGCATATGGTATTCGTGAAGACGAAGAACCATCTTTAAAGAAATGGGAAGAAGCTAACCCTAACGTTGAAGTGGGCTTTACAAAATACACTTTAACAGCTGACTCAGCTAGATTGGCTGAAGGATCTGACGGTGTCGTAACACTTCAAACTTCGCCATACACTAGAGAGGCTTTGGAAGTACTTAATAAATTAGGTATTAAGTATATTTCAATCCGTAACGTCGGTTTCGATAACTTCAACTTCAAGGATCTCAATGATCTTGGATTTACTTTAACAAATGTACCTGTTTATTCACCAAATGCCATCGCTGAACATACCGTTCTTTTGATGGGTCGTTTACTACGTCGTGTACCCGAATTCGATGAAAAATTCGATAACGGAGACTTCACTTGGGCTCCTACCATTGGTAAGGAATACCGTGAACAAACAGTTGGTGTCGTTGGTACTGGCCATATCGGTCGCGTAGTGATCAAGATTTTGCAAGGCTTCGGTGCTAAAGTTGTTGCCTACGATGTTTATCATAATGACGACATCGAAAAACAAGGTTTATACGTTGATAGTTTGGAAGAATTATACAAGCAATCAGATATCGTTACCTTGCATGTACCATTATTTGATTCCAATAAATATATGATCAATGACAAAGCCATCTCACAAATGAAAGATGGTGTTTACATTATTAACTGTGCTCGTGGAGAATTAATCGATACTGATGCCTTAATTAAGGGCTTAGACAGTGGTAAAATTGCCGGCGCTGGACTTGATGTTCTTGATAATGAAAATTCTGTCTTTGGTAAAGTTTGGAGTAGTCCTGAAAATATTCCCGACGAAAAGATCAAGAATCTTGCTAAGAGAATCAACGTTATCATTACTCCACACAGTGCTTTCTATACAGAAACTGCTATTCATAATATGATTACGACTTCATTTGATTCCAACAAGGCCTTAATTGAGGGTCTTAAACCAAATAATATTGTCGATACAACTAAATAAGATTGAAATTTAAAGGGGACACTATCTTAATCAAGATAGTGTCCCTTTTTTGTAACGTCTAAGCATTTTTGTGTAGCGTTATGAAATTTATGATGGTGATCACAAGTGTTATTATACTATTCATTAATAATTTAAATTTGCATATTAATATTAGTTTTATAACCTATTACAGCAACATTTATAGATAATATTTTTGTTTTATAGAATTAAATAAATTTATACTTGCTTATTTTTTCTCTACCTAGTGTATCTGTAGAATTCTTGCTATTTTTATAACGTCGTTATGATTTTGAACAACTATCAATTGCTTATAACATTGCTATAATCAGTGTGATAACCTTTACATTTGCATTTAATTCTTTGAGGGAAGGAGTAAGTTGTATGCATGTACTCAAGGTACTATCACACTTTTTTATTTGGTCTACCTTTTTATTCAGCCTTATTATTTTTTCTTTGATTACAACGACAACTATTACTTCAGCTGCTGACTCAACTGATGTCCAGCAAGCTATTGACACTGCTCCCACAGGTCTAGATATCCATAAGTTCTTCACAACTTATGCGCCCGATAAGAGACCAGTAAGTGATGATCCGTTTATAGCCAACGATGCTCGGAAAGTTACAGATCAAGTTCTAGATCTCGCCGATGGTTCTGGAAAATATGGCGCTGTTTGGTCAAATTTAGATTCTGGAAACTTTATTGATATCAACAAAGATCAAACCGTCTCCGCTTGGCTATATTTTGGGGCTGCCGTTGATGATCCTCTTTTGAACGGCGAAGGTATGGCATTAGTTCTTCAAAACGATCCTCGTGGACCCAAAGCTATGGGTGCTGGTTATCAGGGTCTCGGAGTTTATGGTTATGACAAGGCTACCACCGCGCATTATTATGGTGGATTTGAGGATTCCGCTACCACATTCGATACTGCCTATATTGCAAGTACCTCTGTAAAAAATAGCATGGCCTTGGAATTTGATAGTCAAAAAAATGACGTAACATCAGAAAAAGATGAACCTCCAATACAGGTCAACTTCATCCCTGGACAAATAGTTCCAGCTAAACCTGGAACTATTTTCTACACACTCAATGGTTATGATACTAAGTATACTGGAAGTGAAAATAAGATTCCTGCCAATTATCCAACGGACTCTAAATTTGGAGCTGGTGGTAGTTATGGACACATTGCAGTTACTTATCCCGGTTTAGCAAGCAGCTACGCTTTAATGCCATTAGGAAGTGCTAACCAGTCTGATTCTGCTTGGAAAGGATTCAAAACAGCGGCTTCCATTATTCATTCGGGGGCCAAAGATGCACAACTTGTTGATGCCGGAACATATCAGAATCCTATTTACTGGCACCACGTTACTTTCACTTGGAAACATGCTCGCGACGGTAAATCTGCACAAATTCAATATGCCTTTAATGACAAATATCTAGACGGAACAACTAACCAAGACACTAGTAGCCTTGGGGGATATCCTCGAGTTGATCAAACCGTCGATGTCGATCCAAGTGTTTTCGGTAATATTAAAGATAATAAGCTTTATTGGGGCTTCACTGGAGCAAACGGAAAGTCCTCCAAAGTCTACAGTAAATTAGTCGTGTTTGAATCAATCCCTGCCCTAGTTCACGCTGAGGCAAAAACTTCTATCACCGATAACACTTTGGGAAAAGTCATTACTGATGATTCAACAGATAAAACTGTTGCCCATGGCGATAAATTGACCATTGATTACAATCTTGATTATGATACTGAAAATAGTCGTACTGATTGGAATAAGATTGCAGCTAAGATTGACCTACCAACAAATATCAACTATACGTCTGACACGAACGGAAATATCGCTACGATCAATTACAAGAATAGTTTGAATGACAACACTAAAACTGAATACGTCAGCGGTTCTAATCTAAGCGCCCAACAATTAAAATTTGCCCTAGCTGAGAATCTTGGTAAAGTTAGTAATACCGCTTATACGAGTGCCGATATCATAATTAACGGTGTCGCCGATAACACGACTGACCACGACATTGACGTCCCTGAAGAACCAGCTAATTTCTCAGGTGAAAATCAAATTTCAACAACTAGTACACCGAAATTCACTGTTACTTATCAAAAAAATTGGTTACTGACCTTCAAAGATCCTGATCCAATTGACATTGTTTATAACGATGCCGACGAGAAATTAAATTTGCCAACACAATTAAGTTACGACAAGAATCATCATTTTAAAGAAGACGACCCTATCCGTTATGACATCAGTGTTGGTGGTAAAACTTATACTGCAAGCACTCAAGCCAATTCGACTGATACTTCCGCAACAGGGACCATCCCTCTAAAAAGTATTATTGGTGATGATTTTTGGGACATCTTTAAAGAAAAAACCACCCAAAAAGTCACCGTCACTGCCACGGACAAAGACGACATAAAATCAAACACCGTTACGTACACGATCAATGTGCTCCAAGACAGATACTTAAATGTGCAAGCATCAGAATATTTAAATTTTCAAGATGTTAATTATTTCTCTAGCGATAAGATATTAAAACGGAAAAGTGATTATTCCATTAGCGTTACAAGTTTACGTAACGCTTGGACCTTGTCCGTCTCCACTTCAAAAATAAAAAAAGGTAACGTCGATTTTAACGGCGTCCTAATCTATAAAAGGAAAGATGGCACCACTTATGACCTTACTTCCGACGAAGTCCCTATTGCTACAAACAATGTTGTCAGTAATCAATTAGTTACCACAACCATTTCAAAAGATTGGACCAACAATACCGGTCCCCTATTAAAACAAACCGGCCCAAGTGAAGCTGGTAAATATAATGGGACTGTTAAATGGGACGTCATTAACAGTATTAAATAAGTGTTTGACAAAAAATAATCCTAGGTGTAACTTATTCACCAATCAAATAATTAAAATCTATTTAATCTAATTAGACGTTGAAGAGAAGAGTAGATTGATTTAGTAGTTTATCAGTGACCGCCAACTAGTGAAAAGACGGAACGAAAGATTAATTGAAGATGAGCTTGGAGTCTATATCCCAGTGCAAGCTAGGAATACGCAAGGATGCGATATCATCCCGGACATGACAGTGTCGTTGAGGTATTTTGTGTAAGCAAGATATAAATTAGGGTGGTACCACGAGTAATCGTCCCTACAGTGCAGGTAAATTCTGTATTGTAGGGACGATTATTTTTTTTACTCTCTCTCAACGACTTCGTCGTTGTAGAGAGAGTTATGGGAACGTCCCAGACGTTCGCATTCCTTTATTTCTTCGCAACGTAGTCGTTCTTTATGGAATCTTAGTGACTCTGTCGCTTAGATTCCATTAGGCAAGTGTCCAAAGGACACTTACCATCCATGCCCTAATCCCAATCTCATCAACCAACTACCACAAAAAAGATTAAACAGACTCAGGAGGATTTAATATGACAGTAAAAACAGCAAGTAAAATCGGATTCCAACATGTAGGAAGCTTTCTCAGACCAGACGTACTCAAACAAGCTCGTAAAGATTATTTCAATAACCAAATCACTCAAAAAGAACTGACAACCGTTGAAAATGAATCCATCAAAGATCTCGTTAACAAAGAAGTAAATGCCGGACTAGATTACGCTACTGACGGTGAATTTCGTCGCTCTTATTGGCATTTAGACTTCTTCTGGGGCTTTGAAGGTATCAGTCATATTCATTACGGAGAAGGCTATCATTTTGCACATGAAGAAACTCGTGATGATACAGCTATCCTATCCGGTCATATCAAATTCAATCCTGAAACTCACCCATTCATTAAGGATTTCGAATTTCTCAAATCATTAACTGACGATCTAAGTATCGAGCCTAAACAGACTATTCCGGCCCCTTCACAACTCTATATCGAATTAATTCGTGGTACTAACGATGAAAAAATCAAAGAATTCTATCCCAACATCAACGACTTATATTTAGACATCGAAAAGTCCTATCATGACGCCATCTTAGCTTTTTACGATAAAGGTGCCCGTGTCATCCAACTCGATGACTGTTCATGGGGATTATTCCTAGATGAAAGTTTTTTAAATACCCCTGACGGTAAAGCCTACGCCAATTCTGGTATTCAAGATATTTTACTTAACTTGAACAATAAAGCCATTGAGAACCTTCCTGAGGACTTAACAATCAATACCCACGTTTGCCGCGGCAATTATCATTCTGACTTTGCCTTTTCTGGTGGTTACGCTCCTGTCGCCGATACCTTATTTGCTAAAGAGAACGTTGATACCTACTTCTTGGAATATGACTCTAAACGCGCTGGTAATTTCGAACCACTAGCAAAAGTTTCTGGTGATAAAAAAGTTGTTTTAGGATTGATCACTACTAAATCTGGTGAACTCGAAGACCGCCAAGAAGTCATTAATCGTATCAGAGAAGCTAGCCAATATTTGCCACTTGATCGACTCTGGCTATCAACTCAATGTGGCTTTGCTTCAACTGAAGAAGGCAACGTTTTAACCGAACAACAAGAATGGGCCAAATTAAAATTGGTTAAATCCATTCAAGACGAAGTTTGGGGTTAATAATTATTGATAGCGCTTTCAACAAGAACTATAATATAAGTAAGAAATAAAGTTTATCTGTGTTGGAGGTGCTGATTATGATGAAAATTTTAGCAGACTTATTCAACAGGATTGTAGACTACACACTTCACTTTGATTGGTGGTAAACCGGCTTACAAATCTGTAAGAATAATGTAAGTAGATCAAATGTAAAAAAATGACTAAAGCCTTTAGTATATTTCTCAGGAGGTAACGCAAATGAGAAGTTTTCTAAGGGTTTTTCTTTTAGGCATTGTTATTTTAGGATTAGGATATTTAGGTGCATGTTTCTACACCAAAGACAGCACCAGTCAAGTTTCACAGGCATTCAATAACTACAACATCTTGGTCAAACGTGAACCTAGATATGTCAAAATTGATAACAAAGATGCCAAGGATAAAGATGGCTACGGCAATTACACGTACAACTTGAAGAGTTACGACAAAGATGGCAAAGAACATCCCATCGAATTCATGGGTATGGGCAAATTAAAACAAGGCCACTACCTAAAACTTGATACAAAAGGCAGTTACGTCTATTCATATAAAGAAGTCTTCAAAAAAGACATGCCTAGCGATGTCTACACTAAATTGAATTTATAAAAATCAAAATAGCGCCTACCTAGTATTCCATTGATACACACAACAGATGTACAAGAGAATACTAGATAGGCGCTATTATTTTTATTTAAGAATTAGAATTTCCATTTGATTATTTTGATTATATAGAGCTAAAAATTTTCTAAACACTGCAATTTCCCTCGATAATATTAGAGCCAGGAATCTAGTCACTCCAGACTGAATAAATATTGCGCTATTTGGAAGCCTTTTTGAACAAGATAATCGAAGTACTCTTCAGTCCGGAGCAAAAATTGGGAATGCGTTCAGCTATGAAATCATTGTTACCGGCTTTGCCGGTTACAATGAGGCCGACTTTGGAAATCAATTATTTTGCACGAAGTGTAAAATAATTAGTTTCAAATCGTGCCCATAGCGTTCCAACAGCATTCCCAATTTTTGTGGAGGACGACATCCATCTTCAATTTGACCTTAACAAATTTGATAACTAAAATGGATAAGTTACTACTTTTCTTTTAGGGGCTCAAATTATGTCAAAACAAATCAAAAAATCTCTCTACATCATGGTCTTTGGAACCTTCTTCGGTGTCTTGTGTTCAACCTTGATGAATACCGCTCTCCCAACCTTTATGAGAGTTTTCAACGTTAACTCTTCCACCGTTCAATGGTTGACCAATGGCTATACCTTAGTCAATGCCATCATGATTCCAACTAGTGCCTATTTTATAAAGAAATTTTCTTTTAGACATTTATTCATTGCCTTTTCTTCTATTTTTTTAGTCGGAACTCTACTAGGTGCCGTGGCTAACTCATTTATCCTCGTTATCGTTGGACGAATGATTCAAGCTATCGGTACTGGTATGATGATGCCTTTGGTCAACGTACTAGCCATGCAATATACCGATAGAAGCAAACAAGGGGCGGTTATGGGGATTATTGGCTTAGCCTTTAATTTCTCCCCTATCATTGGACCAACCCTGTCTGGAGTCATTTTAGAGTACTTTGCTTGGCAATACCTGTTCATCTTGATCCTGCCATTCATTATAGCCGTTGTGCTCCTATCAATTTTTCTCTTACCACAAATTGAGACAACCGAGAATCCAAAATTTGACACCGTTAGTCTAATCACAATCAGTTTTGGACTTCTCTTCCTATTAACAGGTTTCTCCAACATCGGCCAATCAAATCTCTTCACCTTCAACGTCCTCGGATATACCGTTATTGGTTTAATTTTGATTGTTATCTTTTCCGTCATGGAAAATAAATCTAGTAAGCCGATTATTAATTTCGAAATTTTTAAGCATTCACAATTTACCTTTGCGACTGTTATCAATATGTTAATCGTCTTAACTATGTATGGTAATACTATTCTTTTACCGCTTATGATTCAGACTATCCTGCATAAAAGCCCCTTAATATCAGGTTTAGCATTACTACCCGGAGCAACTTTGACCGGCTTTATGTCACCTGTCAGTGGAAAATTGTTTGATAAATATCCTATTAAACGAATCGTCGTCACTGGGGTTTTAATCGACTGCTTTGGTACCTTTATGCAAGCCGTTATTGACGTTAATGCTTCTGTTCTAATGTTGACGGTCGGACAAACGATTCGTCAATTAGGATTAGTTCTGATTTTAATTCCAATTCAAACTCACGCTTTAAGTTCGCTACCTAAAAAATATATTTCTGACGGTGTAGCAACCTTTAATACTTTAAGACAAATAGCTGCATCCTTTGGAACTGCAATCATCATTGCCGTCATCACTATGGCTGATAAGATCATGAACGGTAGTACTGTTAACCAAGCCACTGGTATTCAAGCTGGTTTCCTAGCCTGTTTAGGATTTTTAATCGTCGCCTTGATCATGACACACAAATTACATCGTCCTGACTTCGACTAATTACCGATATACAATTTAAAACGGCACCTATCCAAAATCCCTTAGGACTCTGAATAGGTGCTATTATTTTTCGTAAGAATTTCCAATAATTTACTAAATCTGTCTATTAATTTATTGATAATAAATGATTATAATTATTCTATGACAGCTACTAATAGAAAGGTTCCAGGAGGAGACATAAATTTGTTAACTAATATTTTTCTAAATAGTGCACCATTAACCACTAGCCTCTTTTTCATTATGAGAGCCTTCGTTGTATTCCAAATACTTTTTGCTGGAGTTAGGTTAATCTTTAAAGTTTTGAAAAAAAGTATTGATAAATACGTATTACGCTCAATTTTAGGAATCATTTATATCTTGGTTCTGTTACTCATCATGCAAATTACCATCCGTGGTAGAGGTCAATCTTGGATCTATATCAATTTTCAATTAGTTTCCATTATTTTTTACACTATTATTTTGAGCGTTCCATCTAAGTATCATCTTTTTACGCCAATCGTCATCGCGTTTATGTTCTTCAATTCATCCTTCACGAGTTGGGAATCATGGTGTTCAGGAATTGTTTTATTAATATTCTACTATTCACTGAATTACATCAAAAATAACACCAAAAGCAAATTTCCCTTTTTCCTATATTTTACCGTCAGCTTTATTTCCGGCTTTCTTTACTGGTTCTTCATCAAAATTAAATATGCAATCAATACTCCGACATTCTTTCAACAAGTCATTTATCTCGGTATCATCGAACTGTTTACTTTTGGCTATATCGCAATCCTTTATACGGATGTGGAATCCAGAGCTGCACTCTTTCGGGACGCCACTCACGATAAACTGACACACGCTTATAACTACGATGCCTTCGATGTCGATTTTCGTTCACTCTTTAAAGATAATATTCTTTCGGATGGAAAATTTACTATGATGATGTTTGATATTGATCATTTCAAACATATCAACGATACCTATGGCCATTTAGCAGGCGACAAAGTTTTACAAACAATTGTTGATGTCGTTCAAAATGTCCTCGCTGATAATGATGAGAACATTAAGTTATATCGTACCGGTGGTGAAGAATTCAATATCATCTTCCCCCACTATCAAGTTCAAGATACTCAGGTTATCGTTAAGAAAATTTTCGAAGCTGTTAATCACACAGAAGTCGACGTCGGCCAAGAAAGAATTCACATTACTATCTCAGTTGGAGTTTCTGAAATCAGTAAAAAAGATGTTTCCGTTAATGACTTTTATTCTAGAGTCGACAAAGCTTTATATCATTCCAAACGTAATGGTCGTAAAGAAATTACTATTATATAAAAAAAGAGCTAACAGACGATTGTCTGTTAGCTCTTTTTAATCTAATTATTTAGATTCTTTTGCGTCGCGACCTCTTAGGAAGTCAAGAACAGCTTGTGTATGGGCACGTTTTTCTGCACCATTTTTTTGGTTTACAGGACGGCGGTGGCCAGTCATACCTTTATGTGTATTTTGTGACATCTAAAAACCCTCCTTCCCGTTACAATTTAACTTATTTATTAACCCTATTATTGTAAAGGAATTATTGAGATATTTCAACCATTTTTTGCGTTCAATTTCAAGTAAAATCATCAGAAATATTTCACAAATTTAGATTGAAATAGAAAATCTCGACTAAGCAAGCGCATAGCCGAGATTAAACAAGTATCAATTGTTTTCTATTTTATTAATTACTCA
The DNA here is from genome assembly GCA_019116025.1 of Candidatus Companilactobacillus pullicola. Taxonomy (GTDB): domain Bacteria; phylum Bacillota; class Bacilli; order Lactobacillales; family Lactobacillaceae; genus Companilactobacillus; species Companilactobacillus pullicola. The sequence goes on along the minus strand of DXCM01000042.1, from coordinate 43,031 downwards.
GTGACAGCTTCTTTGTCTTTAGAAGTTGCTTCTTCTGTCTCTTCAACTGTGACAGTTTCTTTGCTCTTATTGTGAACACGGAATGCCAAGATAAATCCGAAGACAGCTAAAATCAATGTAAACATGAATCCATAATGAGCACCATTTGTGAAAGCTAATTTAGCTGAATGTCCGCCATTAGCGAAGTAGTTAGCTTGACCTGTACTCAACAGAATTGTGGCAATACCAGTTGCTACGGCACCAATAACTTGTTGGAAAGTATTGATGATGGCAGAACCATCTGCGGATTGATATGCATCCAATGAATTAAGTCCATATGTTTGTGATGGTGACATAGCTAATGGCACACCGATCATTAAAATGATATGGGCTACGATAATATAACCTAAGGAACTATTTGAATTACTGAATAGGAACATCGCTGAACCGACGATAGAAATTAGGAAGCCTAAACGAGACATCATCTTAGCACCAATTTTATCGTAGGCACGACCTGCACCAAATGAAACAACGGCATTGATAACACCACCTGGCAACATTACGACACCAGTTAAAGCTACAGCAACGCCTAAACCATTTTGTAAGTACATTGGCAACAAATACATAGCTGACAATGTAATACCAAAGTTCAACATAACTAGAACGGAACCTGTTAAGAATTCTGGAGTCTTCAAAACTGAGAAATCCAAGGTTGGAGTTTTAGCATGTAACTGTTGTCTGATATAGACAATCAAGAAAATGATACCTACAACTAAAGCAATCAAGGCTGTGGCGATGTTTTTGCTCAAGAAGCTGATACCAAAGACGATCAAACCAAAACTTATAGTTGATAAAGCAATAGCTAACCAATCAACTTTTGGCTTAGTTACTTCAAAAACGTTAGTCAAATTCTTTTCCATAATGAACAAACCGATCAATAGGAAGATGATGAATGACCAGAAAATATATCTCCATGACAATGCGCCCAAGATGATACCTGAAATTGTAGGTCCAATAGCTGGGGCAAACATGATAACTAAGGCAGCCATACCTAAAGCGGCACCTAATTTATCAGGTGGAAAAATTCTCATAGCAATTGAGAACATAAGTGGCAAAATAATTCCGGTAGCGATACCTTGAATCATTCTACCTGCCAAAAGCATTGGGAAGTTCATTGCTAATGCAGAGATTGCTGAACCGACGATAAAGTCTAACAAACCAAATCTAACTAATCCACGTGTTGAAAAATGTTTTGTTAATAAACTTGAAAGTGGTAAAACAATCGCAATTACAAGCATATAACCTGTAACTAGCCACTGTGCAGTTCCTGTTTCGATATTAAAAGCTTTCATGATTGATGGAAGGGCAATATTTAATGAAGTTTCACTAAACATTCCTACAAATCCACCGATTAAGACACCCAATAGTGACAAGATTGGATGTTCGGGTCTTGTATTAATTTTTTGAGACTGACTCATAATTACCTCCAAATTGTTGCAACAGTGGATTAATATACCAGAAAAAAATTTTCTTCGTAAGTGTTTTCTGAAATTTTTTTATATTTTTCATTTAAAATAGGTAAAAATGCGAAAAAATAAGATGCAAATAGACGTTAAAATCTAATTGCATCCCTGATTAATAAAGTTTAAATTCACATTCTAAGTGAATTGAATTCAAGTGTCGACAATACTGTATAATCCTTTTTTTCCAAATTGGTATTTTCATAAATATATTGAGTAATAAAGTCCTTAGATTTTTTTGATGTAAGTCTGTAACCTTTTGTTCCATAAGGAATCACATAAGTTCCAATATTCTTTAATGTGTTATACAAATCATTCAGCTTATTTACATCTTTTAGCTCTACTAAATAATCATATCCAAACTTTTTACTAACACTTATCTTTGAAGAGAAATCTTTTATTGTCATACTTACCATCTCCAGACCAACCAATATTTTTTATTCATATCAATATTATAATCCCTTTCATGGGCAATTATAATATTGATCAAAATAGGGATGTTACTAGGTATCAAAACCTAATAACATCCCTATTTGAGTTAGTTTCTAACGATTGATTGAACGAGCCATACGTACGATTGCATGACGTTCACCACGAATAGCTCTGCTCATTGCAAAGATATTTTCAAATGGTGATTGAATTCCCCAAGCAGCATCTCCGACGTGTTGGATATCAACGCCATCGACTTTATTTCTGATTGCTACGTTTTCGATGTAGCTGCTACCTGAACCTTCTTGACTTGTTCCAATTGTACTCATAACTAGTGCACCTTTGTCATGAGCTAATTTAACAACGGCTTTGAGTTCGTCATCGTCAAATCCTGGAACAGTTCCTACTGCGGGAACTAAAATCACATCAGCTCCGGCTTCTAGAAAGGCTGTTACAGATTCTTCACTGACTACTGGTTCATCAACACCAGCACCGTGCATCTTACCTGCAATAACTAGTCCGTGGAAGTTCTTCTTAGCAACTTTGATGTTGGCAGCAATTTGAGCGTTAGTAACACCAGTTCCTGGATTACCAGTCAAGACAACAAAGTTGAAACCTAATTTTTCTACTTCTTGCAAAGTTTTTTCACTTGCCATACGGCCTTCAGGAATGATCAAACGATCTTCGGCCATCTTAGCGTTAGGATCAACTGGTTCCAAGTTAACACCAATTGGGCGTCCTACTAATTTTTGAAGATGGTGAATACTTTCACCATCATGATGAGCTTTAGCTGTTGCCAAAGTTTCCTCACCAGGATAAAGTCCTAAAATAATAGGATTTAAAACATCTAAACCGTTGAGTAGAATCAAGTCAGCTCCAAATGCAGCTGCAATTTCTGAAGTTGTGATACCGTCCATTGGTTCATGTCCAACAACGTTTTCGCTCAGAACTACTCGGCCTTCACTAGCTTTGATACTTTGCTTTAGTTCAGCTCCGTCCATTGCTAGCATGTCGCTAGTATCTGCACTGATTAATCGTTTCACCATATTGAAAATTTCTCCTTTTAATAAAAGCTAGACTGTTGCATTGGCAGCGCTAGTATCTATACCAGAATCGTTTTCCTTAATACCTGCTGCTGCAGCTTCATCTGCACTTTCTTGAATTCTTTGTTGCTTATTCATTGTAATCATAAATGGCATATAAATTAAGACATCAAGCACAATATTAATAGCTTGAATAAGTGAACCTGTCCAACTATTTGTAGCCAAAAATCCTGAAATAATAGGTGGCATTGTCCAAGGAACAACGGCACCGGTACATAGAGGAACAAAACCTGTTGACATAGCAATATATGTCGTAATGGCATTAACCATTGGTGCAATAATAAATGGAATAATCAAAGTAGTATTCAAAACAACTGGCAAACCAAACATTGTTGGTTCATTGATGTTAAAAATACCAGGTGTGATTGTCAAAGGACCCATGATTTGTGATTGTTTACTTGCCTTGTGCATCATAATTAAAATACCAATACAGAATACAAGCCCGATAGTGGCACCACCACCACCCATATATACAAAGTTATCGATAAATGGTTGAGCAATAATGTGACCATGATGAGCTAAATCCAAGTTACCAGCTTGGAAAAGTACACGGTTAGCATCAGTATTCATTAACCAAATAGGTGAAATAATAGGATTAATAACATTTCCACCATGAATACCAACGAACCAGAATAGACTGTTAAGCATGATGGCAACAAGTGTACCACCTAAAGTATCACCTAATAGACCTAATGGTTTTGATAGGACATGCATTAAAATTTCGTGAATATTTCCTAGTCCTGTCCATGTTAAGAAAGCATAGATAGCACCGAAGATTGTAATAATAAGAGCGCCTGGAATCAAAGCACTGAAACTCTTTGCAACTGCAGGTGGTACTGATTCAGGTAACTTAATTTGGATATCATGATTAATAAACCATTGGAAAATCCAACCTGTAAGTAGACCTAATAGAATAGCAACGAATAATCCTTGACTTCCTAAGAAACCATAAGGCATTCCTTCTAGAGGAACTTTGTCGCCACTCATAATACTTGGTGTTACGACGAAGAATGAAGCAACGGCAATGACACCAGCTGACTTACCATCTGTCTTATATTGTTCAGCATAACTTGCAGCTATACCGAAAGCACTGATAAGTCCGATTAAACCGAATGAACCATTGACGATCTTGGCAAAAATAGCGGAAATTGTTACCCCTTTGATAGCAGTATTAGCTAGCCATGTTGTCCAAGCAGGGATAGGAAAACTGTTAGCAATCATAAATACAGAACCAATAATGATAAGTGGCATCGAAATCGCAATACCATCACGAATCGCAATCAATGGTTTCATTTGTCCCATTTTAACTGCGATTGGCATTAGATGTTTCTCAACAAAGGCTGTAAAACCTCCGCCTTGTTTACTGTTAGCCATAATAATTTGCTCCCTCAGAATTTTTTGCAACCGGTTACAGGAAGAACCATAACATGGTGGTATAGTCCATTCAATAGCATCTTGTTTTTTTAGAAAAAATATTTTTTATACTTTATAAAAATATTAGTACTGACGAATTAATTTTTCTCATAAAAAAAGAAGTATCGCATAACGCCAATACTTCATGCACTCCAACGGCTATTTCAAAGGTTGTTAAAAATTTATCATAACGGTAGGAATTTGTTTTTTTGTATGTAACATTGCAAAAAAATAAGTCGAAATCACCTCTTGATTTCGACTTATTTCTTTAAATTAATACCAAGCTGGTTTGTCACCATCTGTATTAGGTTTATTAACACCAATTGATTCACGCTTAAATTTGTCAGGATCTTGAGAAATATCTACGACAATTTGAGCAATTGATCTTCTTGAAACTTCAGTACCCTTAAAGTCATCACCTTTTTGGGTAACTTCATAATCAACTTCCGGCTTATCAGTCAACCAAGCTGGACGAATAATTGTGTAATCCAAGTCAGAATCTTCAATTACTTTGGCGGCGGCTGCGTAATTTGTAATATAGTCACCTAAAATCTTCTTATTCCAGTCACCGAATTTGCCAGGTACTTCATCATAAATACCTAGTGTTGAAATCCAAACTAAACGTGTCTTATTAGCAGTGTGCATTGCTTCAACAACAGCCTTAGCTTGTTCTGTAATATTATTACCGGCTAAATTAGCATAAACAAGATCGACATCTTTCATTGATTCAACCATATTTTGAACGTCAGTTGAGTCACCCTCGATTGCTTCAGTCAACTTGTCATGTAAATCGACGAAATCATCCAAACGCTCTGCATTTCTAAGATAGAGCTTCAAACTTGTATCCGTCGTATCAACAAAAATATGTTCTGCTAAGCGAGCAATTTTACCGTTAGCACCTAAAATCAAAACTTTAGCCATTTATTTTTCCCCCTGTTTTTAGTTTCCATAATCCAATATAGAGTTCTTTTGAAATTATTACAAAAAATGTTTCTCGCTAAGTCAGAATAATTATGATTTTTTAAAAATATAAATATTATTGAAATAATATCAGCTATAAATGACTTTTAATCAAATATTTCAAGTGCTCTGAAATGTTATAATTGCTTCGTATTCTAAATCTCAAAGGAGGGGTTTTATGACGAACGATGTTGCTCACTTAATCAAAGTTGCATCCAACGAAATCTCCCGTGATATCAATACTTTTGCGCATAAGTATGATTTGACCGGTACACAAGTTCAAATAATTCATTTTGTAGCTCACTGCAAGACTGACACTTACCAAAAAAATATTGAAGAAGACTTCAATATCCGTCGTCCCACGGCTACTAATATTCTTAAAACTATGGAAAAAGACGAATTAATTTCTCGTGTACCAGTTAAAAACGATTCACGGTTAAAAACCATTGTCCTTTCTGATAAAGCAAAAAAATTATTACCAGTGATTGATGAATTTATTGAAGATAATAATCAGAAAATTTTATCAACCTTAGGAACTTTAGAACGTCGTAGTTTCGTTCATGCACTGAAAAAGATTCCCCAAAAACTAAAAAGTGAGGTTTAAACCAATGACAAAAGTAATTATGGACTGTGACCCCGGAATTGATGATGCCATTGCATTGACAGTTCTACTAGCCCATCCCGAGAAAGCCGATTTAATCGGAGTAACGACTGTTGGTGGCAATGTAAAATTAGACTACGTGACTAAGAACGCCAAGAAATTATTAACTTTCTTAGGGTCACACGCTGAATTGGCTTCCGGACAAGCAACACCTTTAGTTAAAGAAGTTGAAACTGCGGGTGAAATTCACGGTAAGACAGGAATGGACGGTTATGATTTTCCCGAAAACAGCCAAGATTATCCATTAACTAGTCATAACGCCGTTACATACATGTACGACCGTATCTCTAAAAGTGATGAAAAAGTCAACATTGTCGCTACGGCCCCATTGACTAACGTCGCCCTACTATTGAAGACTTTCCCTGACGTCAAAGAGAATATCGAGCATATCTATATTATGGGTGGTTCAACTTTACAAGGTAACATTACTTTAGCTGCTGAATTTAACGCCTATGTTGACCCCGAAGCAATGGATATTGTCTTTAATTCCGGATTACCAATCACACTTTCCGGACTCAATCTGACTGAAAATAAAGCCTATCTAACTATGGATGAGATCAATAAGATTAAAGATTTAGGTCATGTCGGCGTTATGGCAAGTTCGATACTTAATTTCTATACAAAGGCTGAGTTAGAAAAAGGAATGACTAAGATTCCTATTCACGATGCTTGTGCTGTCATGAGTTTGATTGCTCCTGAATTGTTCACTAAGAGTACAAACTATTCAATGGATGTTTCTCTAAGTAACGATCAATACCGTGGAATGACGTATCCAGACCGCAGAACCGATGCTCCACAAAAGAACAGTATTAAAGTTCTCGAGGACGTCGATCGTGAAGCCTTCGTCAAGTTCCTGTTTAATTCAATTCAAAGTTATGAAAAGTAAATCTCCACAAAAATACCCTCGCGATTTTTCGTGAGGGTATTTTTATAATCACTTATTAATTTTTACAGCAAATTCAGGTTCACTGACAGCATATGTCTTCAAATTAAGACCACTGTTCAATCTAACTGTACTGATCCAAACCCATTCGTTGGATGAAATTTGACCCCAGTATGAGCCATATTTATTTACAACTAACTTAGAAATTTTCCATGATGAGTTAACTGGCAAGATTTGTCCATAGGAATTAGTTGATGGATCATAAGTCTTTTGAGCGACTGTTGTAGTACCAATCAAACCATTACCTGGAGTTGGGATTCCAGGATTAGTTGTTGTTGTATTCGTAGTTGTGTTTGTTGTCGTTGAAGTACTTGTTGAACCGTTTGATCTAGTGATTGTTATATCACTGGCAGGAATCCATACATTATTACCAACTTCATAATAAACCATACCGTTAGCATTCATAATACGGCCCAATTTCCATTGACTACCTTTTGGAAGTGAAGAACCAGTACTTGTTCCAGCATCATTAACGATACCTAGATCAGTTGTTGCTGTACCAACTTCACCTGCATCGGGATTAGCTGTTATTGTGACTTGAGTATTACTTGGCTTTGAAGTTGTAGTTGTAGTATTGCCACCGTTAAACGTAAAGCTAGTAGCGGCGACATATTCATTTGTTCCAACTTCATAATAAGAAACACCGTTGATCTTAATAGTCTTGCCGAGCTTCCATTGTGTACCTTGACCTAAAGTCATACTTGTTTCTACTCCATCTGCAGTAACAATATTAACTCTAGAAGTTGTTGTACCAACTTTTCCAGCCGAACTATTATCGTCAGTAGAAGTTGTTGGCGTTTGTGTTTGTCCAGCAACATTAACTAAGGAAGCGTCAATATATTCATTAGTTGCAACTTGATACATCTTTTTACTACCAACCGTAATTAAAGCACCTAATTGCCATTGACTGCCTTGAGGTAAAGTCATACCCATTGGTTTTCCATCAGAACCATAAATTGAAGCCGTTGAATTCAAAGTTCCAATTTTCTTAGCTGCTGTATTAGTAGTTGTAGTCGTTGTATTTGTTTGAGTTTGCTTACCAGCGGCTTGATTACTAGTATCACTAGAAACCATATTAGTTACAGAACTAGCAGCAATCCATTGATCAGTGCCAACTTCATAATAGGCAGTGCCATTGATAGTAGCAATATCACCTAGTTGCCATTGACTACCCTTTGGCAAAACTCGACCAGTGCTTTGACCATTACTATTAACAATCTTTGTATTACCGGCAACTGTGGCAACATTACGGACGTCAGCGTTGTAATTAGTTGCGTAACTATTTAATTTATTACCATTTACAGCGATATCCATTGAGTCAAAAGCGACCCATTCGTTATTACCAACTTGATAATAAGTTTTACCGCGTAATTGTTTTGTTTGACCTAGTTTCCATGAACTAAAGTTAGGCAAAGTTGATTTAGTGATATTTCCGTTATCGTCAACAATTTGTCCACCATCACGTCTAATTGTTCCTACTAATCCAACCAAACCACTAGCTTGAATTGTTTGTTGTGGAATGGCAGAAATTGCGGCTGGTGCCAACATAATTGCTACAGCAGAAGCTGCTAAAATCTTTTTACTATTTTTCATTGTTTTTTACATCCCCAAAGGAAATTACCTAAGTTTCTATTTATTCAACTTTAATTCTAAGAGAAAATATTTTATTAACAATATATTATTCAAAAATAAAACAAATTCTTAATAAAGAGAGGAAGGATAGTGCTTGATTCCCGTCCTCCACAAAAATTGGGAATGCTGTTGGAACGCTATGGGTGCGATTTTGAACTAATTATTTTTCACTTCGTGCAAAATAATGGATTTCAAAAGTCGGCCTTATTGTAATCGGCAAAGCCGATAACAATAATTTCATAGCTGAACGCATTCCCAATTTTTGTTCCAGACTAAACAACACTTCTATTATTTAATTTGAGATAAATTATTTAATTCGATATCCTTTCTATTTTGAATATTGTCTTTAATTAGAATTTCAGACAGCAAAAAAACGGCATCTATTAAACGAGCAGATATATAAAATATATCTGAATCTCTCACTCTTAATAAATGCCGTTTTTTCTTTAAACAAGGTTAGTAGAAGACCGGACTTGGAGATCCATGATTTTTCACGAAGTGGAAAATTATTAGCTTCAAGCCGTGTCCACCACGTTCCAGTGGCCCACAGATTTTCTACTACCGACGAGCATACTTCCACCACATCAGTTGATATTTATCCAAACTATTTACGTAATTTTATTTATGATACGTACGATGATTGATAATCATAAATGAACGATAAATCTGTTCCGTTAAAACCAAACGCATCAACTGATGAGGCAAAGTAAACTTACCGAAACAAACACTATAATCAGCACGTTTCGTTACTTCTGGACTAACTCCTAGTGATCCACCGATTACGAAAGTGATATCACTTGTTCCATATGTGGATAAGTCGTCAATCTTTTTGGCCATTTCCTCTGAGGTTAATTCTTTACCACGTAAATCAAGTAAAATTACATATTCCTTATCCTTGATTTTACTTAATATTCGTTCTCCCTCTATTTGTTTCACCTTTTCATCTTGTGCTTCACTAAGGTTTTCAGGAGCTTTTTCATCCGGACACTCCACTATTTGAAACTTACAGAAAGCGCCTAAACGCTTTGCGTATTCTGCAATTCCTGCTTTAAAATACTTTTCTTTTAATTTACCAACAGTAACCATTTTTATATTCATAATCAAAAAATCTCCTCAATTAAATATCATACGAAACTAATGACCAATTGCCAAATTTTTCTAAATTACGAATTATCATGACAATTTATTTTTGCACCGAAAAATAAAAGTTTGTCCATACTTGTGTAACACTCTTCCTTACTGGTGTAAGGCTTTTTTAGTCAATAGATATTTTGTATAGTTAAAAGTTATTAACAGCTGTGGGTAAAATTGTGGAAAACTTTTCTACAACGATATAACAATTTTTTATCGACTTATTCACAGGTTATCAACACTTGTGGATAACTCTTGTTCATTAGTCATCTCTATTACCGAAGAAAATCTATTATATTGAAAAAAATGTTCAAAAAAAGACGTGAAACTAGCATTCACTTGTTTTCACGTCTTTTCATTCTATTCTGAAGTTTTCTTAGTTAAGTGTACCTTAGCTGTATTCAACTTACCGTTACGGTAGTATTCAACATTTACGGTATCACCAATTGAATGTGAGTATAAGGCTGTATGTAAGTCAGCGACGGATGTTACTGTCTTATCGCCTAACTTCACGATAACATCGTATTTCTTCATACCAGCGGCCTTAGCTACAGAACCACTTGTTGTACTATAAACAACTACACCTTTGGTTACATTGCTTGGTAACTTCAAACTTGATTGTGAATCATCAGTAATCTGATCTAGGTCGAGTACTTTGATACCCAATGAAGGTCTTTCAACTTTACCATTTTCAACTAATTGATTGATGATCTTAACTACTTCGTTACTTGGAATAGCAAAGCCCATACCTTCAACAGATGAACCATCCGTACTTGATGCTAGTTTCATTGAGTTGATACCAATAATTTGTCCAGCGGCGTTAACCAAAGGACCACCTGAGTTACCAGGATTAATTGCAGCATCGGTTTGAAGAACAGTAGCTTCACCGGTTGCTTGTCCGGTATTTTGATCTTGTGTTGTAACAGTTCTGTTTGTAGCAGAAATGATACCTTGTGTAACTGTTGTAGCATATTCGCTACCTAATGGTGAACCAATAGCGATTACTGGATCTCCTGGTGTTACGTTATCTGAGTTACCGAATGAAGCTGTGGCTGGCACTTTGCTTCCAGGTATTTCCAAAACAGCCAAGTCGGTTGTGGAATCAGTACCAACTAATTTAGCGGAAACTTTTGTACCATCTTCAAGAATGATTTCCAAAGAATCTGAGCCAGAAACAACGTGATTATTAGTTACGATATAACCTTTACCATTTTGTTTAGCGTAGATCACACCTGATCCTTCACTGTATTCTTGCAGGTTACTATTGCTAGAAGAACTACTTGAATTAGAATCAGATGAATTGGAATCTGAAGAATTGCTGTCACTAGATTGGGAACTGTCAGAAGAGTTACTGTCGCTACTTCCACTATCACCAAACAAATCTCCAAAAATTGATGACAAGCTGCCATCGCTAGATTGTTGTTCCTTTTGTTTTTGAAGATTAATTACAGAAACAACCGCTCCATTGACTTTTTTGTAAGCACCTGACATTGAACTAGAAGTATTTACTTTAGTATTGCTTACTTGAGTCGTTCCGGCGGTATTACCAACCGCAGCTGAGTTTGAGGAGTTATTACCACCACCAAAGTAAGTGAAACCTGCGAAGGCAATAACAACACCTAAAGCGGCTGAAATAAAAGCTACAATACCTGTCTTAAGTAAAGAATTGCCGCCTGATTCCTTACCATTGGAATTACGCTTTTTTTCTTCTACTCTTGATTCAGACTTGTCCTTTTTTTCATCGTTATTCATGTAATATTCACTCCCCATATTTTTTATCTATAATATAACTTTCAATTATGAAAAAATTATGAACGACATATGATTTATTTATAAAGAACTACAATGCAATCAACGGATCGGCAATCGCTGGGTCAGTATCGTTGATCTGAAAATCATGGCCAACTGCAAAATCGTGGTCCTCTAACACTTGTGTTACCTCTGTTCGGGCAACTTGTTTAGTGTTATTTTCATGACTCAAGTGACCTAGATAAATTTGCTTAGTATTATTACCGATGACATCCATTAAAGTGTGAGCACCGTCTTCGTTAGAAAGATGGCCTTTTTCACTCAAGATACGTTGCTTCAGTGGCCAAGGATAAAAGCCCTCGCGCAACATTTCTACATCATGGTTACATTCCAACAAATAACCATCAGCGTTCTCAATCGTCTTTTGGACACGTTCAGAGACATAACCGGTATCCGTCAAAATAACAAATTCTTTGCCATTATGATAAAACTTATAAAACTGTGGGTCTGCCGCATCATGAGAAACCGCAAAACTCTCAATATCTAAATCATCTAAGGACATAATCTTATTATGTTCAAAGACATTGATTTCATCTTCAGGTACCTTGCCAATTTTTGGCAACATTGCTTGCCACGTTTTTTCATTGGCATAAACATTTAGATTGTATCTTCTCGCCAACACGCCGACACCTTTAATATGGTCGGTATGTTCATGCGTCACAAACAAAGAATCAACTGTATTGATATCTTTGCCGATACTCTCCATTGCCTCTTTAATCTTTTTCCCTGATAACCCGGCATCAACTAAAACATGATGTTTAGGGGTCTCAATATATGTAGCATTACCTGAGCTGCTGCTAGCAAGCACACTAATTTTTAAATCATCTTCATCATCATTGGGCATTGTAACTGCTATCTCCATTTGCTGAATTCTTTATAATATTGCCCGTAAAGGCGTTAACCTTCTTAACGGAACTAACTTTACTATCTTTATTTCTAATCGTTACAAACCAGACTGGAATATAGATCGTACTATTCTTTGCTACCAACAATTTCGTATAGGCTAAATTAGCGTAAGAAATTTTGGAATTATTCGGTATTTCAGAGTTAGCGTAAAGGTTAGTAATGACTTCTTTTTCACTCTTAATCGTCTGACTTTCGTGCAAAATGATCATTGACTTAACATGAGTCTGAGTATAACTAACAACGCGACCACTTTCAATTGTAAAGGTCAGCTCACAGGTTTTATCATAAATTTCACCTAAACTACCTGTACCGACATAAACCATTTGCGACGTGGTCGACAGTTGTGGCGCATACTTATAATCACTGCCGAATAATACATTCGAGTCTTTTTTGATAAATTTATCCATGATCTTTTGTCTGTCAGCGGTTGTCACAGCAATTGTGCTGTTCAAACTACTTGTGATCTTACGATCATTTTCATCATATTGGACTTCTTGATTACGCAATTTGTTAACATTTTGAGCCAAGGAATTATCAGGTTGGGAACCTAAATAATAGGCACTCCCATTCTTAGTATCCAAGGTTCCAAAACTGATATTACGCTTTCGCATTTCTGCAACGGTCGACGTATTGGTGCTAGAACTGCTGACCAATTGTTGACTGTTTCGAAAAGACAAGAATAAAAAGATATCTAATGAGAAAAAAACGATTAAGAAAATTACTTCAATTCTTCTAAAATCCATCTATTTATCCTCCGCCGTATCATTTGCCCAGTCGCTATATGGTTTCCAGTGATTTTGAATCTTAATGTAATAGGTTGGCTTCAAATCGACAACTTTTTCATTATCAGCCTCACTTTCCCATTGATAGCCGACTTCAATATTTTGGACATCATTAGGTGAATATCCGGCTCTCTCCAAGCCTTTGAAAATATCGCTGGTTGACTTCAACTTAGTTGCAGCTTGATCTGATGGGACTGGGACTTCTAGTACTTTATTCAAGAAATGTTCCGTACTACCTTTACGACTAAATTTGATTCTGATTGAACCAAATTCACTCTTCTTAAAGATTGGGAAACCTTCAACATACTCACGGAAGATCAGATTCTTATTACTCCAGTCAGCGCTGTACAAGCGTAAATTGGAAATTGAATTTTGCAGATTAACTACTTTTTGATAACCACGTTGTAGGAAAGCCAACTGCGTCTTTGGAACCGAAGTATCCGTATAATCTTCAAAACTCAATTCTCCTGAATTATGATCAGAAACCAGACGCTTCGACTCACCATAATTATAGGTATAGACGCCATTGTCTTCAGATGTTACCAAGCCATTGGTATTTGAATCGAACAACGCCGTTGTATACTCGCCATCTTCCTTGCTGCTGATGACGTATGAGTACGACTTGAGCTTGATAGGCTCAGTATAGAAAGTGAAAACACCATGCTTCATGATATTCAAGCGAATCTTCAAATTGATATTAGCTTTCTTAACTAACTTAGAAATTGGTGCGGATGTCGCGTTTCTAACCGATGCCTTGTAGACAGCATAATTACTATCATTAGCTAGATAGATGTTGCTATCCTTTTTATCTTTCAAATTAATTAAAATTCGATTGAAAGAATACGATTTGTCATTTCGCAAGCTGTTATTGTTCAATAAATAACCCAAAATACTGCTTGAAACTGAAGTTGGATAAACCAGCTGAATAACATCTTTTGATTGAATGACTTTTTGATAGTAAGCTCCATCTTTCTTAGAAACTAATTTAGGACTATCAATTTTCCAGTCCTGCATAATTTTTTGAATGCTCAAAGCAATACTATCATTACTGTTATAAATTAACTTTTGACTATCATCATCATGCCAAATTACTGATGTGGCACTGATGACCTGATTAATTGGTACTTCATTTTTGTTCGATTGTGTCGATGTAACGTCGATGTTGCGTCCTCGTTGATAACGGGCTGTATTCGTCCATATAAAGAAGGAGAGTACGATACTCGTTATAACGGCGATAACTAATAAGATCTGAATGATCAAGCGACTAAACTTCATCCCATTCTCCTCCTGTCTCGTTAGGGTCAAATGGTAAGGAAATGTAGAATGTAGATCCCTTACCTTCGGCACTATTTACCCAAATTCTACCTTTGTGTTGTTCAACGATTTCTTTGGAGATAGAAAGTCCAAGTCCAGTACCACCCTGTTTTCTAGAACGTGCTTTATCAACACGATAGAAACGTTCGAAGACCTTCTTGATATCCTTTCTAGGAATACCCAATCCTTCATCAGAGATGCTAATAATAATGTGTTTATTAGTTTCCAACAAACGACAAGTGATAACTCCACCATCAGGTGAATATTTAATAGCATTATTCATAATGTTATCGATCACTTGTGTCATCTTATCAGTATCGATTTCTACCCATAGATCTTTGCTAGTAAAAATACGTTTGATGCGATAATTTTTGGCAATCTTAGAACCATTTTCTTTAGCATCGGCCTTCTCTTTTTTCAACATCATATCAAAACGATCCAGAATATAAGAGAAGAATTCGTTAAAGTTAACTAGCTCCTTATCCAATTTCGAACGACCTTGATCCATACGTGACAAGCTCAATAGATCTTTGATCATACGAATCATACGATCAGTTTCTTCAGCTGTAACGCCCAAGAATTGGGGTGCCAACTTCTGATCCTTCCAAGCGCCATTATTTAAAGCATCGATATAACTACTGATACTTGTTAATGGTGTTCTCAACTCATGAGAAACGTTGGAAACGAATTGGCGACGTTCACTATCGATTTTTTGTTGTTCTGTGACATCGTGTAGAACACAAACCATACCACTAATGAACCCACTGTTTCTTTGAATTAACGAGAAATCAGCGTTTAAAATCAGTGAATTATCACCGTTGGCGTCATCGTAATCCTCATTTGAATCATTTGTTTCAATTACCATTGGATCAGGATTCTCCAACAAATCGTCAAAACTCGTCCGATCTTTAATCCCCAATACATCAACTAATGGTTGACCGATAGCTTCGTCTTCATCTCGATCCAAGAATTCCTGAGCCATTTCATTAATAACCGTTATGTTACCGAGACGGTTCGTCGCAATAACACCATCAGACATTTGCGTCAGGACACTATCTAGCCTTCGTCGCTCAGATTCCGAGTTTTCGGTCGCTTCTTCAACTTTAACTGACAAATCATTAACAGCCATAGCCAATTGACCTAACTCATCCGGTGAATAAACACGAACCTGACCAGAATAGTCTCCTTCGGCCATACGGACAGCCTGTTGCTTCATTTCATCAATCGGTCTCGTAATAGCTCGGGAGATGAAAATTGCGATCACCGCACCCAAAAGCCCAGCTACTAGTGAAGCTGTTAGGAAGATCAAGATAATGTTATTAATGCCGGTATAAACTGATTCCATACTGGCACGAACATAAATTGCTCCCACAACTGTACTATTATCTGTAGATGTCACTGGCACGATCGATTCATAAGAACTACCGTTATCTCTTTCGTAGTAAATCTGTGTAATTCGTTTATCAGTTCGAATACTTTGTTTGATATTATCTTTCAAAGTTTGTGTACCGATAATACTATTACTTTCGGAATCCTTGGCCCCAACAATGATTCCACTACGATCGATAACCTGAACATCAGTAATATCCGTGCTGACTCGAGAATAATCCTGAATCGCATTGCTGATATTATCCCGTGTATGGTCATCGTTATCAGTCAAATTTTCTGAAATCTGGTTTAATGTATACGCCGGAATTGAGACGGAAGTTTCAAAGTTTGCAACATTTTGATCTTCCAACTGACGTACAAAATAGGCCCCAATGATTTCAATTGTGACTATCAAAATCAGGATAAAGGATAATCCGATTTTGAAATTAATTGAATGTAAAAAAGCAAATCTATTTTTCAAAATATTTCCACCTAAACAATACAGACTTAGTTTTATTATACAGCTATATTTACAACAAAAAAACTGACGGACATTTCCCATGCCAATCAGTTTTTTTAGTTTTATTTCGATTTTCAATGATGAAATTATTCAATTTCTCTTGAAACTTATGTTTTTAATCCTTGATTGGAAGGATTTACTTACTTTTTTGAAAGTTGTGGTACAAACGGGCTCCGTGAGGGTAACCCATTACGGTTTGCTACAGTATCGGAATCGCACGCCAAGTGCGCGTGCAATTTCGATACTTAGGCAAATCCTCGTGGGCTGGCCACCCTCACTGCGCCCTCTCTATTCTCCATCAGGATCTCTCAAGTAATATCCAACTCCACGTCTGGTCATTAACCATTCTGGTTGACTTGGATTATTTTCGATTTTTTCACGTAAACGTCTTACAGTCACATCAACTGTTCTAACGTCACCAAAGTAATCATAACCCCAGACAGTTTGAAGTAAGTGTTCACGCTTCATAACTTGTCCAATATGTTGAGCTAAATAATGTAATAATTCAAACTCACGGTGTGTTAATTCAATTTCTTTTCCATTTTTAGTTACTGTATATGCATCGGGAAGGATGGTTAAATCGCCGATCTTAATTTCACTACTCTTCTTATCATCACTTTGCATATGGCTTTGCGATCTAAGACGTGCCTTAACACGAGCAACTAATTCTCTATTTGAGAATGGTTTTGTAACATAATCATCAGCCCCAAGTTCTAGGCCGATGACCTTATCAATCTCAGTATCCTTAGCTGTTAACATAATGATTGGAGTATCTTTAGTTTTTCTGATAGTTCTAGCTACTTCGAGACCATCAATAACTGGAAGCATTAAATCTAGCAAAATCAAATCTGGATTATCCTCATCAACTTTATCCAAAGCTTCTTGTCCATCAAAAGCAGTTATGACTTCGTAGCCTTCATTTTCCAAATTATACTTAACAATATCGGAAATTGGTTTTTCATCATCTACTACTAGAATTTTTTTAGCCATTTTATATCTCCTTGACACAATTATTATACTAGTTATTCCCTATTAAAACAAAATACCCATAAATCCACCTTAAATTTTTTAAACTTTTTTGAAAAAAGTACTTGCCATAAATTTGGAGCTTATGGTAAGATATATCTCGTTGGTTGAGAGGGAAACAACTTATCAATCAATTCAAATCCAATGGGTGGTTAGCTCAGCTGGCAGAGCAACGGACTCTTAATCCGTGGGTCTGGGGTTCGATCCCCCAACCACCCATAGCAATTATCGCTTAACCGATTATGATGAAAATCATGATCGGCTTTTTAGTGTCTTTTTTTCTTCACAGCTATTTATGTTAACACTTATTTCAATTACATAGCAAGGCATTCATTTTCAATTGAAATTTATGCCAACATCTTTCGTCGTCATTGGGTACCTCTCGAAAAGATAATCATGGGTACTTGCCGGACTTTGACGTTTCAAATATTTATCGATTTTCCAGAAGTAATGTTTCCTTTAATAAAATGAAAATAATTCTAAATTTATATTGACTTAATCCCCACTTTAGGTATTAATATAATATTAATTATTACTCGAGGGGAGGATAATTCATGAAATTAACAAAGTTTCGCAAGCAAGGTTCCAAACAAATTGAGACAGGATTTGTTATCGATAATTTACCAGTATCTGCTTCTCAAAACAACTTATATATTAAGTTGGATAGCCTAAAGGCCGTACCTGAAATTGGTGACTTCTATTTGATTTCATTTCACGGTGTTCGAGGATATCACCGTTTTACCGTCAACCAGATTCCCGACGAGAATGATCTGCTCAATCTAACTATCGAAAATGATTCGGTATTTAAGGACGGATCAAAATCTATTACAAGTGGCACGAAGGTGAAAATCAAAGGGCCATTTAACGATTCAATTAAAAAAGCTAGTTAAAACTGTAATCCCACTATTTCAATTAATTTTGAAAAGTGGGATTTTTTATTCGAAATGGAATTTTAAAAAGACGGTATTTGCTAAAATTGAACTGACAACAAAATCTTACTTATGGAGCGGCAAATGAGCTTAATTGAATTTGAAAATGTGACTAAACAAATAGAGAACCAAAGCATCCTCAGTAATTTTTCGTTAAAAATTGATTCACAGGAAAAAATAGGTTTGCAGATGACCCACACTGAAATAGATACCTTCTTTGATTTAGTAGAACAAAGAACACTCCCCAGTGGTGGTTCAATAAAATATAGCACCCATAATATGGCTATCAAGCGTCATAACGATAATGTCTATCAGAAAATGACCGTTAAAAGTTATCTCAATTTCTTTAATTGCTTAGCTAATAACCACATTAAGATAGAGAAAATGGCTCCTCAATTTGCTTTGGGAGACAACCTTAATATGAAAACTAATACTTTGACCACTGATCAGATTGAAAGATTGCATCTCTTTCGTATTGCCCTTTTTCAGCCTGATTTAGTCTTTATTGAAAGTCCTCTCCGTGATTTATCCAATGAAGGTAGCAAACTCTATCTCAAAGCTCTCGAAGTTATTCGTCAAAAGTCGACTGTTGTCGTGATTTCTTCATACATGGAAGAACTTTTACAATTAAGCACCACTATCTATCAATGCGTCGATCAAAAATTAGAAAAAGTTGATTTGGAACTGGGTAAGGATTCAATCAAACCACAAAATATCTTCCGTCTCTCTAGTCATCTCGATGATAAAACGATATTCTTCAGTCCTAATGAGATCGACTTTATCGAAAGTATCAATGGTGTCAGTAATTTTTCTGTCAATTCTGAATATTTCCCGTCCTCTTTAACAATGGAAGAACTAGAAAAAAAGCTCATTCACTTCGGATTTTTCAGATGCCACCGCTCTTATCTCGTGAACTTGCAACGCATCTCTGAACTGATCAGTTACTCTAAGAACAGTTACACATTAATTCTAAAAGATAGTAAGGAGACTCTCCCCTTATCTCGTGCTAAACTCGATCAACTCAAGGACTTGCTTCAATAACGTGGGTACATTTCAGCCCCTCACATCCACAACTCACTGATTTTTGAAAACTTCTTTAAACTTTCCTTGTATTCTGTAGTTGTAAAACAAGGAGGAGAACAAAATGGTATCCGTACCAATAATAGAAGTTAAGCATCTTTATAAAAGCTTCGACAATCAAACGGCCTTAAAGAATCTCGATTTCTCAATTCAAGCTGGTGAAATATTTGGTTTCCTAGGTCCTTCTGGAGCTGGTAAAACTACAACCATCAAGATTCTTACTGGACAACTTGTTGCCAGCTCAGGAACCGCCACAGTGCTTGGCAACAATAGTCAACACTTAAAGGAAAATATCTATGAGCATATCGGTGTCGTAACGCATGATAGTGGCCTATATGAGAATCTTTCTGCTTATGACAACCTTATTACCTTCGCTCGTATTTTTAAAGTTAATAAATCAATGGTTGATACCCTATTACGACGTGTCAATCTTCATAACGATAAAAAAAAGTTGGTCAAAAAATTCTCACAGGGTATGAAACAACGTCTCATCTTGGCACGAGCTATTCTCAATCATCCCCAGATACTTTTTCTCGATGAACCGACAAACGGTATTGATCCAGGAACGACTCAGGAGATTCATCAACTGATTTTAGAATTGAGAGATTCTGGTACTACCGTTTTTCTAACTACCCACAACATGAATGAAGCAGCTAAGCTCTGTGATCGAGTGGCTCTACTAAATGATGGGAAAATTGCTGAAATAGGTTCACCGCAAGCTTTAAGTTTGAAGTACAACAAAAAAATTCAATACAAGATTCTTTTAAAAAACAACACCGCAATGAAATTAATTGATTCCGAAGAGACACGAGGCAAAATAAACTGGTGGATGGAAAATGAGGAGTTACAAACGATTCATTCCTGTGAACCCACTTTAGAGGATGTCTTTTTAGAAGTAACGGGGAGAAATTTAAAATGAACATATCAATGCGAAAAATAAATGCAATCTTCATTCTGAGATTACAACTAACTTTAAAGAATTTTTCCTTACTTATGGCGCCACTGATGGCAATCGGCTACGTTATTGCTTTTAAGAACTTCTTTCCTTCCAATTTAATAACTATTAGAACCCTAACTTTAAATATGGGTATCGTTCTAAATATAACCATGGGAGGAATTATGTTTGGTTCTTACCCTTTGGCTGAGGAAAAAGAACATCACACTTTAAGAGTCCTAATGACCTCATCAGTCAATGCAGTTGAATACTTCATTGGTACTCTGTTACCAGCACTTTTAATTCTTACCTTAACTAGTATTATTCTCGTACCGTTAAGTGGTACTTCTTGGCAGCAAATATCTATTGTTAACTATTTGATCATTACTACTATTTGTACGATCATCAGTATTCTAGTTGGTTTTACAGTCGGCATTTTCTCTCGTAATCAGACCAGTGCCGGTGTTTTGAGTCTATTACCAACTATCATCTTTACTTTTATACCAATGTTTAAAGGCTTCAATAAGACTATTTCTACCATATCGGATTTTCTATACTCGGGAATAATTACAAAATTCATTAATCAAAGTTTACTCAAACATAATTTTATCTGGAGCATTTCCGACATCAGTGTGTTGATTATTTGGTTCATTATTTTTTCTGTCGTTCTAATTTATGCTTACAGATATAAACGTTTCGATTAGTCTGGAGGAATTTATTATGTTGATAGATTTTAGTGAGATCTTAAAAACATCCAATCTTTCTGATCGGAAATTATCCAATCAAATTAAGTCGAGTTATTATTTCCATTATCTTCATTATTTTTGTCAGTCTTCTATTCACCGGTTTTGGATATCAGCCTTTCTGGGTGTTTCTATTAGTTTTATCAATAGGCCTACTCATAACACTGCCTAGTTGCTTTAATAATTATTGGTTAATTGGTAAAAATGGTATCAAGATAATTGAATTTAGTACTTTCGGTATTACTAAGTTTGCACAATTACTCCATTTAACACCTACCTCACAAAAGGAGATTTCTTATCAAGAAATTGATCACATCAACATTAGTTATCAAAAAAGGATTCGTAATAGTCCTTTTGATATTAATCCCGATATTTTTCAACTAGTTTGTACTTTAAAAAATAATCAAAGATTATCAATCGATATCAATGCATCTTTGGAAAGAAATCTTCCAGACTTAGTTATCGAGTTTAATTACCAAGGTATTGATGTTTATGATCCAGAGAAAGTCCTCCTTGCTTTGGTCCAAAAAGAGAATCTCTTTCAAAAATTTAATCCTACTTATTCCTAAAAAAATAGTTCACCTCAGATTTTTATCCAGGGTGAACTATTTTTATTTAATCAGCTAAAATCAATTTTTGTATTTTAATATCATGATCCTCAATCTCCCAATCAGCTGTATCAAAATGCATTGCTGAGGGAACTAAAGCTACAGTGGCACCGGAATATTGCGCTAAAAAGCGATCGTAATATCCACCACCAAAGCCAACTCGATAATTTGAATCTTGCGCAAAGGCTAATCCTGGCACAATAACGAGATCTGGTTCTTGATTGACCAAGTCTTCATCGTACACTGGTTCAGGAATTCCAAACTTACTGGTAATTAAATCTTCACGACTAGCAAATGGTAAAAAGGCCATCTGACGATGTGGCATTGTCTTTGGTAGATAAACTTTCTTGCCTTCTTTTCGTGCTGCTTCAACAATAATTGGTGTTGGTACCTCAATCGGACTGCTGACAGTTGTCGCAATACTTTTAGCTTTTTTCCACTCAGTTGTTGCCATTAACTTCTTTAATAACTTGGCACCCTCAACTTTAGTTTTTGCTTGATTGGCCTTTAACTTTTGAATTTGTTGTTGTCTCAAAGCTTTCTTATCTATGATAAATCCCTCCCAGTCTTCGATGATTGCTTTATAATTTTACATTTATCGTAGACAAAAAGGAAATAACTTAATTCTTTTCTTCTTCACTTTCCGAAACGGTTGGTCCTATAACTAGAGTTTCCGCCAAAAGAATTTCGTTGTAGAGTTCAAAAACATAATCTTGATACTTAACTTCACTCTGAGAAATCATATCTAAGTAATCTCGTTCTTGTTCAAATGCGTTCATAAAAGCCCGCATTTCCAATTCTTTCTCAGCTCCGGTAAATTCAGGATGGCGAACTACATCGACCCAAGCTTTGATGAAATCTCTAGTTTTGGTACGTTGTTTCTGTGCCATCAAGTCAAAGATAACGGACTTCTTAACATTATCCGGCAAATACATCTTATTAACAGATTCGATAGCACGATGTACCATTGCTACCCGAATTGTGTCGACCTCTTTTTTAGCATCCTCATCCGTAACATCTTTTTCCAGCAGAAAACGGAATGCTATGGTAGGAACTATCAAACTTAAAATGATGAGGACACTTTCTGACATCAAAACGAGGTTGAAGTCACCACTTTTGACATGGAATTCAGCCAACGTATAAGCTAATGCCAAGGTTACGGCACCGTGAACACCACCTAGTGAAAAAATCAAGGCTGACTTATTATTGAAGTCTAGACGTAATCGACCATAAACATAACGGGCTAAGACATTGACTAGATAAAGCGTTATCCCGATCATCACCCAAGTTAACGAAGCATTTGTAAATTTTTCTTCCGAAATAATTTTGGTAAACATATACCCTAAAATCACGAAAACGGTACTATTAAAAATTTCTGTGATCATTGAAACCAAATCAAATCCTAAGTGAACCTGTGGTGCATTGATCAAACGACTTCGCTGCGATTCTGCGTTGTGAACTAATCCAGCACAGACGACTGCAATAATTCCTGAAACATTCAATCCTTCAGCTGCATAGTACAAAACAAACGGTGTCAGAATATAAATTAGACTCTGCGCATTCAACGAATTATAAGATGAGCGTAAAAGGATCTGTCGGAACAACACCATCACCCAAGCCGATGCAAAACCAAACAATACGCCACCAACGGCTGATAGAAGGAAATTCCCCAACGTTTCTCCATAATTGATATAGCCATTGATGTACCAAAGTATTGCCATATTAAGAAGGATGATTCCGGATGCATCGTTAAACAGCGACTCCATTTTTAAGAGAGTTCCTTCTTTTTTTGGCATCTTCAAGCCATTAGTTACTGATTCCATCGCTGTGGCGTCGGTTGGTGTACTGATTGCAGCCAAAATGAAAGCCAGGGGCAAACTGATTCCAGCAATTTCTCTAACTCCGAAGCCGGCCAAAATCATACAGATAATAACTAAGAATACCGTCATCTGAATGATATGTTTGAATTCTTTACCAACGGCATTTAGCTGTGTGGCTTGACCTTCAAAAAATAGCAACGGCGCTACAATCAGGCCGATGAAAATATCTGAATTAAAAGTCATTATATTTTTTCCCATAACAGGGATGAAAAAAATGATGGCACCGATAACCATACTGATATAATTAACCGATATTTTTGAAAAAACTTGTGCTAAAAAAATACTGACAACTGATGCGAGTATCAAAATGAACGACGAAACCATTAGTTCCATAAGAATTTCCCCTTACTGTTAATCGAATTAAATATATCACATCCTTACTCAAAGTTGGTTTTTGACGCAATCCTCAAAAGACGCTTTTATTTCAATCGGCTATATAATGAGCCTAACTTCAAAGAGGCAGGTGTTAATTATGCATAAAATCGACAAACAGCTTCTAAACTTTGACAACTTTTACACTGACGATGGTCGCATTGAGAACAAGCTTTTTAAGACACGTCTCAACAACAGTAATGCTTTCCGTGATACCGTCTATAAGTACTCCAATGAGGTTCTAGGGATGACTTACAAATTGAACGTTGAAATTAATGATAGTATTCATATCAATGATGTTCATAAGCCAATCATGGACATTCCTTTCGATCAAATTGAATATGTACAATTTGGCATCGTCCGTTTACTTGGTAGCTTTGTTTCCGTACCCACTAATATGTATTATTTACTCGTTTACGTTGAAGAGAAAAATTCTTTTAAGTTTGGCATGATCGATAACTCTATTCGTCATTACTTTGACTACAGTCATTTACTAAGAGATCACGGTTTTCCACTAGAAGATCCCTTTGATATCGAACATATGGATTTATCAAATCGCACCCAAAGTTATGATTATCTCGAAAATAATTACGTCAGATTGGCAATTAAAGCCGGTTATTATGATAAATAATTAACCACTATCTAAAAATTCCACTTCAATTAAGAGGTGGAATTTTATTTGTTTAATAATCTTTTTATACCGGCCATATCTTCGTCAGCGCCAAACAAAACACCACTTGGTTGTAGTTGTGATGTAGCATGTAAATCACCTATATAGTAAGGTACGAAACCAAAATCAATAATTATCTGTTTAATTTTTGCCAAGGCGGTCTCATCAGTTCCTGCATAAACAATTACACGGTCTTTATGAGCTCCGTCAGCCAAATCATGATAGCCCATGTGATTAAAGGCTTTTACCACGATACTGTCAGATAAGTAGGCCTGAACTTTTTCAGAAGAAGTCTGTTGTTCATCATAGTAATAACTGCTAGTTTTGCCATCAATCTCCCACCAGTAATTCATCGAATCAACTACCGTTTTACCGGCGAACCATTTAGCATCATTATTTTGATACTTGCTGAGTGGTAAAGCCAGAAAAATAATATCGGACTTTTCAATAACATCTTGAACGTACATCGGTTGTGCTCCAGGAGCTAAAACACTGGTTGCCAAAACTATTTTAGCGGGATCCTTCGAACCAGCGATATTGACCTGATAACCTGCATCGAGTCCTAATTTGGCTAAAGTCATACCTAATTTTCCTGCTCCAAGGATTCCTACGATTAATTTACTCATTTTCATTAGCTTCCTGTAAAATTTCTTTCACACGTGGGATTACTTTCGTAGCATAAAGCTCGATTGTACGCATCCGATCACTTTCCAATTGTCCGCCAGTTCCGTAAACAAGATCAAAACGATCAATGCCTAAATCCGAAATAGTTGTAGCAATTCTCTTAGCAACCGTCTCCACAGAACCAACATACAAAGCACCTTTGATAACTTCGTAGTTATAACGTTCTCGAGTCATTTCCGGCCAGCCACGATCCTTACCCACTCGATCCATACTACTCTTGATGTATTTCCAACCGATATTGTAAGCTTCATCGTCGTCATCCTCTGTAATAATTCCGTGAGAATGAACACCGATTTCACCAACCTTAGTTCCATATTCTTCGGCAGCTTTTTTATAAAGTTTAATATAAGGAGCAAAACGATCGGCATCACCCGAAATAATTGCTAAAACTAAAGAATAACCATAATAAGCAGTTCGTAGAACAGATTCTGGCGTACCACCGACACCAATGGCAACCGGTAATTGATGTCCTTCAATACGTGGATATGTGCGCACATTCTCTAATTTTTGAACGTGTTTTGATTCCCAATCGACGTGATCTTGAGTAAGCAAAGCATTGAACAAACCAACTTTTTCAACAAACAGATCATCATAATCCTTCAAATCATAGCCAAATAGTGGGAATGACTCCGTAAAAGAACCACGACCTAAAATAATTTCAGCTCGTCCATCTGATATAGCATCAATTGTCGCAAAACGTTCATAAACTCGTACTGGATCATCGGAACTCAAAACCGTAACTCCAGTGCTTAAATGAATATTTTTTGTTGTACTGGCTAAAGCACCTAAAACTACTTCCGGACTAGAAATCGAAAACTCTTCTCGATGATGTTCACCTAAAGCTATTACATCCAATCCTAGTTGATCAGCCAATTGCCCTTCTTTAATCAGGTTTTGTAAAGATTCACGATACGACATCTTTGTATGGAAAGTATCCGTATACGCAACATCACCGAAAGTATCCAGGCCGAACCTTAATTTGTCCACGTCAATTTTCATCATGTCACCTCTAAAATCATCTTTATTCGAATTATACTTCATGATGTTTAAACATTTCCAGTTATAGGATTATCTGTTTTCTTCAAATAACTCTATGGAAATTCAAATTGTTTCATGTGGAACATATAGTGCTCAGATACTCACTTAATACCATATATTGTGTTCCAGTTTTCTTTTGTTTTAATTCTAAAACATCGTTATTCAGGACCGGGATATGATTTGATTCCCGTCCTCCGCAAAACTTGGAAATACGTTGGAACGCCGTGGGCACGATTTGGAACTAATCATTTTACACTTCGTGCAAAATAATGGATTTCCAAAGTCGGCCTCATTGTAAATGGCATAGCCATTAACAATGATTTCACGGCTGAACGTATTTCCAAGTTTTACTCCGGACTAAATAGTATTTCAATTTTTTGTTCTGAATAAAACTATTTAAGACACTATCTCCTGCTTTGAAAAAATACGTTCATTTCAAAAAAGAAAGTTTAAATCCAAGTTAATTGAATACGAAAGCTCAGAATATCATTTGGAAAATCTTTCTATAAGAAATTTATGATCTTCACTTTTGTTATTTTTAGAAATAAATATCTAAATACAGCAACGTTGACCAATAATACTAGATACAGAAATATAGTCCATCCGTAGAAAATCTGTGGGCCCTCAGTCGCGAAATTCTACTTAGCTTGCGAAGCAAGGTTAGTAGAAGACCGGACTTGGAGATCCATAATTTTTCACAGAGTGAAAAATTATTAGCTTCAAGCCGTGTCCGCAACGTTCCAGTGGCCCACAGATTTTCTACGGACGACGACGACGGGCATACTTAGCGCATCTCTTAGTTGATATCGAACGTAATTAAATTAGGAATCTTAGATATTTAATCTACATTTAGGATCCCTAAAACAATAATATTTGCTTTTCCATACCCAAAAAGGTTTAAGATAGTATTATATTCACAATTTCTAGGAGAAGTTGACGCTATGAATAAAAAAACTGATTTAAATGAAGAAGAAAGTTCACTAACAAAAATTGTCGATGACGTTTCTGAGGGTATTAATGATGCTGGTCCTGTATTCACTACTGAGGACTATGCTTCTGATACCGAAAGCGATGGTAAACAAGCTGTTCGTTATCTACTTTGGGGCTTGCTCTCAGTTGTCGTTAACTTTGGTACATTCTTTATCCTTTATCGTGTACTCAAGGCTAATTACCAGATTGCCAATGTTATCGCTTGGTTTTTAGGGGTCCAAGTTGGATTCTGGGTTGATCGAATTATTGTCTTCCGTCATAAATCCAACACAGCTTTTAAAGAAATGTTGGCTTTCTATGGTACTCGTATCCTAACTTTCTTAATTGAAAGTGCTACGCTTTGGATTGGTATTTCATTATTAAGTGCTAATGGTACTGGCTCAAAAGTTGTCGGACAAATATTAGCTATTGTTGGTAACTATATTCTTTCTAAGTTCTTTATTTTCAAAAATCGTGATTAAAGAAAAACTCTCAAATGGTTAGATTTCAAAATATCTAATCGTTTGAGAGTTTTTTTGTTTAAATTAATTTTCTAAATTAACAGCTGGAGCATCATTTTTTACACGTTCATGACGTTTAATGATCAAAGCTAAACCAATTCAGCTAAATTGCTGACTAACATCCTTTTCGTTTTGATTCATCTTTATATACCCATTAAAATTATCAGATACAAACGAAACTTGTTGACCATTTTCTTGTAACTTGGCAGCATGTTTTTCACCCCAAATTGACATATCGATCAGAACTTTTCGTAATGACTTACCCTCATCAGTCAAAGAATATTCCACGTGCAAAGGCAGTCCTGGAAATCTGACACGTTTCACTACCCCATCATCTATCAATTCGTTTAACTGTTGTGTCAAAACCTTCTGACTAATATCAGGGATCTTACGTAATAATTCTCCGTTACGACGTGACTTCATGCCTAATTTGCAGAGAATTAAGGATTTCCACTTTCCATTAATAATCGACATTGTAAGATCAAGACTCATATGATAATTTTTCTCTGCCATTTCCAGACTCCTCATTCAAATTTGTAGTTACTAAAAAGTGCGTACTATGATTCTAGCATATAAGACTTTAAAATGATTTTGTTAAAACTTATAAGAGTGAGGTCCTTATTTATGACAACAAAATATAAATTTTTAAAGCCTTATACATTTAAAAACGGCGTTACAGTGAAAAATAGAATCGTAATTCCACCAATGACAGAGGCAGCAGCCCTAGAAAACGGTGCGATTTCTCGTGATGAATTACGTTATTTTGATATTCACACTGGTGGCGCCGGTATGTTTATTGCCCCAACTATGAATGTATCAACCGATGGCAAAGGTTTTGAGGGTGAACCTTCTGTTGCTGACGATAAATTCATTCCTGGACTAACTAAATTAGCTCATACCATGAAACAAGATGGTACTAAAGCTATTCTTCAAATTTTTCACGCTGGTAGAATGTCTAATTCTAAGATTTTGCGCGGAACTCAACCTGTTTCCGCCAGTGCCGTAGCAGCCTTACGTCCTAATGCTGAAACTCCTCGTGAGTTAACTGAAGATGAAATTGAACAGATCATTAAGGACTTCGGCGAAGCAACTCGTCGTGCCATTCAAGCCGGATTTGATGGAATCGAATTACATGGTGCCAATACCTATTTGATGCAACAATTCTTTTCTCCACATTCAAATCGCCGTACTGACAAATGGGGTGGTAGTTTTGAAAACAGAACTCGTTTTGCCCTAGAAATTATCAAGAGTGTTCATCAAGCCGTTGAAAAATATGCTGATGAGAAATTTATCGTTGGTTATCGAATTTCCCCTGAGGAAATTGAAGAGCCCGGTATTCGTTTAGATGACACCTTGAAGTTTATTGATCTCTTAGCTGAGCAACCAATCAACTATCTTCACATCTCAATGGGCTATGCTTGGAGAACCTCATTGAATGATAAGTCGGACACTGAACCAATCATTCTAAAAATCAAGCAAGTGGTCAACAATCGTCTACCAATAATCTCTGTAGGTTCAATTGAAAAGCCTGCTGATGCTGAAAAAATTATGGATGCAGGCATCGATTTTGCTGCCATCGGTCGTGAGTCGATCAGAGAACCTAATTGGGTTCAAAAAGTTGAATTGGGTCAAGAAAACTCTATCAACTACACCTTATCCGAAACAGAATTAGATTCACTTGGTATCAATTCTGCCTTTCTAGATTTCTTATACGATCTACATGCCGATTTGCACTGGGTCGATCAAGATCAACCTAAAGATCATTTTGATAAAGAACTTGGCGGAGTCGAAGGTAATTAAGTTAATGATCAATCAAAAAAGCGACATCCTTTTAATTAAGGACGTCGCTTTTTGTTGTAAACATTAAGCTATTTTAACCTTAGTATCGATTTTAGCTTTGTTGAGTAGGACAGAACTAGTTACAACTGACAAGGAACTGAAAGCCATAGCCAATCCAGCTAACTCAGGACTTAGGGTTAAACCAACGGCAAAGAACAAACCGGCCGCAACTGGTATTCCTAAAACGTTGTAGATAAAAGCCCAGAACAAATTGAGTTTGATACGGTTGAAAGTTTTCTTGCTCAATTCAAGAGCTTTAGCAACATCTCGTAAATCGTTCTTCATTAGAACGATTCCACCAGATTCAATCGCAATATCAGTTCCTGAACCCATGGCAATCCCAACATCAGCCATCGTTAAAGCAGGGGCATCATTGATACCATCACCAACAAAGGCGACTTTGCCTTGTTTTTGTAATTCTTCAACATGATCGGCCTTATCACCTGGTAAAACATCAGCGATAACTTCATCAATGCCGACCTCTTGAGCAATAGCTTGAGCAACACGTTCATTGTCACCAGTTAACA
Source organism: Candidatus Companilactobacillus pullicola (assembly GCA_019116025.1). Lineage (GTDB taxonomy): Bacteria > Bacillota > Bacilli > Lactobacillales > Lactobacillaceae > Companilactobacillus > Companilactobacillus pullicola. The sequence continues at coordinate 12,741 of DXCM01000042.1, read as the reverse complement.
TAACAGTTCTCAAACCTCGTGCCTTCAATGTTGCGATGGCTTCTTTAGAGGTAGCTTTAGGAGCATCTTGAATGGCAATCATACCGATAACTTCTTGATTCAAACCAACGAAGACAACTGTTTTAGCTTCGTTTTGTAATTCCACCATCTTATTTTCTAAGTCGGCAGTAATTTTAACATCATTCAGTAATTTATCATTTCCAACAAAAGCTTTTTGACCATTAATGATGGCCTCAACACCTTTACCCTCAATAGCTTGGAAGGATTCAGCCTTATCAGCTTGAATACTATCTGCTTTAGCTTTATCCAAAATGGCTGTGGCTAAAGGATGTTCTGAAGATTCTTCCAAAGCAGCGGCAATTTTCAAAACCTTTTGTGCATCACCAACAACATCAGTAACTTCTGGTTTACCATTAGTGATTGTACCTGTCTTATCCATTACGACTGTTTTAATATCGTTAACTTCTTCAAGAACTTCACCATTCTTGATCAAAATACCCATTTTAGCTCCACGGCCAGTTCCAACCATTAAAGCTGTTGGTGTGGCCAATCCCAAAGCACATGGACAAGCAATTACAACTACGGAAACTGCAAAGATCAAGGCTTGAGCAATTGTGGCACCTAAGAATACGTACCAAACTAAGAACGTTAAAATTGAAAGAATCAAAACTACTGGTACAAAAATTTCGGAAACTTTATCAGTTAAATTTTGAATTGGGGCATGACTATTTTGAGCTTTTTTAACTAATTCAACAATTTGTGACAACATAGTATCGCTACCGACTTTTTCAGCTTTGAACATGAATGTTCCGTTACTGTTGATAGTCGATCCGATAACCTTATCGCCAATCTTTTTAGTTACAGGCATACTTTCACCGGTAACCATTGATTCATCAACCGTTGAACTACCTTCAGTAATTACACCGTCAACGGCAATTTTTTGACCTGGTTTAACTTTGATCAAATCACCCGCAACAACTTCAGCCAAAGGTATTTTAACTAATTTACCGTTACGCACAACTTCAGCTTCTTTGGCCTGCAAATCAACCAATTTCTCAATTGCATTCGAAGCGTTATTACGCATTCTTTCTTCAAAAACTTGTCCCAACAAAACAAACGTTACAACGAAGGCTGCACTTTCAAAGAAGACGGCTTGATGAGTGATCATTGCATAAATACTGTAGATATAGGCTGTAGCAGTACCAATTGCTACCAAAGTATCCATGTTAGAATGGTGTTTTTTAAAAGAAGCCCAAGCACTTTGGATAAATGGACGTGCAGCTACCGCCATAACGATAGTCGTCAAAATAAATTGTGTCCATTCACCACCGGGAATCATGATTCCAAAAGGCATCAAGATCATCCCGACTAGCATTGGCAACGAAAAGATCAAAGCAATCCAAAAACGTTTTGTAATTGTCATTATTGAATCACTACCTTCCCAGAAAACATGTCCATACCGCAACTGAATTCAAATTCACCTGCTTTATCAGTCGCAACGGAAACGGTTTGAGCAGTATTTAATGGTAATTCTTTTTCAAAATTCATAGTTTTAGAGTGAACCACGTCCAAACATCCTTGAGCATTAGTTCTAGTAAAAGTTATCTCTGCGGGAATATCTTTTTTCAAGGTAACAACTGCTGGATCATATCCTCCTGCAACTGTAACGTTAACCTTTTGAATTTTTTCAGCCATAATAATTTCTCCTCTTTATTTAATAATTACTTTTCCATGGAACATATCCATACCACAAGCCCAACTGAATTCGCCAGACTTGCTAGTATCGATTTCTACTGTTTGTTTTTCATTTTGTGGCAATTCTTGATTGATACCAAAGTCTGAGAAGACCACTCGGTCTAAACAGCTAGAAGCATCTTTTCTCGTAAAATTGATTGTGGCGGGAACACCTTTTTTCAAAGTAACGACTTCAGGTGAGTATCCACCGTTAACTTCAACATCAATACTTTGACTGTTATCTTTCACATCAGCTGTTTCTTGGGCTACTTGATGATTGCCGAAGAACCACCAAAGAATAAAACCTATAATTGCTAAACCAACGATTAGTACGATCACCTTTGTCATAACTATCTCTCCTCAATCCCTCATCTTTTTGTTTACACTTGTAAACTTCACTTATTATATTATTCTCCGAGTTTACGTTTGTCAACTTTAATATTAAAAAGAACCGCGACAATGTTTTGATTTTGTCGCGATTCTTGGGTTGGTATTCTATTTTAAACAACCGTAGTTTTATATTTTATAGTGGTAAACTGCCGTCCTCCACAACAAGCCCGATTGGTCTGGAACGCTGTGGACACTGATTTGAGCCAATTGAAGTTCACAATTGTCTCAAATACAGGTCTTGTACTAAGCGATAAATCGCTAAGTACAATTTCACGGCTGAGACCAATCGGACTTGTTGCTCCGGACTAATACCTTGTTCTATTCTTTATTCTCTTAGAATATTGGATAGTAAATAATACTTATTTAAGAGATTCAGATATTACTATATTCGTCTTCATCTAAATAAAAATCCCCTACTTATATAAAACAAAAAAACTTTAAAACACTGCAAATTTAACTAATAATATCAAGCTTGAAAATATCTTTCGAAAAGAAATTAACTGATTAAATAAGTTTTCTTCCATCAAATAACCAAAGTACTATTTAGACCGGAGCAAAAACGGGGAATGCATTCAGCCGTGAAATCATTGTTAATGGCTTTGCCATTTACAATGAGGCCGACTTTGGAGATCCATTATTTTGCACGAAGTGTAAAATAATTAGCTTCAAATCGCGCCCACAGCGTTCCAATGCATTCCCCGTTTTTGTGGAGGTCGGGAATTTATTTAACTAACTTATCCCAAATAACAACTTCACCACTATCTAGTGACTTAGGTACATCTATGATTCTTTGATTTGAAGAGCCTCGGAATTGTAAGGTTAGATCTTTCTTTCTTAATAGAAATCTTCCATCAACTAAGATATCGATCAATGATAGTAATTCTAACTTGTCGTCTGACTCTTTCATCATTTCATCCCAAGAATAGCCGGTCCATGACCAAATATCTTTCGTATGACCGTATTCTTTTCGAATTCTTTTACACAACGATATACAGACTTCCGTATTTAAAAATGGTTCCCCACCTAATAAGGTCAGTCCTTGGACATAACTTTGTCCCAAATCTTTGATGATCTTATCTTCTAATTCTTTCGTGTAGGGTTTTCCATATCGAAAATCCTGAGCCGCTACGTTATAACAGCCCGGACATCTGAACAAGCAGCCTGAGACGTACAAACTGCACCTAACTCCTTCACCGTCAACAAAATTAAATGGTTTATAGTCAGCGATTCTCTTAAGACTGTGGTCCTTGCTTAACCATTCTTTGGGAGTCGGATTGTTTGGCTCTCTCATGTTCTGCCGCATGTTTTATCATCTCCGAAGTCATATTTTTTCTACGTGAAGCTATTTCGACGTGACGTCCATGAATCATTGGGCGTTGTTGAGGATTACCTAAGTAACCACAAGTTCTCTTAACCACATCACAAAATTGAGGGTCGTGGTTGCCACATTCTGGACATACGAATCCACGTGCCGTCGCATTGAATTCACCTTTGAACCCACACTTGAAACATTGATCAATGGAAGTATTCGTTCCCAAATATCCAACGTGATCATAAGCCCAATCCCACACTGCTTCGAGTGCTTTAGGGTTTTGGCGTAAATTAGGATATTCACAGTAATGAATGAATCCACCAGAAGCGTACTTAGGAAAGACTTCTTCAAAAGTTAACTTCTCAAATGGATTAGGATGCTTACGAACATCGTAATGGAAACTATTAGTGTAGTATTCTTTTTCTGTGATATTAGGAATGGAACCAAATTTTTCCAAATCGTCGCGACAAAATGTATCCGTCAGCGATTCAGCTGGTGTGGAGTACAAACTATAGTGGTAGCCACTTTCTTTAGCCCATTGCGCACATTTATCGTGTAACGCTTTAACAATTTTTTCTGCAAAGTCATGAGCGGTCTGGTTGTTTTCCCACTTGTCGCCAAAGAAGGCAGTGCAGACTTCGTACAAGCCGATATAACCTAGTGATACCGTTGCACGTTCGTTCTTAAACAACTCATCAATGCTGTCATCCTTCTTCAAGTGTTTGCCGAAAGCTCCATACATGTACAACAATGGTGCATTCTCTGGTTTAGCTTGCTTAGTACGTTCAATTCGATAAGCCAAAGCGGTGTGACAAATTTGCATCTTTTCTTCAAAGATTTCCCAAAATAGGTCAGTATTTCCTTGAGATTCCAAGGCAATTCTTGGTAAATTGACCGTTACAACGCCGAGGTTCATTCTGCCAGAATTAACTTCTTTACCATTTTCATCTTTCCAACCTTGTAAGAAAGAACGGCAACCCATTGGAGTTTTGAAACTACCTGTAAGTTCTTTGATCTTGTCGTACATTAATAAGTCAGGATACATCCGCTTTGTAGAGCATTCCAAAGCCAACATTTTGATATCGTAATTAGGATCGCCAGGATTCAAATTCAAGCCACGTTTAATGGTAAAAGTTAACTTAGGAAAAATAGCTGTTCGGTGTTCCTTACCTAAACCTTTAATTCTAATTTCTAAAATTGATTTTTGAATAGCACGCTCGATCCAAGTTGTTCCTAAACCGAAATTAATCGTCGTAAACGGCGTTTGTCCTTGAGAAGAGTAAAGTGTATTGATTTCATATTCCAAGGCCTGCATGGCATCGTAAATGTCCTTGCGAGTCTTTTCCTTAGCAAACTCAACTTGCTTATCTTCAGCAATCCATTTACGTGCATCTTTAAGATGTTTTTGATAATTGATTTCCGCATAAGGTGCCAAAAGTTGGTCGATACGATTAGCGGAACAACCACCATATTGTAATGAAGCAACGTTAGCGATAATTTGTGACATCTGTGCTGTAGCAGTTTGGATAGAACGTGGTGAAGAAACCCAGGCGTTTCCAATCTTAAAACCGTTACTCAACATTTCATCAAAATCGATTAAACAGCAGTTAGTCTCTGGTGTGACTGGTGAATAATCTAAATCATGCCAATGAATATCACCACGTAAATGAGCTTTAGCAACTAACTCAGGCAACATTTTTAAACCCATCGCACGACTGGCAACTCCAGCTTCTAGATCACGTTGGGTATTGAAAATATTACTATCTTTATTAGCATTTTCGTGCACAACATCCTCATTACGATTAAACAAACGTTCAATATTTAGTTGTACATTGGTTGCACGTGAAAACTTATCTTGATCTTCTTGGAAGTAACGTTCGTAAGCTTCAGCCTGTTCCTCCATATCATTATCATTCAAGACACGAAAAATAAGACCATGGAGTTGAGTAGTTGTCAGACGTTCTAAACTAGCCACTTCAGCAACTAATTTTGAAGTCACTAATTCTTTTTGGTGATCATTCAATTGTAATTTGTCCAAAACAAATTCTATTTTATAGGGATAAAAACTAGTCACTGCCCCACTTCTTTTTTCTACAGGAATCGAAACTAATTTTTGCAATTCAGTAGTCATAATCTTCCCCCTAATTAATTAAATACTGGTATCATTTTACAAAATTATAATAAAAAAAATAAGACTACCAAATACTAGATGTTGTGATATATAACACATCAATACCATATCTGGTAGTCTTATTTCAAATTCAGTAAAATCATCACTTGAGCACGTTCACAAATCGTCGTTACATGAATGGCAATGATTGACGGTTCAGACGATTACGTTTGCTCAAAAAAATATTCCTATATTAGATATATAGCGTTGTAGTGGGTAAATTTACTGCCTTTTTGAGAGAAAAATATTTTTTTGGGGTTCTGTATGCCGTCCTCCACAACAAGCTCGATTGGTCTGGAACGCTGTGGACACTGATTTGAGCCAATTGAAGTTCACAATTGTCTCAAATACAGGTCTTATACTAAGCGATAAATCGCTAAGTATAATCTCACGGCTGAGACCAATCGAGCTTGTTGTTCCGGACTAGTTTGTTGTTCTATTATTTGTATACTCTTAAAATATCGGATCGTAAAATAGCATTATTACTAGATTTCCGCATACTTTACGCTCACTAAAAAACACTGTTCTTTTTTATTAAACCAAAACTCACTATCCTTATTTCATTACATAGCATAAATAACTATTCAAATATCGTAATTTTAACCAATAATATTAGAAACTGAAATACAGTCGGCAGTAGAAAATCTGTGGGCCCTCAGTGGTGAAATTCTGGTTAGCTTGCGAAGCAAGGTTACCAGAAGACCGGACTTGGAGATCCATGATTTTACACGAAGTGTAAAATTATTAGCTTCAAGCCGTGTCCACCACGTTCCAGTGGCCCACAGATTTTCTACTGCCGACGGTATACCTCCACTACATCAGTTGATATCAATCCCGTTTTTTAGTACTTAATAACTAGTCCCAAAAAATACCGAGCAAAGAAGCTGGCTTGGTTACTGTTAACTTTCAAACCTTTAGCTGAAAACTCATCAATATCAATTGATTCAAAACGACAACTGCTCAAGTCCACGCCTTTTAACTCAGTACCTAAGAGATTCATCTTATTCAACTCACAGTTATCAAAGAGCGTCTTCTTCAGTTTATTCTCATTGAAACTAACGTCTTTTAAACTGGCATTAATAAAACTGACATCTTTTAAGTTCATTCGATTTAACACTGACATATCCATCAAACAATTATTGAATTCTACATTATTTAAATACGACTGATCGAAGTTGGTTCCTACTAATTTACAGTTACGAAATTCGACTCGATATAAACTGGCTTCATCCAACACACAATTAGATAGGTCGCATCCCTTGAAAATCACATCGGTTAACTCAATTTTTTCAAATTGGCAGTTGCTAAAAGTCATATGATCAAAAACTGTTTTTTCAATCATCGGATGTTGAATCTCTTGATCTTCTAAGAACTCTCCTTTTAACAAAAGTCCTGTTAAATAAAAGTCCTCTTCCTCGTAAATATCGAAAAAAGAACCTTTTTCTAAATAATCTTCGGAAATTTTGGGTTGAATCATCGACTACACCTCTTTCACTTAGCATCTTACCAGATATCTGGATTTGAAAAATTAGAGAAAAAGGTATTGCTCAAGTAATCTTTCAAACCCAATATCATTAAATTTTCGTAATTTAAACTTAAAAACCGTCTCCTCAACACTATAGATTAAATAATCTAATTTAAAATTAATTATCTATTTTTAAAATCCCGCTGTTAAAGTCTTTCTTCAAACTTTCGGCACAGAACTCTGTTACCATGAAATTATAGCAACGTGAAATAATTAAGATATTGAAAAATATATCGATATTATTGAGTAAATTACAATTTGGAGGGAAATCGGCATGAAATTTTTTACTGAGGAACAAAGTTTAGACGTTTTAAAGAACTTAGTCGCAATCAAATCAGATAACGACGATGAATTAAAAGTTGCTTCTTATCTCAAGGACTTACTAGCTAAATACGATATTGAATCGGAAATTAAAATTATTCGTGGTAACCGTGCTAATTTGGTTGCGGAAATTGGTCATGGCAAACCAGTTCTTGGTATTTCAGGTCATATGGACGTAGTCGCTGCTGGCAATCTTGACGACTGGGACAGTGATCCTTATCAGCTTACCGAAAAAGATGGTCAACTCTACGGTCGTGGTGCTACCGATATGAAATCCGGTTTAGCCGCTCTAGTGATTACAATGATCGAGTTGCATCATCAAGGCCTTCCCAAGCAAGGTACTATCCGTCTGATGGCTACTATGGGTGAAGAAGTCGGCGAAGAGGGTTCTAGTTACTTTCTTGAAGATGGCTCAATGGATGATGTTGATGGTTTAGTTATTGGCGAACCTTCCGGTTACAACATCGGTTATGCTGAAAAGGGTTCAATGGATATCAAATTTATTTCTAAGGGTAAAGCTAGTCACAGTTCTATGCCTGAAAAAGGTTTTAACGCCATCGATCCATTGATGAATCTTTTAATTGAAGCTAATACTATTTTCCGTGATGAAAATATTAAGCACGATTCTGTTGGCCCATTGATTTTCAATACAACTTTGATCAGTGGCGGTGATCAGGTCAATTCTATTCCAGACCACGCCGAAGCTGAAATCAATGCTCGAACAATCCCTGAATACGACAATCAAAAAATTATTGATGTTTTGAATGATTTAATCAAGAAATATAACAGTCACGGTGCTCAAATTAGTTTTGATCCATACATGAACGAGTATCCTGTCTTGATGGATCCTAAGAATGCTCTTGTAGCACCAATGAAAAAATTAATGGAACAATATACTGATGAGGAAGTCCACGTAAGTCCTATTTCACCAGTCACTGACGCCTCCAACTTGGTTAAAAACAAGCCCAAGGATTTACCATTCTTAATTACTGGACCCGGTAACGACACACCCCATCAAGTTAACGAACACGTTGATAAACAAATGTATTTCAACTTCATCAATATCTACGAAAAATTGTTTATCGACTTTCTTGATAGTACAAAATAAGCAAAAAAATAAGGTCAAACTCGAATGTGAGTTTGACCTTATTTTTATGGAGTAACAATTTTTGCATCATTAGCTAAATAATCAATATCGCCGACAACACTTTTACCTGCTACTACTTCTTGATCTGCTTTCATATAAGTAATCGTATCAATATCGTCACCTTGCTTAGTGATTGCCATGATTACAATATTACTATGTCCAGCAGCTTTAATTTTTTTACTATCAAACTTAATCAAAGTCTGTCCAGATTTAACGTGATCATTAACCTCAACTAATGGTTTGAAACCATCACCTTTCATATCAACGGTATCAACACCGATATGAAGTAATATTTCTGTACCATCATTTAAAGTTAAACCAACTGCATGATTACTGCCTTGCATAACGACAGTAACTTGACCATCGGCTGGCGCAACTAATTTGTCGCTTGTAGGAATAATAGCAATCCCATCACCTAACTGTTTCTTGGAGAACATTTCATCAGGAACATCTTCGATTGCTACAGTTTTTCCAGAGGCAAAAGCTGATAAATCACGAGCTATTTCATCGTTGCCAATACTTCTATCTGCATTCAATTTGGTTCGAGAAAGAGCAAAGGTTAAAACAATTGCTAGAACGAAAGTCATAACCTCGCCAATCAAGTAGAGTCCCCATTGTTTAGGGAAGACACTCAGAAAACTTAAAGCTCCACCAACACCGACACTTGAAGAACGTACTTGCCAGAATCCCATCCAAGCACCACCAAAGGCACCGGCCAACATAACGGCTATAAAAGGATATCTATTTTTCAAATTAACACCATAAATAGCTGGTTCTGTAATGCCTAAGAAAGAAGACAAGCCACTAGACCAGGCAACATTTTTCTTCTTTGCATCTTTTCTAAAAATATAAGCCATAGCTAGACACGCAGCACCTTGCGCCATCGTTACTGGTTCACCAACAGGCCAAAGTGTCACATAACCAAGAGTTCCGGCCATTTGTAGGTTAACACCTAAGAATAAATGATGCATACCAGTAATAACCAACGGTGCACAGATAAATCCATACAATGCACCACCGAGAATTGGTACAGCATTGAAAAGTGAAACAATTCCATCAGTAATCAAATTTGCTCCAGCCATTGTCACTGGTCCGATTACTAAGAAAGAAGCGAATCCGGTAATTAAAAGCGTTAATGGTGCTACTAAAATCAATTGCAGTGTATCAGGAATATGTTTTTCAAAATATTTCTGTAGCTTAACCAACAGCCAAGCCGCCACGAGTACAGGTATAACTTGACCTTGATATCCAACTTGCGATACATGCCATCCAAACAAATTCCATGTTGGAGTTGCCGCTGGATGTGCAGCGAAATCGTAAGCACTAGTTAAGGCTGGATTAACCAAAATCAATCCTAAAACAATACCTAATAGAGGATTCCCACCGAATTTTTTTACAGCTGACCAACCGATCAATGCTGGTAAAAACGCAAACGACGTCTGGGCGATCAATTGAATAATATCATTGACCCCTTGCCATTCTGTGTGCATTTGAATGAATGATGCGTTAGGGTAAAAGATTCCCTTGTTACTTAAAACATTGTTGATACCCATCAATAAACCAGCAGCTACAATTGCCGGAATGATAGGAATAAAGATGTCACCCAGTAATCTTACTAGACGTTGCAAAGAGTTTTGTTTATTACGACCCTCTTTTTTAACTGCTTCTACTGATGCTTCTTTTGCGCCCGTTTGCTTGATGAATTCATCATAAACTTTCGGCACACTTGGTCCTATCACGATTTGAAATTGTCCACCTGCTAAAAAAGTACCTTGAACAATATCAAGCTTTTCTAATTCTTTATCGTTAACTTTTGATTGATCTTTAAGAATGAGTCTTAATCTGGTAATACAGTGAGTTGCTGATTCGACATTATCGTTGCCACCGATTAATTCGATGATTTTCGTAACATCACTTTTGATATCAGCCATAAGATCATCTCCCCTATTATTTGTATACTTTCAAAGAACAAAATTAGTATATCTTGTTTAAACTAGTTTGGCAAGGTATAATGTATTTACATTTTAAATCCTTGTAAAATAAGTATTATAATAAAAATATGTTTAAATTAGTTGGTGAATAATATGATGAATATTGATTTAGTTCCTTTTAGCTATTATGGCTCCTACATGTCTCTTTTTAGGCATGATGACAAGTTATGGCTGCAATCGCTCCATGGAAAATCAAAAGCAAATATGGACAGTATCGAAATTTTAATTACGCACAATGGTGATCCCGTTCCTTTCAAAGTGGTGGAGAATCATACATTATTGGAATTGATCTCCGATTTCGGAACCGTCGAAATATGCTTTGATACTGCTCAAAAAATCGTCTTTCATAGTGATGACAACTTGGGCATCCGCTTTGCCTCACATCCAAAATTCAATTTTGAATATAACTTTCAATTGGGTAAAAAAGATGCTCCCTACTACGTAATTAATAGTTATAAGAACTTAACTAAGTATCTTGTTTACAGTCCTACTAATCCCTCCCAATTAGTTCAGTCACTCTCTGTCGATAGTACCGGTAGCAACAAAACGGCCAATAATAGTTCCTTTATCGATGTAATGCCAAAGAGCGATAAAGCCACTATTGCCGTCATTCAAGATATACCAACTAATATGCAAAAGCCTAATCAAGAAGTATTAAACTTTTCGGATATCAAAAAAAATGCCGAGCAGAATTTTTCTAATTTTGCTCAACAATTTCAACTTGTTCAATCAAGTTATAAAGATATTCAATTGAATGCTATTTATACCCTCTGGTCGGCTACAGTCTTTCCTGATGGTAACTTAAAACTTCCCGCTATTTATGCTTCTAACAATAAATTCCCTGGAGTTTGGAGCTGGGATCACTGTTTCATGGCCTTGGCTCTAGCTGGGGTTGATAATGAATTAGCTTGGGATCAAATGAAAGTTATTTTCCAGCATCAAGACGAATTCGGACAATTACCTGGTTCAGTTAGCGATTCAACTATTCGCTGGAACTTCTCGAAACCACCAATTCACGCTTATACATTTGCCAAAATGGCTCAAAAAATGACTTTTACTGATGAACAATTAAAAGAAATTTACCATTGGATCAGTAAACAAGTTGAATTCTATTTAAACTATAAAGACTCCAACGAAGATGGTATCTGTGAATACGACCATGGCAATGATAGTGGACAGGATAACAGCACCGTCTTCGCTCAAAATACTGTGATTGATTCACCTGATCTCTCCGCTTATTTGATTTTTGCCATGGACTACTTGATTAAACTAAGTAAACAACTTGATCAACCCACTGACACAAAAGTATGGTTAAAGAAAAAGACGAACCTGACTTCCAAATTTGAGAAATATTTCTTTGATGAAGATAACCTTCCTTTTGCTAGGGAAATGTTCACTGGTAAAAAAATTGAATCTCAGGGACTTCTGCCACTAGTGTCACTGATTGCAGGTAACGCCTTAACTCAATCACAGATTAAAACTATTCTCTCCACTATTAAGGAGCATTTCGTTACTGAATTTGGTATCGCAACTGAAGCTATCGATAGTCCTCTTTATCAAGATGACGCCTATTGGCGCGGACCGATCTGGGGACCTTCCTCAGTTATCATGTATGAGGCTTTAAAAGACGTTGGTGAAAAAGAATTGGCTCACCAGATTGCCGAAAGTTTCTGTAAAACTGTGAAGGCATACGGTTTTGCTGAAAATTTCAATGCTAAAACTGGTGTTGGATTACGTGATAAATCATTTTCATGGACAGCCAGTGCTTTCCTTTATTTTGCTAACGAATTGCATTTGTAAAATTGCATCAAAACAGTAATAATTATAAATATAACGATTTCTGGAGGGGTGATCTTTATCGCAAATAACAAATATGATGTGATTTATGAGGATTTGAAGAAACGAATTAAAAATGAAGAATATAAATACCAAGATAAAATACCTTCAGAAACCAATCTAATCTTGGAATACGATTGTTCAAGAAACACCTTACGTCGTGCCATTAAAAAACTGGGTGCCGACGGTTATGTGCAAAGCATTCGAGGAAAAGGCGTTATAGTACTTTATAACGCTAGTCTAGAGAATACTTTGATAAAAAAAGGCAGTCCTTCTTTCAGTCAAATGGCCGAACGTAATAAAATCAAGTTCAAG
>DXCM01000041.1 GCA_019116025.1 Candidatus Companilactobacillus pullicola | reverse complement strand
GATGCTCTTAAAGTTAAGAAAAGCGACGGATCAGAGATTACCCTCGAAGTTGCTCTAGAACTAGGTGATGGCGCCTTGCGTGCTATTTCCATGAGTTCTACTGATGGACTTCAAAGAGGTGCACAAGTACTAAACACAGCTAAGCCTATTTCTGTACCAGTAGGTAAAGAAACTTTAGGTCGTGTGTTTAACGTTTTGGGTGAATCTATCGATGGAGGCAAGGAATTCCCTGCTGACTTTAGAAGAGATAGTATCCACAAACAAGCACCTGCTTATGATCAATTAAATACATCAACAGAAGTTCTTGAAACAGGAATCAAAGTTATCGACCTTCTCGAACCTTACGTTCGTGGTGGTAAAGTTGGTTTGTTCGGTGGTGCCGGTGTTGGTAAAACCGTTTTAATTCAAGAGTTAATTCATAATATCGCTGAAGAACATGGTGGTATTTCAGTATTTACTGGTGTTGGTGAAAGAACACGTGAAGGTAATGACCTCTATTACGAAATGAAGGAATCCGGTGTTCTTTCTAAAACAGCCATGGTTTATGGTCAAATGAACGAATCACCTGGTGCTCGTATGCGTGTTGCCTTAACAGGTTTGACAATTGCTGAGTACTTCCGTGATGTTGAAGGACAAGATGTTCTATTGTTTATCGATAACATCTTTAGATTTACACAAGCTGGTTCAGAAGTTTCTGCCTTGCTTGGTCGTATGCCTTCAGCCGTTGGTTATCAACCAACATTGGCTACAGAAATGGGTCAATTGCAAGAAAGAATCACTTCTACTAAGAAGGGTTCAATTACTTCAATTCAAGCCGTTTATGTTCCTGCCGATGATTATACTGATCCTGCTCCTGCTACAACCTTCGCCCATTTGGATGCTACAACTAACTTGGAACGTAGATTGACACAACAAGGTATTTATCCAGCCGTTGATCCTTTGGCATCATCATCATCTGCTCTTGATCCCGACGTTGTCGGACAAGAACACTATGATGTTGCAACTCAGGTCCAAGAAGTTCTTCAAAGATATCATGAACTTCAAGATATTATTTCTATCTTGGGTATGGATGAATTATCTGACGAAGAAAAGACTGTTGTTGCTCGTGCAAGACGTATTCAATTCTTCTTGTCACAAAACTTCAGTGTTGCTGAACAATTTACTGGTGTGCCTGGATCATACGTCCCAGTTGAGGAAACTGTTAAAGATTTCCGTGCTATCTTAGATGGTAAATATGATGATGTTCCTGAAGATGCCTTCAATGGTGTTGGTGGAATTGATGATGTTTTAGCTAAGGCTAAGAAGATGGGCTGGACACCAGCTGATGAACAAAACGACGATGACGACGCTACTCAAGCAGTTGCCAATTAACAGAAGGAGGAAATGATATGGCTGGTAATATTATGAAGGTCAATATTGTTACTCCTGATGGTGTTGTTTACGACCATCATGCAAAACTCGTTGTCTTGAGTACCATTGATGGTGAAATTGGTGTCATGGCACACCATGCCCCAATTATTGCCCCATTGGTCATTGATGAAGTTCGTGTCCGTCGTGTCGACAAACCTCACCATGAAGACTCAATTGCTGTAAATGGCGGGTTCTTGGAGTTTAGTAATGATCTAGTATCGATCGTGGCTAATAGTGCCGAAAGAGCTAGAGATATTGATTTAAGACGTGCCGAATATGCTAAGCAAAGAGCTGAAGATACCATTAAAGTTGCTGAACAAAAACACAACATTGATGAGTTGGCTCGTGCACAAGTATCCTTACGTAAGGCTATTAACAGAATTAACGTAAGCTCACATCGTAATTAATATGTAATTAATAAAGACTGAGGAAACTCAGTCTTTTTTTGTACCTTTCTCTAATTTGAAAAGAGCGGGGAGAGTGAAGTTTCCCGTCTTCCACAAGAATTGGGAATGCCTTGGAACGCCGTGGGCGCGACTTGGAGCTAATTATTTTACACTTTGTGCAAAATAATGGATCTTCAAGCTCGTCCTCATTGTAAGTAGCAAGCTACTAACAATGATTTCACGGCTGAAGGCATTCCCAATTCTTGTTCCAGACTAAACAGTACTTTGCCTATTTGGTTAGAAATTATATTTTGGAATCAAAAAACATTTTTGCCATACAAACGATTTAACGGATTTCGGTACTTAACTATTTAAAAGTTTCATAGTCAATTATATGGTGAATCTAAAAATGATAGTGTCCACAGCGTTTCAGACCGATCGGGCTTGTTGTGGAAGACGGCATATTTAGCAAATAGGAAGGGCCTTTTCTCTTAAATTAATTTAAAGTATTTGATATGTATTAATATAGGCATTAATAAAATGTTATTATTTAGAAAAGTGAGGTTTATAAAATGACAAACTTAGGAATAAATGCAATAATTACGCTTGTAAGCCATATCATTTTCATATGGATCAGTTTTAATGCTTTACAAGCAGTAGATTGGAAAAAGATATATAACAAAACCAATCCTAAAATGTTACAATTACTTGTAGCGTTTATTGCAATCGCTCTAGGTTACACTGTAAGTTCATTTTTCATGAGCATATTTAGTTTAGCCCGGAATATAAACTTGCTTTTTTAAATGATTCTAGGTTTTGGAGGAGAATATTGTGCAACAAATAATCGTAAATGGACCTACGCAATTAAAGGGAAATGTAAGAATTGAAGGTGCGAAGAATGCTGCCTTACCAATTTTGGCAGCGACTATCCTAGCATCAAAAGGAAAAACCTCTTTGACAAATATCCCTCCGTTATCAGATGTAATTACAATGTCTAAGGTTTTAAAAGCTTTGGATGCAAATGTTTCATATGATGAAGTTGATGAAGTATTAACGGTCGATACAAGTGAAGGAACTTCCACTACGGCTCCCGAAGACCTAGTTGATAAAATGCGTGCTTCCATTGTCGTCTTAGGACCATTGTTAGCTAGAAATAAAGAAGCCCACGTTGCTATGCCTGGTGGCTGTGCAATTGGTTCTAGACCCATAGATTTACATATTAAGGGTCTTGAAGCTATGGGTGCTAAGTTTAAACAAAATGGTGGCTACATTGATGCCACAACTGACGGATTACATGGTGCTAATATTTATTTAGATTTTCCAAGTGTCGGAGCTACTCAAAATATTATGATGGCTGCTACATTGGCTGATGGTGAAACAACTATCGACAATGCCGCTAGAGAGCCTGAAATTGTTGATCTAGCTAATGTTTTAAGTAAAATGGGTGCAGATGTTACAGGAGCTGGTACTAATACAGTTCGTATCACCGGTGTATCTAGTTTACATGGCTGTGAACATTCAATTATGCAAGACAGAATCGAAGCTGGTACATTTATGGTAGCCGCTGCAGTTACGAATGGTGATATTTTCATCAAAGATGCAGTCGCTGCACATAATCGTCCATTGATATCTAAATTGATTGAAATGGGTGTTAAGATTGATGAAAATGATGAAGGTATTAGAATTACCGGATCTAATCAATTGAAACCAGTTGATGTTAAGACAATGCCTCATCCTGGTTTCCCAACTGATATGCAAGCTCAAATGACTTTGGCTCAATTATTGAGTGTGGGAACAACCGTTATGACGGAAACAGTCTTTGAAAATAGATTTATGCACTTCCCAGAATTTGGGAAGATGAAGGCCGATTATAAGATTGAGGGAAATTCAGTTATTATGTTCGGACCTGCACAATTGAGTGGTGCTAATGTTGCTGCTACCGACTTACGTGCCGCTGCGGCATTGGTATTAGCAGGATTAGTTGCTGAGGGCGAGACAAGAGTTTCTAACCTTCAATATTTGGATCGAGGATATTATCATTTTACTGAGAAGTTAAGAGACTTAGGTGCTAACATAAGACGTGTAGCAATCGATGAATCAGGTCGAGAAAGTTTAGTATTGAATACAATACCAAGTGTTACAAAATTGGCTTAAAGTTGACTTAAGGAAGTGGAATTTCCACTTTCTTTTTTTATTGGCAATTTAATGATTGAGCTGGTTATGATATACTTTTTGTGTTTAGATTTTGGAGGATATAGTATGTCGAAATATCTAGGAATTGATTTGGGTACAGCAAATGTACTTATTGATGTAAAAGGAGAGGGAATTGTCTTAAATGAACCCTCTGTCGTAGCAATTAATACGAATAATAATGATGTTGTAGCTGTTGGTAAGGATGCCTATATGATGGTTGGTAGAACACCAGCTAACATTAAGGCTATCCGTCCATTGAAAGATGGTGTAATAGCTGACTTTGATATTACTGAAAAAATGCTTCAGTATTTCATTGATAAATTGAATATGAGAAGTCGCTTTGCTAAACCAACAATTATGATCTGCGCACCTACCAACGTTACACCGGTAGAACAAAAATCTATCATTGAGGCCGCTGAACAAGCTGGTGGTGGTAAAGTTTATTTACAACTTGAACCTAAAGTTGCTGCAGTTGGTGCAGGTCTTGATATCTTTAAACCACAAGGAAATATGGTTATTGATATCGGTGGTGGTACTAGTGATATTGCCGTTATTTCAATGGGAGATATCGTTACAAGCCGTTCATTACGCTTTGCGGGTGATAAGATGACAGGTGCCATCCAAGCTTATGTGAAGCAAAACCATAGCCTTATCATAGGTGAAAGAACTGCTGAGCAAATTAAGATGGAAATTGGTTGTGTCATGGATGCTGATGAGAGTAAGACATTCTCTGCTAGCGGAATTGACATTGTTACTGGTTTGCCTAAAGAAATTACGATCAATGAATTAGAGGTCCAAAATGCTTTATCTGATGGTGTAGAACAAATTGTTGACGCCGCCAGAAATGTTTTGGAACAAACACCTCCTGAATTGTCTGGTGATATTATTGATCGTGGTATTATGTTAACTGGTGGTGGAGCTTTATTGAAGAACCTTGATAAACTCCTTTCCGAGAAGTTGCAAGTACCTGTACTTTTGACAGATAGTCCACTTGACTCAGTTGCCTTGGGTACTGGTGTTTTATTAGAGAACATCGAAAAACATAAAAAATACTAGGGTGAAAAATGAAAAGAGACTTTGGTAAAGAATATCGTCGTGATATTTTTAAGAAAATAGGTTGGGTATTATTATTAATGCTAATTTTTTTAGTGTTGGGTATGTTAATTGGCTCAGCTTTGGGTGGTTCTAATCCGTTGGCCGTATTGTGGCCAGGGACCTGGATGCATATGTTCGATTTCCTAAAATAATATGTTAAAGAAAATATTAATAGGAATTGTTAGATTTTATCAGAAATTCATATCGCCAGTGTTACCACCCAGTTGTCGTTATTACCCGACGTGTTCATCTTATTTTATTGATGCGGTAAAGAAGCACGGTGGAATTTTAGGTACTATTATGGGGATTGCAAGAATATTACGTTGTAATCCCTTTGTGCGTGGTGGGGTAGATCCCGTACCAGATAATTTCACCATTTTTAGAAATCCTCATCCGGAAAAATATGAAGATGAAATTATTGCAAAAAAATTTCATAATAAAGAATAGGAAAGATTCAATGTCTAGAAGAAAAAAATCAGTCGAAATAAATTTAAAAGATATCAGTAGTGATCCCGAAACTTATGAACTTTGGGATGGTAAACATTATATTGGAACGATAAAAAAAGAAGGCGAACGTTATCTTTCATTTGTAGAAAGTAACGATACTCCTTTTAAGTCGGTCAAACTTGACGATGCAATTAATGAATTGTTGATGCAATATAATTTACATAATCATTAATAGGTGTAGATATGCAAATAAGAAATGAAAATAAAAAGAACGACGTGGATTCGAGAATTGATTACGGAATAATTTTTTCCGTAATGATGTTGGCTATGATTGGATTAATGTCGATCTATGTGGCAACAATTCAAGATTCACAAAATCCATTAAAAAATGTGATTTCACAAGTAGTTTGGTACGTTATCGGAGCCGTTATTGTGGCGGTGGTGATGCAATTTGATGCGGAACAACTGTGGCAGGTGGCAACCTTGGCTTATTTTGCTGGGCTGGCGTTGCTGTTTTTGGTATTGATTTTTTACAGTAGATCTTACGCTGCAAGTACAGGTGCTAAGAGTTGGTTTGCCATTGGCTCGTTTACGTTCCAGCCGTCTGAAGTAATGAAACCAGCGTTTATATTGATGCTGGGTAAGGTAATCACAAACCATAATAGTGAATATTCTCATACGATTAAAAATGACTTTATGTTGATTGGAAAGTTATTCCTATGGACATTGCCTGTTATGGTACTTTTAAAGTTACAAAATGACTTCGGTACTATTTTGGTTTTCGTGGCCATCTTAGGTGGAATGATTTTGGTATCAGGTATCGATTGGAGAATTCTTTTAGTAGGATTCCTGATTGTTGCTGTTGTCGGTGGAACAGCTTTACTGTTCGCTACTACTGACTGGGGTAGAGAGATTCTTGGCCATTTTGGTTTCAGATCATATCAATTTGCCCGTATTGATAGTTGGCGTGATCCTTCAGCCGATACTTCTGAAAATGGGTATCAGATTTGGCAGAATATGAAGGCTATTGGTTCAGGTCAACTGTTTGGTAAAGGTTTTAATGTTTCCAATGTTTATGTACCAGTTCGTGAGTCAGATATGATTTTCTCTGTCGTAGGTGAAAACTTTGGATTCGTTGGTTCTTGTATTTTGATTCTCTTATACTTTTTACTAATTTACCAAATGGTTCAAGTAACTTTTGATACTAAGAATGAATTCTATGCATACGTATCAACAGGTGTTATTATGATGATTCTATTCCACGTATTTGAAAATATCGGTATGAGTGTCGGTCTATTGCCATTGACCGGTATCCCATTGCCATTTATTTCGCAAGGTGGATCTGCATTGCTTGGAAATATGATTGGTATCGGATTGATTATGTCGATGAGATTCCATCATAAGAGCTACATGTTTGAAAATGGAACTTTTAAACAAAGGTAGGAATTAATTATGAGTGATAAAAAGAATTATTTTTGGATAAAAAAGGGTGAGCATACAACTCGTATAGGTCTCACAAAAGAAGCTCAAGATACTTTAGGTGATGTCAAATATGTTGAATTACCTGATTTAGATTCTGACATAAAAAAAGGCGAATCTAGTGGCGAGATTGAAGCCCAAAAAGCCGTAGTTGAGCTAGAATCACCGGTTAGCGGTAAGATTGTCAAGGTTAATGATAAATTAAATGATAATCCTGAATTATTAAATGGTACTGAAAAAGATGCATGGTTCTTTGAAGTAAATAATTAAATTTTTAAAATTTATCTTTTTATTGTTGCTTATTTCTTGCAACATTTTTTAATAACTGTTTAAATTATCCATGGAATTAATAAATGAATGGGGATAGTTTAGAATGAAAATCTTAGGTGAAAAGATTCGCCATTACAGAAAACTCAGAGGTCTTTCTCAATCTGAGTTAGCTGATGGCATTTGTACACAGGCAACTGTCAGCCTGATTGAAAAAAAAGACAAGATTCCAAGCATGGAAATTTTGGTTCGCATTTGTGAGAGACTGGGTATCACAATGAACCTTGTAATTGTTAATGATGATAGTCAAATCTATTCATTGATCAGTGATATTAAGAAGTCATTCTATCAAAATGACTTCAATGGAATTAGTGATAAACTGGGTAAGCTTAATAACATCAATGTCAACAACAAGCAAGAAATTAAGCTAATTCACTTCTTCCATGGTTTGATCGAATATGTCACAAACAAGAATTACGACAAGGCCATTTTTGATTTCAATCGCGCAATGAATGTGAACATTGCTAATGTTGATATGTACGATATTTTAATCGACATATTTACAGCTAAGGCATACATCAATAAGAAATCACTTGATGAAGCCAAAGTATACTATGACCAAGCTAAAGACTTAATCAAGTCAAGCTTAGAAAAAATTGGTGATGAGAATTACCATGATAGCATTTTGATTTACGATAACATGTCCGACTTATCATTGAAGTTGAACGAAAATCAACAAGCTATGAAGTATGCTAACGAAGGTATTTTCATTGCAAGAAAAGAACAAACTCTTTTCAAACTTGATGAAATGTATTCTTACTTAGCAGAAGCTGGCACACGTGAAGGTCAAAAGGCCGACGAGGATTACATTAAAGCATATGTGATCTCTAGTGTCAGTGAAGATAAAAAAGTATTTGAACAACTAAAATCAAAAGTTCAAGATATGCACTTAAATATCTTTTAATAAAAATAACAATTTATTAAATTCCAATAAAAAAAGGAGTGATTCGAAAGAATCACTCCTTTTTTGTTTTACCAATTATTTTCTAGGTTTCTTGATTGTCTTATTGTCTAAGTCAGTTCTAACAACAAGAACATCGCAAGCTGCAGTTCTTGTTACATATTCAGTAACAGAACCGATTAATAGTCTCTCCATGGCGTTAAGACCGGTAGCACCGATCATGATCAAATCAACGCCTAATTTCTTAGGGAAATCTGTGGCAATGATTGCCTTAGGAGCACCATATTCAATACTGTAATCAATTTCGTCTAAACCAGCATCTTTAGCCGTCTTGACATAACTCTTAACAGTATCCTTAGCTTTTTCTGTGATTTGTTCAACCATTGTTGAATCAAAACTAGAAACGTTTTGGAAAGCTCTAGTATCAATAACATGAAGCAAGTGTACAGCAGCATTATTTCTTTTAGCTACTTCTACCGCTTTCTTAAATGCTAATTCAGCTTCAAATGAACCATCAATTGGTACGAGAATGTTTTTATATTGTTGTAACATAAGTATCACCCCGTTAGTGTAGTATTGTTACTGCTTTATACCCTTATTTTAGTTGATTGAGACCGATAAATACAGTAATCAGCGAATATTTGCTAAATAAATTGAAAAGGCTGCCGCAATCAAACTGCCTAAAAGTAAAGTTATCAAATTCATTTCTTTGCTACCGACTAAAATGATGATGATCCCTAAAAGAGCAACCAAAGCTAGTAGGACAGCAGTGAAGCGCATGATATTTTTTAATGTTAGATTCTCGTTAGGCGAGTAGATCAGAAACTTCTTGTTACTGTGTGACCATAATGTATAGGCTAATGCCAATAAGAAAATAATAAAAAATATCATTAAAACTTTAATTATCATAACTATCTAACCCCGTTTTGAATTCTTTTTCCATTCTTGAATTTGTTGCATTCGAAGATTTAATGCTTGTTCATACTTACCAGTATTCTTAGGTTGATAATACTTTTTATTAACGAGATTGTTAGGTAAATATTGTTGTTCGACCCAAGAATTAGGATAATTATGTGGATATTTGTAATCAATTCCGTGACCCAATTTTTTAGCTCCTGAATAGTGGGCATCCTTAAGATCATCAGGAATTGAATTAGCGACGCCATTACGAACGTCTTCTAAAGCACTATCGATTGCTGTTATACCGGAATTTGATTTAGGACAGAGACACAGATCAATTACGGCATCTGCTAAAGGAATCCTAGCTTCAGGTAAACCAACCATTTGTGCTACCTGAGCAGCTTGAACGGCACGTGCACATGCTTGAGGATTGGCTAAACCAATATCCTCATAAGCACAAACTAGTAGGCGACGGATGGCAGATGTTAATTCACCAGCTTCCAACAGTCTAGCAAGATACAATAAGGCAGCGTTTGGATCGCTACCACGGATTGATTTTTGAAAGGCCGAAATAACATCGTAATGACTATCACCGTTTTTATCAGCCGAGATAGCTTTTCTTTGAATTGATTCTTCAATTGATTGTAAATCGATGTGAATTTGTCCGTTTTCATCACTTTCTGTTGAAAGTACGGATAGCTCTAAGCCATTTAAAATACTTCGAAGATCGCCATTCGTAGAATTTACTAACAAATTCAAAGCATTTTCGTCTAATTGGACATCATACTTACCTAAACCGTTCTTATCGTCCTCTAAAGCTCTTCTGACAGCTTTTTTTAAGTCATCACTAGTAAGTGGATGTAATTCGAAAATTTGGACACGTGAGCGGATAGCAGGGCTTATATTGATATATGGATTTTCAGTTGTAGCACCGATCAAAATAATAGAGCCACTTTCCAATAGTGGTAAGAGAAAATCCTGTTTAGTTTTGTCTAAACGGTGAATTTCGTCTAACAAAAGTACAACTGTGCCACTCATTTTGGCTTCTTCAGCCACAATTTGTAGATCTTTTTTGCTATCAGTGGCAGCATTTAATTTTCTGAAAGCATATTTGGTACTCCCAGCGATGGCACTAGCAATACTAGTTTTTCCGATCCCAGGAGGACCATAGAGAATCATTGAAGATAGCATTTTTGCTTCAACCATTCGACGAATGATTTTATGTGGACCAACTAAATGTTGTTGTCCAACGACTTCGTCAATATTAGTTGGTCGCATGCGATATGCTAATGGTTTTTGCATAATTCCTCCTATATAATTAATATGTATATATTCTACAACAAAGGATTGAGAACATGTTTAATAAAAATGATTTTAAAGTTTTCAATGATGATACCTTGAGTGGACGTTTGGAGCTAATTAGAAAAGACCTTGATCCTAAATTTGAAGTCTTAGGACAAGATCTACTTCAGGCACTTGAAGAAGAATATCATCAAAAGTTCTTTTTAAAAATAGCCAAACACCAACGTCGGACTAAAAATCCACCTCCTGATACTTGGTTAGCCATCAATCAAGATAAGAAAGGTTATAAGAAGACACCACATTTGGAATTCGGCTTGTGGCCAGATCGTTACTTTATAACTTTCAGTTTGTTGGCAGATATCAGAGGAAGGGTAGACTATTATCCTATTCTAAAAAAGTATCAAAGTAAAATCATAGCTGAGGGATGGGGCGTTTCAAATGATCACACTTCCAGTACGCTCAAGAAAGCTAACGACTTTGAGGATGTCATCGCTCATTATCAAAAAGTAAAATCCAGTGATTTAGTAATTGGATTTGAGCTGTTGAGGGATGATCCAATTGTCTCAGACTCTGACTATGATGAGCTGTTAAAAGATAAGTTTATGGAATTGAGTAAATATTTAGTCCTGTTCAATGAAGAAGTTGCAAAGAAGTAAATTGTGATTGATATCAACTAGTAGAATTTTGAATAGATACTGTTATTTTGTCAAATTTAGAAGAAAATAATAAATAGAATTGCAATTTAGCCCGGAGCAACAAATCCGATTGGTCTCAGCCGTGAAATTATACTTAGCGATTTATCGCTTAGTATAAGACCTGTATTTGAGACAATTGTGAACTTCAATTGGCTCAAATCAGCGTCCACAGCGTTCCAGACCAATCGGGTTTGTTGTGGAGGGTGACATATTTATACTTAATAAAATAGAAGCCTCTGAATAAGGGGCTTTTTTGATGGTAAAAAAAATACACCCACCAAATAGTGGATGCATTTGTTCCAAATATTAAAGAATTTGGTTGTAGTATTCAACGATCAATGATTCGTCAACATTTGGTTCTAGTTCGTCACGTTCTGGGTTACGTACTAGAGAACCTGTCATTTCGTTATCATCAAATGTAACGAAACCAGGACGACCAACAACGTTTTCAAGATTATCTTTAACAATTGTAAGATTCTTTGACTTGTCACGAAGGCTGATCTTTTGACCAACTTTAACTTCGTATGAAGGGATATCAACACGTTTGCCATCAACAGTGATGTGACCGTGGTTAACAAGTTGACGAGCTTGTGGACGTGAACTTGCTAAACCTAAACGATAAACCAT
>DXCM01000040.1 GCA_019116025.1 Candidatus Companilactobacillus pullicola | reverse complement strand
TACATAGCCAGTAAAATAATGCTTGCTAACAAAATCAATAATGAAATTGTTATTTCCATGGCACTAGCATTGTTATTGATCAAACGTAGTGGCATGAAATATGACGAGAAGAATGGAACGTAGGACAAAATTTTTACAACAATTGAATCCACGTTATTTTGGAATGGGAACGTAACAAAGAATGCTACTAAATTCAACATAATGACCGGTTGAGCAGCTTTTGACGCATCCTCTACTTTGGCTACTAAAGCTCCACAAAAGGCCGCTAAGATAGTATAAATGACCACTCCCAACAATAGATAGATCAAGTTGACACTCAATAAATTATGCAAAACTGAATCGATCAGTGATTGATACTGAGTGACAATCGATTTCGTTAAGGATGAGTTTTCGGCGAAGATGTAGGCGCCCCAACCTCCGACTAGATAGACCAAAATTTGTGTCAAGATGACTAACAATACGCCAAAAATCTTGCCTAAGAAATATTTTAGAGCTGTGGTACTGGAGAAAATAATCTCCATAACTTTTGTTCCCTTTTCGGAAGCGATCTCTTGAGCTGTGATACTTGTGTAAGTAATCAGAATCATGTAGACCATAATAACTGTGATCCAGAAAGAAATGATTTTACCTAAATTGGCA
Organism: Candidatus Companilactobacillus pullicola; assembly: GCA_019116025.1. Lineage (GTDB taxonomy): Bacteria > Bacillota > Bacilli > Lactobacillales > Lactobacillaceae > Companilactobacillus > Companilactobacillus pullicola. The sequence goes on along the minus strand of DXCM01000040.1, from coordinate 5,799 downwards.
GTTCCCGCCTTTTCCTGAATCTTTTCCGTCAATTTTGGTTGTTGCTGCAAAGCTTGCAATTGCTGACTGGAAAGTTTTGCCTGAGCCATATTCAATTGCTGTTGAGTTTGAGATAAGAAGGAATTCACTCTTGTTTTCATCGATGAACTCATTGAAGTTGTTCCGACATATCTAGCCGTTACTTGTTTATTATCTGTATTAAAAACAACGTAACCTGCCAGATCATCGTCCTTCATCTTCTTAGCGGCAGCTTTTTCATCAGTAACTTTCGTATCAATATCGTCAGAATTTGACTTTAAAAAGTTTTTTCTCAGTGTTGATTGGGAACTGATAACCGCTATATTCGAGCTATTGGCTCCACTAGAAGCTCCTAGATATCCGGCCCCAATTGTAATACCTAACATCAAGAAAGGTCCTAAGATCAACATGACAAAACTCCACGATTTAACTTGTCTGAGGAAAGTTTCAAAAGTTACGATCCATAATTTATTCATCTTTCTCACCGGCCTTTCTTCTAAAGATTTCATTTAGAGTTGGTGCTTGCTGACTGAATTCTTCAATATATTGACCGTGAGTTAATTCATCAAAAATAGCTTGTCCTGAAGATTCTTCATCTAAATAAAGAACAAAACGGCGACTTTCTAATGGCTTAGCGGCTACTACATGTGGCAACATGGCTAGTTCGTCGATTGTTTTATCAGTTGTAACGTAAATTCTTGTTTTACCAAAGGAATCACGCACTTCTTGGACTGTTCCGTACAGAACCACTTTACCGTTGCGTAACATGACCAATTTATCGCACAACTCTTCCACATTTTCCATATCGTGACTGGAAAAAATTATGGCAGCTCCACGTTTTTTAGCATCCCAAATGGCTTGTTTCAATAAATCAGAATTGACTGGATCAAGGCCACTGAATGGTTCATCCAAAATAATCAATTTAGGATCATGAATTAAAGTACAAATCAGTTGGACTTTTTGTTGGTTACCTTTAGATAGGTCTTTAATCTTATCTTTCTTAGTCCCCTTAACCGCAAACTTTTTCAACCAATCGTCAATTTTGGGTTTAATTTCTTTGGCTGGCTTATTTTTCAAGCGTGCTAAATAAACGATTTGTTGTTCAACGGTCAACTTGGGCATTAAACTACGTTCTTCCGGTAAATAACCAATTTCATCGAAGACGCTCTCTGTAATGGGTTTCCCGTTCCATGCGATATTACCTTGGTAATTCAGGAAGTTCAAAATACTGTGAAAAGTAGTCGACTTCCCGGCTCCATTTTGACCAATCAATCCCAGAATTTCACCATCGGCAACATCAAATGTCACTTGCTTTAAAGCTTGTAACTCACCGAACTGCTTACTAATATGATCTATCTTTAGCATTGGCTTTCCCCCTTATATAATTACCTTAAATTATACAGGGTTTTCTACACGCTATGTTTATTTAAGGCTTTTTTATGAATATGTTTATGTTACAGTATGCTTAATATGAGTCTTGGGGGATTTTATATGACTGATAAACAAAAAGGTTTCTTTTATGCAATCATGGGGCCAGTTCTATGGGGATTCTCTGGCAGTATTGCACAATACCTCTTCACCGAAGAAAGTATCCCCACTCAATGGATCGTCGGTATTCGACTAATTTTTGCCGGCTTAATGCTAGTTATTTGGTGTTACTTTGTCGATTCTAAAGAATTATTTGCCATCTTAAAAAAGCCACGTTACGTCGTACAACTATTGGCCTTTGGCTTATTAGGAATGTTGCCAGCTCAGTACACTTATTTTATGGCCATCAAATATGGTAATGCACCAACCGCTACTGTTTTACAATTTTTAGGACCACTATTTATTATTCTCTATTTGTCGTTACGTCAATTACAGTGGCCACGACGAATCGACATTGTATCTATTGTTTTAGCTCTGTTTGGGACGTTTCTATTAGTAACTCACGGCCACATTGGACAATTGATGTTATCACCTGCCGCAATTTTTTGGGGTGTCTGCGCTGGTTTGAGCCAAGCTTCCTACACCCTTTTGCCTAGAGAATTGCTAAAACGCTTCGACGCTCGTATCGTAACCGGTTGGTCGATGTTATTAGGTGGCATCGTCTTTGCACCTTTTGCCGATCTAACCAATGTGCCTGCTTTGACTGGTACCGCTTGGATTTCAATTATCTTTATTATTACCGGTGGAACAATGTTTTCATACTTATTCTATTTACAAAGTTTAAACTATTTAACACCTTCCACAACGGGAATGTTGAGTGCCTTTGAACCTTTAACGGCTACTATTTTGGCAGTGACTTTATTGAATACAAAGGTAAGTGGCGCTGAACTGATTGGAGCATTATTAATTTTAGGAATCACTTTCTTACAGGCTTTACCACCAGACCTGTTTAGTTTGAAATTCCGCTATAAAAATCGAGATTGAGTCACACAAAAAAACACGCTATCAACCTAAATTGATAGCGTGTTTTTTTACTTATTAATTAACCCATTAGCTCGATTTTGACTATAAACTAAATCATTTATCGTCTTTTCATTACTCTTCAAAACTTGTTCAATGTCACCGCCACGGTAAATCTTCTCCATGGCATTTTCTTCCAATTTACGAATTGTCTGCATTCCTTCTAAAAGAATCCCAGAGTTACCGTAATTTGGAACTGTGTTATTTAATTGTTGCCCCGGAATCTTGCCTTCTGGATGTTTAGCATAGAACTTCTGCAAAATTGATGTTTTTTGTGAGTCCTTATTTAAAGCCATATATCCAGTTGATTTCTGCCATTCAGCTTGAACTTCTGGTCTAACTGTATATTTGATGAATTCATAAGCTCCCTTTTGGATTGCCTCTGACTTATCGTTAGAGATCCACAGAGCTGCTCCACCAATTGAAACACCGTTAGCCTTTTTGCCATCTGGATGTGGGAAGTAAGTAATTCCTAATTTGTTTTTATTCTTCTTATTCAATTGACTCATACTTGCTGAGGATTGAATATACATCCCCACTTTACTAGTTAAGAAACCAGAAGTCTGGTTAGTACTTGCCATTGAACCGGATCCATAATCCATAAAGTCGCCATTCTTAATATTCTCACGAATCCAATTAAAAAATTCAATTGACTCTGGATTATTGATGCTGACCTTAGTTGGTATTCCCGTATGTCCATCATTTTCATTAGCGAACATACCACCTGAATTAGAAATTGCTTCTTCCAATAACCAGCCATAAATTTGAACCGTCATCCCTTTAACTTTATGATTTGATTTTTCATAAAGCTCCTTAGCAATCTTAGTTATCTCACTATAAGATGGTGAAACTGACGGTGGAGTGATGCCGTACTTTTCTAGTAACGTAGCATTATAGTAAAGCACCGGCTGTGAAGTATTAAAAGGCATGGCTTGTTGCTTGCCACCTTGTGCGTGAAAAGCTCTAGCAACAGGTGATATCTTACTTAAATCGTAATGATCTTGATCAACAAATTTTTGAATCGGCGTGGTGTAACCACTGTGTAAAACTTGAGCTGTAGAAACATTGGAAGATTGAAAAACTGCTGGAGAAGTATTCGTTCCATGAGTTTGAAAGATCTTCTGAATTGCCGTGTCATATGAACCTTGATATTTAGGTATTACTTGATATTTACTTTGTGATTTATTGAAATTATTAACTAATTTCAATAAAGTCTTTTCAGCAGGACCACCCATTTCATGCCAGAAAACGATTTGCGTCCGATCTGTTTGTGGCTTCGATTGTGCCAAAACATTTTTACCAAAGAATCCTATCAGGATAACACCTAAAACAGCAGCCACAGACACGATTAGTTTTTTATACTTAGACATTGAACTACCCCATTCTTATAAAACTAAGTATTTAATGATATCCGTTGGCTCGATTAGTAGTTGTTAAATTATCATCAATTTTCTTGTCAGCATCTTTTAAGGCATGAGTAATATCGCCACCGTTATAGATACTTTCCATTGCAAATTGTTCAATTTGACGAGTCTTTTGCATTCCTTCCATCAAAATACCGGAATTGAAATGGTTAGGAACGGCTTCTTGTAATTGTTGACTTGGAACTTTGGCTTCAGGATGTTGCTTGTAAAGGCCTTTAAGAATTGATGTTTCTTGTGAATCTTTGTTTAGGGCCAAATATCCTGTATCTTTTTGCCATTGGGCTTGGACTTCTGGTTTTAGAGTGTACTTGATAAATTCAAAGGCACCATTTTGAACTGCCTTAGGTTTATCGTTTGAAATCCATAAAGCAGCACCACCGATAGCAACACCATTAGCTTCTTTGCCATCTGGATGTGGGAAGTATGTGATTCCTAACTTATTCTTATTCTTTTTGTTCAATTGACTCATACTTGCTGACGATTGAATGTAGATACCGATCTTACCATTCAAGAAACCGGTAGTTTGATTAGTACCAGCCATTGCTCCTGAACCATAGTTCATGAAGTCGCCGGCCTTTTGATTTTCACGAATCCATTCGAAGAATTCTTTTGAGGCACCATTGTTGATTGTTGCTTTAGTTGGAATACCTGTATGACCATCGTTGTTATTAGTTAATCCAACACCAGCATTAGCCATAGCTTGTTCTAGTAACCAACCATAAATTTGAACTGTCATACCTTTAACTTGGTGATGTGATCTTTCATAAAGCTGTTTTGCCACACGTGTGATATCACTGTACGAAGGCGATACTGGTGGTGGCGTAATTCCGTACTTCTCTAACAAACTAGCATTGTAATAAAGTACCGGTTGTGAAGTGTTGAAAGGCATTGCTTGTTGCTTACCGTCATTAGAATAGAAAGAACGAGCAACTGGGGAAATCTTGCTTACATCAAAACCATCTTTATCAATGAAGTTTTGAACTGGTACCGTAAAGTTACTGTGCATCATCTGTGCAGCTGAAATATCAAAAGCTTGGAAAACAGCTGGAGATGTTCCAGTACCGTGAGTTTGAAGAATTTTTTGAATAGCTGCATCGTATGAACCTTGATATTTAGGAACAACACGATACTTAGTTTGTGACTTGTTAAAACCATCAACAATCTTCATTAATGATTTTTCAGCGGGACCACCCATCTCGTGCCAAAAGACAACTTCTGTCCGGTTATCTTTTACAGCTGCCGATTTAGTCGATAATATTTTTCCAAACATTGCCACCAAAACGACTGCTAAAACTATGATCAAAGGCAGAACTAGTTTTCTATATTTCGACATTATTTGACAGCTCCTTCATTCAATCCTGACTTGAAGTAGTGTTGTCCGATAAATAACACAAGGATTGTCGGAATAACAATGATAGCAGCACTGGCTTGAATCATACCCCAGTTGTTAAATGTCTCTTCTGACTGCAATTGTTTTAAACCATTTTGAATAACACGTGAATCATTACTGAACGTAACCAAGATTGGCCATAGGTATGCATTCCAAGCACCTAAGAAACTGTAAGCACCCAAAGTGATCAAACTGATACGGTTATATGGCAACACAACATTCCAGAAAATTTGGAAGTGATTCAATCCTTCAATATCTGCAGCTTCCTTTAATTCCTTAGGAGTTTGTAGGAAAGCTTGACGTAACATGAAAGTACCAAAAGCTGAAGTTAAAGATGGAACGATCATTGCTGAATAGTGATCCAATAATCCTAGAGCTTTTACTGTTTGGAAATTAGGGATGATTGCTGCTTCGGATGGCAACATCATTGTGATCATGAATAGTGCAAAGAAAAATTTCTTATATTTGAAATCTAAGAAAACAAAGGCATAAGCACTCATTGAACAGAAAAGTAAATGA
>DXCM01000039.1 GCA_019116025.1 Candidatus Companilactobacillus pullicola | reverse complement strand
AAGATATTCCGTTTGAAACTTTCTTAGGATTTAAAGGTGATAAGGTTCCGGATATTGATTTGAACTTCTCTGGTGATTATCAGCCAGTAGCTCACAATTATACGAAAGTATTGTTTGTGGAAGATCACGTATTTAGAGCCGGAACGATTGGTACAATTGCTGATCGAACTGCTTTTGGTTACGTGAAAAATTACGAAGAATTGACTGATCAAAATCTTCGTAATGCCGAAGAAGAGCGATTAGCCATGGGTTCAACTGGTGTCAAAAGAACCACTGGTCAACATCCGGCCGGAATCATCGTTGTGCCTGACTACATGGATATCTTTGATTTCACGCCAATTCAATATCCGGCTGATGATCAAAATGCTGCTTGGAAGACGACTCACTTTGATTTCCACTCAATTCACGATAATATTTTGAAACTAGATATTCTAGGACATGATGATCCAACGATGATTCGTATGCTTCAAGATTTATCTGGTATCGATCCTAAGACTTTGCCAGTTAAAGACCCAGGGGTCATGGAATTGTTCAGTGGAACTAAGTCTTTAGGTGTTACGCCTGAACAAATCTTTTCAAAAACTGGAACACTAGGGGTGCCAGAATTCGGTACTCGTTTTGTTCGAGGAATGCTTGAAAAGACTCATCCAACAACCTTTGCCGAATTGCTACAAATTTCTGGATTGTCTCACGGGACTGATGTTTGGTTAGGTAACGCTGAAGAATTGATTGATAAGGGTATCGTTACTTTGAAGGAAGTTATTGGTTGTCGTGATAATATCATGATGGATTTGATTCACTATGGTATGGATTCACAGATGGCTTTCCAAATCATGGAGCACGTTCGTAAGGGACGCGGAATTCCTGATGATTGGAAACAAGCTATGAAAGATGCCGATGTTCCTGATTGGTATATTGATTCTTGTTTGAAGATCAAGTATATGTTCCCAAGAGCCCATGCGACAGCCTATATTATTATGGCCTTAAGAATTGCTTACTTTAAAGTTCACCATCCACTTTATTATTACTGTGCGTACTTCTCAGTCCGTGCTGATGATTTTGATTTAGTTGCGATGACTACAGGTAAGGATGCCGTTAAGGCTTCAATGAAGGCTATCAATGATAAAGGGATGGATGCTTCTACTAAAGAGAAGAATCTTTTGACTGTTTTGGAATTAGCCAATGAATGTTTGGAACGTGGCTTTAAGATCAAAATGGTTGACCTTGATAAGTCTGATGCCTTTGATTTCAAGATTATTGATGATAAGACAATATTAGCACCATTTAACGCTATTCCAGGCTTGGGTGATAACGTTGCTAAACAGATTGTGGCTGCCCGTGAAGAACAACCATTCTTATCTAAACAAGATTTAGGAACTCGTGGTAAAGTATCAAAAACAGTTATCGAGTATATGACAGAAAATCATGTTTTAGATGGCATGCCAGACGAAAATCAGTTATCATTGTTTTAGCTATGGTTCTTATAAGTTGCTTTAATACGTAATATATGTTAAATTAACTACTAGTTAATTACTGATTAATGAGTGAGCAGAAATGCTCACTCTTTTTATTGCCGATTACTTTGGAGGAATGTCCTTGGATACAAAAGTTGAAGAATTAAAAGCCATTTTACAGCCAATCTTAGATCAACATGATTTTTATCTTGTTGACTTAGAGTTCGTTCATGAACGTGGAGATTGGTATTTGAGAGTTTATGCAGATAAGAAGGGCGGAATCAGCATCGATGATTGCGCGCTTATTAGTGAGGAGTACGGTGAAAAGTTGGATGAATTGAATCCAATTGATCCTGCTTATTACTTAGAGGTTTCATCTCCAGGTGCAGAACGCCCCTTAAAGAATGATGAAAGTCTCGTTGACAGTGTCGACGACTATGTCCATGCATCGCTTTATCAAAAACAAGATGGTCAAAAAGCTTTTGAGGGAACTTTAATTGAGGTAACGGATACCAAGATAACTTTGAATGTTAAAGTTAAGAATTTAAAGAAACAAGTAGAAATTAGTCGAGACAACATCGCTAAGATCAGACTTGCAATCGAATTCTAAGGAGAAAATCATGAGTAAAGAAATGGTTGAAGCACTTGATGCGCTTGAAAGCGAAAAAGGTATCAAGAAAGAATATGTTATTGAATCACTAGAAGCTGCTCTAGTAGCTGCTTATAAGAGAAATTACAATCAAGCTCAAAATGTTAAAGTTGAATTTGACGCAAAAAAGGGTAATATACATGTTTATGCGGTTAAAGAAGTCGTTGAAGACGTTGTAGATGATCGTTTAGAAGTTAGTCTCGAAGATGCTCAAAAGAAGAGTAGAGGTTATGAAGTTGGTGACCATGTCCAAGAAGAAGTAACACCAAAGGATTTTGGACGTATTGCTGCTCAAACGGCTAAACAAGTTATTATGCAACGTGTTCGTGAAGCTGAACGTGATATCATCTATAATGAATATAGTCAGTATGAACATGAAATCATTCAAGGAACAGTTGAACGTAGCGATAATCGATATGTTTATATCAATTTTGGTAAAATTGAAGCTGTTATGTCTAAGAATGATCAAATGCCAGGTGAAACTTACAACTCACGTGACAGAATCCGTGTTTATGTAACTAAGGTTGAAAATGCTACAAAGGGACCACAAGTCTTTGTATCTAGAACAGATCCAGGTTTGGTCAAGAGATTATTTGAACAACAAGTTCCAGAAATATATGATGGAACTGTAGAAATTGTCTCAATTGCTCGTGAAGCTGGAGATAGAACTAAGATTGCTGTTAAGTCTGACAATCCTGACGTTGATCCTGTTGGTACTTGTGTCGGTCCTAAGGGTACCCGTGTTCAGGCCGTAGTTGACGAATTGAATGGTGAAAACATTGATGTAGTGCCATATGTTGATGATCCAGTTGACTTCATTGCCAATGCTTTGAATCCAGCTGAAGTTATTGCTGTGCAATTTGATGAAAATGATAAGAAACAATGTATTGTAATTGTTCCGGATTATCATTTATCATTAGCTATTGGGAAGAAAGGTCAAAATGCACGTTTAGCTGCTAAATTGACTGGCTACAAGATTGATATTAAACCTGAATCACAAGTTGAATTCGTTGACGATAATGATCAAGACGTTGACATCAATGATGTTGAAAGTGGCAAGATCGATATTGAAAAAACTCGTGAAAATGCTGCAAACGCTGATGATGCACAAAATCCAGCTGCAATTGATTCAGAAGATGTAGATAACGAAGAAGAATCAACAGACTCAGAAGAATAAGAGGGGTGATAGATTTGGCAACTCGTAAGATACCTATGCGTAAAGATATTTTGACGAATAAGATGTATCCCAAAAGAGAAATGGTAAGGATCGTTAAAGATAAAGAGGGTAACATCTCAATTGATCCAACAGGCAAAAAGGCCGGCCGTGGCGCTTATGTTGGATTAGATCCTGAAGCCATTAAAAATGCAAAATCTAAAAAATCACTAGAAAAAGTGTTCTCACATGCAGTACCAGAGAATTTTTATGATGAATTATTTGATTTTGTCGATCATCAAAAGGCAAGAATGGATCTTTTTGGTGATTTGGGAAAGAAACATTAATGAACTCATTTTATAATTTTTTAGGGTTAGCTGTTAGAGCTGGTAAATTTATCAGTGGAACAGAACTAACTATAAACGGCATTCGGGATGGAAAAGTTAAATTAGTTATTATGGCTAATGACTGTAGTCCACGAACAATGAAAGATTTACATAATAAAGCAAGTTACTATAAAGTACCGGTAATTGATACGGTGGATAGTGCTTCGTTAAAAACTGCTATTGGAAAAGACAGAAAAGTTATGGGAATAACAGATTATGGATTTGCTAAAAGGTTAAAAGATATTATGGACAATTAACAATTAAGGAGAGTGATAGGATGGTCAAAAAGAGAATTTATACTATTGCAAAAGAAAACGGTGTTGAGAATCAAGTAATTCTTGATGCTGCTACAAAGTTGGGTATGGATGTGAAAAACCATATGTCATCAGTAGATGAAAATGATGAAAAGAAAATTGTAAGTAACTTAAAGAGTGGTAAAAAGCCAAGTAATAACGGTAATAGACCTGCCCCTGTTCAACACAATAACCATGCACAAAAATCTACAGGTGAAAAAAGTGAAGGTAGTAATCACAATTCAGGTGATCACAAGACTAAGATCAAGATTACTGCTGTAAGAAGAGATGCTAATAAGGGTAAGGGTCATTTTGACCATCGCAATAACAATCACAACTCCAATGGTAATCGTCCAAACAGCAATAATCATCGCCCAAATAGCAACAATGCTAACAATAGTAATAACAACAATAACAGTAACAATCGTAACGAACGCAATAATCGCAATGGCAATAATAATGAGAATAGAAGAAATGATAACCGCAATTCTCAATCACGCGATAATCGCAATCGTAACAACAATAACCGCCGTGATCGTTCTACTGTACAAGGACAAGCTCCACGTCCAAGACAAAGTGCTGGTAACAAGTATCTAGAACAATTTAAGACAAATATTCAAGATGCTAGTCGTATTCCTAGTCATCCAACTAGAAATAATAACCATAATGCTAACAGCAATAATAATCACAATAGTGATAACCGTAAGAACAATCACCGTCCTAACAATAACAATAACGAAAATCGTTATAGAAACAACAATAACAACCATAATAGCAACAATAATAATCGTAACAACAATTCCCAAAACAGAAGACCAAATAACAACAATAATGTAGCTGCAAAGGCCAAGGAAGCTCCAAAGTCAACAGTTGCAAATACTAATATTCCAAAGCCAGAGTATAAGAAGGCAAAGCCAACTAATAGTAATCGTGACTTTGGACATAAGCAAAATCTTGCTAATCCATTTGGTAGTCGTAAGAAGAAGAAGGAACGTAAACGTCAACAACGTCAACGTACCGAACCTAAGAAGCCAATGCCACAAAGAAAAGAACGTCCATTGCCAGAAACACTTGTTTACACTGTTGGTATGAACGCTCAAGATATTGGTAAGTTGATCCATAGAGAGCCAGCTGAAATTGTTAAGAAACTATTTATGCTTGGTATTATGATCAACCAAAACAAGTCCTTAGATAAGGACACAATTGAACTATTGGCTGCCGATTACGGTATTAAGGCTGAAGAAAAAGTTCAAGAAGATGTTGCCGATATCGACAAGTACTTCGAAACAGAAGCCAATACAACTGATAACTTAGTAACACGTCCACCAGTTGTAACTATCATGGGTAACGTTGATCATGGTAAGACAACATTGCTTGATCATTTGAGACATACACACG
>DXCM01000038.1 GCA_019116025.1 Candidatus Companilactobacillus pullicola | reverse complement strand
CTTGGGAACATATACTTGATCTTCAAACAAGAATCAATATACCAATCAGGAACATCGGCATCTTTCATGGCTTGTTTCCAATCATCAGGAATACCACGTCCTTTACGAACATGCTCCATAATTTGGAAAGCCATCTGTGAATCCATACCATAGTGAATCAAATCCATCATGATATTATCACGACAACCAATAACATCCTTCAGAGTAACGATGCCCTTGTCGATCAATTCTTCGGCATTACCCAACCACACATCAGTACCATGTGATAGTCCTGAAATTTGTAGCAATTCGGCGAAAGTCGTTGGATGTGTTTTTTCCAACATACCACGAACGAATCGAGTACCGAACTCAGGTACACCCAAAGTACCAGTTTTAGAAAAGATCTGTTCAGGTGTAACGTTTAAAGAATCAGTTCCTCTAAATAATTCCATGACCCCAGGATCTTTAACTGGCAAAGTCTTAGGATCAATTCCTGATAAATCTTGTAGCATACGAATCATCGTGGGATCATCATGTCCCAGAATATCTAGTTTTAAGATATTATCATGGATTGAATGGAAATCAAAGTGGGTGGTCTTCCAGAGTGCTGTTTGATCGTCGGCCGGATACTGAATTGGAGTGAAATCAAAAATATCCATATAATCGGGCACAACAATGATACCAGCCGGATGTTGACCAGTAGTTCTCTTTACACCAGTTGACCCCATTGCCAAACGTTCTTCTTCAGCGTTTCTGAAATTCTGCCCAGTTAACTCTTCATAATTTTTAACATAACCGAAAGCTGTTCGATCCGCAATTGTACCAATAGTACCAGCTCTAAATACGTGATCTTCCCCAAACAATACTTTGGTATAGTTATGGGCTACTGGTTGGTAGTCACCAGAGAAGTTCAAATCAATATCAGGAACCTTATCACCCTTGAAACCTAAGAAAGTTTCAAACGGAATATCCTGACCATCCTTTTTCATATCAGTACCACATTTAGGACAATCCTTATCGGGTAGATCATATCCTGAACCAACTTCACCTTTAGTAAAGAATTCAGAGTACTTACAATTAGGACAACGATAATGTGGTGGCAAAGGATTAACTTCGGTAATACCAGTCATCGTGGCAACGAAACTAGATCCAACAGAACCACGGGAACCAACCAAATATCCATCTTTGTTAGATTTATAAACTAGACGTTGAGCAATTAAGTAAATAACAGAGAAACCATTTCCGATAATACTCTTTAACTCGCGATCCATACGTTTTTGAACTAATTCTGGCAAAGGATCACCATAAAGTTCATGGGCCTTATTCATTGTTAAACTACGAATTTCATCTTCGGCCCCCTCCATCTTTGGAGTGTAGAGCTTATCTTTAACTGGAGAAATCTCATCTATTGAATCCATAATTTTCTTAGGATTATCAACGATGATCTCTTGTTCTGTTTGTTGATCCAAGTAATCGAACTCATCAAACATTTCATTAGTCGTTCTAAACTGCACATCAGGCAATTCTGGTCGACGAGCTAAAGCATTACTCTTTACAGCTTTGATAACAATATCTCGATAAACTTTATCATGTGGATCAAGGTAGTGGACATCCCCTGTTGCAACAACAGGTTTATTCAATTCTTTACCTAATTTGACAATGTTCTTGATGATTTCCTGCAAAGCATCTTCATCTTTAATAATTTTAATATCAATTAGATGTTGATATAACGTTTGAGGCATAACTTCTAGGTAATCATAATACTGTGCTAATTCACGAGTATCGTCATAACCTTTTTGCATCATGCTAGTAAAGACTTCACCATTTTCACAAGCAGAACCAACAATTATTCCTTCACGATACTTATTCAACAATCTTCTTGGTACACGAGCCGTTCGATAGAAGTAACGTGTCATTGAATAAGAAACAATTTTAAACATATTCTTCAATCCAGCTTGAGTTTTAGCCAAGAGGACAGCGTGACTTGGACGAGCCTGTTTGTAGGCTTCCTCACCACCAACGTGATCATTTAATTGATTAACGTTTCTTGTTCCAAACTTATCTTCCAATTCATCGAACAACTTGTACATCAAGTAACCAGTTGTTTCAGCATCAGAATCAGCTCTATGGTGATGTTCCAAGACAATATGATAACGTTTGGCTAGAGAATCCAACTTGTGATTACGGTATTCAGAGTGAAGTGTTCTTGACATTTCCAAAGTATCAATAACTGGCATTGATAATCTTGGACGTCCCATTCTTGTTAAAGCAGCATTCATAAAGCCCATATCGAAAGTAACGTTATGACCAACTAGAATATCATCACCGATAAAGTCCATAAATTCGCCAATAATAACCGTTTCATCAGGAGCATCTTGAACCATCTCAGTAGTAATACTAGTCAAATTCGTGGTTACTTCAGACAAGGGATGACCAGGATTGATAAATTTGTCGAATCTATCGATCACTTCGCCATTCTTCATCTTAGTAGCACCAATTTCGATGATCGAATCGTAAACGGCCGAAAGTCCAGTAGTCTCGGTATCAAAGATTACATATTCAGAACCATCTAACACTTGATCTCGTAAATTATAAGCAATTGGATTGCCTTCATCGACTAGGTCGACCTCAACACCGTAAGCAATCTTGACGCCAAATTTTTTCCCAGCATTGTATGCTTCTGGGAAGGCCTGTAAAGCACGATGATCGGTAATAGCAATACCTGTTTGTCCCCAATCACTAGCTCGTTTGATTAAATCAGTTGCACTAGGAATCGCATCCATCTGACTCATGTTGGTATGAGCATGTAATTCGATCCGTTTGTTCTCATCTTCAGCGGTATCTTTACGCATCTCATGTTTGATCACATTGATATCATTGGCCATGATAACTAGTTCACGTGAGAAATTATCCTCCTGAACATTACCACGGACTCTGATCCAAGAACCTTGATCTAATGCTGCAAAGAAGTTTTCATCATCTTCACCATTAGAGAATTTTTTGATACTGAACGATGAAGTATAGTCAGTAACCTTCATAATCAAGAGCGAACGTCCTGATTTCAACTTACGAACATCAATATCAAACACGTAACCTTCAACAACTTTGTTACGATCTTCTTCAATAATGTCGACCATTTGCGTAATTTCTTGATCATCAGGAATCTTACGTCCTACCTTGGAGACATTACCAACAGGTTTAGCCGCCTTCTTTTCACTAGCTTCTTTAGCCTTAGCTTGAAATTGCTTAGTTTTTTCAGCATTAGCAGCTTTCATCGCCTCAGCCTTTTCTTGATACTTGGCCTTGTCAACGTTAGTTCTAATTCTAAAATCAGGAAAACCTAGACTACTATATTCTGACTGAAGTCCATCAATGAGTTTTCCATCAACAAAATCAGCCATAAAACTATTAGAAACATCTAAAAAGACTTGTCCATTCTCAACATGAGGTGGCGTCTGACTGATCTTATCTAGAACCATCGGCGACTCAACGTTGCAATCATTCAAAACATAATTCCAATAATCTTTAATATCTTTTTCAGATAATTCTGAATCCGTCGTTTTGATTTCAAAATCAATTTGGGCGATTCCATCAAAACTAGCTTTCAAGGCTTTAACAAAAGTCATGAAATCATTGAATGGCAATACGCGTTTAAATTCAAAAAAGAATGTCCAGCGTTTACTGTTCTTATGAACTTCAAGTTTATTTAATTTTCCATCGATAAACGCATCATTAGATGGCAATAAGCTATCTAATTTGATTTGTTTAACTAAAATTTCAAAAAGTTGTTTTGTGTCTGACATATTCTTTCCTTCAAAAAATAAAAAAAGGCCTAAGCCTCATTACTGATTCTTAAGCAATATTTTTACTGAATTTACTAATTCATCTTTACTTACTTCAATTGTTTCACCAGTACTTCTGATCTTTAGTTCAACAATTCCATCGCCAGCTTTTTTACCAACAGTGATTCTAATAGGAATACCAATTAGATCTGAGTCAGCAAATTTAACACCGGGACGTTCTTTACGATCGTCAAGCAAGACGTCATAACCTTCATTTTGCAACAATTCAACAATTTCGTCACTCAATTTGCCTTGAACGTCGTTGTTGTACTTGATAGGAACAACATGAACTTGATATGGTGCCAAGCTAACTGGCCAGATAATACCATTCTCATCACAGTGTTGTTCGATGATGGCTGTCAATAGACGTGAAATACCAATACCATAACTTCCCATGATCAATGGATTAGATTTACCATTTTCATCCAAGAAGTTAGCACCAAGTGCTTTTGAGAATTTAGTACCTAACTTAAAGATATGACCAATTTCGATACCACGTGTGAACTTGATATGACCATGGCCATCGGGTGAAACTTCACCTTCCTTGATAACACGGAAATCTCTAAATTCTGGTGTTTCGTCAACAATATCTTCAAAGTTAGCATTGAACAAGTGAACGTCAGCTTTATTTAAGCCAACGACAAAGTTCATCAAACCAACTAAGGAACTATCGTAAAGTACTTTAACTTTATCGTTGATCCCCTTAGGTCCGATAAATCCAGGTACACTGCCAAATTCATCCTTAACTTCTTCAGGAGTTGCCTCACGTAAGAAGTCAGCACCCAAGTAATTCTTCAATTTAACGTCATTGACATCGTAATCACCACGAATCATGACCATAACTGGTTCATCATCAGCCATGTAGGCAACAGCCTTCATAATTCTTGATGATTCAACTTTTAGAAGTTCTGCCAAAGCATCGATTGTATGTACATTTGGTGTATCAACAACTTCTGCTTCTTTCTTATCTTCAACTAAATTCTCTTCCATCTTACTTGCAGCCATTTCAAGGTTAGCTGAGTAATCACTGTCATCTGAATAGGCAATTGTGTCTTCACCGATTCCAGCAATAGCGGAGAATTCCTTTGAATCAGTACCACCCATGGCACCAGCATCACCGATAATAGCGCGGTAATTTAAACCACAAATATCAAAAATATTACGGTAAGCTTGTTCCATTTGATTAAAGATAACATCAAGTTGTTCTTTGTTAGCTGTGAATGAATATGCATCTTTCATGATAAATTCACGGCCACGCAATAGACCATTACGAGGACGATCTTCATCACGATACTTCATTTGCATTTGATATAAAACAAGAGGTAACTTCTTGTAACTATTCAAACTTTCTTTTACAACACTTGTAAATGTTTCCTCATGAGTTGGTCCCAAGATGAAATCACGTTCGTGACGATCCTTGAATTTGAAAAGATTATCGCCATAAGTTTCATAACGGCCACTTTCTTTCCAAAGATCAGCAGGTAAAATTGCTGGCATGCGCATTTCTACGACATCAATTTTTTCCATTTCTTTACGAATAATGTTTTCAATTCTTTGAATAACTGACCAAGCTAATGGCAAGTATGCATATACCCCTGCGGAAACCTGTCTGATGTAGCCGGCTCTTAACATCAACTGATGACTGACAGCCTCAGCATCTGAAGGAGTCTGCTTCAGTGTTGGAATATATAATTTTGATTGTTTCAAGTTCTTATCCCCCTATTTTATAAAGAAGCGCTGAATATCATTCCATGTAACAGCAATCATCAATAAAACCAAGATTCCGACACCAATTAAGGTGATGACAGTTTCATACTGTTCTGGAATTGGTTTTCTTCTGATTGCTTCAACGATATTTAATAAAATTTTTCCACCATCTAAGGCTGGAATTGGAATCAAATTAACAATACCTAGGTTCATCGATAGCATTGAAGTAAATAAAATAATATTAACCAGACCCTGTGACGCTACTTGTGAGGTCATCGAATAAATACCAACTGGTCCTGATAACTGATTAATATTAAATCCACCAGACACCATCTTACCTAATGCATGGAAAACCATGACGGTCGTTCCCCAACTGTATGAAAAGCCATATTTGATCTTAGCCCAGACGCTAGAATCAGTTTTTGGCATAATCCCAATTAGACCGTAACTTTGGCCTTGTGATTTAACAGTTTTAGGAGTTAATTTAATTGTTTTAAGTTTTTTATTTGATTCAACTTTTAAAGTAACTTTCTTACCAGGGTTATTTTGAATATTGGTTGATAAAGCAGTCCATGACCCAGTTTTTTTGCCATTAACGCTAACAATCGTATCGTTTACTTTTAGACCTGCTTGTTGAGCAACTGAATTTTTTTCAATATGTCCCAATTGATTAGTGGCAACACCATTCATCATGAAAGCAGCTAAAATAGCAGCCAAGACTGCCAAAACGAAATTATTGAATGGACCAGCAAAATTAGTAATCATTCGCTTCCAAACAGAAACGGACTGAAGTTGAACATCGCGTGGTGCGATTTGAACCTCAGTACCGTCTTCTTCAACAATGGTTGCATCATGATCAACTGAATACTCCTTAACGACTGTCTCATCGCCATTTTCATACCCTTCAATCACCAAGTCATCAACTAAGTCTGACTTAGAAATTTGAACGGGGACCGCATTTGCATCATAAACCTTACTGGAAGTTATTATTTTTATTACTTTATCTTGATCATTTAAAACTAAAGACGCCATCGTTCCTGGTTGAATATCAGAATCATCTTCCTGAGCGCCAGCCATACGTACATAACCACCTAAAGGCAATAGTCTTAAAGTGTATGTCGTATGGTTCTTACGATAAGCGACAATTTTTGGACCCATCCCTACAGAAAACTCACGAACTAAAATCCCTGATTTTTTTGCAGCATAATAATGTCCAAATTCATGGACAATAACTAATATCCCAAAAACGATTATAAATGTAATTATCGCGGTCATTTTAACCTCCACGAGATGCTTAGACTAAAGCGAATATGTGTAACAACGGTAGTACGATCAGCATACTATCGAATCGATCTAAAATTCCACCATGTCCTGGTAAAATATTTCCTGAATCTTTAACTTTGTAATATCTCTTATAAGCTGATTCAATCAAATCGCCCATTTGTCCCATGATTGATAGAACAAAGGCAATCATCAACATTGTTGTCATTGAGTACTCTTGTGGCACAAAGTACATGTAAACGCCTGAAAGGATCAAAGCCATAACAATACCGGCAATTGTTCCTTCCCAAGTCTTGTTAGGACTGATAGCAGGCCATAACTTGTGCTTACCAATCTTTCTACCGAAAGTATAAGCAAAGATATCTGTTGACCAAACAACTATTAAGGCATACATCAATAAACCTAAACCAGCGTTTGAATTTCTTACAGCAGCCAAATAGTGGAATCCTGTACCAATGTACAACATTGAAACTACTGAAACAGCTGCATCTTCAAAATTAAATTTGTTCTTTGTCAATACTGTAATAATCAACAAGATTACCGCAAAGACGTAGAATAAATCCAATCTTGAGAAACTCTTTGGGAACCATCCACGGTAAAATCCGTTAGGAACTACTAATGCTAACGTTCCTAAGATAGTTACTAAAAAGTCGACGGAAACGATGATACGTTTACGCATAATATAAATTTCAAAAACACCGACTGCGGCTAGTGCTGCAGCTGCAACTTCTAACCAAACTCCACCAGCAAGCAATATGGGAATAAAGATTGCTAGTGCAATAACGGCAGTAATAACACGTTGTTTCATAATTTTCCCCCAAACTAAACAGACCCGTAACGACGATCTCTTCTGTCAAATTCTTTAATATCCTCAACCAAATCATCAACCGTGAAATCGGGCCAGTAACTATCGTCAAAGATCATTTCTGTATAAGCTAATTGCCAGAGCATAAAATTAGAAATTCGCTCTTCACCACTAGTTCTGATCAACAAATCAGGATCAGCCAAATCTTTTAAATGATTAGTCAACAAATGATCTGCAAACATGGCATCGTCAATATCACTTGGATCTATTGAACCACTGGCAGCCTCAATTGCCAAATTTTTAGCAGCATTAACAATTTCAGCTCGGCCACCGTAATTAAAAGCAAAATTGAGGATCATTCCAGTATTACCCTTAGTATCCTCAACTGCTTTTAAAACTACTTTTCTGGTTTTTTCAGGTAAGTGATCAGTAAATCCGGTTACGAACACTCGAATATTTTCTTTAATTAAATCCGGCATAAAAGTTCCGAAAAAATCTACTGGTAACTTCATTAGGAAGTTGACCTCTTTACTAGGTCGACTCCAATTCTCAGTAGAAAAAGCATACAAACTCAAGACTTTAACGCCAAGATGACTTGCTGCTGTAGCAATTGTCTTAACATTATTCATGCCTTCTTTATGCCCAGCAATACGTGGTTGGCCCTTTTTCTTAGCCCAACGACCATTACCGTCCATAATAATAGCAATATGCTTAGGAACTGATATGTCTGAATCCAACTGTCTCTTACTCTCTGTCATAAAGACTATTATCCTTCAGTAATTTCTTTTTCTTTTTCTGCTGCTAATTTATCAACTTCTGCGATAGCCTTATCGGTAACCTTTTGAACTTGATCTTCAACATCATGGAATTCATCTTCAGTTACATCGTTGGCCTTTAATTGCTTCTTAAGATCGTCCATAGCCTCACGACGAACGTTTCTAACGGCGATACGGCTCTCTTCAGCTTCTTTACCTACTTGCTTAGCAATCTCTTTTCTGCGTTCACCAGTAAGCTGTGGGATAACCAAACGAATAACCTTACCATCGTTAGCAGGGTTCAATCCTAAATCAGATGAATTAATGGCATGTTCAATATCATCCAATGATGATTGATCATAAGGTGTGATCATCAAAACACGTGCTTCAGGAATGTTAACTGAGGCAACTTGATTCAATGGCACATCAGTACCATAGTATGAAACCTTAACGTTACTTAAAATTGAAGCATTAGCTTTACCAGCACGGATATTAGCTAATTCTTTTCTAAGAACGTCGATTGACTTCGTCATATTTTCTTGTGCTTTTGTAACAGCTTTGTTAGTCATCATTACCACCCTTTATAATTGTTCCGATATTTTCTCCTTGAACAACCTTCTTAATATTTTCAGCCTTGTTCAAGTTGAATACGATCAATGGAATATCATTATCCATTGACAATGATGAAGCAGTTGTATCCATAACTCCAAGATTCTTATTAATAATATCAAGTTGTGTTAATTCTGAGTACTTCTTAGCATTAGGGTCCTTCTTAGGATCAGCTGAGTAAACACCGTCAACGTTGTTCTTAGCCATTAAGATAACGTCAGCTTCGATTTCAGCGGCACGAAGTACAGAAGTAGTATCTGTTGAGAAGTAAGGATTACCAGTACCACCAGCGAAGATAACAACACGACCCTTTTCTAGATGTCTGATTGCCTTTCTTCTGATGTAAGGTTCAGCTACTTGACGCATTTCGATTGATGTTTGTACACGTGTTGGTACACCAATATGTTCCAAACCATCTTGTAAGGCAAGTCCGTTCATAACAGTGGCCATCATACCCATGTAATCTGCTTGGGCACGGTCCATTCCCATTTCGGCACCTGTTTCACCACGCCAAATGTTACCACCACCACAGACGATGGCAACTTGAACTCCTAGATCATGAACACTCTTAATTTGTTCAGCTATTGTTTTAATAACTGGTGGATTAATACCAAAGCCTTTCTCACCGGCTAGGGCTTCTCCAGAAACTTTTAAAATCACTCTTTTATACTTGATATCAGGCATAAGTTCTCTCCTTTAATTTTGCTACTAAATATTTTAACATATTCGATACAGTAAATTTATCTAAACACCATTTTTAAACAAATTTTGTGCGGATACAACCCTAAATACAAAGAAAAAGCCGTTTAATTCAAAATGAATTAAGCGACTCTTCCAAAAAATGTTCTTAAATTACTTGATTTGGTTCTTTACTTCTTCAGCAAAGTCTTCCTGTTTCTTTTCGATTCCTTCGCCAACCTCGTAACGAACGAATGAAACAAGCTTAGAATTCTTTGATTCAACGTATTGTTGAACAGTCATATCTGAATCCTTAACGAATTCTTGGTCAGCCAAACTAATTTCTGACAAGAACTTGTTTAAACGGCCTTCAACGATTCTAGGGATAATCTTTTCAGGTTTACCTTCAGCCTTTGTTTCTTCAGTGAAGATAGCCTTTTCATGTTCCAAACGGTCTGCAGGAACTTGATTACGATCCATGAATTCAGGGTTGATAGCAGCAACGTGCATAGCAACGTCTTTAGCAACAGATTCATCGTTACCTTCAAGAGTAACGATAGCACCGATCAAACCACCATTATGTAAGTATGAACCGAATACTTGTGAGTCTGTCTTGTCAAGAACCTTGAAACGTCTCAAGGAAATCTTTTCACCAATAACAGCTGTTAAGCCTGTGATGGCATCGTTAATTGTTTGGTCACCAATCTTAAGTGCCAAAGCTTCGTCCATTGTCTTTGGTTCACTAGCAACAATAGCCTTACCAATTTCGTTTACAAGATTGATAAACTTGTCGTTTGATGAAACAAAGTCAGTTTCTGAATTAACTTCGATGATAGCAGCTTTGTTACCTAGAACTTCGATGTGTGTTAAACCTTCAGCAGCAATGTTTCCACTCTTCTTAGCAGCTTTAGCTACACCCTTTTCACGAAGTTTGTCGATAGCCTCTTGCATATTACCGTCAGCAGCAACCAATGCCTTCTTAGCATCCATCATACCAACGCTTGTCTTATCACGTAATTCTTTAACTTGAGCAGCAGTAATTTTAGCCATTAGTAATCCTCCAGTCGTATAAATAAAGCCATCTTACTCAGATGACTCTATTTTACGCTTATTATTATTATTTATCTTCGTTATTGTTTTTAGCTTCTGCTAAATCTTCGATAGATTTTGCATCGGCAGCATTGTCATCTTTGTTATCGTCTTTAGCAAAGTCTGCATCTGTAACAGCTTCTTCACCTTGTTTACCTTCAACAATAGCATCTGCCATCTTAGATGTAATTAATCTAACGGCACGGATAGCATCATCGTTTGAAGGGATGATAACATCGATAGGATCTGGATCTGTATTTGTATCAACCATAGCTACGATAGGAATGTTAAGTTTCTTAGCTTCGTTAACAGCAATGTTTTCCTTATGAGGGTCAACAATGAACATAACATCAGGGATTCTTGGCATATCTTCGATACCACCAAGGAATTTCTCTAACTTAGCTTGTTGCTTTGTAAGTAAAGCAACTTCTTTCTTAGGTAGACGATCAAAAGTACCATCTTGTGACATAGCTTTGATGTCCTTTAATCTCTTGATACGTTTTTGGATTGTGTTCCAGTTAGTCAAAGTTCCACCTAACCAACGGTGGTTAACGTAGTATTGACCGGCACGTGTAGCTTCTTCAGCAACAGCGTCTTGGGCTTGTTTCTTTGTACCAACGAATAGGAAAATTCCATCATCACCGGCAACAGCCTTCATATAGTTGTATGCATCGTCGATCATGCGTACTGTTTTTTGTAAATCAATGATGTAAATACCATTTCTTTGTGTAAAGATAAATGGCTTCATCTTAGGGTTCCATCTTCTTGTTTGGTGACCAAAATGTACACCGGCTTCAAGAAGTTGTTTCATAGAAATAACTGACATAAAAAGTTCCTCCAGGTTTTTACCTCCACTTAAGTCATGTCTAGTTGAAACACATAAGTGCACCAACAACTAAATCGTTAAGTGTGTGTATTCAATACGGTTAAATATTATAATGGAATATTAATTTTAAATCAAGTAATCACGCCAATTTATTCCGTTACTTTTTAACAAAGTTTCTTTTTGCTGACGTGACAACTTTTTAATCGCAATTTCACGTTTCAAAGCTTGTGATTTATTCTCCAATTCTTCGGTGTACATTAATTTAACTGGCCGTCTAATTTTGGTATACTTGGCACCTTTACCAGAATTGTGGGTAGCCACCCTCTTTTTCACATTATTACTTGTCCCCGTATAAAAAGTTTTATCGCTACACAACAACATGTAGACATAATATTTACTTGTCTCCATTGATTATTCGATTAGCCTCTTCACTCAATTGATGATTGTCATCATAAATTATTAAGTCTGGTTCGACTTTCAATGATGCTGATTTCACAGTTTTGACCACATCGAGCAAAACTAAATTGGCATCCTTTCGAGCAGTAGTCCTGACAAAACGCATACGTTTCGGTTGCAATCTTTGTTGTAACATTTCCGCGACTAACTCGCTGAGACGTTCCGGACGATAAACCAGATAAGCATGAGAATTCTCTTTAAGCAAAACTTTGATAGAATGTAATACATCCGCTAAGCTAGCTTTTACTTCATGACGGGCAATAGCTAGAACTTGTTTCTCTTTTAAAGCTGTTTTATCCAAAACTTTGAAATATGGTGGATTACAGACAATCATGTCAACTGTGTCGTGGTCAATATGTGCTTGAACATTCTTCAGGTCATCATTGATCAGATGAACTTGTTGTTGCAGTTTGTTGTCTTCAATGCTTTTTTCAGATAAAGCAGCCAATTCTTTTTGAATCTCAACCAAATATATTTGTGCGGATGTTTTAGAGGCCAACGACAATCCAATTGCGCCGTTTCCAGAACATAAGTCGACTACTTTACCTTTTTTTACAGGCTTAGCGAAGTTGTAAAGTAAAATAGTATCGAGATTAAATGAATAAAGTTTTTTATCTTGATTAATGATTATTCCACTATTAGAAATAATATCTTGAGAATAAATCGACATGTGACACCTACTTTATGGTATTTTAAATAAGTTAAGATTATTTTAGGGAGAATGATAATTCTATGTTTTATAAATTTATCCGTGTAATAGCGAGAGGCATTGTTTTCATTTTAAATGGCCGTTATAAAGTCGTGGGTAAAGAAAATCTGCCTGACAAGCCTTATATTTTAGTAGCACCTCACCGTACTTGGTGGGAACCAATTTTCTTTGCACTAGCGATTTCTCCACGTGAAGCTACTTTTATGGCTAAGAAGGAACTTTTTAAGAATCCCATTTTAAGATTCATCCTTGTGCACGCACATGCTTTTCCTGTGGATCGTGCTCATCCTGGTCCTTCAGTAATAAAAACACCAGTTAAAGCTTTGAAAAAAGAAGATAAAGTTTTAATCATGTTCCCTTCAGGAACTCGTTACTCCGAACAACTAAAGGGTGGCGCCTCACTGATTGCTAAACTTTCAAAAGCCCCATTAGTTCCCTTCGTTTATCAAGGACCTTTGACCTTTGGTGGTTTAATGAAACATAAACAAATTACTATTGGTATAGGACCTGAAATTGACTTTGATTTCAAAGCTAAACTTGATGAGAAACAGACTAAACAAGTTAACGATGATATGGAAGAAGCTTGGAATAATATCGATAAGGAAATTGATCCTTCGTTCGAATATATCCCACCTAAGAAAAAACATAAGTAATTATATAATATACTAAAATTGAATATATTAAAATAACCCTGGCATGCCAGGGTTTTATTGTATAAAAAGGACATGAATTTACCCACTTATATATTTAGGTTTCTACTGCTAAATATATAAATGAGTGTTCATGTCCTTTTTTGATTACAGTGAATACATCCCAGTAAATCTTATGGGAAATGGCTTTCTTTTCTCGATACATATAGATTCATCCCTATTTAGATAGGGATCACAATTAATCTGATACAAAGTAAACGACAATATAGGAGTATCACCCCTATACACATAGGGAGCACACAAAATCAAACTGGATCTGTAGTAGTTAATAGGAATCACCCTTATATACATAGGGAGCACACTAAGAAAAGACCGTTATATTAGGTATTCTAAAATTGAAAAACTACTTATTCTTATCAACTTAAAAAAATAAGACTACCAGTTTCTTAAATCATAGCTTTTCTTCCTATTTTAAACAACTTCATATTTAAAGTTTTAATAATCAATAAAGATCCCTCTATATTCATACACTCTTAGATTTTTCACAAAATATATAATCCTAAAGTATCGGGGCCGCCAATAAAAAAATAGAAGTAATATTTCAAGTGAAATTTTACTTCTATCTTTTCTGTATTAAATGGAATTCTTACCAATATCACGTCGGTAAAAAATATTTGTTTGGTCCATTTTTTCAAGTTCTCGATAAACTTTTACTTGCGCATCCTCGACTGATTCAGCCTGTGCTTGCATCAAGTATAAACGACCACCGTGGCTAAATAGTTTTTGCTGATCTCGCTTTACAGCTGCATAGTTGATCATCAATGGGCATTTTTTGAAACTATCCCTATCACCTAACGAGCCAAATACAGGCTTTACAGGGTAACCTTTACTGACAGCAAAAACTCCTAGGTTTATACCGTTCGTTTCCCAATCAATTTTCTTTATACTCTTATGACATAAAATTTGTTCAATGATTTCTGACAAATCAGATTGTAATCTTGGCAAAACTACTTCCGTTTCAGGATCACCAAATCGTGCGTTAAACTCGATGACTTTGATACCATTTTTTGTCAAAATCAATCCGGCATAAAGAATTCCAGTGTACTTAATGCCTTCTTTATAAAGCTCTGCAACAAACGGCTTTAAAACAGTTTCTACTGCCACTTGCTCAATATCTTTAGAGAGATTAGAGACTGGACAGACAGCTCCCATACCACCGGTATTAGGCCCTTCATCACCGTCAAAAATTTTCTTATAATCCTGAGCTAAAGGCATTGGATAGAAGCGCTTATGATCAACAAAAGCCATTAGCGAAAATTCTTCACCCTCAAGAAACTCTTCAATCACAACTTTCTTAGTGCCAAATTTATGTTCCGCCAATAAGTCGGTTACTGTTTCAATCGCTGTAACTAAATCCGAAGCGATAAAAACACCTTTACCTGCGGCCAGTCCGTCTGCCTTGATGACAATCGGAAAATCTGACGTTGCCTTTAAATAATTCAAGGCATTTTCTAACTTAGTGAATTCTTGATACTGAGCAGTAGGAATACCAGCATCGGCCATCAATCTTTTAGTAAAAACCTTTGACCCTTCGACTTGGGCTGCCTGTTTATTAGGTCCAAAAATTTTTAGACCTTGTCGTTTGAAGAAGTCCACAATTCCGTTAACTAAAGGCTCTTCTGGACCCACAATCGTAAAGTCAATAGCATTCGTTTTTGCAAAGTTTGCCATTCTTTCAAAATCATTTTCTTCTATTGAAATAGTTTTGATTTCTGACAATTTCATCCCATCGTTACCGGGAGCACAGAAGACAACATTTTGAGAATTCTTTTGGAGTGCCTGACAAATGGCATCTTCCCTTGCCCCTGAACCGACAACTAATATTTTCATTGAATGACCCCTCTCTAATGTTTGAAGTGTCTTCTACCAGTGAAGACCATTGCAATACCATGTTTATCAGCCATATCAATTGAATCTTGATCTTTAATTGAACCACCAGGTTGCACAATAGCTGTAATACCATGCTCGGCTGCATATTGAACACAATCATCCATTGGGAAGAATGCATCAGAAGCCATGATCAATGGTTTGTGCTCTTCAGCTTGTTCTTCTTGTTCAATAGAGATTTTTACTGAACCGATACGATTCATTTGTCCTGCACCGATACCAAGAGTCTTATCAGTAGTTGAAATAACGATAGCGTTACTCTTCACATGCTTAACAACTTGTTGACCAAATAGTAAAGCCTTCATCTCTTCAGGAGTTGGGGCTTTTTTAGTTACAACTTGGAATTCGTCCAAATTATCAACTGTTGTATCTCTTTCTTGAACTAAGAGTCCACCCATAACAGAAACATATTCATATTTATCAGCTGACTTAGCCTTAGTGAAGTCTAAAGTCATCAAGCGAATATTTTTCTTAGCTTCCAAAATTTCTAAAGCTTCAGGGGTAAAGCTTGGAGCAATAACAATTTCTAAGAAGATCTTGTGCATTTCTTCAGCAATTTCTTTAGTAACTTCACGATTAACAGCTACAATTCCACCAAAAATTGACATTGTATCAGCAGTATAAGCTTTACGCCATGCTTGATAGATTGATTCATCATCTACCCCAACACCACATGGATTCATATGCTTCAATGCTGCGACACACGGTTTGTCAAAATCAGCGACAATTCTTAAGGCTGCATCGGCATCTTTGATATTGTTGAAAGATAATTCTTTACCGTGTAGTTGTTTAGCTGAAGCAATTGAGTATTCACTTGGCATTGCACTTTGATAAAAAGCAGCTTTTTGATGTGAGTTTTCACCGTATCTTAGTTCTTGATGGAAATCGTAACCAAGTACTTCAACGTCAGGGAATTCTTCACCATTTAGATCTGACAAGTAATGGGCAATAATACTGTCATATTCAGCTGTATGTCTGAAAGCTTTAGCAGCCAAACTTTGTCTCAAAGCCAAATTATCTTCGCCACTCTTGATACTTGTTAAAACTGTTTCATAGTCGTTGGCATCAATTACTACGTAAACGCTCTTGAAATTTTTTGAGGCGGAACGAATCATTGATGGACCACCAATATCAATTTGTTCGATAGCTTGGGCCGGTGTGACACCATCTTGAGAAATGGTTTCTTTGAACGGATAAAGATTTACACAAACTAAATCAATTGTTTGGATATTTAATTTTTCCAAAGTCTTCATATGTTCAGGATTATCACGTTTAGCTAGTAGACCAGCGTGAACCATTGGATGCAGTGTCTTTACACGTCCATCAAGAATTTCTGGAAATTTCGTTACTTCATCAATTTCAGTAACCTTTACGCCATTTTCTTGTAACTTCTTGTATGTACCACCAGTAGAAATAATTTCAAAATCATTTTCAATTAATCCTTTAGCAAACTCAACGACTCCAGTTTTGTCAGAAACACTAATCAAAGCTCTTTTCATTATTTACTTACCCCATTATTTTTTATTAATAAATCTCGCACTACTGTACGGTACATTTGATGCTCAGTTTGATGAATCCTAGCTTCTAAGCTAGCTTCGGTATCTTTACTTAAACGTACAACTTTCATCTGTTTGATAACTGGACCGGTATCGACCCCTTCGTCAATATAATGAATCGTTACACCAGTCACCGCGTCATTGGCAGCGTAAGCACGTTCAATTGCTTCTAAACCTGAATATTTTGGTAAAAGTGATGGATGAATATTGATAATGTGATTAGGATATTCACCTAGTAAAACTGGCGTAACCACACGCATATAACCTGCCAAAAGAATATATTCGATTTCTAACGGCTTTAATTTATCAATAATTGCTTGCTCATACTCACCGCGGTTAGCGTAATCAGCCAGTTGATTCACAAAAACGGGAATATGATATTTTTCTGCTCGTTTAATTACATGAGCATTGGGTTGGTCACAAACTAATAATTCAATTTCTAGACCTAGTCTCTTCAATTCATCTGATCCGGCAATGGCTTCAAAATTACTACCATTACCTGAGGCAAATACAGCTACTTTCACAGCTTATCTCCTTTCAAAATCAGATTGGTTGAATCTTTTTCTACAACTTCACCAATGGTATAAGCCACAGTTTCAAGTTGATTCAATTGTTCCAAAACCTTTAATTCATCTTTAGGATCAACCGCTAAGACCATCCCCAGACCCATGTTGAAAATATGATACATATCGATGGTTTCTAAATGTCCATACTTTTGTAAGGCAGCAAATATTGGCAATTCTGGCCAAATATCAACATTGATCTCAGCTGCTAATCCATCGGGCAACATTCGAGGAACATTTTCAAAAAATCCACCACCAGTAATGTGGGCCGCCCCATTGATAAGTTTTTGTCCCAACAACGGTACTAATTCATTGGCGTAAATCTTAGTTGGAGTTAATAAAATTTCTCCCAGAGTTTGTCCATCTAATTCCGGTAAGATAGTTTCCAAGTTAAAATCATTATCCTGAAAGAAAATCTTTCTCACTAATGAATAACCATTAGAATGAATTCCACTTGATGTGATACCAATTAAGACGTTACCTTCTTGAATGTTTTCTTTACGAAGTAATTCATCTTTTTCACAGATTCCTACTGCAAAACCAGCAATATCATAATCATTATCGCCATAGACTCCAGGCATTTCAGCCGTTTCACCGCCAATTAAGGACGCATTAGACATTTGACAACCAGCAATTACGCCTTTTAGTATTTCTTCAACCTTTTGATCAACCTTACCAGTTGAAATATAGTCTAGAAAATATTGCGGAATAGCCCCCTGTGCCAAGATGTCATTAACACACATTGCCACACAGTCGATACCAATTGTGTCCCACTTCTTAAACTCATTAGTCAATAAAAGTTTTGTTCCAACACCGTCGTCACTTGAAACTAGTACTGGCTGCTTAAAACCAGCAGGAATTTCATAGATACCGCCAAAATTACCAATACTCTTACTCTTAGTCTTTTGTTTCACGAATTGAGAAATCTTATAACCGGATTCCACATTTACACCAGCATCTTGATAGGGATTTGCCATAAAATTCTCCTTATTTTTTGGATTCATAGTCGTATAGATAAGTTGGATAATCTCCATTGAAATACGACATATCTAATCCTGAATATGGTGCATCAGCGTTCATTCCAATGGCATCAATTAAACCATCTTCGCTCAAGAAACGTAGCGAGTCGGAACCAAAAATTTGATTCATTTCTTCAATACTCTTATGAGCGGCAATCAACTCACTCTTTTCCTGGATATCGATACCGTAAAAACATGGATGCATGAATCTTGGTGAAGCGATACGTAAATGAACTTCAGTTGCACCAGCATCCCTTAGCAATTGCACGATGTAAGCACAAGTAGTTCCACGGACGATCGAATCATCCACCAAAATAACTCGCTTACCTTTAACAACACCTTTTACAGCCGCTAATTTTTGACGAACGCTTTTCTCTCGTAATTCTTGGGTTGGTTGAATAAACTCTCGACCCATATATTGATTCTTGATCAAGCCCATTTCATAAGGTAGACCACTAGCTTCAGCATAACCACTAGCTGCCGACAGAGAAGAATTAGGAACACCGACAACAATATCGCCTGGTGCTGGATATTCTTGAGCTAAGTTGGCTCCCATGCGTTTTCTGGCTGAATGAACATTAACACCTAGAATGTCGGAATCAGGACGAGCAAAGTAAACGAATTCCATTGAACAGATGGCTAGTTGTGTCTTAGTGGTCCAATGATCGATTTTCATCCCCTCGTCAGAGATAGTAATCAATTCACCAGGTTGTACATCACGGACAAAAGTTGCTCCAACAGCATCTAACGCACAAGTTTCACTAGCAACTACATAACCACCATCATCTAACTTCCCAATTGATAAAGGTCGAAAACCGTGTGAATCCAAAGCCAGAATCAAAGCATCTTTGGTCAAAAGCAAGTAAGCAAAGCCACCTTGAATCTTGTTAAGTGCTTCAACCATACGATCACGGAAAGTCGGTTGTGTCGACTGTTTGATCAAATGAACTAAAACTTCTGAATCAGAACTGGATTTAAAGATATGTCCTTTTTGTTCCAATTCTTTTTTTAGAGTAATCGCATTTGTTAAATTACCGTTATGAGCCAAAGCTAATTGACTGTCTGTAAAGTCAAACAATAATGGTTGAACATTTTCAATCTTATTTTCACCAGCAGTTGAGTATCGAACATGACCAATAGCTGAATCTCCAACCAGATTATTCAAATACTCAGGTTTAGAAAAAACTTGAGTCAACAATCCTAAATTACGATAAGTGCGTAACTTTTGACCATCGTTTGCGACAATTCCCGCACCTTCTTGACCACGATGCTGCAAACTGTGGAGTCCTAAATAGGTTAGGTAGTTAGCATTCTTAGCACCCCAGACACCGAAAACACCACATTCTTCATTTAAACTTTTTACTTCATCAAGCACGAAATCGCCTCTTTCCAATTATTCGATGCTTTCTCACCATCAATTGATACTGTTTCATCTTTAGTTGTTACCTTGAAATCTGAATTGCCTGTTACTTGACCTAACAGTTGGAAATCTCTCAACACTAGATTTTCAAACTCAGTTTGATCCTCTGGTTTAACTGTTACTAAGAAACGTGATTGTGTTTCCGAGAATATTTGAGCTGACGTTAAATCAGTCTTAATTTCAAATCCTAATTGGTTTTCAAAAGCTGACTCAGATAAGGCTACAGCTAAGCCACCTTCACTCAAGTCATGACAACTGGCAATTAGGCCTTGAGCTATCGCACGATGAATCAAATCTTGATGAAGCTTTTCTTCATTGAGATCCAATGGACGCAAACCACCTTTAATTGAGCCTGTTTGTTGCAACTGAATTTCTGAACCATTGAAATCATCAAATGTGTTTCCAAGTAAATAAATAAGGTCGCCATTTTCTTTAAAAGCTATTGTTGTAACTTTCTTGATATCATCAATCAATCCAACCATCCCGATCATTGGACTAGGATAAATTGCCTCATCATTGTATTCGTTATAGAGTGACACGTTACCTGAAATTACTGGTGTATTGATTTTTTCACAGGCACTGGCAATTCCTTCAACACTCTTATCAAGTTCCCAGAAAACCTCAGGATTTTCAGGATTACCATAGTTCAAACAATCTGTTACACCGATAGGTTCACCACCACTGGCAACAATGTTACGAGCCGCCTCCATAACAGTGATCTGACCACCAACGTATGGATCTAAGTAAACGTACTTAGAATTACTGTCGTTAGTCATCGCAATAGCTTTCTTAGTGCCTCTGATACGAGTCACGCCGGCATCACTACCTGGTTGAGTTAAAGTATCTGCCTTAACTTGAGAATCATATGTTTGATAGAAATGTTTCTTACTAGCAATATTTGGTTGTTGCAAGATTTTTTGCCAAGTATCTTCTAGTGAAGTTATTTCTGGAACAAAATGATAATCACGATCTTTTGCAATACGAGCAGGTTCAACCTCTGGTCGATCGTATTCCGGAACGTCTTCGGTCAAACTACGGACAGGAATATCAGTTACTAATTCATCATGATGATAAATCTTGTATTGTTTATCCTCAGTTACTTGACCAATTACTACCGCATCTAATTCAAAGTCCTTAAAGAAATCTAGAACATTATCTTTAAATTGTGGTTTTACACAAAGGACCATTCGTTCTTGCGATTCTGACAGCATCATTTCATAAGCTGACATTTCCGTTTCACGTTGGGGAACGTTATCAAGATTTAAAATCAGTCCACTATCAGCTTTAGAAGCCATTTCAGCAGTTGATGATACCAATCCAGCAGCTCCCATGTCTTGAATACCCAAGATCCAATTAGGATGTTTTTCGATAATTTCAACACAGGCATCCATCAATAATTTTTCAATGAAGGGATTTCCCACTTGAACAGCGGAACGTTGCTTATTCTTTGTATCTGTGAATTCATCTGAAGCAAACGTTGCCCCATGAATCCCATCACGACCAGTTTTAGCACCAACGTAGACGATCAAATTGCCTTTACCACTAGCGGTACCATGTTTGAAATCAGTTTTATTCAATAATCCAACACACATGGCGTTAACTAGCGGATTATTTTCGTAACATTCTTCAAAAGAAATTTCGCCACCAACGGTTGGCAAGCCGATACAGTTACCGTAACCACCAATTCCAGCTACAACTTCATTAACTAAATGTTTAGTTTTACCATCTTTTAATGGGCCGAATTTCAAACTATTCAATAGAGCAAAAGGTTGGGCCCCCATGGAAAAAATATCTCTGATAATACCACCGACACCAGTAGCTGCACCTTGATATGGCTCAACGGCTGAAGGATGATTGTGACTTTCAGCTTTGAAGACAACTGCTTGACCATCACCAATATCCAAAATACCAGCATCTTCACCAGGGCCAGCAAGTACGCGATCACTCTTGTTAGGCATCTTTCGTAAAACTTTTTTGGAATTCTTGTAAGAACAATGTTCACTCCACATAACAGAATAAAGTCCTGTTTCTGTATAGTTAGGAAGTCGTTCTAAAATTTTTTCACAAATCAATTCGTATTCTGAATCACTCAATCCCCATTGTTGGTACAATCTGGAATCTTTAATTTGTTTAGCAGTAGGTTCAGTCATTAATTATTCACCCTTTGATTGATTATTGATTGAAATAGTTTGAGCCCATCGCTTGAACCGACGATATCCTCCAAAGCACGTTCTGGATGTGGCATCATTCCCAATACATTACCTTGACGATTCATCACTCCAGCAATTTGATCAACACTACCATTAACATTTTCTTTGTAACGGAAAACAATTTGGTTATGAGCTTTTAAATCCTCTAAAGTTTGATCATCACAATAATATCTGCCTTCACCATGGGCAACTGGGATACGAATTTCTTCATCTTCAGCGTATTGATTGGTAAAAGTCGTCTGATTATTCATTACTTGTAAAGTGACAGTTTCACAAATGAAGCGACTCTTTTCGTTTTGGATCAAAGCACCTGGTAATAAATGCAATTCTGTTAAAATTTGAAATCCATTACAGATGCCTAGAACAAATTTACCTTCGTTAGCAAAACGAACAATTTCTGAAATAATTGGTGCATGAACGGCAATGGCACCACTTCTCAAGTAGTCGCCGTATGAAAAACCGCCTGGAATCAAGACTCCATCAAAGCCATCTAAACTTGTTTGACGATAATCGACTAACTCAACTTGTTCCTTGATACCGTCTTTAATGGCATAGTAGAGATCCATATCACAGTTGGAACCTGGAAAATTAACAACGGCAAACTTCATCTATTCAGCCTCCAAGATCTCATAACGGTATGTTTCGATATTAGGGTTAGTCAATAAATTGTCACAAATAGCGTCAATATCTTTATCCAATTCAGGATAGTCTTCAAAATTCAATTCAAAATATTTTCCCATATGTACATCTGAAACCTTGTCATAATCCATTGTTTGGATAGCCGACTTAATAGCTTCACCTTGGGCATCTAATACAGAGGGTTTTAGTGTTACGTAAACTTTAACTAATTTCATCATTACTCTCCTATCGTGTTGTCAATCTTTCTAAAACAGAATGATATGTCTTAACCAAATCACCTTCATGCTTACGAAATACATCTTTATCCATTGAATGGTGACTAGTTTTATCCCAAAGACGACAATTGTCTGGTGAAAATTCGTCTACTAGAATAATTTCATTGTTAACTTTTCCAAATTCCAATTTGAAATCAACCAAATCAAAATCACTTTGGGCAAAAAACGGAATCAATAGTTGATTAATTGCTAGTGTCATTTTTTTAATAGTAGCTATTTCTTCTTTATCCGCGATACGCAGAGCATGGATCTGTGATTCATTGATAAATGGATCATCTAAGGCGTCACTCTTGTAATAAAATTCAATGATTGGTTCTCTTAGTTCCAAACCATCTTCCAAGTGGAACTTACGTACAAAACTTCCTGAGCCAATGTTTCTCAAGACCACCTCTAGTGGGAAAACTTCACTTTTTTGAACTAATTGTTCATGATCGGATATATTTTCAATCAAATGAGTCTTAACACCATTTTTGATCAAATAATCAAAAACCAAAGTAGAAATTCGACAGTTCAAAACTCCCTTACCTGGTAGTACTTCTTTTTTCTTACCGTTAAACGCTGTGGCTTGATCTTTATAAACCATCAAAAGTTCATTTTCTTTGTCAGTCTTATAAACGTTCTTAGCCTTACCTTCGTATAGCAAATTATCTTCAGTCATAATTTACACATCCCAAATTGAATTTTTTTCGATAGCATCTTTTGTTTCACGTAAGTCATCACTCAATATTGTGATATGACCCATTTTGCGATTATTCTTACTTTCAGCTTTTCCATAGTCATGGAAGTGCCAATCAGCATGTTTATCCAATTCGTCCTTAGCTGGTTGTAAATGTTGCCCTAATAAATTGACCATCACTGCCGGTTGTAAGAGTTTGACCTTAGGCATGGCTAAATTGCAAACACCACGAATGTGAGCATCAAACTGCGAAATATTGCAGGATTCAATCGTTAAATGACCCGAGTTATGTGGTCGTGGAGCAATTTCATTAACAAATACTTCATCTGTTTCTGAGATAAAGAATTCAATACACATCGTTCCTACTAACTCTAAATTACGTGCTAATTGCTCACCGATTTTATAAATTTCATTTTCCGTATCAGTACCGATCATTGCTGGACAACTACTGATATGCAAAATATTGTGACGATGCACATTTTCAATCACTGGGAATATTGAGGTTTGTTGCTTGCTATTAGCTGAAACAACGATTGAAACCTCTTTCTTCAAAGCAATCTTTTTTTCAACGATACAGGTTCCATGCATTAATAATTCTTCAATATCGGCATAACAGACATCTTCGGGATCTTCGATTAAGATTTGACCTTTACCGTCGTATCCACCACGCGTAGTTTTGACGATCACTGGTGCACCCAATTTCTCTACAGCACGGTGATATTCGAAGATATTTTCAATAACAACATGTGGCACCGCTGAAAAACCACTTTCTTCAATAAAGTTTTTTTCAGAAACTCGATCTTGAGTAATTGTCAGAGCCTTTGTTCCTTGTGGCACTTGCGTATACTTTTTAACCTCATTGATAGTTTCCGCATCAACATTTTCAAATTCATAAGTTAAAACGTCGCAACGCTTAGCTAATTCAATTAATTGAGCCAAATCATCATATTCAGCTACGATTTGATCATCAGAGACCTGAGCGGCAGGACAGTTGGGAGTCGGATCCAAGATGATGACTTTATATCCCATCTCTTTTGCTGAAAAAGACATCATTTGACCTAACTGACCACCACCGATAATTCCAATCGTACTACCTGGTAAAATTGTTTTAACCAAGATTTTTCCCACTTTCTAATGACTTATCATGCATAGCCTTGGTGTAACCATCCAAAGATAATTCATAATCGTGATTTTGTAGTGCACAGATCTTAGTTGCCATAATAGCGGCATTCTTAGCACCCGCTTCACCAATCGAAACCGTTGCTACGGGGACACCAGCTGGCATTTGAACAATTGACAATAAAGAATCCATCCCTTTTAAATATTTCGATGGAACTGGAACACCGATAACCGGCAGACTAGTTGAAGAAGCAATCATTCCTGGTAAATGGGCTGCTCCCCCGGCACCTGCTATTATCACTTTGAAGTCGTTTGATCGTGCTGTCTTAGCAAAATCCAACATCTCTTGTGGAGTTCTATGTGCTGAAATTACTTTGACTTCATAACTGACTTGTAGTTCTTTCAAAACATCAATTGTGTTTTGCATAACTTTCAAGTCCGAAACTGAGCCCATAACTATTGCTACATCACTCATTGGTTTTCCACCCTTCTGTCTTTGGTAATCAAATTCTAACAAGTTATGAAAATTCTTTCAACACAAAACACGTATTTAAATTAAATATTTTTAGTTATTATTCGTATTTACCGTTTTCATTTAGATTATTTTAGATATTATTAATTTTATAGTTCGTAAATAAAGAGCAATTGATTTTTTAGATAAAAAAATAGACGATACACACATTAAAATATGTATATCGTCTATTAATTTTTATTTCATTACTTCTTTTTTTGTGATGCTTTCATAGTACTCATTAATTGGTTAAGTTTCTTTTGTGATGGTTTTTGTCCCATTTGAGCCATCATTTGCTTAATCATATCTGCACTGATTGGTGGATTATCTTGGAAGTACTTCTTCATATACCATCTGGCAATAAAGAATCCACCAACTAAACCGATTAATAAGGCTAGAATACCAACGATTATTGTTGTTCCCATTTATGTTTCACCCTTTCCATACATCTATTAATATTACAAAAAAATCACTCTAATTGAAAGTATTAATCGTCACGTAAACCTTTTTTACGTTGAATTTCTCTAACTTTCTCCGGTGTGACTTCATTTCCTTGCTTATCAAACACACGCATCATCTCAATTTGAGATTTAAAACTGGCACGAAAGTTCTTCAAATACTCTTTTCTAAGTTCGGCTTGTTGATCTTCTTCCTCTTTAGTAATAGTACCTGCTTTTGCTTTGTGAGCCAGTTCATTAATTTTTTTAAGCAATTCTTCTTGTTCGTTCATAATTTTAATTCTCCCCATTATATCGAACACTTGTTTGAACTTGCATTCATATTTTGATACAATCTAATTAAGATATTAACAATGAGGTGTTCTAATGTCAAAAGCTGAAGGCTCTAAACAGTCACAAATTTTACAATGTATCTATGATTATTTAGATGAACATGGATATCCGCCAACTGTCAGAGAAATCTGCGAAGCTGTGGACTTATCGTCTACATCAACGGTTCATGGTCACCTATCTCGTCTTGAGAAAAAAGGTTTTATTCAACGTGACCCTACTAAGCCTAGGGCGATTGAACTTACCGGTGCTGGATTAAATTCAATCGGCATCAAATCTAAGCAAATTCCTATCTTAGGCAACGTTGCTGCTGGGCAACCAATCACAGCTGAACGTAATCCTGATGGGTATTTTCCAATTCCACCTGACTTAAATCGTGAATCTGGCGAATTATTCATGCTCGAAATTCATGGAGAAAGTATGATCAACTGTGGTATTTATGATGGTGATCACGTTATAGTTCATGAACAAAACTTTGCTAATAATGGCGAGATCGTTATTGCTATGACTGAAGACATTGAAGCTACCTGCAAGAGATTCTATCAAGAAAATGGACATTACCGCCTACAACCTGAAAACGATACAATGGATCCAATCATCTTAGACAGCGTGGAGATACTTGGTAAAGTTGTCGGACTATATCGTTCACAAATATTTTAATTAATCACTCCTTTTCTGGGGTGATTTTTTATTTCTCCAAAATTTTCTTCTATAATAATAAGCAAGTGAGTTAATTAAGAATCCAAACTTATAAAGGAGAAAAACATGACTGAATTTTACCTCATCCGTCACGGACAAACTAAAGCCAATGTCATGAAAATGAAGCAAGGCAATATTAATACCGAAATGACTTATTTAAATACCCACGGTCAGCAACAAGCCCAAACGTTGAAACAAAATTTTGACATCAGTTTTGCTGATCGTATTATCTGTAGTCCTTTAAAGCGTGCTCAACAGACTGCTGATATTTTAAACACTGCCGCTGACTTACCTATTTCCTACGACAAAAGATTGGTCGAAATATCTTATGGACAATGGGATGGTCAAAGGAATGCCGATTTAAGAAAAATTCATCCTGATGCATACAACAAATACTGGAACGATGTCCTACCACTTTATACTAAGTATGCCACTGACGGAGAACGCTTTGAAGACGTCGTTAAGCGCGTACACGGCTTTTTACAGGACGCCTTAAAGAATTACCCTAACGACAAACTTATCTGTGTCACTCATGGTTTTACGGTCAAAGCAGCGGCTTTAGATGTTTTAAAGCCTCAAGATGTAATGAGCATTCCTGAACCTAGAAATACCAGTGTCACGAAGATTGTTGCTACACCAGAAGATCAAAAATTTTATTTAGAATACTACAATCAAATCTTTAACTAAAAAAATAAACCATCATTGAATAAAAATTCAACGTGATGGTTTATTTTTTGAAGTTTAGTTGCTATTAAAAGTATTAAATTAGATGTCGCGACGACGTTCCTTAATACGAGCAGCCTTACCTGTACGAGCACGTAAGTAGTAAAGTTTGCTACGACGTACACGACCATGTCTGATAACTTCGATTTGTTCTACACGAGGTGTGTTCAATGGGAATGTTCTTTCAACACCAACACCATTACTCATCTTACGTACAGTGTATGTAGCACTGATACCTGAGCCATGTCTCTTGATTACGACACCTTCGAATAATTGAATACGTTCACGAGTACCTTCAACAACCTTAGCATGTACACGAATAGTGTCACCGCTACGGAAGTCAGGAATGTCAGAACGTAGTTGTTCTTTTGTAATATCTTGAATTAATTCATTCATGAATAATTTCTCCCTATTCGACACTCTTATATATCTCTGACATACAGCGGAATATCGTTAATATGTGTCCAAACACTCTTAATATGATACTTTATTTGGACGAGCTTGTAAACTATATATTTTGACGAATTTTTCTGAGAAGCTTCTCTTCCTCATCCGTCAACTTTGCAGTTTCCAATAAATCTGGTCGACGTTCCAAAGTTTTCTTCAAGGCTTGAGTTAATCTCCAAAGACGAATCTTTTCATGATCACCACTTGTCAAAACTTCTGGAACCTTCTTACCACGAAAATCGGCTGGTTTAGTATACTGTGGATACTCCAACAAACCATTTGAGAACGATTCTTCCTCAGCAGAGAATGAATTACCTAAAACACCAGGCACAAAACGCAAAGTTGCGTCGATCATACTCATTGTTGGTAATTCTCCACCAGTCAAGATGTAATCACCAATCGAAACTTCATCAGTAACCAAATCTTTAACTCGTTCATCAAAACCTTCATAATGTCCACAAATAAAAACTAATTGATCCTCTTTAGCAAAGTCACGTGCCATTTTTGTGTTGAAAGTTTTACCTGCTGGGTCAAGCAAGATTACTCGCTTGCGGCCTGGTTTCTTAGTTTCAACATAATCCATGGCATCATAGATTGGTTGAGCCTGTAACAACATACCAGCTCCACCACCATAAGTTGTATCATCAACATGATGTTGCTTATTTGTCGTAAAGTCACGAAAATCAACTACATCAAGATTAACGAGACCCTTTTCTTGTGCTTTACCTATTAAAGACTCATTTAATGCCTGAAACATTCTTGGAAAAATGCTTAAAATTGTAATATCCATTAATCTATCAATCCATCCGGTATTTCAACTTCGACAATTTGTTTATCGAGGTCAACATTCTTAACAACATCTTCAATATAAGGCAAAAGAACTTCCTTATATTTTGTTCCTTTTACGACCCAAACGTCGTTTGGTCCTAATTCCATGATCTCAGTGACTTTTCCAATTTCGCCAAGATCCTTATCTATTACTTGCAGACCAATGATCTGCTTATAAAGAAATTCGCCTTCGTTTAATTCGGAAGTCAATTCACCACTGGCAAATAGTTCTGATTTAACATACTTTTCAACATCATTAATGTTGTCATATCCCTTTAATTTCAAAAGAATAAAGTTCTTATGTTTACGAGATGATTCTACTGTAAATTCCTCACTAGAATTACTCTTCTTGAAAACTAATTTAGAACCTGTTTTGAAGCGATCTTCTGGAAAATCTGTAATTGGAACGACTTTTAATTCACCTTTAATACCATGCGTATTGACAATAGTACCAACTCGATATAATTTTTCGGCCATTTTTCCTCCGTGATAATAAAATAGGACCCTGACAAAACATCGTTTTATCTGGTCCCATCAAAATAACTATTTTGTATACTTGCTTTCATGGAACTTTTGCATAATACCATGTTGTTTCAACAAGTGACGAACTGTATCTGAAGGTTGTGCACCTTTGTTTAACCATTCAACGATCTTGTCGTCATCAAGTTTGATTTCTTCTGGTTGTGAGATTGGGTTGTAGTAACCAACTTGTTCGATAAAGCGGCCATCACGTGGTGAACGTGAATCTGCAACTACTAATCTATAAAATGGGCGTAACTTGCTACCCATACGTTTCATTCTAATTTTAACTGACATATGTTTGTTTCCTCCTAAATACTTAACTTTGTTAGTATACACAAAAAAAAGAGTGGTGTAAAGTTTTTTTCTTTACACCACTTTTTTTTTTGCTTTTTTGAGATAAATAACCATTGTGCCTTGCCGCATAGTGGAAACGAGCTGCGTAGGCCAGATTCCTGTGCTTTGCCTGACTTCACGAACTGTCTGGCAGCCCAATTTGCAAAGTCCTGCAAATGCTCAGAATCTAAGCGGGCCTACTGCGCTCTCTATTCTAAGATTTAAAACGTTTGATCTTCTTTAAACGTTTCTTCTTACGTTTCTTACTCTTACGAACCATAGAATGCATAGCCATCTTACCTAGACGTCCTTGCATACCATTGCCCATAAGTTGATCCATGCCGGCCATATTCCCTTTACTCATCTTATTCATCATGTCACGTGATTGTTTAAATTGCTTAATCATACGGTTAACATTTTGAATACTTTGGCCAGATCCTTTGGCAATTCTTCTTCTTCTTGAAGGATTTAACAAATCTGGGTCTTCACGTTCTTGTGGTGTCATGGAATAAACAATGGCCTTCAAATGAGCAATATCTTTTTCACCGATATTGATATTTGCCAATTGTGGATTGTTAGCCATCCCTGGAATCATCTTCATGATTTCATCCAAAGGTCCCATTTTTTGAACTTGATCCATTTGATCAATGAAATCATTGAAGTCGAAACTATTCTCACGAATCTTTTCGGCTACTTCTTTTGCTTGTTTTTCATCATAATCTGATTGAGCTTTCTCAATCAAGGTCAACATGTCACCCATTCCTAGGATACGGTTGGCCATACGATCAGGATGGAAGACATCTAATTGATCTAATTTTTCACCTTGTCCAATGAACTTGATTGGTTTACCAGTGACGGAACGAATTGAAAGAGCAGCACCACCACGGGTATCACCATCCAACTTAGTCAAAACGACACCAGTAATATCTAATTGTTCATCGAATCCGGCAGCCACTTTGGCAGCTACTTGACCAGTCATAGAATCGGCAACAAACAAAATTTCATCTGGATGAGCCAATTCTTTGATACGTGTCAATTCTTCCATCAATTGTTCATCGATTTCCAAACGTCCGGCGGTATCAATAATTACATAATCATTCTTATTTTCATCGGCAACTTTTAAACCGTTACGCACGATGTCAACGGGATCATGCTCTGTTCCTTCATCATAAACAGGTACGTCTAGTTGTTGTCCAATAGTCTTCAACTGTTCAACAGCAGCTGGACGATAAACATCCCCCGCAATAAAGA
Organism: Candidatus Companilactobacillus pullicola; assembly: GCA_019116025.1. Classification (GTDB taxonomy): domain Bacteria; phylum Bacillota; class Bacilli; order Lactobacillales; family Lactobacillaceae; genus Companilactobacillus; species Companilactobacillus pullicola. Next base: position 12,781 of record DXCM01000038.1, on the reverse strand, counting down.
GTGGACGAGCTTTTTTATCATTCTTAAGATAGTTAGCTAATTTACCTGCTGTTGTAGTTTTACCAGCACCTTGTAGACCAACCATCATGATGATCGTTGGTATGTGATCTGATTTGTTTAACGGAACCGCTTCTTGTCCCATCAACTTAGTTAGCTCTTCATCAACAATCTTGATAACTTGTTGTGATGGTGTCAAACTGTCCATTACTTCGGCACCTAAAGCACGTTCTCTAACCGTTTTGACGAAGCTCTTAACAACATCAAAGTTAACATCAGCTTCAAGTAAAGCCATACGTACTTCACGCATTACTTTACGAATATCTTCATCGGAAAGTTTTCCCTTACCCTTTAAGGTCGAAAAAACTTTTTGTAGACGTTCGCTTAATCCTTCAAAAGCCATATTCTTCTCCTATTAATTTTCATTTATTTTTAAAATTCTCTGTACTAAATCCAATAACTCTTTATCGTTGGAATACTTTTTCTCGACCAAAGTTTGCAAGGTATCCGCAATATCATCGATTTCGGTTGTCTTTTTGATTAACCCTAATTCCTGTTCAAAAGACTCCAATGAATTGACGGTCCGATGCAAATTATCCAAAACAGCTTGGCGTGATACCTTTAATTGTTCGGAAATCTCACTGAGTGAAAAATCCTCAACATAGTAAAGTTCAATATAACGACTCTGCTTTTTAGTCAGTAAAGAATGATAAAAATTATACAACAGATTCACTCGTGTAGTTTCATCTATCTTCATTTTATTTATCTGAAGCCCCAACAATTAATTCCTTGAATAGTCCATAAATGAACTTCTCAGGATCGAAGTCTCGTAAATCATCCATCTGTTCACCTAAACCAACAAGTTTAACAGGAATATGCAATTCATTACGAATAGCTAAGACAATTCCACCTTGAGAACTACCATCAAGTTTTGTTAAAACAATTCCAGAAACAGCTGTTGTTTCATTGAACTGTTTAGCTTGACTCAAAGCATTTTGACCAGTGGAACCATCCAATACTAATAATACTTCTTGAGGTGCATCTGGTAATTCACGAGTGATAACACGTTTAATTTTTTCTAACTCACGCATTAAGCCCTCTTTATTCTGCAAACGACCGGCAGTATCAACTAGCAAGATATCAAAATCCTCATTGATAGCTCTTTGAACGGCATCATAAACCACTGAAGCGGGATCAGTATGGGCTTTACTTGCTTGAACTGGTACATTGACACGTTTACCCCATTCCTGAAGTTGCTCGATAGCTCCGGCTCTAAAGGTATCGCCTGCAGCCAAAAGAACTTTTTTACCTTCTTGTTGATATCTGTGAGCCAATTTACCAATAGTTGTTGTCTTACCAGCACCATTAACGCCAACGAATAAGAAGACGGTCGGTGTCTTATCAGCACTGAATTTCAAAGTATTATCTTCGTTTTTGCCCTCTTCGCCGTACATATCAACTAATTTCTTAACAATAACGTTAGAAACATCAGAACGTTTCTTTGCATTCTCTAGCTTAACTTCTTCACGCAATTCATCTGAAATACGCATAGCAGTTTCATAACCAACATCAGATTCAATCAGTAATTCTTCCAAATCGTCAAAGAAATCCTCATCGACACTTCTGAAATTAGCTAAGAAACGGTTAAACCTAGCACTGAATGAATTACGACTCTTCTTTAAGCCTTCATCGTATTCTTTAACATCATCTTTAGGTTCTTCTTCAGTATCTTCTTTGGACTCTGGTTCTGTACCTGTATCTGATTCATCTGCTTCTTTTTGCTCAGATTCAGGCTCCTTAGATTCTTCGACTTCATTAGTATTTTCAGTATCAGTTAGTTCTTCAGCACTACTATCTGCTTTAGGTTGTGGTTCAGATTTGGGTTCTACTTGAGTCTCCGCTGGTTCTACGGGCTCGGATTCCTCTTTCTCTGGCTCTACTTCCTTAACAGGTGTTTCTACTGCCTTTGGTTCTTCATGTTTCTCAGGTTCAGAATCAGGTTTTGATTCCGGTTCCTCTGGTTTTTCTTCAGGTTCAACCTCTGGTTCTGGTTTAGTTTCTGGAGTTGAATCTTCTGTTTCTTTAGGTGTTTCCTCTGTTTTATCAGACTCATCAGAAGTTTTGCCAGATTCAACATTTTGGTCAGTTTCTTTTTCGGCTTCTGGAGTTTTTGATTCTAATTCTTCGTCTTTAGAATCATCTTTTCCAGTAAAAGCCTTTTTAATACGATCAAATAATCCCATACTTAACTCCTTATTTTTTGACTTCGACAGACAACATACGTGATACACCAGACTCTTCCATGGTTACACCATATAGGCGGTTAACGTTCATCATTGTTCCTTTACGGTGAGTAATCACGATAAATTCAGTATTGTCATCATATTGGTTCAAATAATTAGCAAAACGATAAACATTCGCATCATCCAATGAAGCTTCAACTTCATCCAAAATACAGAATGGCACCGGTTTAACTTTAATAATGGCAAATAATAACGTGATCGCTGTCAATGCTTTTTCACCACCAGATAATAAACTTAGACGTTGGAATTTCTTCCCTGGTGGCTGAGCAATGATCTCAATTCCTGTTTCCAATAGATTGTCCGGTTCAGTTAGTACTAATTTAGCACGACCACCAGCAAACATTTCAGGGAAAATATCCTCAAAGGCATTAGCAACCTCATCGAAAGTTTTCTTGAATCTAGTTGTTACTTCCTTATCCATCTCTGACATCGTGTCCAATAATTGTGCACGAGCTTGTAATAAATCATTTTGTTGCTGTGTTAAAAATTCATATCTATCTTTCACTTTATCATAGTCGGCTATCGCTGATAAATTAACAGTCCCTAATTCATCGATACCCATCTTAAGTAAACGAGCTTCCTTTTGCAATTGATCAGGATCATAATCGCCCTTATTCAATTCAACCAATGACGCCTCGTAAGTTAATTGATAATCTTGCGACAACGTATCTAAGCGACTATCGATCTCATTTGAAAGCTTCGTATTTTTGATAGCCAATGTTTCTTGTTGGTCCGAAGCATTCTTTTGCAAATCAAAATTACGTTGCGCCTTCGCATTTAGTTGCGTGGATAACTCTTGTTGCTCTTGACGCTTATCTTTCAATTCGGTGGCATTTTTTTGTAATTCAGCAATTGTCTGTTTCAATTGACTAATTTTTTCCTTAACCTCTGAATTGCTTAGCTGAAGCTTATCTTTTTCAGAATCCAAATCCTTCAATCGAGTTTCAGCTTCGGCAACCTGTTGTTCAAGACTTATAGAATTTTCTTTTAAATCATTATTTTGGGACAATTCACTTTCGTGCTTACTTTGAACGACAGCCAATTTAGTTTGTAAGGCTTGTTCATTTTCGTTGATGGAACTTAATTCACTGTCAAAGTCAGCTAAAATCTGTTCTTTTTGTTTAATTTCACTTTGAACTTGATCAATCTTATCCTTAATATCAGTAGCTAATTGTTCTTGTTGTTGCAAATTTGACTTCAATTCGGATTCTTCAGTCTTATTCTTAGATAAGCTGTACTTCACAACATCCAAACGCTCATTAAAATGTTTTTCCTCATTTTGATAAGTCGACATTGAATTCTCTAATTGGTTCTTTTCCTGATTAAAACTAGCTAATTTCTCATCGGCCGTTTTCTTTTCAGCATTTAAACCAATTAATTTTTGGCGTAGGTCTTGAACAGTCTTTTGCTTTTGGTCAAGCAACAATTCTTTTTTAGAAAGTTCCTTAGTCAAAGCTGTCAGGTCATCTTTTCTCGTCAGAATATTAGAATTGACTCTTCTTTGTTGACCACCAGTTAAAGAACCACCGGCATTAACCACATTACCATCTAAAGTAACAACACGATACTTACGACCGACTGCAGCCGATATTTTTGTTGCCGCATCAATATTCTCGGAAACCAATAAATTACCTAGAATATTTTTTACAATATTTTCAACCTTGCTATCGTAATTGATCAGATCACTAGCGACCCCAACAAAACCTGCGATTGCTTGGGCTTTGTTCAGATCATTAGCGTAAAGGCTACGTGGCTTAATAATATTTAATGGCAAAAATGTTGCCCGTCCGCCACGACTCTGACGTAGGTAGGCAATTGCTTGTTTAGCTGAACCTTCATCCTCGGTAACAATAGACTGCAATTGATTGCTGACCACTGTTTCAATTGCTAGTTGATACTCCTTAGGTACAGAGATTAATTCAGCAATGGCACCAACGATACCAGTCAATTTAGATTGATTATTTAGGACATTCTTAGCACCTTCAAAAAATCCTGCATGCTCTTGTTCCATATTTTCAAGAACTTTTTTACGAGCTTTAATTTCTTGAAGACCTTCTAGAACACTCAAATAATTTCGATTTTCTTGTTTACCAGTTTCCGTCACCTGATCAATTTCTTTAGCTAAAGCTTGATCATGCTCAATTAGGGACTTATTATCAGCAATTAAGGCCTTTACCTTGGATTCGATTGTTTGATGCTTATCTTGTGATTGACTCAACTCATCATTAATAGTTTGAATTTGTTGATTTTGATCATCAAGTAAAGCTTGAATTCGATCTAACTGTTTCTGTGAAAAATTTTGTTCATTGTTATTGGAAACTTGTTCTTGTAACAAATCGACATATTTATCACGTAAATCACCGATATTTTTTTCGATATCGGCTGGTGTCTTTTGTTTCAACTGTTGTACATCTTTTAATTGCTTTTGAAAATCAGCAATTTGAGCTTCACAATCAGCCAACTTCTGATTAGAATCAGCCAATTTCTTTTCATTAATAGACTTTTGTTTTTTTAACTCGTCTAATTGCTTTTTTAAGGACAATTGATTAGTTGAGTTGAATCCACTACGTTCATCCGCTACGGCCACTTTCCCGTTATAAACTTCTAGTGTCCGAGTATTTTCGACTAATTTAGTTTGATTCTCATCAATTTTTTGAGACAGCGAATTGATAGCAGCATTATTCTCTTCGACTTGTTTGTTAGCAATCTTAACTTGTTGAGCAATATTTTGTGCACTCAACTTGACCTCACGTAATTCTTTATCAATCTGATGTTTCTGAGCTGATAAATTCTTAATTTCAATCGTTAAGATTTTTTGATAAATACTGTCGTACTTACTCTTTTGTTCTTGATAATCGCGAGCAATACTAGCTTGCTCTTTCAAGGGTTCTACTTGCTTCGATAATTCTGAAACAATATCTGAAACACGATGTAAGTTGTCAGTTGTTTCCGACATCTTGTTCTCAGCTTGCTGCTTCTTTTGCTTGAACAAAGAAACCCCAGCTGATTCTTCAATGATACTTCTTCTTTCCACCGGTTTACTATTGAAAATAGCTTCAACACGGCCCTGAGAAATAATAGAAAACGATTGTTTTCCCATTCCTGAGTCCATAAATAATTCTGTAATATCACGTAAGCGACATTGCTTATTGTTGATTAAAAATTCAGTATCGCCATTTCTAAATAAACGACGACAAATAATAATTTCATCTTGTGCCGACTTTAATTCGTGATTACGATTATCAAACTCTAAAACAACCTCTGCCCGATTCATTTGCGGACGAGTTGCACTACCAGCAAAAATCACATCAACCATTTTGTCTCCACGTAGGCTTTTTGCTGATTGCTCACCCATTACCCAACGAATGGCTTCTGTAATATTCGATTTTCCACTCCCGTTGGGTCCAACAATACCCGTGATTCCACTGGTAAAGTCAATCTTTGTCTTGTCAGCAAATGATTTAAACCCATTGATCGTTAATGATTTTAATGGCATAAACTAAAACTCCTATAATTCTTCTAATGCTCTTTTGGCTGCCATTTGTTCGGCGTGCTTCTTACTATATCCAAGGCCCTTGGACAAGATCTTGCCATTAGCAATTAATTCCACTTTAAATTTCTTATCATGATCAGGTCCCTCTTCGTCGATTACTTTATAATCAATTTCAACTTCGCCTGATTGTTGCAATCTTTCTTGTAAATGAGTCTTAAAATCAGTATCTTCAGAAAATTCACCCGAGTCGATATGTGGATAAACGACTTTCTTCAAGAACTCATTAACTACTTCGTTGCCTTGATCCAAATACAGAGCACCATTAAAGGCCTCAAAGATATCTTCTAGTAAAGTATGTCTTTGACGAGCTCCTTGTTTTTCTTCACCTTTTCCAATTAAAAGGTATTTATCAATATTGATTTCTTTAGCAAAACGAGCAAAACTGTCGGTTCTAACAATATCGGATCTTAGTCTTGTTAATTTACCCTCGGGTAATTCTGGATATTTTTTGAATAGGTAACGAGAAATGTTGATTTCTAGGACCGCATCTCCCAAAAATTCCAAACGTTCATAATCACCAATACCTAACTCCTTGTGCTCATTATCAAATGACGAATGTGTCATAGCTCTTTCTACGAGTCTTTTATCGTTAAACTTGATTCCATACTTCTCATCTAAAAACTCTAAGAATTTCGGATCTAACATAACGTGTCCCCTTTCCAATAATATTAATTATACTAAACTTTTATCGTAAATAATTATCTGGATAAAAAAATAAGACCTCGTGGCCTTATTTGCTTCCTAATTAGGTTGTTAAGAGTGGTTCTATTGCCGTCTTCCGCAACAAATTCGATTGGTCTGGAACGCTGTGGACGCTGATTTGAGCCAATTAAAATTCACAATTGTCTCAAATACAGGTCTTTTTCTAGGTGGGAAACCCACCAAGAAAAATTTCACGGCTGAGACCCAATCGAACTTGCTGCTCCAGACTAATGTTTTGCTCTGTATATTTATATACTTCTAAAATTGCCAGCTAGTAAAATAACATCTTTAAATACTGCAATTTCAACAAACAATATTAGAACCGAAAATACAGGCGGTAGTAATAAATCTGTGGATCCGTAGAAGCCCAAGCTTGGAGATCAATTTTATACAAAGTGCAAAATTATTAGCTTCAGGCCATGTCCACCATGTTTCATTGGCCAACAGATTTCCTACTGTCGATGAACATACTTACGTCACAACCTAATTTAAAACATTATTTTTGATGTGAAGAAATATAAGTAACTGCTTCACCGACTGTTGTGATTTTTTCTGCATCGTCATCTGGAATCTCTGAACCGAAGGCATCTTCTAGTTCAAGTACAAACTCAACTAAGTCAATTGAGTCAGCGTCAAGATCCTTAGTGAATGATGTTTCTTTTGTAATTGTTGATGGTTCAACTTCAAATTTATCAGCGATCAATGAAACAATTTTGTCAAAAACTTCTTGTTCTGTCATGGAGTTTCTCCTTATTTTTCCGTACTCATTTTTTCAAAATACTTATTTGCTTTATTAATTGTATCGTTTTGTAGCATATCATTAATTTGCTTAACTGTATAAAAGACTGTCTTGGCATCTGCGGCACCATGTGCTTTAATCACTGGCGACTTCAATCCGAGTAAGACAGCTCCCCCAGCTTGAGATGTATCAAACATCTTCTTCAATCCCTTTAATGACGGTGAAACGATAGCTGCACCCATTTTAGTAAAAATACCATTATTTAGCAAGGCATCTTTCAATTCACTCAAAAGAATCGTAGCTGTTCCTTCAGTAGCTTTTAAAGCTGCATTTCCAGTGAATCCGTCTGTAACGATGACATCAGCTACACCGGCTAAAATATTATTGGATTCAACGTTACCAATAAAGTTAATACCTTCAGTATTTTTCAATAATTGATAGGCCTCTTTATGTAAAGTATCACCCTTGTCATATTCAGTACCATTGTTCAACAAAGCGATACGAGGTTTATCAATTTTTTTAACATCATGAGCATAAATCGAACCCATAACGGCCCATTGTTGTAAATAGCTTGGTTTTGCTTCAGCATTGGCCCCAACATCTAAAATATTAACGCCTAAAGGAGAATTTGTTACTGGCAAAGTTGGCATTAGGGCAGGACGATCTACTTGTTTGATTCGTCCGACAATAAAGATTCCAGCGGCCAACAAAGCTCCGGTGTTACCTAATGAAAAGAGTGCATCGTTTTCCCCATCTTTAACTGATTTAGCAGCTAAAACCATTGAAGCATTCTTTTTAGAACGGATGGCTCTAACTGGTTCATCAGTTCCTAGAATTTCTTCATCTGTATGAACGATAGAAATTCTGGCATCATTTTTCAAATATTGTTTAATTCTCTCTTCATCACCATAGAGAACAAATTCCAAATTCTTCCATTCATCTCGTGCTTGTTCAATACCTTCAACAATTACTTGAGGAGCGTTGTCCCCACCCATTGCATCTACAGCTATTTTCATTTTGTTTCCTCACTAATCAAAATTATTTAATTGGTCAAACTCATCATTTATAAATGATTTTAAAACTTTGGTCTCCGGACTGTTCATCAACTTCTCATCTTCAAACAGACGCTGAGCCTCTTCTTGAGCCACCTCAAGGATATTAATGTCATTGACCGGATTTCCCACTTTAAACTCCGGCAGACCTGACTGACGATTACCTAACATATCACCAGCACCACGCATTTTCAAATCTTCCTCAGCCAACACAAAACCATCATTAGTTGAAGTCAGAATTTTCATACGTTCCAAAGCGGTCTCATTTTTAGGATCGGCAATTAGAATGCAATACGATTGTTTTTCTCCACGACCAACACGACCACGTAATTGGTGCAACTGTGATAAACCAAAACGGTTAGCGTCATAAATTACCATCACTGAAGCATTGGGGACGTCGACTCCAACTTCAATAACCGTCGTTGAAACTAGGACATCGATCTTTTTGTCGCTAAAATCATTCATCACTGTTTCTTTTTGGTCATTAGGCATTTGTCCATGTAACAACCCAATTTTATATTTCTTACCAAACAACTCCGTAAATTTATCATAAATCAATTCAGCATTTTTTAAATCCATTTTTTCTGATTCAGAAATCAGTGGCGTCACTACATACACCTGAGCACCTGTGGATAACTCTTTGTCAACAAACTGATACATCTGCTCAATTTTCTGACTTCTGATCCAATAGGTCTCAATTTTTTTACGTCCTGCAGGCAACTGGTCAATCCTCGAAACATCCATATCACCATAAGTAGTGATTGCCAAAGTTCTTGGAATCGGCGTCGCTGTCATTGCTAATACATCGGGGTTCTCACCCTTTTCACGCATAGCTTTTCGTTGATTGACACCAAAACGATGCTGCTCATCAATTACGATCAGTCCCAAATTTTTATAATCGACACTGTCTTGAATCAAAGCATGTGTTCCCACGATAATATTAGTTTTGCCTTCTGCAATATCACTGGTAATAAAATCATGTTCTTTTTTCGTCTGTGATCCAGTTAATAGAGCTGTTCGAATCTTCAAAGGTGCTAGCAACTTACTGATCTTATCAAAATGTTGCTGAGCCAGAATTTCAGTCGGTGCCATAATTGCTGCCTGAAAGCCGGCTGTAACTGAAGCTAACATCGCAATAACGGAAACAATCGTTTTCCCAGAACCTACATCCCCTTGCAAAAGTCGATTCATGTGATGATCTGAATCCATATCACTCAATATTTCTTTGACGACTCGATCTTGAGCTGGCGTTAAAGTAAATGGCAAATCTTGAACAAATTTATCAATAAATTTCTTATCATAACCCTCGATTATTCCAAGGTTACCCTGATTGTCATTCAATTTAATACTCTGTAACCCACACTGGAACAAGAAAAACTCGCGAAACTTGGCGCTGCGTCTGGCCTCATCACTTTGTTCTGCATCCTTAGGAAAATGAACTCCAGCAACAATCTGTTCGTCATTCAACAGTTTATACTTTTCCCGTAAGAATTCTGGCACTACAGTATCGATTTGATCATGATACTTTTCAAAAGCCAATTTTATTAAATTAATTAACGTCTTCTGGTGAATATTTTTATTAACCGAATAGACCGAATCGATTGAATCATCATTATTTACATCAATTACCTTAATACCAGTCAAGGCCCGTCGATTCTGATTCCACTTACCATAAACAGCTATATCATTACCCGTTTCAAATTTGTCCTTTAGCCATGGCTGATTAAAAAATGTCACCATGATAGATTCATTTTCAACTAAGATTCGAACATTCAAACGATTTTTTTTGTAACCAAATCGAAAAACTACCGGATCACTGGCAACAACGCCTTTTAAGAGAATTTTCTCCTGATCAACGGCTTCATCCAATGATTTAGCTTCCATATCCTCATATCGAAAAGGAAAATAAAACAATAAATCATAGATATTTTCGATTCCTAACGATTGTAACGACTCTAAGCGTTTAGGACCTACCCCTGGCAAAGTTGCCAATGATACTTTCCTAAGATCCATAATTTCCCCCTTCTTTTATGGAATTAAAAGAGGCATGACAAAACAAACGTTTCATCATTGCCTCCTTTATTTTTATTCAACCGAAATCAAATATGGATAAACTGGTTGGTCACCTTGATGGATCTCTGTTTCAAGATCGTCATACTTGTCGTCCAAGTAATCGGCAACTTTTTGAGCATCATCAGCATTTCCGTCTTGACCAACTAAAATAGTGATAACTTCACTATCCTCATCAATCATTTCGTCCAACATCTTTTCAGTACCAGCAATAATATCAGCATCATCAACTAAGATCTTACCGTCAACGATTCCCATATAATGACCTTTGGTAATCTTTAAACCATCAATTTCAGTATCACGAATGGCTTGTGTAATTTGGCCACTCTTAACTGTGTCTAAGGAGTCTTCCATATTTTCTTTATTATCTTCCAAATCAGATTCCGGATTAAATGAGAGCATAGCTGTCATTCCTTGTGAAATCGTCTTTGTTCCAACAATAGCAACTGGAATATCCACTAAATCAACTGCTTGTTTAGCTGCCATAATGATATTACCGTTGTTTGGTAAAACAAGAGCTCGCTTAGCATTTGATTTATTAATAGCGTCAACAATATCATTTGTCGATGGATTCATTGTTTGTCCACCACTAATGATATTAGTTACTCCTAAACTTTCGAACAATTTAGCCAAACCTGCACCTGAAGAAACAGCAATTACAGCATAGTCAACTTGTTTTTGTTCTTCTTTAGGTGCTGGGGCATCTTCAATTGGTTCATCTTCTTCAACAATTGTTTCGTGTTGAAGTCTCATATTATCAATTTTAATTTTTGATAATGAACCGTACTTACGTCCAGCTTCCCAAACTTTATAAGGATAATTAGTATGGACGTGAACTTTAACTACTTCATCATCAGAAACACAAATTAGTGAATCACCAATCGTATCCAAATAACTACGTAATTTCTCATTATCAAATTTTTCGTCTGAAGTAGGATTATCTCCTAGTTCAACCATCATTTCAGTACAGTAACCATTTTCAATATCGTCAGTGTTGAATTGTCCTTGAGCTGATTGGTGATGACTTGCATTAACCATTTCACTCATATCTTTTTCATCAGGAACATATTCTTCGTCACTGCTTGTTTGACCACTAAGGCCTTCTAAAAAGCCCTCATAAATGAAAACTAATCCTTGACCACCAGAATCAACTACACCGACTTCCTTCAATACGGGAAGTAATGATGGTGTTTTTTCTAGTCCAACTTTGGCACCTTCTACAACAGCTTGCAAAATTTCAATAGTGTCATTAGTGCTTTCAACCTTTTTCATAGCAGCTTCAGCACCATATCTGGCAACAGTCAAAATTGTTCCTTCAACTGGCTTCATAACAGCTTTATAGGCTGTCTTAACACCATCGTCAAAAGCTTTAGCTAAATCCATTGCTGTCAAGGCATCTTTATCTTCGATACTCTTTGAAAATCCACGGAAAATTTGTGATGTGATAACACCTGAGTTACCACGAGCACCCATCAAGAGTCCCTTTGCTAAAGCTTTACCAAGGACACCAACATTTTCACTTTCTGATTCGTTAACGGCTTTAAAACCACTCTGAATTGTTAAACTCATATTAGTTCCGGTATCGCCATCAGGAACCGGAAAGACATTCAACGAATTTACAAACTTAGCATTTTTTTCAAGTCTGTGCGATGCAACACGCACCATATCTGAAAATTCTTTTTTTGTAATTAATTCTTTGCTCAAAAGTTTCCCCTCCAACCAGCTTTACCTATTCAATATCATCTAGAACTTTAATACCTTGAACGTAGATGTTAACAGTGCCGGCTGGTGTTCCTAGCATTGTTTCTAGGTTATATTTTACTTTTTCTTTTAAATTTCTTGCTACTTCGGATATTTTAATTCCATATCCAACAATTATATAGACATCAACGGCTAGTTTACCATCTTCTTGATGAATAACTATGCCTCTAGAAAAGTCTTCACGGTTTAAGATCGTATTCATGCCATCACGCAATTGATTTTTGCTTGCCATACCTACAATACCGTAGATATCAGAAGCAGCTCCACCAACGATTGTTGCAACAGTATTTGTTGAAATTTCAATTTCACCATGTTTTGTTTTTATTGTAACTGCCATTTCTGGATCCTCCTATTCTTTGGACCTAAGCTATAATAAACATTAAAATTTTATCATAGCAACATTTCGAATTAAAGAAATAAACTATATTAAACTCTATTATTACACAATTAGTCTATTGATTTCATTTCTTGGTTATGGTAAATTAGTCAGGTGATATTTTAAAGAAAAACATGTAGCCAAAGGAGGTCGGTCCCATGGCAAAAGATATTATTACAGGCCGTAAAACAGTGTTCGGTAACAAACGTTCACACGCTCTTAACCAAT
>DXCM01000037.1 GCA_019116025.1 Candidatus Companilactobacillus pullicola | reverse complement strand
TGGTAACCTAACTGATGAGTAAGCGAAATAACCTGCCCCGTAAATCACTAGGCTATCGAACTCCATATGAAGTATTCATGTCTTACGTCACTGATGAGCAACTATTTTCTTTCTAACTTAAATTGACATTTTGGGATAGAATATTCTATTAAGCTAAATCCTAATGCAAGAAAATAAATTTTACATCTTTCTATATTAATATTTTTCATATTGTTCAAATTAGTAGCCATCCTCACCATTTGCTTTCTTTTCTACCGATAAAATAAAATCCGCCATTGTTGTTGCTGAATTTACAGATAATCTTGCATGATGCTTATCAATAGTCAGTCTTCTATCACCAACACCATGAGAATCACTATTTTTATTACGCATTTCCGATACTGCCGAAACAATATTCTCCAATCCAGATAATAGGCGGTTTATCCTTTTATCTGCATTTTTGTTCTCATGCATTTTATATTCATCTTTAACCTGTTTATATAATTTATTTATATTGCCTTTATCACTTGGTTCAATATTTTGCTTTTCAAGCACATAGTCAAACGTTTCTTCCAAAATAGTTCTCGCTTGAGTCAAGGCACTATCATAGTTGCCACTATCAACATTTGCTATAGCCCTATCAGATAGCAATTTTATATAATCACGATCAATGGTTTTTACATTATTAACTGAAATTTCAGGTGTAGATGGACTAATCGAAACAAGAAGAACCCTTTTTTCATTAATGATTAATTTATTTCCACCAAAATGAAGTATTGTATTAATTCTATTCAGCGCACTTTCAATTGACTTACTACGGTATCTTTCGAACTCATCTTTATCTAATCCATTTGCTTCTCGTACAAAATTTGACTCATCAAACAGATAAGCAAGTATACTATCAATCCGTCCCGACTTAATGCCATAATCAATTAAATCAAACATATATTGCCACCTAGACTTCATTCCCGCATATTCTAATGTTGAGCCAAACATTTTTGCTATATCACAAATTTCAGGACCACTTAATCTTGGCATAGATATTTTCAAATTAGAAAGTCCAAAATATGAGTCAGTATTAGGGGATTCAAAATCCCCTAATGTTTCATCACCATCTAAAATTTCTACAATCCTTTTATTTTTTAACAGTTTATATTTTTCAAGTTCCATAATTTTTCCTCAAAATCATCATAAATTCTATTTCGAGTATACTACTGTCCAGATAATTTATAATTTTTGAATCTAATATTTAATATTTAATGAGTAGTATTATACTAATCAACTCAATCGTTTCACCTAAAATCCACCATTTCTTCATCTGTCATAATTCCGCTCATATCAACTGTTCCAACTCTTTTCACTACCCTAATCAACACGACCTGCCAAAATGGACATTCGTACACACCACTATCGAAATAGGACATTGAACACTCGATCTGCCAGCTCCAAATAGAAAAGTGTACTAATCCCAATCTTCAAAATCAGAATTTGTACACTTTCAATCAGCTATAAATGCCGTCATGCCGGCGTTTATCGGCTATTTTTATGTACGTTCCAGGACAGTAACAGATTCAACATGCGTCGTCTGTGGGAACTGGTCTACTGGCTGGATTGGCTTTGTTACATGGTAGCCTTGGTCAGCAAAACGCTTGATATCGCGAACTAAGGTAGCAGGATTACAGGAAACATAAATCACTTTCTTTGGTGCCATCTTACCAGTAGCTTCGATCAGACTTTCAGCAAGCCCCTTCCGTGGTGGATCAACGATAATAACATCTGGTTTGAGCCCTTCTGCTTGCCACTTAGCAAATTGATCTTCCGCCTTACCAACAACAAATTTGGCATTCTTAATACCATTCCGTTTAGCATTATGTTTGGCGTCTTCAATGGCGGCGGGAACAATTTCTACTCCATAAACTTGCTTAGCGTGCTTAGCTACTGCCAGGGAGATCGTGCCAATTCCACAATAGGCATCGATGACCGTTTGATTGCCGTCCAAGCCAGCATTATCAATGGCCGTTTGGTAAAGGCGTTCAGTCTGTTGCGGATTAACCTGGTAGAAGGACAGTGGTGAGATTGCAAAATCAATCCCAAGGAGCTGATCATGAATTTCATCAGCACCCCATAACGTTTTATTCTTATCACCAAGCAAGCGGTTCGTTCGCTTATCATTGATGTTTTGCACAATACTTTTTACTTCTGGCACTCTGGCAACGATCCCGTCGACGATTTGCTTTTCCATTGGTAACCGCTTCGTATTCGTGACTAAGACTACCATCATTTCATGGCTGTAATATCCTCGCCGAACCATTACTGTGCGAATCACGCCCTTACCAGTTTGTTCATCATATGGCGTAATGTGGTATTGCCGTAATAAGTCACGAACAACCGCAATGGCTTTATCAATTTCTGGATCCTGGATATAGAAATCTTCAATTGATACTAAATTGTGGCTCCCCCGCTTATAAAAACCGGTTTCTAATTGACCGTGGACCATTTTGACTGGTACTTGGGCCTTGTTGCGGTAATGATAAGGCTTTTCCATCCCCATCGTTGGCAAAACTTCAATCTCATCTAAGTGTGCTTT
>DXCM01000036.1 GCA_019116025.1 Candidatus Companilactobacillus pullicola | reverse complement strand
TTTTTTGTTTGAAATGTGCTTTTCAAGCATAAAAATAGCCTTTCTCAGACATGCTGAAAAAGACTACTAGACTATTAGTCTTACTAGAGACGTCGCCATCTCGCTTCTCGTTTTCAATTATTATTTTAAATCGTTTAAAATCAAAAAAAGCCTTTGGAAAAATTCCAAAGGCATCTGTAATTCTACTGAACAGTGGTTATTATAACATAAATCGAAACATTACTAAGCTTCTTACACGAAATCGCAGAATTTCTTAAGTTCTAACGGAAGTAAAAGAAAACCGCCTAACAGTTTTGCGGCTATCAAGGCGGTTTAAAATCTTATTATTTTAAAACTAAGCAACAACTGTTTAGTAGCTGTGTTACTTTGAGTTCCGTACTCCAATATGGGACTCTTTTTCTTTACACTTTTATTATATTCCAGAATTAATTGATTGTCATCAGCAAAATATAATTTGTGTTTCTAAACAAAAACTCCCCCTTTCTGAGTATGGTATAGGTATTAGTAGCTAAAACATCGCAATAAAGGCTACTACTAGCGCAATAATTGCAAATCCAGTTCCTACAATCCAACTGGCTACTGCTAACATATCATCTCACCTCCATTCTATTTATCTCTTTTTCAAATCGCTACAATGGTAGCTGAGTCGGCATGGATAATCAAGTACATTTCCTAAATTTGTTGGAATTTTTTTAATTTTTTCTTCAAAACAAAAAAGCCACCTATTCAGGCAGCTTAATTATTACTTTTCATCTTTTGAGAGGGCCATTTCTAGGATGAGTGAACCCATTAATCCGTCAATCGGATCCATTGAATTAGCAACATCTTCAAGAGACGGCCGAATCAGTGCAATTGTCTTTTCGATTTTTTTCAGTTCTTCTAACTTGAATTTGTTTTTATCAATATTGGCACTTAATTGGATAGCTAGAAAAGCAAACAAAATTGATGTTATGACGCCTACAAAATGATAAAACATCAAAGGCACGCTTAGGTAAAGAAGAATAACCATTATTATAAAAAGAACGCCTAATAATCGAAGCCGTTTTTGCTCACTTTTAAGGGCCGCATAATGACTTACACCTTCCTTATCGACTATCAGTTTTTCTCCATTTTGGTAGTCCGCAACAACTGGAATGTTTACTTCTGCATCTAATAACGTTGCGACCGTATCCAGTTCTGCAAAATAACGATGATGGTTCTCGTCATTTCGAATTTCTGGCCAACATAGATCAAGTTCTTCTCTTTCGATAATGATTTGTTCGGCATCTGGGTTAGCCTTTATCTTGGTTTCAACGACCTTTTTTAATCCTTTAACAAATTTAAGCCAATCACTTGAACTGATGTAATCAGTTGTCTCTTTTCGTTCTTCTTCCATTCGTTTCCTCTTTCTTTTTATCTCGTTTTTGATGTAACTCTTAATGCCCTCGATAATGAATCTGATTTCCATTAGGACCTCCACTTACTTTCTTAAATTTTAGTATTATAATTGTTGTTACTTTGCCGAGACTGACACTGTTCTTTGGCCTTAATATGGTTTAATCAATTCCTGTGACACCTTGTTATAGAACAATTTGTCTAGCTCTTCTGAGTTCTCAACCTTGTTTGGAATTTGTTCTTCAATCTCAGCTATTAGATTGTTAATGACTTTTGGTAAAAGTTCGTCAAAAAATTTTCTGAATTCTGGAATGTTTTGGCGTTCTTTAACGTCTCTAAACGTCAATGTGCCACCGATTACTCCATCACCAATGTTCGGGTCAATCTTTCTAGCTCCGGGGAAGACCAGCATATATTGCACATACTTCAAATTCTTGATCGTTTGAAGATAATTTTTGATGGTTGCATTTTTACGTTTAAGTACGTTATTTGCCATGCCTAAACAGCTCTTGAAGAATCGTGGCAAGTTATAATGCAACACGTTTGTCATCATTTTATCCGTTGTCAAGCTCATCATGAACGGATCGCCTTCAAGTTTTGCTAACGGTTGTTCCATGAATGTTTCAATAAAGTTAGGGTTGCCTTTACGAATCATTCGCCAAGTTTGCATAACACCATATAATTTAATATCAAAATGAGTGTTCTGATCTTTAACCATGATTTGTTTCGATAAATGGTTGCCCTGTCATGATTTCTTGTGGGGTATCTTCAACAACGATGATCAAATCAGTATCTGATTCATCTGTTGATAGCCCGTTAAGTTTAGAACCGCTTAACCAAACGCCAAGAACCTTATGTGGTGGGATATTTTTATCGAACAATCGAGCTCCGTTAGCAACAAGCGTTTCAGCAAATTGCTTATCTTCAGTTGTTACTTGCATTTGTATTCCTTTTCTCCAATTTATTTATCGCTTCAACGTATTTGTTAAGGCCTTCGATTGCAACGATATTGTTCAAGAGATCCAAAGCATCTTTGATTTCTTGTTTGGATAATTTTTCTTTCCTCATCAATATCCCCCACTTCTTTTAAATTGTTTTATTTGCTATTTGGAAATAGACTTATGTCTTTATTATACTCAAAAAGCACTGAAATATAATGTATTTTCAAAGCTTTTAAATACACAGTTATCATTTTATCCTTTTTAAATTACCTTTTGCTTTCAGCAAATACGTATTATTTGTTAGCTCTGAGTAAGTAAGCATTATCATTTTGAGAAAGAAGGGATTGGGATGCACATGATGATTATCTTGGCCATCATTCAGTTTGGTCCTAATTGGTTAGATAGTATCAGCAAGATCATTTCGGCAATTAAGGGCAAGTAGTCATTCGGGAGAATGGCTTTATTTTTTTGAAGATTGGTTAAGAATAGGAATAAGAAGGATATGAGAAATTTAGTATGATTAGGTTTGAAGAAATGGAGCAGCGGATGCTGAGGCTTGGGTATTCTTCTTTGATATTTTGGCGGTTTCGATGTATTTCGGTGGGATGCAATTAACCTGGAAACAAAAAGTGCCTCATAGATAATATGAGACACACTGCTATTCGTTTTCGTACTGTTTGAGGTGCTCTTCTTCAACTCGTCTAAGCTCTTCATGATACCCTTCCAGAGCGTCAAACGGCTTAAAAGTATGCGAACGAGACTTCAAATCCATTGGAGCATGCATGAACTTCTTTTTAATGTCTAGATAATTTGATTGCATCAATTTGTTATAATCTACTTTTTCAAAATCCAAGTTATTTGTTCCTTTCACTAATCTTTATGATCAAATGGGAAATGATATTCTTCCTGTACTCCGACTGGAACACGTGTTAAGTCTAATTTGTATCCCGTATCATCGTCAAGTATTGGATCTCGATAGTCCATTAGTCTTTCAATTTGTTGTTCGTTGTAAACATCGAAATGCAGCGTTGTGTAATTATCAAGATCAGCTCCACGAGGGTCAACGTAATATAACCGATAGATACGATAATTTAAGTTCGGATCATTTTCAGCTTCTCTCAGAGCTTTCAATTCATTTGAAGTGAAATTGAAAGCATTCTCTGGATTACCATGAGTGCTTTTTACTTCGATTCTAGTGTGAATATTATCGCTATTATTGAATAATATATCATAACCTGCTCGATCATTGTTCAAGCCACCACAGGGATTATAAAGTGTTGATGAGACGGCCGTTAAGGTATCATCAGGCGTCATATTCAGCAAATACGAAAACAACATCACCTCTCCTGCTTGACCAACAATTTCGTGAAATGTTTCAGGAGCAGGCCCTGTTGAAACATTATTTTGAACCGTGATAGGTCGAGATTCATCATGGTCAAAAGTTGCAAGGATTGCTAGAAAGGCTTTACCGATAATCCCGATACCTTTTTTCAAGAGCTGAGGCCCATTATCCCATAGGTAGTCAAATGCTTTATCATAAAGGCTATCTTCTTTGGGCTTATCTTCATTTTTTCTTTCAAAATGTTTTCCAAACATTATTAATTCCTTTCTGAGTGCAAAAAAATAAGATGCAAATGCACCTTAAAAATAACATATTCGCAAAAATTATCAAAATTAGCAATCATCAGGATAAAAAGCTTAGCCTTTGATTTAATGTTTCGTAATTTTACCAAAATACCATAGCTTCAAAATATAATATAAACATATTGAAAACATTTAATTTAATCGATTTACATAGCCATTAACTTCGTTTTGCTTATTAGGAGTGTTGTAATAATCATTATATAGTTCAACCGGTGGAATTTGTCTTGTCTGGCTACTACCATTAGCAGGAATTACAGTAATCGTTACCGCATCAACACTATTCCAAGTAACCTGAACCTTATTACCTGCATTATCTTGAACAGTACCTGTTTGACCATTAGCACTATATGAAACGTTGCTACTCTTAAACCAGTTAGGCTCAGCCAACAAGCAACCGCAGGCCGTCATTGTCTTTAAATCTGGAATCCTTTGTTGATTATTATTCTGCGAGCTTTGAGAACTTGCAGAGTTACTCGAACTTGAGGATTGGGAACTGCTACTGTCAAGATTTTGATTATCATTTTGCTGGTCATCTTCGATTGTATTAGTTCCAACTTTTATGACTTTGTGCGATGTTTTTTTTACTTGTGCTGATGATTCTCGATTAATGTGCGAAAGTCTAATTGCAAAGTAAGAACCTGTACCAACAATCACCGCTAAAGCTGGCACAAGGATGAACCACACCCACTTATTATGATGTTTCTTTTTCTGATAATGTCTTCTTTGAGCCATTTCGTACACTTTCTTTTCTCTATTTTATACTGTTATTATAGTTTAAACAGTGATTACTGACAATTTTGTTAGCAATTCATGGTTTGATTATCTAACCCAGCCAACATATCCCATAATGACTAGCATAAAGCATTCGACTAAAGATAGAATTCTAGTCAAAACTTTGAAGCCCATTTTCGTGATAATCGGATGGTCATCGCTAGCAAATAAAGTTGCGTTATCAATTAACGAACCAACGATTCCTAATAAAACAACGCCGAAAGCTAGTCTAAAGCCTACAAAGTGTTCGTAATAAAAAAGCATAACAATATATATAATTGCAGAAAGAATATTATAGAAAATCATAATCGCACGTGGGCTCAGCAATTCTTCAAGTTCTTTCGTTTCTTTCATCGATTCAAAAATCTGTTTATGGATCTTATTTGAAAAGAGTGCTAAAAGATCAGTTACAATTCCTATAAGAACCGTTAATTCAAAGACTATTTTTGCAAGCATTTCAACTTTTCCTTTCTAGAAAAATGTAATAAAAAATGCGCCGAAGCGCACACAAAATATTCGAAAGGATTGAGTCAATTGACCAATCTTTCTCCCGTGGAGCTACGTGTTCTGACACAGCACACATTGAACGGGTTTTAACAACCAGCCATACTCCTTATCAATGTCTTAGCTAATTGTAATTAGTTATTAAATCCTTACTCATCAAACAGAATAAGATACTTTTATGAAATTGTCAAAATTCAATTTGAGCCACTTCATACATTTTATAATCCAAGATATTCAACTTCAGGATTAATTATAAGGCCATAAGGTATGTTATTTCATACACTTTACAACCGGCCCGTTGGCAATAGTTCTGCACCATCGGTCACAAAGTATGCCATTTCATACACTTTACAACCTTAATTTAGTTCAAACTGATATGGAATAAAGGTCATAAAGTATGCCATTTCATGAACTCTATAACCGAGAAACAATCGAAATTTGGCTCTTATATTGGTCATAAAGTATGTCATTTCATGAACTCTATAACCCGATTAAATTAAAGGATGTGTCTACTTTGTGGTCATAAAGTATGTCATTTCATGAACTCTATAACCTAGCATACCAATAATGACATACCTGCAACGGAGCAAACTTTCATCGAAAGAATGACGCTACCTAGCTTAGATAGACGCTTCACTAGACCAATTTCTCAGTCCCCGATTCACGTAGTTACCAAAGCCAATAAGTTCGTGTATGACAAACGAACTATTATTCAATTTTTAAGCTGTTTCTTGTAACTGCTTAATTCCTTTATCAAGAATATTCATTGCTGCATTATG
>DXCM01000035.1 GCA_019116025.1 Candidatus Companilactobacillus pullicola | reverse complement strand
GAATTTTGTCAGAATTAATTGCGGCAGGTAGCCCACTCTTAACTTGTTCATAGCTCCATTTTCCAAATTCACCAGGAATTTCATTATAAATACCCATTATATTAGTTTCAATAACACGTGAAACGTTATTTTCTTTAGCTGCATTGACAACGTTCTTGGTAATTACATTGTCACTTGTATGGTCGACTGTTGCAATATAAGCAATATCTTGTCCCTTCATGGCATTATTAACATCATCATATTTGGAAATATCGCCATCAATAATGGTTACATTTTTTTCATCTTTTAATGAATCGAGACGTCCACTGTTACGCAAGAATAATGTTAATTCAACGTCTTTTTGTTCATTTAATATTCTTTTCTCAACGATTCTTGCTACTTGACCATTTGCACCTAAAATTAATACTTTTGTCATAGTTGTTTCTCCTCATATTATATAAACTTTTTATTTTTCAGAGCTAAAATCTAAATTCATTGTGGCATATTTTTCTACTTTGACATCATCGGGAATATAGTAACGAATATTCTTTTTAATTTTAGCAATATCAGCCATTTCGGCATCAGTCAAAGTAAAGTCAAAGATATCATGATTATCTTTAATATGCTCTGGGTTAGTCGATCCTGGAATTACAACAAATCCCATTTGAGTGTGCCAACGTAAAATGATTTGAGCACTGGATTTGTCATACTTCTTACCTAATTCAGCAAAAATAGGCTCGTTAATCAAACTCTTATCACCATGACCAAGTGGATACCAGGCCATTAATCTTGTTCCAAAAGGCTTCAAGGTTGCTCTTACTTCATCTTCAGTAAAATATGGATGTGCTTCAGCTTGAATAACTTGAGGCTTGATTTCAGCATTGTCTAATAATTCTTGAAGCTTTTTACCTTGAAAATTAGAGATACCGATTGCCTTAATTTTGCCCTCTTTATAAGCTTTCTCTAATTGACGGTAACCAGCAAGAAAATCACCGGCTGGTTGGTGCAAAAACATCAAATCAACATAATCTGTACCTAAACGTTTAAGAGTATCGTCCACGGCGTTAGTATCTGTATGTATACAAGGTTGGCCAAAGTTTTGTGCTTAGAAAAATATCGGAACGATCTACTCCAGAACGTTTGATTCCGCGACCAACACCAGTTTCATTCATATAAGAATTAGCTGTATCAATTAAACGATAGTTTGCATTCAAAGCATCGACAACAGCTTGTTCTGCATCATCAATTGACATTCTAAATGTCCCAATACCCATTTCTGGAATTTCTACATCATTATTTAATTTAAAAGTTGCTTCTGTCATAATTATTTGCCTTCTTTATTGTTATTTTAGCTCTGCCAAATCTGATCCAAAGATCTGTTCAATGACTTTGGGATCACGGTGATCAAAGAATTGACTTTCACCTTTATCTAAGCCATTCATGATGTTCATTTCGTCATCTGTTAATTCAAAATCGAAAACATCGATATTCTCTGCCATACGATTCTTGTGAACAGACTTAGGAATAACCGTGATACCTCTTTGTAAGAGCCATCTAAGGATAACTTGTCCATTTGATTTACCATATTTATTAGCAATTTCAGCAATTGATTCATTTTTAAAGATTTCATGCTTACCTTCGGCAAATGGTGCCCAAGCTTCTACTTGAATGTCTTCATTTTGAGCAAATTCAACTTCTGAAGTTTGTTGATTCCAAGGATTAACTTCAATTTGATTGATCACAGGTTTAATCTCGTTTGATAATTCTAAGTTCTTCAATTGATCAGGATAGAAATTAGAAACACCGATTGCACGAATCTTACCTGCTTTATAGGCTTCTTCAAGAGCCTTCCAAGCACCACCCACATCACCATATGGTTGATGTAGTAAGTAAAGATCCAAATAATCTAACCCTAAGTTACTTAGTGATTGATCAATACCTTTCTTAGCGCGTTCATAATTGGCATCTGAAACCCAAAGCTTTGATGTCACAAAAAGATCTTTTCTATCAACACCACTGCGTTTAATAGCGCGACCAACGGCCTCTTCATTTTGATAAGCTGCTGCGGTATCAATCAAACGATATCCTGAATCGATTGCATCAACCACTGCTTGTTCACATTGATTTAAGTCTGTAACCTGAAATACTCCAAATCCTAATTGTGGCATTTCAATGCCGTTGTTTAATTTAACTGTATTCATTATTTACATTTCCTCTGTATTTAATTTATGAATTCATTATATGTTCAATTTAGAATAATGAAAATTACTATCTAAACATGCAAGCATGCATAGAACGCATGGTAAAAATTTCTAGTGCTTTTTGGTTTGAATACCAAGCGATGCGACAAAACTAAGAATAAAAATCACAGAAATAATCAACAGCTGATAATGGTAACTGGTTGATGGATTATTAATATGACTTGTCATTGCTACAACAACTGACATACCAACAGATTGTCCAAACTGATGAATTGTATTAACAACACCAGAGGCAGCACCAGCCATATCGGCATCAGTATTTGCAACACCTGCTTCGGTCAAAGGACTCAAACTTAGTCCTTGTCCAATACCAAAAAGAACCATAGGAATACCCACTGCTAACCAATAACCTTGGTTTAGTCCAAGAATGGCGGATAATAGAACGCCAACAATTCCAAAGATAATAGAAACTAAAATTAAACGAGCATTTCCAATCTTGCTTGAGATTCTTGAAACTTGTAAAGCACTAAAAAATTGTGGCAAAGTGGCAGGAAGAAAAGCTATTCCGGCCATCAATGGTGTAAAACCATAAACCTTTTGTAAGGCTTGTGGAGTAACGAAGAAGTATGCAAATGCGGCTCCAATAAAGAAGAAACGAGCAACATAAGCACTACTACGTTCTCTATCAGCAAACAACTTTAAGGGCATAATTGGATTTTTAATGACCTTTTCAGCATAAACAAAAATAATTAAAGCAATAATGGCAATTACTAAAGACAATATCTGGTGAGATGTACCATCGATACTATAAACTAAAGCCGATAGACCAATAACTGATAATAATGTTCCTGTGAAATCCAAATGACGTGATCCTTCAGTTTTACTATCATGTACGAAAAAGATAGTCAGAATAAACATCAAAATACCAACGGGAACGTTTAGGAAAAATCCATATCTCCACGAAAGGACACTGGTAATAACTCCACCTAGAACTAAACCAAAACTAGCTCCCAAACCAGCAGTTGCTCCATAAGCGGCAATTGCTCGAGTCCGCATCGTGCCTTGGTAAGTATCTAACAGCAAAGCTAATGTAGTTGGTGCCAAAATAGCTGACCCAATGCCTTGGAATGCGCGCATTGAAATGATCATAATAGCATTTGTCGATAATCCTACCATCAACGAACCGAATGAAAATAAAATCAAGCCGATCATAAAGACTTTCTTACGACCAAAAACATCACCAATACGACCACCAAATAATTGAAAACCACCAAATGTTAGTGTGTAAGCACTACTTACCCATGCTAACGTTTGAGAATTTAAATTTAGATCTTGAGCAATTTTCACTGTACTGGTGAAAATGATTGAATTGTCCAACAAGATCATGAAATAACTTAATAAAATAATTGGTAATACAATACCAAACTTTTCTTTGTTCTTACTCATTACAAACTCCTAATTTTTGAAATTTATCTTTGCAAAAGATAAACCTGTGAATGTCTTTTAGACACTCACAGGTTTTTATTTATTTAAAACTTGGTTTTTCGAATTGAGTATTAGGTTCACCCAATCCAAGATTTGCACGATGATAATCAGCCTTATTAGTTAAGAGATCAACTACGAACTGTGCGACTGCTTGACGTGTGACCTGGGCCTCTGTTAATGGTTCACCCTTTTCAGAAATGTGAATCTTAGTATTATTTTCTTGGTTGTAAAGCCAAGTAATACGCAAAATGACGTAGTCAAGATCGCTGGCTTCAACTAAATCTGCAGATTTTTTGAGATCAGTTTGCCATGTAAGCCCAGTGTTTTGGCGATACCAAGTTTGAAATGGTCCACTGACTTCTTGATAGAGATCAGGGACATTAGCAGCGATAAAACGCTTAACATCCGCTTTATCTAAGGCATCAATAACGCCGGTAATAATTTCTGGTTTAGCTACAAAACTTAAATATGCAGCATCTACACCTTCTGCAGCGGTGCGAACCTTATCAAATTCCAAAAAATCACCATTAACAAATGTTACCCGTGATGATTTAAAATTCTTTAGACGTTGTGATACATTGTGACCATACAATACTAAGTCATCATCTGTTTGTTCCAATAAATTATTAGTTACCATTTGACCAATTTGTCCTGCTGCTCCTAAAACTAATACTTTCATAAATATAATCCTCCATAACTTTTTAAATCTTTACTTAAACAATCTTAAATAATCAGTTCATATGAATTTCTTTGCCTGACTGATTGAATGACACTATAATAAGCCGAGTTTTATTGTTTGAAAAATGCTGAATAAACATGCTACTATGCATTTAGCGCATAGTGAGGGAGACATTCAAATGATAGATAGTTATTTATGGGAGGAACTAGCCGTATTCTCTCGGACAGGTACTTTGACCAAAACCGCCGAGGAGCTTAACGTTACACAGCCATCTGTAACACGAAGTATGCAAA
The DNA here is from genome assembly GCA_019116025.1 of Candidatus Companilactobacillus pullicola. Taxonomy (GTDB): domain Bacteria; phylum Bacillota; class Bacilli; order Lactobacillales; family Lactobacillaceae; genus Companilactobacillus; species Companilactobacillus pullicola. The sequence goes on along the minus strand of DXCM01000035.1, from coordinate 68,129 downwards.
AATTAGAGGATGATATAGGCGTTAAATTATTTGATCGTAAAGCTAATCGTATTAAATTGACACCAACGGGAGAAATGGCTGCTAAAGAAGCGGAAAAATTAATAGATGCAAGTGAAACATCTGTTAACCGAATAAAAAACTTTGACCGGAGTCAACACTTTACTATTTTAGGATCAACTTCTCCTGGACCCATAATTATGCTAAATGAGTTGAAAAAAAACATTGGTCAGCAAGTTCAAATAACTGGAGATATCATACCTGATAAACTAGTTGAGCCTTTTTTGATTAATAATGAAGCTGATATTATTCTGTCAGATCAGGAGATACTTTCCGATAAAGTTGAATCGCAATATATTGGCGAAGAACGATTACAAGTAAATCTTGATAAATTTACATTTTTGGCTAATCAAAAAACTGTCACGTTTGAGCAATTAAAAGACATGAGTTTCATTGTAATGAATAATATTGGCTTATGGAAAAATATTATTCAGAACTATATTCCCGATGCTCAATTTATGTATCAAGAAGACCGGAATTCTTTTACTGAAATAACTAAACATTCCAGCTTTCCATTTTTCACCACTAACCTATCTCAAACTAATCCTTTCTTTAAGGAAAGTTTGGACGAAAATGATGATCGAATCGCTATTCCTATCAGTGATGAAAGTGCAAGAGTGATAAATTATGCAACTTATTTAACTTCTCAAAAGAGTCGCCTAAGTCCAATGATCGATAAGATTCGTCAACAATGGCCGAATAATATGGCAAAGTAAATTCACCATACTTGATACTTAGAAGTATCAGAAAAATTGTCAAGATTAATAATAGGTATAGAAATATATTGTGAAAATTTAAAATGAGACCATTAATTACCAGTTCCCTTTGAGGTAATTAATGGTCTCATTTTCGATAAAAACCCATCTGCCAGAGTCAGCCAATCTAAATCAAATTTTTACACTATTGAAGTAAAAATAAGTTTATATAAAAAAAGAATGAGAAATTGTTTTCTCAACCCTTTGGTCCTCTAGCTAATAAATGTATCTGAGAGACTTGGTTATATTCTTTATATTTTTAATATCTGAAGAACGAACGTATATTATTGTTCTCACCAACGATATTTTTCACTCTGCATTTTTTGTTAAATATTTTATTAAACAAAAATTTTATATTGTCTTTTTTCTAACATTATTTAAACTTAACACCACTACGATTCCTACCAGAATCACTAATATTACATACCCTAATGTGATTTGATAAAAATTAAAAGTATGGCTGACTTTTCCAGCGATAAAACTAGGCAAACCCGCTCCAGCATAAGAGATCATATAGATAATTGAGAGTAATCCTGTACTTTCAGATTTAATAACTCTTTTCAATAAGGCATTCAAAGAACTACTGTATGCGACTCCTTGCATGGTTCCAGCCAAAATGACAAAAGCTAAATAAAATATCATATTACCTAGTTCGATACCAACATACATCAAACAAATTGCCAGAACAAAGCCAACAATTCCAATAAGTTGGCCTTTTTCTGTTTTAAATCTATTACTTAGATTGCTACCAATAATGTTTGGAGCCATATACGAAACCAAGATAATTGCTGCAATAAGTGGACTGTCTAGATTAAAGACGGACTTACTGATAGTTGCGCTGAATGCTTGAAAATATCCGCCAAAAGACCAAGTAGCTATAAAGCATCCCGCTGCTGGAATGATTATACTAAAGGTATTTTTAGGTAAATTGATTTGTGGCTTTAATGATTTCAATGCACCCTTTTTTAATTCGGTTGTTTCAACTCCAAATAGTATTCCAATTGTAGTTATTACCAAAAATGTTCCTAAGATAAAGTAAGTCAAATTACGACTATCCGGTAATACTTGAGCAACTATTCCAGCCATCAGTCCTCCAATCGCGAGACCGAGTAAAACCGCTGAACCAGTGATTGATGCAACTAAGTTTTCGTTTTTATTCAAGCCACTTTCAATAATTAATACCGAAAGTGTGCTAGATCCTATTCCACAACTAAAGCCTTGGATAGCTCTTGCTATTAATAACATATTCCCATTTCGAGTATTAATAAGCAGTAGTAGGCCGGTTAAAGATAAGAGTAGCGTAAACACAGCTACTTTCTTTCGACCAACAAAATCTGAAATTCGTGAAAAAACTAATAGTGCCAATATACAACCAACAAAATAACTAACTGCAGTCATAGAAATTGTACTAGTTGAGATATTGAATTGCTCTTGCATTCTTACATACGTTGGAATGGGGCTTGCTGATGCAGCGAAAATCAATATCAAACCTAAGGTTGCGAATATGAATGTTATATCTAATTTTCTTTTTGTCATTAAGATCCTCTTTCTTTATTATCAATAGTCTTTTGTAAAGATAATATCTTTTTAAATATCATGTTCTATTTCTCGAATTTTATTTAACATATCATCTGTTCCAGGTTTACTGATTCCAAAGCTTTCATTAGAGTATTTCTCTGGATCCTTTATAATTTTTATAACAAAATCGGCAATACTTGCTCTAGAAATCATCGTTCCTTTAAATTGATCGCCTTTTTTGGTTAGTTCATAATCAATTTCTCTGTCATTTGTCATATAAGCTGCACGAATAATCGTATAGTTTAAATCACTACTTTCGATAATGCTTGCTGCTCTTCTCGTGTCTTCTTTAGATTCGTGACCAACGTAATTTTCAACCCATGACCCGAATGGATCAGGAACTTCATGATAAAGGCCAGATCCAGTTATCCAGATTAAATCTTTTACATCTGAAGTCTCCATTGATTCGACGATGTTCTTTGCCCACTGCTCCATACTTCCGTTGAGGTTAGCGTAGACAATATCCATTCCCTTCATGAGAGATTTTAGAAGTTTCGTATCACTAACGCTTCCATCTACGATGGTCATATTATTGGCAGATTCCAACTGTTTCAATCTGTTAGAGTTTCTCAATAGTAGAGTTAATTCAAAGTTTTTATTATTTAGTAATCTTTGTTCAACAATTCGAGCAATTTTTCCATTTGCTCCTAATATTAATATTTTTTTCATATCATCATCCTTAACCTAATGTATTGTGTAACCACCATCAACAGGAATTGCTTGTCCCACCATATAACTAGCCGCGTCACTGCACAGAAATAATACAACATTTGCAACCTCTTCAGGCTGTGCAAGACGCCCAATAGGAATTTCTCTTATCAAATCATCCATTTCGGATTTCTCTGCCTTGTCCATTCTTGCAACCATTGGAGTTTCAATAATGCCAGGACAAACAGCATTGATTCTGATACCATCTTTGGCATATTCAAGAGCACTACTCTTTGTTAAACCTAGTACACCGTGCTTTGAAGCATGATAAGCAGTACGACCAGCAATTCCAACAAGTCCACCCATTGAAGAACAATTAACAATTGATCCTTTAGTCTTTTGCTTGCTCATTCGCTTTAATTCATATTTCATTGAGAGAAAGATTCCTTTTAAATTGATATTCAAAACGTTGTCATATTCTTCCAATGAAAGATCTTCTGTTTTAGTAACAGGACTTTGAATACCAGCATTATTGTAGGCAAAATCTAGGTGACCAAACTTTTTGACGGTGAAATCTACCATCGCTTTAACGTCTGCTTCTTGAGATACATCTGCTTCAAAAGATGCAGCCTTATATCCCTGTTGTACTAAATTATCCGCTTCAGCTTTAGGTTCATGTCTTCCAACTAGGACCACAGAAGCACCAGCTTTAGCAAATAATGTTGCAGCACTCAATCCAATTCCTGTTCTAGCTCCTGTTACGATAACTACTTTTCCATTAAAATCGTTCATAGATTTTATCTCCTGTTTTTAATTAAATGTAACCTCCGTATCACCGACGGTGTTTAATAAAGACACATCCGAATTTATGTGACCTACTATCTGTAAATCACCAATTACTTCACCGGTTTGTTTGTAAAAAATCACAAAACTATGGCGAGGTTTCCAATAACCGATATCACCGACTTAATAACCACTAGTCTTAGCCTTCTTGGCTGGCAAGGATTCGGAAAAACGATATGTCATTTCTCGTGAATAGAGATTCATCATAGTTACTTTTAATGGAAATTTTTCAAGTAAAGCTTTTGCGGTATCACTATTGTTAAAATCAGCGTCTAATTTATTTCCATCTATAGAAATTGTTACTTTAGTCATTATCTTGCTCCTTTGAAAGTTGATTGTATTCTGCATCTGATACTGGTTCTTCCCAAATCGGTGTACCTGCAGTTATGGCAATATGGCTGAACCAGCTGTCCTTTGTAGCACCGTGCCAATGTTTAATGCCATCAAGCGTGACAACAACATCACCAGGTTTTAGTAAACGAGCCTTTTTACCTTCTTCTTGGTACCAACCCTCACCGCCGGTTACTAATAAGATTTGATAACCATTGTGGTGAATATGCCAGTTGTTGCGAGAGCCTGGTTCAAAACTAACGTTGCTGACAGTGACGTTAACATTAGGATCTTTTACCAAAGAATTATGAAATGTTTGTCCTGTAAAGTACTTTTGAAATTTAAGGTTTTTGTCGCCAATTGCAAACAAACCTTGTTTAACTGCATCTTCGTTATTACTCATCATATTTGCTCCTTAATTTCTAGCCTTTAAGCCAATCTCTACTTGATCAATAATTTTATTTTTTAAACTGTTACGAAAATCATTGTAAAAAAATCCGTTGTTTAGATGTGTGGCACTATTTAATGCGTAGACCGTGAGTGTATAGATATGTGGCTTGTCTGGTGGAACTGGTCCCGCATAATGATTAATTACGTAGTCATCATGGAAATCATAAAACCTGGAAAACCAAGCATTCTTACCTTGTGGTCCCTTGAAGTTTCGACTAAAATCTTCTGGAATATCATTTGTCACTGGTATATCAGCAGCCAACCAGTGAATGAAAGGGAAACCAGTCCTTGGGACGGCATCATAGTCAATCAAAGAGACAGCCAAGGATTTTGTACCCTTAGGTATTTTCTCTAAATGAATCGGAAATGAAACTATTGGTTGATCGTTTTGTTTTATATCAGAAAACTTACTATATTTATCGGGGATATAACCTTGGTCTAATTTAACGTTTATTTCCATAGAGTCCTCCTCTTTAATAAAATGATGGTTTGTCCCATTCAGTATTTGGCTCAACGACGCCGATACTTTGGGCCTTGTAGAGTTCTGGATCAATCACAATATCAGTGATTAACTTGGCAACCGCTTGTCTAGTAACTTGAGTTCCCTTCATCGGTTGACCTTGAGGGATGACTTCATATTTATAATTGTTATCTTGGTTATAAAGCCAACTCATTCTTAAAAATGTATAATCCAAACCACTGTTATCAATCACAGCTGCAGATCTCTTTATTTCCGTGTAGTCGCCCATCATTCGTGCGTTCCATTGTCCAAACTTTCCGGCTACTTCATCATAAATTCCTAGACCACCAGCGACGATCAAACGTTTTACATTATTATTTTTCATAGCTTGTACGACGTTTTTGTTGGCATCGGTAAAATGTCCTGTAGCCATATAGACAATATCCTGTCCTTTAATGGCTTGGTTCAAATCACTTAAATTGTTCCAATTACCGTCAACAATGGTAATTCTTTGATTCTTGTTAAATTCAGTTAATCGTTGCTGTGCTCTACGAGCAAATAAGGTGATTTCCACGTCAGTCTTTTCTAAGAGCATGGGGATTAAATATTTAGAAATGTTGCTTGTAGCTCCTAATAAAATAATTTTTTTCATAAGTAACTCCTATCCTTGTTTTGTTGGGTAAACAGTAAATTCGTTGACGTTAACATCTTCTGGTTGATCAATCGCAAAGTTAACTACTCTTGCAATTGCATCCGGTGTAATTCCAACTGATTGATAAAGCTTATCCATACCTTGTTTAGCATTTTTATCGGTAATGTGTTGCAATAGTTCGGTGTTAATAGCAGCTGGATAAATTGTGGCTGTTCTAATATTGGTCTTTTCTTGTGCACTTTCCATACGAATTACTTCCATTAAGTTTCTAACCGCAAATTTAGTTGCTCCATAGACACCGGAACCGATGAAACTCTTCAAGCCGGCAACTGATGATGTGGTAATGATTTGACCATGTTTTTGACTAGTGAAGTCGGGCATTACGGCAGCGACACCATTTAGAACCCCTTTCAAATTAACATCGATCATAGCGTTCCATTCGTTAACCTTGAGAGCACTGATTGGTGATGTGGGCATGATTCCGGCATTGTTGTAAATTACATCAATAGCTCCAAACTTTTCTTTTGCTAAAGATACTAATTGTTTTAAATCTTCTGGATCTGTAACATCGGTTACTCGATAGGCAGCTTTACCACCGTTATTGATAATTTCTTGACTGATTTCTTGCAAACGTTCTTCACGTCTAGCTCCTAAGACAACGGCTGCTCCATTACTTGCTAATAACTTAGCAGTTGCTTCTCCGATACCTGATGATGCTCCTGTGATTACTACTACTTTATTTTCTACTGACATATTTAATGTCCTCCTAATTTTTATTTAAAATATGAAACTTAAAACAGATGCAAAAACTAAATCTACTACCATAAATGCGAGACAAAACTTCCAATTCCAACGAATTGATACCTGGGTCGGCTTGACGTTTAAAATCGTTGCTACGATCATTACGATTCCAGCAAACGGAGATAGCATATAGGCTGCCACACTTCCAATATTTAAACTTAAAGCTATTAATAATGGTGATAGTGTGAGATGCATTGCCATAATAACTTTTCCGATAAGTGCAACTGATGCTAATGGATGAATTCCAATCAATGAAACGATAACAACAATGATTGGAATTAGAACAACCAGTAACCAACCAAATCGAGCAAAGACTGGTGACAAAACAGATGTCAATTTAATGATTACTGATGAATGCTGAAATCCATATGTAAATGTTCCAATTCCAACAAAGAATGGTGCAAGTGCAGCTCCGCTACCAATTCCGTGGTGCCAATAAGAAACAGCAGCTTTTTTTAAAGATGATTTAAATCTCAAGTTATTTTGTGAATGCCTCTGACTAAGTAGGATGATCCAAATGATAACCGTCAAGAGCCCTGCCAATGTGACTGAGTCCATTGAACTAGCAACTTTAACTTCCATAAAAATAAAACTGAGTGTTAATAATGCGACAACTGCTAGAACCAGACTAACTAATGATGCATGGTCGACAAGTTTTGTTTGAGACACAATAGTAGATTCACTGGGCTTTTCTTTCATGTATGATTGATTACGTTCCATTACATAAGCTAAAATCAAACCAACAATTCCTAAAAGTAAACAAGGAATAAATAATTTAGACCAACCAACTCCAGTTACTGTACTGATCAAGAAAATTGTTGCTGCACCTGGAGCCCATAAGGTTCCTAATGTAAAGGCACGAGTTACAGAAGTTGCTGAAAAACGTGCTGAATCTTTTACCTGGCGTTTGATACTGTCACCTAGGATTGAAAGGACAATAGCAACTGTACCCATAGAGAGAATACTGGATAATAGATGTGTAACTAACATGACAAATGTGTATGTTGCCTTGGGACCATGAACGTGTTTTTGCATAAATTCTTCAACAGCTGCTTGGTAATTTCCAACGGTCACTGGAATTAGAAATAGTTGCATGATAACAAGTAAAACAACGATATTTACCATTGATTTAATTGCCAAACCTGTACTATGAATAGTTATTCCGGTCGTACTTAATAACAAAATACCGGCAATAAAGAAAATCAGTGTAGCAATTTGAAATGAACGACTGAGATTTTTAATACCTAGGATTAAAACACTGAGTGCAATTATAGAATCCAATAATGTGAAATCGATTGATAAAACTAAACTCAATAATTGAATTACAACTAATCCCATGATCAAACCATGATAAATATTCTCTTTATTAATAAATCGTCTCATTTACAATTGCTTCTTTCTGATTGCCACTTTATTGTTTGTTTAAAATATGATGATAACTAACGACATTCATCTGTCGTTTATTATTTTTATTGATAACAATTTTTTCACCGTAAGGCGCAAGATTAATAGTTCTTTTACCAACAATTTTCCAAGTTCCAGAATAGATATTCTTAACACCATGTTGATTCTCATGCCAACGGTGATTCTTGGTAAAAGTTATCTTCTGATGGATATCCTTATTATGATGATTGATCCATACTCCAACGATATCTGAAGTTTTTATTTGCTTTGTTTGTACATTTGAACTTCCCTGAACCACATCAGGAGTATCTTTGGGACCATATCGAAAACTGATTATTAATAAAATTCCTACGAACAACAATGTTCGTATCAAATACTTGTATTTTTTATTCATTCACATTTCCTTCCCTTTCGTTGTTACTCGTTCTTGATTACAAATACTAGTATAGGCGGATTCTAGGTAATTTGAAGAATCTAACTATTGATGCAGTATCAACCAATGGTTTATACTAAAAAGGTTAGGAGAATATGACAATGGATATTACACAATTACAAACTTTTATTAAGGTTAGCCAGTATGGCAGTTTTACTAAGGCTGGAGAACAAAGCTTCATCTCCGGAACAGCTGTTATGAAACAAATCAATCGGCTTGAAGATGAATTGAACTTAAAACTTTTCGTTCGAACCGCCACCGGTACAGAGTTGACGACGGAGGGCCAGACCTTTCTACCTTATGTCAAACAAATTTTGGGTTTATTAGATACTGCAATCGATCAAACTAGAAAATCTTCATTTTCAGAACAGAATATTATCACCGTTGGAACGTCTATCCTGCACCCTGCTGAGCCATTTATGGATATTTGGAAAAAAATAACTGCACAAATGTCAGATTTTCAAATCCGAATTGTGCAGTTACAGGAAGATCTACATTCTCAAAACCGTGAATATGCAATGCTAGGGCGAAGTTGTGATTTAATCGTGGGAACTTTTGACAATACGACCTTAAAGCAATCTTTCAAAGCCGTTCAACTTGGCCAGTATGATTTTGGTATTGCCGTGCGTAGTGACAATAAACTGGCAAAATTAAGTGAAATATCTTTTGATGATCTCAAAGGTGGATCGTTATTGAGTGTGCCAATGGGAATCAGTGATACCAATGATCAGTTGAGAAGAATTATAAGTAAAGACTATCCTCAAATTCATATCGTGGAAACTTCGGGACGTTATGATATGAATACTTTTAATCAGGCCGTTGAGGAGAATATTCCATTGATTACTGTTACACCATGGAAGAGTATCCACCCTAATTTGGTTTCTATTCCGTTAAAGACGGATATACATGTGCCCTACGGTATCTTGACTACTAAGATGCCTGGAAGAAACGTGGATGATTTCATACTTAAATTAAGGAAAGTATTGAAGTTGAATTAATAATGAAAGGCGACAGTTTAATATTTCTGATTCAATGTGGTAATTAACTAGATGGAAAATCAGTCTCGCTTTTCCTGAATATCAAATAAGGATGCGTTTCTTCTATATTCAAAGTTCTCCGAATTCTTCACTTTATAATTATAATTATGTATAAAGTTTCTTGAAAATAAGCAGGCGTATATTAAGTTGAAAATATGTAGAATGGATTCCTCAGTAGTAAAGTTACCGATTTTACTGTATAACTTTTCGCGTGAAGAAATGGTTAAACAACAATCAACATTCTCTCTTAAATAATTATTTTCAGCACTAGTAATTGCAATCAAATTAACATGATTTTTTTTAAGAAGTTCTAGAAAACGCATTGGTTCTCGACTTTTATTATTTCCAGAATAGGATACCAATATTGCACAATCGCCTTTATTTAAGCCTGAAGCTAACATCCCGTTTTCATCAGTGTTGGCAATCGTTAAGATAATACCTATGCTATTTAGTTTTCTTCGTAATAATTGTCCCATTAAATTGTTGGGACTGATTCCGAATAAAACTATATTCCTTGATGCATTTAGAATTCTATCAACTGCAAGGTTTAACATTTCATAATCAATCAGATCAGCTGTATTTCTGATACTTTCGATTTGAATTTCAGTTAATTTTTCGACAATAGATTGAGAAGACTCCCCTGCTAAAAATGGTAGGTTTGGATCAATGTTGGAATAGTGTTTATTAATGTAATCTATTTCTTTTAAAAAGGTTTGCATAAATTCTTTCCACCCAGAATAGTTGAGATTCTGGGCGAATCGAAATAATGTAGATTTGGAAGTAAAGGTTTGATCTGCTATTTGTTGCATTGAATATTTGTTGATATGTTCCTTTTCCTTTAAAAGAAATTCAGCAATATATTTCTTAGCATTTATTTCGGTAACTGAAATTTCTTCTAATTCTTGTATTAATGACATGTGAACACCTCACTAAATTGTTATTTATCAATTAAGTATAGAGGAACCGTTAGATTTAATCACATCTTTATACCAGTTGAAGGAATCTTTCTTATAGCGCTTATAAGAACCTGAACCATCATCGTTTAAATCTACATAAATAAAGCCATATCTTTTTGACATCTGAATAGTCGAATTTGATAATAAATCAATTGGTCCCCATGGAGTATATCCCAGTAGTTCTACCCCATCATCATGAATTGCTTCATACATTGCCTTAATATGAGCTTTCAAATAACTAATTCGATAATCGTCATGTACCGAATGATCTTCATTTAAAGTATCTTTGGCCCCAAGACCATTTTCTACAATCATCAATGGCTTTCTATATCTATCATATAAATCAATTAAGGAAATTCTTAATCCCGTAGGATCAATTTGCCAACCCCATTCGCTAGATGGAAGATAAGGATTTTTTACTCCGATAGTAGTATTACCACTAGTTAACTCTAAATTAGACTCATCAGAAGCGACACAAGATGTTTGATAATAACTGAATGAAACAAAATCAACAGTATTGCTTTTCAGAACCTTTAAATCATCTGATGACATCTTAATCTCAATATTCTCGTTTTTAAATTTTGAAAGAAGATATGAAGGATATTCTCCAAAAACTTGAATGTCAGCAAAGGCATATACTTGTCTCATTTTTTCTTTAGTTGCTAAGACATCACTTGGTTTACTTGAATAAGGATAATAGGTTAATTTTGTAGTCATGCAACCAACCTTTGATTTTGGATTTTTCTCATGAATATATTTTGTGGCTAAGGCACTTGCGACTAATTGATGGTGCATTGCTTGGTATAGCACATTAGGAAATTCTTCTTTTGTAAATCGGCTTTCAATTAATCCTCCAGTCATAAAGGGATGTCTGAGAATACTGTCTATTTCATTAAACGTTAACCAATAATGAACTTGATCTCCTAATTCATCAATAACAGCATGTACATAATTCATAAAGAAACCAACTGTTCTTCTATCTAACCAACCATTGTATTTAGTGCATAAATTTAATGGTATTTCGTAATGGGATAAAGTAATAATTGGTTCTATACGATATTTCTGACATTCTCTAACTACATTCTTATAGAACTCCAATCCTTTTTTATTGGGATATAATTCATCCCCATTTGGAAATACTCTACTCCAAGCAATTGAAAAACGATATGCTTTAAATCCCATTTCTGCGAATAAAGCTATATCTTCTTTATAGTGGTGGTAAAAATCAATACCATGTCGTTTTGGATAATCTTTATCATTTTTGCTTTTTAAGGCATCCTGAATCATTTCTTCAGTAGTATCAGTGTTTCCTTTAACATTATTTAATTCGGAAATCGTTTGGGGATTTCTAAATAACTGTACGTCGGCAACGGACACGCCTTTTCCATCTTCTTCCCATGCACCTTCTATTTGATTGGCTGATGTTGATCCTCCCCATAGAAAATTTTTAGGAAAAATATTTTCTTCACTCATCTTCAAAACACCTTTCTGTTCTTTTAGATTAAGTTTAACAACTTTGAGACAGAATAAACTGTCATCCTATTTCATGTTTGGCATCAAAATTGAATAAAGTTCGGAACGTCGTTCCAACATAGTTGAAAGCGCTTGTAAGTTTTTGAAAATGACCTTAATCTAATAAACGTACACCGGTGAAACAAATTTATGAGGTGATTTTATGAGTTCAGATTATCGTCAGTTAGCGAAAATTATTGTTGATAATGTTGGTGGATCAAAAAATATCGATTCATTGCATCATTGTCAGACAAGACTCAGATTCAAATTAAAAGATAATGATTTGGCCAATCAAGATGAGATATCAAAAAATAAAGATGTATTAAAAGTGGTCGTCAGTGGTGGTCAATTTCAAGTAATTATTGGTATGCAAGTAGCAGAAGTTTATGATGCAGTGGAAGATTATCTCAAAACTCAGAGTAACTCCTCTACTGAAAAAATGTTCCAGGAAAAAGACATTACAGAAAAGCCTAAAAACAAGTTTGATTTAGTAGCAGATTTCATTTCTAGTATTTTCTCTCCTATAATACCGGCACTTGCAGGAGCAGGTATGGTAAAGGCCTTATTAGCGGTATTAGTTACTTTCAATCTAATTGCACAAACTAGTCAAAGTTATATTATTTTAAATATGATTGGTGATGGAACATTTGCCTTCCTACCTATACTGCTTGCTTTTACTACTGCACAAAAGTTAAAAACTAATCCGTTTTTAGCAGTCGCGGTAGCGGCAATCATGGTTCATCCAACATGGGCAACGTTGGTAGATTCAGGTAAGGCAATTCACTTATTTGGTATGATTCCGTTATATGCTGTCAAGTATACAGGAACTGTTATTCCTGTTATCTTAGTTATCTTGCTTCAAGCACCCATCGAACGCTTTCTAAACCGAGTTATTCCGAACTCTATAAGAATTGTATTTGCACCTATGATCTTATTCATTATTATGGGTATTTTAGCCCTATCTATTGTCGGCCCATTAGGAGACTTCGTTGGATCAGCCTTAACATCTGTCTTTACATGGTTAAGTAAGAATGCTAGTTGGGCTCCTCCATTTATTTTGGGCGGTGTTTACTCAATTTTAGTTGTCTTTGGACTACATCACAGTTTAGCTCCAATTGGATTTATTCAATTATCTCAAATGGGTTACGATTCAGTCTTTGGACCCGGAGTTTTATTAGCGAATATTGGTCAAGGAACTGCCGCATTAATAGTTGGTTTAATGTCAAAAGATAATAAAACCAAACAAATTGGTACTTCAACTGGTGTCACTGCTTTAATGGGAGTATCTGAACCTGCAATGTATGGGCTAAACTTTCCTAAGAAATATCCTCTAATAGCAGGAGCTATTGGTGGTGCCTGTGGTGGTATTTTTGCAGGTATTACTGCCACTAGAAGATTTGCAACAGGCTCTTCAGGATTGCCAGCTGTCATGATGTACATTGGTGATAATACAATGAATTATTTCTATCAAATAATTATTTCCCTTGCTATTACAATGGTCGTAACATCCTTTGCGACAATAGTATTATTCAAACGTTTCGAAAAAACAGCATCAGATAGTTCATTTAAAAATTCCGAAAACATCTTATCAATAGATGCTACAACTGAAAGTATTTTGACACCTATTGCTGGTAAAGTAATCTCACTATCATCAATAAAAGATGATGTATTTTCTCAAAAGATATTAGGTGATGGTGTGGCAATTGAGCCAACAGATAACCAAATATACGCTCCGTTTGATGGTAAAATAACTGCACTGTTCCCTACTAATCATGCTATTGGATTGAAATCAAATAATGGCACAGAGGTATTGATTCACATCGGTATAGATACAGTTGAGTTAAAGGGAAGGTATTTTTATCCAAAAATAAAATTAGGTGATAAAGTGACTAAAGGTCAATTAATAATGACTGTCGATCTTGATGAAATTAAAAATGCTGGTTATGATACCGTCACTCCTATACTTATTACAGATACAGATAAAAACGTAGAGAAATCTCATATCGATGACAATGTTGTTGATGGGGACTTAATTCTAACCGTTTAATTGTATTGTAAAAAAGAGGCATACTCGATGTTTCAATATAACTTGGTTGTAATATTTCTTATAAATTTTTTAAATAAAACAGGATTCAGTATTGGAAATTTCACAATACTGAATCCTGTTTTGCTATATTTGTAAATGAATATCATCCAAGGTTACATAACATTAATTAAAATAAGTTGTTTAAAATCAAATTGTCTCATTACAAAAAATTCAACGTAAATATTATTTTGAAACCTTAACAACAATCTTTCCAACCGTATCGTGATGATATAGTTTTTCCAGTCCATTAACTAATTGATTGAACGGCAAAATCTCAGTAATACAAGGATTCAATTTTTCTTGTGCGACTAAGTTCAATAATTCAGCGGCCATAACTCCTAAATCTCTTTTTTGAGAGTAACTGTTACTTCTATGTGCCCCACCTAGATTCAAAGCACTAATAGTAATGCCTCGTTGAGCAAGAAAATTCTGATCGATAGATTCTGGGGCCTCATTGATCCAAACTAATTGTCCGTTATAAGCTAATCGTTCTTCAATATCCGCTTTTGCTTCACCACTGACTGTGTTCAAAATCAGATCGACACCCACTCCTTTGGTATACTTCATAACCTCGGCAGTTACATCTTCTTTTTTGTAATCAATTATCTTATCGGGATGAAAAGGCTTAACAAACTCTGTTTTAGATGTTGAAACGGTAGTAATTACGATTAGTCCCATTAGCTTTGCCAACTGAATTGCAATCAAGCCAACGCCACCCGCACCAGCATGAATCAAAACATTTTTCTTACCAGTTAAATTCATTTTCCGGAAAATTGCTTGATATGCAGTCATAGCTCCACACAACATAGCCGCAGCTTGCTCAAAAGAAATCTTATCAGGAATTTTGGCTAAACAATATTCAGGATAGACTGCGTATTCAGCAAAAACGCCATTATTTGCCAAGTTGTTGTGTCCTGAAACACGCTTACCGACGGTAAAGTCTGTAACATCTTTACCAACGGATACCACTGTACCAGCTGCATCTAGACCAAAAATATGCGGATAGTCAAAGTCAGGTGATGGTGATTCAATCAATTTATAATCGACTGGATTCAAACCAATACTATCCACCTTAATTAAAACCTCGTTGGGCTTTGGACTAGGGATTGTCGATTCATGTATTTTTAGATCTTCTAAACCGGCTTGTTTTTGGGAAGTGAAACTGTATACTTGCATTTAAAATCCTCCTGAATTACTTAGTGTCATTAAATATGATAATACAACTAAGAATGATGTTTCATTTCAATATCAGTTAACCAATGACTAAATTCAACCAATAAGTGAATTGCATGTTGGTTAATGAAATAATTTGGCATTGATGCCGGAAATTCAACTTGTAATCTTGCATGAAAAACACCATTGCTAGATGTCATTAAGTGTCTGACACCACCAATTACAAGTCCGGAATCATTTTTTCCAGTTCCCGCAGACTCAAATTGAAAATCAGGATTAGGATTAGTCTTTAGTCCTGATTCATCCCCGTAAACGAGAGTAAATTTATTTGCAATTCGAGTGCCACCAGTCATTTCAATGACCGTTTGACTAGTATCTGAACCACTGCTGTAGAAATGATTAGGATTAGCCTTAAAGTTATAAAATTGGTTCTCCTCACTATTTGCCATCATCATTTGATTAAAGGTATCAATGAAAAATTGTGCATCAATATCGGTATTCAAATAAATGTCAGCAATAGAGACTTTTCGTCGTTGAAAAGCAGTCTTTGTACCTACAACCGTAGCCAAATTTCCCAATTTCAATTGTCCCAAAAGACGTCTAGATAACGTTTCTTGGCCAATAGCCATTTTAAAAGTTATTACGGATTTCTTTAAATCTAAATATGACAAGTTTGGATCTAAATCAGCATTAAACAGCTTATTCAATAATATAGCTGTCTTTTTGTATTCTCTATATTGCCAGTCGGCTAAGTCTTCTTTTGAAAAAATCTTGTTTCCAATAATAAATTTAAAAGGTAATTGATCATACATAGATTCAGCATTTTGAATATTTTCATAAATGTCCTTTTTTATCATTTGTATACTCCAGTCATTTATATGGATATAACACAAAATTAATAATACTCGAAGTCAAGGTTATCTGGAAGAATCATTACCTCTTAAAGTTATGTTTTAAAGTTGGCCAAATCCACTTATCTGCTTTACTAATAATTACACCATTAAAGAAAAGTGAAAAGATGGTTGCTATGTTAACAGAATAGATTTTTTGAGTAACTATACTGGATACAACGATTATGACAATCGGTGGTATAAAGTCAATCAACTGTGCTGCTGTCGAATTACCATTCAAATACATAAATCTTAAAATATTAGTAGTATCATCATTAGGATGCATCAGAATATTAGCTCGTTGGTAAAGTGAAATTGCAATACAAAAAATAATGATTCCAAAGCAAGATAAAATTGTTCGAGTGAAGATAGGAAAATTTGGAACACCCAAGTTATTTAATAGATTAGTAAAAATATTTACGAAATAACTGAAAAACATTACATACAATACTTCTCCAAACATTCTTTTACCGTCTATTCTTCTAATTAAGAATTGATTAGTAACGGCATTAATGAAACCAACAATAAATAGAAATAACCCTGTATTCCAGCCTAACAATTTGCTAAGATTAACTGCTGATGCAGTCCATAGACCACTCCCCATATTTGCAGAAATACTAAGGCCATTACCTAAAGCACTTAGTAACAGTCCTGAAACTAAACCAATAATTCTCGTTTGTAGTGAATTTTCGATAATATTTGTTCCTTTCAAGAG
This sequence comes from Candidatus Companilactobacillus pullicola, assembly GCA_019116025.1. Classification (GTDB taxonomy): domain Bacteria; phylum Bacillota; class Bacilli; order Lactobacillales; family Lactobacillaceae; genus Companilactobacillus; species Companilactobacillus pullicola. The sequence goes on along the minus strand of DXCM01000035.1, from coordinate 51,349 downwards.
AGAAATTTAATGTTAAGCATACATTGTGCTTTATTAATTAAAATTTAACGTCAGTCAATGTTTCTAGTTTTTGTATTAATTCTCTTTGAAGTGACTGATTGTCTACTCGCTGATCATAACGTGATAGACTTTTGTGATAGTAGTAATTTCCTGTCTTTAATGCCTGGGAATCATTCCCAGTTGCCAACCAAACTTGTGATGAATAACCTTGTTTTAAATCATCATTAGCTGCAGAACCGCCCATTCTAGTTGGAACCCATCCGGGATCGACAGCATTTACTATTGTATTAGTCCAGCGATTAGAAACGTATTTCATCAGCATCAACAAAGCCAGTTTTGAACCGGAGTAGTCAACAGTTGATTCCAAATTTTCGATATCTAAGGATGCACCTCGATGCATACCAGACGAAACATAAATCAATCGTTTGGGACGATTCATGAGACCAGTTAGCATATATGGTGCCATGATATTTACGGTACTAGTTAACATAGAATTGGAACTATTAACTCCGGCATTATGTATAACGACATCGAAAGAGTCTATTTGATTAGCTTGTTGAGCAATTGATCGAATATCAGATAACTTGGACAGGTCACCGATAAGTACACCGGATGCCATTGGATTTCTCTTCAAGGCAGCTTCAGCTCGCTCCTGATTTCGCGCGTGTAAGACAACATCGTTATGTTGGGCCAAAAGATCCATAGCTGCAAGTGCGCCTAAGCCGGTTGAAGATCCTGTAATTAAAATTTTTACCATAATTTTTTCTCCTAGTTGAAAACGATAATTCTTTGACGGATATAGCGTTGTTGCTCTGCTAGATCAATAATGGCCTTTGCCATATCTTTATAGCTAATTTGAGATTTCAATAGATTAGCTAATTCCATATCTTCCTCATTAATTCGATATTGACCAGTATAAATGCCCTCAGGATCATAATTAAATGCAGGTGTTACGTATGTCCATGCAATATCGGAATATGAACGAATACAATTTAGATTATTAATTAATGCATCGGCTAATGGTAAATTGGCCTTGGGATAATCAGACCAGTCACGTAACATTCTTGTATGTTCAGAATCGATATACATCGTGCCGGCCCCACCAATTTTGATATAACGTGTTTTTGTTCCCTTAATTAAATGGGCAATATGAATAGCCGTCTGTGTATGAATAGGAAAAGTCTCTGGTGTCCAGGCACTAATGGCATCAATGATAATATCATATCCTGCTATATCTTCTTTCGTTAAATCGATACTACTTTTAATTAATACGTTTTTAAATTGAATGTCGTCATGTTTTTTATGGGCAACTGCAAGAACCTCGTGACCATTCTTTTCAGCTGCTGAAACTAATTCACGCCCAGATTTACCGTAGGCTCCTATAATAATAAATTTCATGATATTTTCTCCTATCAGAATTCTTAATTTTTTGTTATGCAATGAAACGAATAATAATGATACCGACTAACATCACAACTAAACCAATGACTTTAAATAAGTTCAGGCTTCGTTTGACAGAATAAAACATCCCTAATTGATCGATAATTGCACTGAAAAACAATTGTCCAAATAGTGCGATTACAATAACTGAGCCAGTACCGATAAGTGGGACTAACCAAGCCGCAAAGAAGACATACAAACTACCGCAAATACCTCCAATTAAAATCCACCACTCGCCTTTTTTGATACCGTGATTGATAGCATGAAAACGAGTTCTCATTGGTGTACCTAATAATAAAGTAACAATAGTAAGAACAATTGCACCAATCAAAAAAGCGACAAAAGTAGCTTTAATTGGTGAATGTAAAACTGTTCCAAGTCGGCCGTTAATGGCAGTTTGAAAGCCGATTACTAATCCTGCAAATATTCCAAGTAATTGCCAGAAAATCTGTGTTCCGTTTTGATTAGTACCCGTTTTAGATCCATTTTTGTTTCCTAAAACAACTGCTGCTAGCATCCCAAGTAGTACTAAGATTAAACCTAATAGTTTTAATAGTGTGATTTTAGAAACGGGTGAATAAAACAAACCAAATTGATCGACTAAAACACCAGCTATGATTTGACCGAAGATAGGCAGCACTGCTGTTTGAACACTTCCCAATCTTGGAAAAATCAAGATATTGACGGTCAATCCAAAAGCCCCAGTAAAACCGACAATCCACAACCACCAAGGATTATTTGTAAAAGTTGTTAAAGGGATAAGAATTGACGTTCTAGTTACCAACATCATTACAAGTAAAAATAAAGAACCAACGGAAAATGAAATTGCCGAAGCCATGAATGGCGTCTGTGTATACTTTCCTAAACGTGAATTAACGGCAGTTTGAGCTGCCACAGTCAGCCCCATGAGTACGGGGATTAAAAATAAAAACATTTTTTGTTTCCTCCTGAATAATTAACTGTACTTTATAGTTTAGTGATGTTTTTATTATTCGGAAGAGTGTAAAGTAGTAGTGTGGCTTTAACCTATAGTTAAAGCTGAATGAAAGGAGTTACCAAACATGCTTTCACAAGTGTATTTAACTTTTTTACAGGTCGTTCAGAGTGGCAGTTTTGCTAAGGCATCTAAGAAATTATTTGTTTCTCCAGTTTCAGTAATGAAACAAATGAATAACTTGGAAGATAGTCTTGATTTAAAACTTTTTATTAGAAATAATCGTGGAATAAAACTGACTAAAGCAGGAAGATTTCTTTATTCTGAAACCATTAAAATAAAGCAAGATGCAAACAGTGCAATTAATGAGGCAAAAGCTATTGGTGAACAGGACAAAGTCATTATTAATTTAGGAGCTTCCTTTATGCGTCCTGCAGATCAATTAATAAATATATGGCGCCAGGCCGGTGACAATCTCAAAAACTATAATTTACGAATCGTATCTTTCAACGATCAAGGTGTAACGGTAAAAAGTCCATCTACGGATATTGGTAATAAAATTGATTGTATTGTCGGACCGTGCGATGCAAACCAATGGTCTAAACATTATAGTATTTACGTCCTTGGATATGAGTGTTTTAAAATTGCTGTTCCCCTAAAAAGTCGTTTAGCACAAAAAAAGAAACTATCACTTAATGACTTGGATGGCGAAACACTTATTATGCCTCCCCTAGAGGCAAGTGTGGTTAGAAAAATGTGTAATGATTTGAACACAACTCATCCGACAATAAATATTATTAATACAGAACAATACTTTTCTCCCAATACATTTAATGAATATGCCGATGATCTTGTTTTAACACGAGAATCCTTTGAGAATTTATCGCCTATGCAGAGAGCTTTGGAGGTAGATTGGAACTATAAATCACCTTATGGAGTTATTTATGCAAAGCATCCATCTGAAAAAATGAAGGATTTTATTGCTATATTAAAACAAACAGTTGTTAGTTAAACCTTCAATTCTGAAAATTGAAATAGCCCCCATGCGCTTATAAAAATAAGTACGTGAGGGCTATTCTCGTAATTAATACTGTGATTCTAATAATCAAATTTAGCACTACCAAGTTGTTTAACAGTTTGTGGATCGTGCATATTACCAAACAAACTGACTCCTTGATCTAAGGATTCCATCTGCTTCATTTCTGAATCATTCAAAGCAAAATCAAAAATATCAGCATTTTCAATAATTCTGGATTCGTGAACAGATTTAGGAATAACGACAATATTACGTTGGTTCAACCATCTCAAAATTACTTGACCATTTGTTTTACCATGATTATCGGCAATTTTCTTGATTGTGGAGTTAGTAAAGATACCTTGTTTTCCTTCAGCAAATGGTCCCCAAGCCTCTGGTACGATGTCGTTATCTAACAACCATTGAACACGTTCTGGTTGGGCAAAGAAGGGATGCAATTCAATTTGGTCAACTGCTGGTTTGATTTCATTGTGCATCATCAAATCTTGTAGTCTGTCATTTTCAAAATTGGCTACACCAATCGATTTTAATTTTCCTGCCTTATAGGCATCTTCCATTGCTCTCCATGAACTATAGACGTCGCCAAGTGGCTGATGAATCAAATATAGATCAATATAATCCAAACCTAATCTTTTTAGTGAAGCATCAATAGCCTTTTGAGTATTTTCATAACCTGCATCTTGTACCCAAAGTTTGGTTGTTATGAAAATCTCTTTTCGATCAATGCCGCTTTCTTTGATTGCGTCACCCACAGCACCTTCATTCAGATAAGCTGCAGCAGTGTCAATCAAACGGTATCCATTTTTAAGTGCTTGTAAAATTGCTTGTTTACAGTCATCGTAATCGGGAATTTGAAATACTCCAAACCCTAAAGTTGGCATTTCAATGCCATTGTTTAATTTAATTTTTTTATCCATAATTTTCTCCTAACCTTCGTTGATTCCTACACTTGACCTATTATCTAAGGTGTCATTTTCGCTTAATTTAACAACATAGTCGGCAATACTATTTCTGGAAACATCGTGTCCGCCGAACGGTTCACCCTTTTGTGTAATTTCATAATTAACAGGACCGTTGGTATACCAACCAGGACGAATGATTGTATAGTTCAAGTCTGATTGTTCAATTAAATCTGCGGCTTCTCTGAATGGCCGTAAAACACCGTTGCTATAAGGTTCTGGAGAATCACCTAACCAAGAAGGGATCTCTTGATAGATACCCATTGTTGTGATGAATACTAGTCTTTGAACATTTTCCTGATCCATTACTTTTACAATATGCTCGGCAAATGTCTTCATATCACCACTTAAAGCCACGAAAACGAAATCCTGATTTTTTACTGCCAGTGCCAATTCAGTATCGTCTGTTACACTTCCTGAAATAGACTTTTCTCTAGAATCATCTAATTTTAATCTATTAGCTCTTCTGGAAAATAACGTTAACTGAGCATCTGTTTCTCTTAAAAACATCTGTCTTACTGCATTGCCGATCGAACCGGTTGCTCCAATAATTAATATATTTTTCATAATAATATCTCCAAGTAAATTATTTAATTTCTTCGGTATGCCAGATAAAGTTTGAATTACGTTCAGCGATCAACCACTTGCCATTGACCTTTTCATACTTGTCTTGGTATCTAACGCCCTCTTTAGTTGTAACCGCCTTATTTTCATCGTTATTTTTGACTAGTACAACATAGTTATAAGCAACGCCATTAGCGTGAGTCGCATCTACAAAATCAACTGTTTGTTGACCACTCATGTGAAATACGGCTGAATATTCGTCCATTGATGAGCTGAAAGCATTAAAGATTTCTTTTCTTCCATTAAGAGTGAAACTGATTTTGCCGTCATTAATAATATTTACAACACCATTTTCGGTAAAGAGTGCTACCTGTTTATCGTTTTCCCTTGTATCTGAGTAATTTGAAAATAAATCTACTAGTTCCTTTAATTCAATGCGATCTGAAATTTCTTGTGTATTCATAATAAAAAATGCTCCTTAATTTTTAATAATTCTTGTTTACAAGACCCATTATGGGGTCTCGACAGATATAAAAAAATGGTCAATATTTTTTAATTAGTTACTTATGCCACTGTTTTTATAAATGTGTGACAATAAATTTTATCTAAGCTGTTTTTCCGGTTCTTTTCTTGTGAGATTGATAATAATAGCAACCACTACCAAAACAAATCCAATCAACATAATAGTATGCAGACCATTAAAGAGAATAGTTCGTAGTTGTGGCAATAAATCTTGAGGTAAAGTTTTAGCAGAAGATGCGTCAGTTAATTTATTGATCATACGACTGGTTATTTTTCCACCCACTTGACTAGCTGTACTAATACTCAAGATGGCTCCGAAAATGGCGGACATAAATGTTTGACCTAGAGTACGGAATAACAATCCAAAAGTTGTAGAAACACTGATCAATTCTTTTCTAACACCGTCTTGTAATGACACTTGCATCGGTGTGAACGACAATCCCATGCCAAAACCTTCAAAAGCACCACTAATTAATAACCACCAGTATGGAGAGTATTGTGTTGCCATGACCATCGCCAATGCGGAAATAAAGATACTAATACTTCCTATCATGACAATTCTCTTGTAAGAGATTTTCGGCATTAATCTAGCTGTAAGACGTGTTCCTAATAGTAATAGAACTGATCCACCGATTTGTGTTAAACCACCATAGGTTGCATTAGTTCCGAGTAGTCCTTGAGACCACATTGGAGCATAAACACTGTATCCAATGAAGAAGCCATTGATTAGAAACATAATGACGTTTTGTGACTGAATTCTCCAATTCTTTAGTAGTTCGGTTGGAACTAATGGATTCTTCTTGGAAGCTTCAATTCGATAGAAAATAACCATCAAAATTAAACCAATAATTAATAAAATCACGGCTCTAGTCAGACTTGAAGCAATGGAGTCACTAGCAAACAACAAAACTATTAAGGTAAGGATTAACATGCCTGAACCCAAATAATCAAAAGATTTATCAATAGTTTCGGTTCTATTTTCTTGATAGGTAAACTGCAACATCAATAGAGAAATAATTCCAATTGGCAAATTAATAAAGAAAACCCAATGCCAAGATAATGCATCGACTAACCAACCACCAATCAGTGGTCCCACTACGGTTGAAAGTGTATATGAAGCAGTTACCCAGCCTAAAGCTTTCGCACGTTGTGAAGGATTGGGATAAATATCTGCGTAAATAATAAACGGAATAGAAACCATTCCACCGGCACCAATTCCCATAAAGGCCCTGGCGATAATCAACATAACCATGTTCGTTGACATACCTCCGACTGCGGAACTGATAACAAATAACATTAATGAAATTTGAAAAGTTAATTTTTTCCCAATTATTTCACCAACTCGTCCCCATAAAACGGTGGTAACGGCAGTCCCTAATAGAAAAATTGAACTGATCCAGCCAATCAGTCTGATTCCATTTAAATCACTCGTAATTGCTGGTAAAGCTGTATTAACAATTGTGGCATCTAAACCACCCATAAAATTAGCGATTAATAATGCAATTGTTGCGATTGCCATTCTTCTTTTTGTCATACTTTTTCCTCTCCCTAATACATCTCGGCCTGTGACTTAATGATTTGCCACTGACCATTATTATTTTTTGTTAATTCAGTTCTTGATTGAAGAGGCCAAGTATTACGAAAACCATAGATTCTAGCGTCTAGTTCATTTCTCGAAATCACTAAAGCATTGTTTCCATCTATTTCAACTTGCATTAACTTTTCTTTACTATTGAAGTAGTGCATTCTACCAATCTTAATTTGTTTCAGCCATTCGTCTTTGCTTTGAACAGCTCCGGTAATATGAATAAACTTTGCATTTGGTGCAATCACTTTATTCAAGATATCTAAATTACCATCAACCATACCTGATACTTGTTGACGAACAACCGTTGCTACCTTTTTTTCTTCACTAATTTTTATTGTCATAATTAATGCCTCGTTTCTTTGCGATGAATTCATTATGCAACGACTGATGATTCCAAAAAATGGGCAATGTTTTCCAATTAGTGACATAAGTAACTCTTTCAACAAAAAGGTGTCATAAAGTTACAAATTTTGGGCAAAAAAAATAGACGTCACTATAAATCAACGTCTGTTTTCTATTTATTCTTTTTCAAAAAATTATCGACTCCACCTTGCATTAAGGCAATTGTGGCATCAATGACATCATCGATTGGTTCTTTTTTACCATTATCGACCCACTGTTTATAAACACTAATTCCAGTTTGCTCTACATATTGTAATAAGATTTGCTTTTTCCAATCATCAAGTAGATTAAACTCCTTGGATTGTCCCCAGGTGGGATTCATTACAGTATCGATCATCTGTTTACGGATACCTACGTATCCCCCTACAGAACTAGAAGTGATTTTATCATAAGCTTCTCCCTGTTTGGCCGAGTATGTGAAGAAAGCACGGACACTTTTAGCAAGGTCTCTAGGATATTGAAAATCTTCAATCTCTTTCAAGTATTCTTTTGCATATTGAGCCTGCATCTCAGCTAATAAATCATCAAGTGTTGGATAGTATCTATAGAATGTTTTTTTATTGATCTGCGCCAGTTCTGCCAATTCTTTGACTGTGATTTTTTGATATTCTTTCTCACAAATCAGTTCTTCAAATGCCTTATATATATTTGAAATTGTCCGTTGAACACGTAGATCTTCATAACCAGTTAATTTCATTTTTAAAGCCCTCACTATTAATTATTTCATATAAATATTTAATATGTAACGTTCCTTTATTAGTATAACTAAAATAAGCCACCAGAACTTAATTGTTCTGATGGCTTATATGCATTTTCTAGTTCAAAGCTAATTCATTTTGTTGAATCCAAGCGTTAGTACCGATACGGTACATTTTAATATTAGTTGTTGGATTAACAGCACGACGATCAACAATCCATGAAGATCTAGGAGCTACAGTATATCCTGCGTAAACACCACTGTCAGTGTAAACCTTGGCAGTAGTTGTTGCTGTTACGGTTGTACCTGATAAGAAGCTTGCCCATGGTAGAGCATCGTCAGCGGAAACGAAACCGTTGGTACTTACATGGTAGAAGAAGTTACCATCAATAATTGCAATAATATCTGAACGCCATGAAGTGTCAGGACCTAAGGCCATATCGACACGTTTGTTACCATTTCGATCATAAATGGTAGTCATCTTGTTCTTAGTTGTAACTCCACCTCTGATGTCAGCTACGGCATAATTGTCGCGGCTAACATAATCGGCATTTGTGCGATTGCTGTCTGCAATGTCATATTTAGAAACGTTTGAATAATCATTTTCATTAGTTAAGTAGTATGCATAAATATCATCAGCATTGTACTTACTATGAGCGGCTTGATCGTTACCCATTTCTTGTGAGAAGTAAACCATACCGTCGGAACCGATACTTACGCCAACACCAACATAATTGATGTAAGGGTTAAGCATGTTCTTTCTGTGACCATAGTTAGGTTCGGGGTCGTACATTTCACTGTAAAATTCGTGTGTAATCTTTTGAGCGATAACAGTTGGATCAGATGTGCCTAACATTGAATATGGCATTTGAGCAATATTTTCTTCGGCATCTAAGTAATATGGATACATATTAGCTGAATTCCAGCCAGCGTGATTATCAACTCCGGTACTTGTGAAGCTTTCAGTTCTTGACTGTGCGTAATTGTTCAATGTAGCTACAGAAGTCAAAGCTGTAAGTCCATTTTGTGCACGGAGACGATTTAATTCAGCCACCATAGCCTTCTTGACAGCAACAACGTCAATATTGTTATAGGTTGCTTGTGTTTTAGCAGTTGTTGTAGAAGCGGTATTGGTGTCACTATTAGTTAAACTTGTTGTATCATTAGATGGTGTCTTAGTTGCTGGATTTACAACTTGATTATTTGTATCACTATTATTATTTGTGGCAGTTGATACACTAGTACCCTTATCAGCAGTATTTGTCGTAGTGTCATTGTTAGTTGCAGTAGTATTTGTTACAGAAGTATTGGCATCAGCTGAAGTTGTATCAGCGTAAACAATATTTCCTCCCAAACTTGTTGCAAGAAGTGCACTTGCGGCTATTAAAATAGCTGCTCTCTTAGTTTTAGAAAACATGATACTCCCCTTTTCCTTGTGAAAATAATGGTTACACTCATTTTAACTCAATGAAAGCATTTATAAAGCATTATTTATAATAAATATTTTATATTATTTCGGTAAAATAAAAAAGCCATAGGGCTTTTAATTATGCTTTATCAAAATCTTTGATCCAAGCAATTGCCAGTGCATCCTTACCTAAATGAGCACCAATTACAGGTCCAAAGTATGAGCGATCCAACGTGATGTCAGGGTATTTTTCATGTAATTCGCTTGCCCACTGGTCGCCGTCTTTCTTATCGTCAGCGTCAATCACCAACAAACGAAGGGGATACGGTGCTTCTTCCATTGCATCAGCTAATTTTTCTTCAGCTTTTAACTTAGCTTTTTTCATGGAACGAACTTTATCGTAAGCAACGATTTTATGACTGTCTTCATCAAATTCTAATAATGGCTTAATATTTAACATGGTACCAATAACGGCAGAAGTGTTTGATAATCTTCCACCTTTAACTAAATTCTTCAAATCATTTACCACAAAAGATTCACCAATTGAACTTCTTAGATCATCCAAACGATCGAGAATTTCGCCAAGCGGTTTATCTTCTTGAGCCATTCTGGCAGCCTCTTGAGCTAAATAGCCCATTAGGCGTACAGTGATATGTGAATCATAAACAACGACATTGATATCTTCAATAGTTTGAGCAGCACTTTTTAGATTATTTACAAACCCAGAAATAGTACTTGCTAAATGAATCGAAATTACGGTATCATAGCCTTCTTTAGCCAGCTTGTCGTATACGTTCATCATTTCACCAATTGAAGGTTGAGCTGTTGAGGGTAATTCTGGCGATTCGTGTAAGAGTTCGTAGAATTGAGATGTAGTAATATCAATATCTTCACGATATGTTTTGGTATTAAATACTACCTCTATCGGCACAACTGTTATATTATATTTATCGACTGTTTCTTGTGGCAAATAAGATGTACTATCTGTTACAATGGCTATTTTCATAAATTTATCAATTCCTTGTTTGGTTACGTATAATGATTGTATAACCCTTAAATTATATCATATTCAATCAGGTTTATATTTGTTACACTGCAAAAGTTTCAGAATTTATCATGTAATATAGAGAGGAAGTCAAATATGTCCTTTGACGGAATGTTTACCCATGTGATGGTAAACGAATTGAATCAGAACCTCCGCGGCGGCAGAATTGCTAAAATTCAACAACCGTTCGCTAATGAATTGATCCTTACAATTAGAAGTAATCGCAAGAATCAACAACTATTATTATCAGCTCATCCCTCATACGCAAGAGTTCAAATTACGGATCAGCCCTTCGCTAACCCTGCAAAACCTTCAACTTTTGTTATGTCATTAAGAAAGTATATCACTAGTGCGATTGTTCAAGATTTCAAGCAATTAAATAATGACCGTATCGTAATGGTCGATTTAAGTGCTAAGAATGAACTAGGCGATATTCACGAATATCGATTGATCATTGAAATCATGAGTCGACACAGCAATATTTTTCTTGTAAATAAGGAAAATGGCAAGATCATTGACCTAATTAAACGTGTTTCTCCAGAGAATAATAGCTTCCGTGGCCTTCTACCTGGGGACGATTATAAGTTACCGCCTGCACAGAATAAAATCAATCCATTTTCAACGAAAGATGAAAATCTTAAAGATTTCTCAGCAGCCGATATTCGTCAAAAGTATGAAGGAATTGGCTTAGACACTTCCGCCGAATTAGAAAAATTTGTCGCAGCTGGCGGATCACTGGATGATTTCATCGATCTATATGAAAATCACTTAGCTCCAAACACAGCCAATTCAAATGATAAACACAAATTAGGTTTTTTCCCTATTGGGTTTAATAATACAACCGAAATAGTTAATACTTATACTAGTTTGAGTGAGCTCTTGGATAATTATTATCTTGATAAGGCTAGAGTTGACCGTATTGAGCAACAAACTAAGAGTATTACCCATCGTTTGGATATTATCTTGAAAAAAGATAAATCCAAGATCAAAAAGCTTAATAAACAGTTGTCACAAACTGATATTATGGCAAAATATAATCTTTACGGTGAATTGTTGACGACTTATATGTCACAAGTTAAACGTGGAGCTAGTTCGATTGTTTTGAATAACTATTACAATAACGAAGATGTCAAAATTAAGTTGAATCCAGAGTACTCCCCTTCTGACAATGCTCAGCACTATTACAAGAAATATCGTAAGTTACAAAACTCGATTCCTCATATCAAAGAGCAGTTAGAGATAACTACTAATGAGGTTAATTACTTAGAGTCTGTGTTGGCATCTCTTGAGTATGTTGACATTGAAGATGTCGATGGTATTGTTGACGAATTAGTTGATTCCGGCTATATCAAGAAAAAACGTCGTAATGGACGTAAGAAACGTAAGAAGCATGTTGGTGAAGAATTCCAATCATCGACTGGTGTAGATATTGTTGTTGGTAAGAATAATATCGAAAATGATCAGCTAACCATGAAGTTGTCACAAAAGAATCACTACTGGTTCCATGTGAAAGATATTCCTGGTTCACACGTTATCTTGAAGTCTAGCGATCCCGATGAACAGTCAATTACTGAAGCCGCAACGATTGCAGCCTATTATTCAAAGGCTCGTGATTCAAGCAAAGTTCCCGTTGATTACGTTAAAATCAAAAATATTCGTAAACCTAATGGTGCTAAACCAGGTTACGTTATCTTTGAGGGTCAAAAGACGATTTTAGTTGATCCAGATCGTCAACTAGTGGCTGATTTAAAAGCTAAATAATCTAAAAAACGAGTAAACCATTCTTTTGGGAATTGGTTTACTCGTTTTTTTAATCTAATTCATCTACAGTCTTTTGCATTTCTTCTTTATTCAATAACTTATAGCGTTTGTCGTCAATCGTTAAAAGATACTGCTCGTCAGCATTATTGAATATTTCATCCAATGATAAGTCAGCGCCTATCTTATTTCCGAGCAACAACTTCACCAGCGTATCAATAACATGAACCGAACTAGCTAATTCGTGTCGAATAATATCGTTAGTCATGCCACGATACTTCTTAGTTACTAACCAGTGATCCTCTTGTTTGATCATTTCAAAATTATAGATAGCGACTTGATCGTCTTTCTCTAATTCTTGAGCAATCAAATGGTTAAATTCATCATAGTTAGACTGTGTCATAAAATTATTGACGGAACTAACTTCATAGAGATGATTATTTTTCTTAGTTCGGTAAATAACTGATGGTACTAGGAAGTTTTCTCCATCGGAAACAACCATTACTCTGGCAGAAGTATTGGCCTTGAGATCCATATTTTTAATCTCTTGCGCACTGAATTGAAAAACACGTTTATCGTCTGTATCAACTAGATTCTTTGATAAATCGATAATATTTAAAATACTCTTACTAGGTATCAAATCCAATGAGCTCATTTCCATATGAGGATCGTCAATTTCAACGATCTTTCGGCGCATTACTAGTGGTGCGTTCCAAGGTTCACGGCCAATTATGATAGGTTCCAAACCATTTTGATCAATCGACTTAGCTAATTGGAACAAAACAAATTGTCTGATAGTTGTATCAGTTTTAGACGTGATGATTGGTGTACGAACAATAATTTTTTTGCGGTCGCTTAATTCCAACTCATTATTGATACCACTCGTAACAAAGTAGTTATGGTTAGGATAATCCTTATTAGCTACAGAAATAGATGTCTTACTCTTTACAACCGACTTAGTAACAATATCAGGACTGTCCAACAATAATTTACTATGGCCAACGCCTTTGACACCCATTTCAACCATGCGTTCGACGTTATTACCATCGATTTCACCTTCACGGATAATCAAGCTATTATCAATGATATTTTGCAAAGCCGTCAAGTATGGCATGTTGATGCCAGTAATTTCTGATAAGACAGGTTTTTCAAAGTTTCGACGCATTGCTTCCATCAAAACATCTAACATCCAGTTAGTAGGATGAATGATTTTTTCAAATAACTCATCATCATCTAACTTACGAAGTTCTTCATAACGTTTAAAATTATTATTTAATTTGTCATTGAGAGCGCCCTTGTTAAGGACTTCTTCAAGACTGAAGCCATTAACGATAATGCTGGAGTTCGAAGTTTTACTAGGACCCAGATATTTTTGACCAGGCGTATTCCACTGTGGGAAACGTGAAGTGATATGATCAACGAAAGGTTCAGTTGCACCGTTGAAAAAGTTACCAGCATCTAGTTGCAACTTGTCCAAATGAAAACCAACACACAATTCAGCAACGGCTGTAGCTACAGGGTAACTTGTCGCATATTCAAGGAACTTAGTTTCCTCACTCAAACGAGGGATAAATTCGGTTATATAGCTTTCGTTAGTAGTGTGATTGTAAGCAAAATGAACGGTACAGACTCCCACGATATTGAAAACTCGTGCTAATTTGATCGAATAATTTCTTAAACGTTGTAATTTAGAATCGTTCAGAGAAATTGCTGGCGATATTAAATTGGAATCCAGATGATGAATACCAATAGGCTCAATATCTTCAATTGTGCCTACTAATGATGAGTTGTCAAAACTATCTCTTAAAATCGTAAAGGAATATTCACTAAAACCACGAATACTTCTTTCGATTTCAATCTTGGTGTCATCCAAATCATCTAAAGCCATAAAATTATCAAGTTCAAATAGATTGTTGATATTAGTCCAACCACTAGAATGACGATTAGAGTAACGTCTTCTGGCAATAATGGGAAAACCAATTGAACGGATAAAACTATAAATTTCTTTTTCATCATCTGAAGAGATGAAGTTAATAACTGGTAATTTAGCTTTGTTCAAACGTTTGATGAACAAATCACGTTTAAAAGTAGCTAAAGAAGATGCGTAATTTGCTCCTAGTATCTTAGTGGTGCCAATTTTACCATTCAGACTGGATACGATTCCCAGAGCATTACGGTCCCCTACTGTTGGCAAAATAGCGTCAGGATGATATTTTTGAACAAATTTTAAAACATTTTCACCGCTGACTTTTTCAACAATAGTTTTATCGAAAAAACTACCTGAAGAAAGCAGTGAAGTTGGATCTTCGACGATAATAGAGAGTTTGTATCCTAATTGGTGCAAGATATCTACTGTATCGTAAAGTGCGGTCGACAAATCAACATTTTTATCACTAATTGTTGGGCCGATAATTAGAATTGTGTGTACTTCGTTTAATTCCATTGATTTCCAGCCCCCTCTTGTTGTTTAACTGAATCGATCAAATCAATAAATTCATCGAAGACATAATAACCATCAGTTGGTCCCGGCGCAGCTTCTGGTTCGAAGAGTACCCCCATAATTGGTAAATATTCATGACGGATACCTTCAATCGTTCCATCAGCCACACAAATGTTGGTAACGATAAAATCGGATGAACCGATATATTTTTGGTCCAAGGTATAAGAATGATTATGGTTTACAAAATCAATCTTGCCACTGGCGACTTCCTTAACTGCCAATGAAGATTCGTGATGTGGATTAGCTAATGGAATTATTTGACAATCATTAGCTAAAGCTATCAACAAGTTACCTAAGCCAATACCCAAAATTGGATGTCTCTTTTGTAAAATTTGAATAGTCTTGATGACATTTGGCAGATCCTTAGGATTACCTGGTCCATTAGAATAGATTATGCCATCGGGATGCAAGTTCTCGATTTCTTTTGCAGTCGAGTTGTAATTGACAATAATAGAATTACAATCTCGGTATGATAATTGACGTAAAATAGAATACTTTAATCCTAAGTCAACAATAACAATCTTCAAGCCAGTATTAGGATTGGGATACGATTGTCGTGTTGAGACTCTTTTAACCAAATCGGGTGGTAAAACTAACGCCTTAATTTGGTCGATAGCATGTTCATCATGGGTATCCATGATACTAGCTTTCATTTCACCATGTTCGGCGATGTGTCTTGATAAAGCTCTGACATCAACGTTCTTAATTCCAGGTATTCTTAAACTGGCGATCCAGTCTTGAAAGGATACGGAATCATCAACAGTCGAAGTGCTTGATGAACCGATAACGACACCCTTACATTGTGAATTGATAGATTCATAAAAATCTCGATTAATTCCTGAGCTACCAACAGAAGGAATTGTGAATGCAATAATTTGACCCTCGGCATTAGGATCGGTTACGGATTGTTCAATTCCAGTACGATTATTTGATATTACCAATTGTCCCGTGGTAATGATAGAAGATCCGAACCCTTCTCCAGGAAACACAGTTCCGTCTTCTAAGATTAAATAACGTTTCATTTTTAGCAACTCCTCAAAAATTGTAGTTATTCGATTTCAATCTTATCTTCTCCATCGATTTCTTTCATCGAAACTTTGATTTTCTCTTTTTGAGAAGTTGGTATATTTTTTCCAACAAAATCAGCGCGGATTGGCAATTCACGATGTCCACGATCAACCAATACAGCCAAAGAAATTTTCTTTGGACGACCTGAACTCATTAAGGCATCCATAGCTGCACGAATCGTACGTCCTGTGTATAAAACATCGTCAGTTAAAATAATGTGTTTGTTATTGATATCGATATCTAAAGGCTGAGTCTTTACTTCGGAAATATCCTTTTCTTCGTGTGTTTTGTCGTCGCGATATGGAGTTATATCCAATTCAGCGACAGGAATAGAGATATTTTCCAACTGTTTTAAACGTGACTCAATACGGTGAGCTACGAAAACTCCGCGTGTTTTAATTCCGACAAGGACTAAATCTTCAATCCCCTTATTTCTTTCAATAATTTCATAAGTTATACGTGTCAAAGCTCTAGTCATTGTTTGACCGTCAATAATTTCTTTAGCCATATTTTTCCCTACTTTCAAAAAAGCACTCACAAAGTGAGTGCTTCAATTTATTTTATAATCGCACACAATTCTATTTGTAGATTATAGCACGACTTAATGTTGAGAACGTAATTGCTTAAGAGTCTCTTGAAAAATTTTTGGAGGCTCGATTGAAAATTGCATCCACTCATGAGTTCTGGGATGCTCAAATCCAAGTGTCTGAGCATGTAAGAATTGTCCCTTACCAGGTAACGTATTCTTAGGGCCATACAAAGGATCTCCTGCAACAGGATGACCAATATATTGCATATGAACTCTGATTTGATGAGTTCGACCAGTTTCCAGTTTCAATTTCAGTAACGAGTAGTCCTCAAATTGTTCTAGAACTTCAAAGTGAGTTACGGCATGACGACCATCTTCGACGACGGCTTGCTTTTTACGATCAAACTTTGATCTGCCTAAAGGAGCGTTGATCTTTCCTTTTTTCTCTTTAAAGTTACCATGAACAATTGCCAGATATTCACGTAAATTACTTTTATCTTTTAACTGTTTCATCAATGATTGTTTAGCTAAATTATTTTTAGCAATCATGAGTAGCCCTGAAGTGTCCTTATCGATACGGTGCACGATTCCTGGACGTACTACATCGTCATCATTGATCTTACTGTGATATAAGATAGCATTTACGAGTGTCTTATCTGGATGACCGGCAGCGGGATGGACAACCATTCCCTGGGGTTTATTGACGACAATCACATCTTGATCTTCATAGACGACGTCGATTGGAATATCTTCAGGAACAGCCTTAATAGGTTCTTCTTCAGGGATATTGACCGTGATCTTGTCGTTAGCTACGATCTTGTAGCCAGTTTTACTAACTGGCTGACCATTGACTAGGATGTGTTGTTCTTTAATTAATTTTTGGATCTGAGATCTGGTTAAATCGTCTAATTCACTATTCAAATAGGCGTCTAAACGATTCTTCTTTGGTTCACTGTATTCTAATTCGAAAGACTTACTTATTATTTTTCTCACCTGCTAATTGGACAAACAAAGATACAATTATTAATATTACACCAATCGTAATATAAGTGTCCGCTAAATTAAATATTGGAAAATTCATAAAATCTAAATTAAACATATCTACCACAAAATGTCTACTAAAACGATCAATTGCGTTACCAATTGTTCCCGCTAAAAGGAAAATCAGAGCAAAACGATACATGTATTCATTTTTAGCAGCTTTGATGAAAAGATAAACTAACACTACGACAGCAATGATAGTTACTAGATAAAAGAACATCATCTTCCCTTCAAGCATACTCCAAGCTGCACCAGTATTAGTGATATGTGTTATAGACAGAATTCCTGGAATAAACTCATGGACACTCATTGGAGCAATATTATTGGTGACATAAAATTTAAGTCCCTGATCACCAACAATTAAGATTGCGCAAAGCAACCAATAAATCAACTGCACTAGAATAATCCTCCAATAGTTCCTTCATTATCAACATCCATATTCAAGGCAGCGGGTTTCTTTGGTAAACCAGGCATTGTCATAATGTTACCAGTTAAGACAACGACGAATCCGGCACCAAGTTTTGGCACGATATCAGTAACGTGAAGTGTAAAGTCTTTAGGACTACCAAGACGTTTAGGATCATCACTAAGTGAATATTGTGTTTTGGCAACACAGATTGGTAGGTCATCCCAAGCATTATCTTTTAATACTTGTAATTGATTTCTAGCCTTTTTACTGTATTCAACGTTGTTAGCACCATAAACTTCAGAAGCAATCGTAGCGATTTTAGCTTCGGTAGTCTCTTCGTCTTCATAAAGACGAGTGTATTGTGATTCCTTTTCAGTTGCTTTAATAACAGCTTTAGCTAGAGCTTGTCCACCCTTGCTACCTTCATGATGGATTTCAGCGAGTTGTACATCAACGCCTACTTCATCACAGAGACTGATCAAAAGTTTGATTTCGTTATCTGTATCAGTTGCAAACTTGTTGATAGCTACGACAACTGGCACATGATAATAACGCATGTTGTGAATATGACGTTTCAAATTCTTGAAACCAAGATTCAAAGCGTTGAGATCTTCATTTTGAATGTCACTAAGAGCCTGACCACCGTTGTACTTCAAAGCACGAATTGTGGCAACAATGACGATAGCATTTGGAGCGTGACTCAATCTAGGAGTTACGATATCCATGAACTTCTCGCCACCAAGATCAGCACCAAATCCAGCTTCTGTGACAGCGTAGTCGCCTAGTTTCATAGCTAGTTTAGTAGCTAAGATACTGTTACATCCATGGGCAATATTAGCGAATGGACCACCATGAATGATAGCTGGTGTGTTTTCAAGTGTTTGTACCAAGTTAGGTTTCAAAGCATCTTTTAATAGAACTGTGATTGCCCCTTCAATGTGTAAGTCACGAACAAAGATAGGTTTCTTGTCAAAAGTATAAGCAATCAAGATACTTGAGATTCTTTCTTTCAAATCATCAATGTCTTGAGCTAAGCAAAGGACAGCCATTAATTCACTGGCAACCGTAATTTCAAAGTGTTCTTCACGTGGCATGGAGTTAAATGGTCCACCCAAACCAATAACGGTATTTCTTAAGGCACGATCATTAATATCTAAAGCACGTTTCCAAACAATACGACGAGGATCAATGTTTAATTGGTTCCCTTGATGAATATGGTTATCGATCAAAGCTGCTAAAGTGTTAACAGCTGAAGTTAAGGCGTGCATATCGCCTGTAAAATGTAAATTAATATCTTCCATAGGAACTACTTGAGCGTAACCACCACCAGTGGCGCCACCCTTCATACCCATGACAGGTCCTAATGAAGGTTCACGTAATGCTAGAACAGTTTTCTTGCCCAATGATTGAAGTGAATCAGCTAATCCGATAGCGACAGTTGATTTACCCTCTCCGGCTGGAGTTGGATTGATCGATGTAACTAAAATAAGTTTTCCATCGTCTTTTTCCATTGATTTGGCAATACTGCGACCAGAAAACTTAGCTTTATAGTGTCCATATGGTTCAATATCATCTGGTGTCAAACCGATTTTGTTGGCAATTTCGTTAATATTTTTCATATTATCGTGCTCATTTATTTGAGCAATTTCGATATCACTTGGAAATGACATTGCTTTCACCTGCTTCTTTTCTAATTAATTTTAAAATACCCTTTGTGGAAGTAATCTTAAATGGAAAATAATCATGATTACTGAAACTAAATTCCAAAGTCCATTGGTTATTCGCCCTAATATTAACATCTTTACTCTCAAAAATACGCGTTTTGTAGTAAGGTTCCTTGATAACAACTTGACTATTTGTAAACTTCACCCAAGAGTTAGATATAATATAGATTACGTAGACTGCGTCTAGAATCCAAACTAAGAACGGAACAATACTCAAAGACATTATCTCCAGTTGTAAAATAATCCCCAAACATACAAGACTGAGCGCAAGCGACCACATTATGATTCCCCATGGGCCTGCTGGTTGAACAAAATGTTTCTTTGACATAATTTCTCCTGAAAGGTTTTAATAAATATGATTAAATTGTACACCGATGCCGGATTAAATACTAATTTAAATCTAGGCGTCGTTAGCTTTGTAATAAGGCTTGATAATAAAATTTATACTGATGCTCAAGCTCAAAATTCTGATGATAATCACTTTTTAGAATTTATGGCATTAAAAATAGCTTTGGATAAAATTATAAAAAATCATTGGAACGATGAGATAGTTTTAATTCATTCTGACAGTCAAATTGTGGTCGATAGTGTTGAAAAAAGGTATTCAAAACATTATCAAGCAATATTGGATGAGATTTTGCAGAATTTAGAAGAATTTCCAAGTTACTTCATCAAACACATAGCAGATAAGGATAATCGCGAAGCTCACGCTCTAGTTCATCAGAAAATGTTATCGTTACGTAAAAACCGTGGTTAATTTGTTTCTAAAAATTGATAACTGTGCTAGTATAAAAACGTTTCCAATTCAGATGAGGAGGTACTTTTTATGTACTACGTTGTTATGAAAGATCGCGATATTCGTGATAACCTTGCTACCGAACAATATTTAATGAACAATGTTGAATTCGATGAGCCACTAGTCCTTTTCTACATTGAAAAACCTTGTATCATTGTTGGTCGTAATCAAAATACGATCGAAGAAATCAACAGTGATTATATAGCCGATAATCACATTACTGTAACCCGCAGAATTTCTGGTGGTGGTGCAGTTTATCAAGATCTAGGTAACCTTTGTTTTAGTTTTGTGGTTGACTCAGATGATAAGAATTTTGGTGACTTCAAGTCATTCACACAACCAATCATCGACGCCCTTCACCAAATGGGTGCAACTACCGCTGAAGTTTCTGGTCGAAACGACCTATTAGTTGATGGAAAGAAATTCTCTGGCAATGCTATGTATTCTAGAAATGGTAAAACATTCTCACATGGAACTTTGTCACTTGATGTGGATCTAGATGTCCTAACAAAGGCTTTACATGTTCAAAAGGACAAGATTGCCTCTAAGGGTATTAAATCGATCAGAAGTCGTGTAACTAACTTACGTCCTTATCTAGCACCTGAGTATCAAGATCTAACAACTGAACAATTCCGTGATAAATTACTATTGGAATTATTCCACGCCGATAACTTGGATGACATTAAAGATCGTGAATACATTGTTACTCCTGAAGACCAAAAAGAAATTGATAAGATCAAAGAGAAATATTACTACAATTGGGATTGGGTTTATGGCAAGTCCCCTGCTTTCACTGCTAAACAAATAAAACACTTCGATATGGGAACGGTTGATATTCGTTACAATATTGAAAGTGGTAAAGTTGAAAACGTTGAAATATACGGTGATTTCTTTGGTATGAAAGATGTTAATGATATTAAACAAAAATTATTGAATGTTAAATTTGATCGTGAAGATATTTTAAAAGTATTAGACCAATTTAATTTGGATGACTACTTCAAGGGTATTCCCGAAGTTGAATTATTGAAATTATTCACACCATAACCTACTTATTCATATAAAAAAGTGGATTGAGAAAAATAATTCTCAACCCACTTTTTATTTTTGGTATCATTATCCTTAATAAGGGGATAAAAAATGATTAATGAAAAAGCGTTAGACCAAAATTATACATTAGTGGATGTTCATTCAACCACCAATTTAAGCAATTCAGACCGAACTTCTTTAATTGAAAACTACAGTTTAACCAATGAGATTCTTGATTACGCTGATGATGAAAATGAACGTGCTCGATTTGAATATGATGAATACAGTCAGACTTTTCTGATTGTCTACAATGTACAAAACGAAAATGAACAGAGTAACGACTTATCCCAAAGAGTCTTACCCATTTCTTTTGCCATCAAAGATAAGCAGCTCTTTTTGTTTACAAATGACGCTACTCATTATGTGAGAGATTATCTCCTGTACGCAAAAGAAAACTTTAATGAAGGCCGAGAAGACCTGCTTTGGGAGTTGATTTTTCATACTTTTGATCAGATTTCCAGTGATTACAGCGATCAGATCAGCGAAACCGACTCTACAAGAAATAAGATTCAACGATTGATCAAGAAACATCGTTCCTCAGAAAGCCAAATTTTGGATCTGGCTGAATTACAGGATCTAACTACTTATTTGAGTACCGCCATTAATGGCAATGCAACTGTTTTAAATGAGATAGAGCTCATTTCTAGTGGGAAAGTCCAACAACTTCACCTAACTAAAGCTACGCACGAGCATCTTCATGATTCTGTTATCGAAATTGAACAGATCAAGAATCAAGTCAATCTGAGTTCCGATATTATTGATCGGATTTCTAACACTTACAACAATATTTTGAATAATAGAACAAATACGACCATGAAGGTGCTGACAGTTTACACTATCATTTTAAGCATCCCCACGATCGTATCAGGTTTTTACGGTATGAATATGAAATTGCCCGTGGCTAACCAAGAATGGTCTTGGATCTTTTCATTAATCGTTACCGTCGTTATTATTTTAGTTATTCTTTGGGACTTGCATAGACGCAATAGTCTTTAGTGCTTTGCCCAGTATTGGTACATATCAGTTCTGATAGAACCATTATAAAGTTTACGTTTCTTAGTAGCTAATTCACCATAATATTTTTCAAATTCAACATCACTGGTTAGAATATATTTATTCCAAGTGGGAGCGGTCGAGAAGACTTCTCCCATTTCTTTATATAGTTTTCTAACGCCAGCCATGTCACTCATACGTTGACCATAAGGAGGGTTAGAAATAATTGTTCCGTACTCTCCTTCGATCTTCAAATCCTTTACAGCAATCTGTTTGAATTGGATATCGTGTAAGACACCGGCATCGTGAGCGTTTAATTTAGCCACGTCGATCATTGATCCATCGATATCACTGGCAAAAATATCTAAATCAAGATCTTTTTTGACACCAGCCTTGGCTTCTTCTTTAAGATTAGCGAGAATCTTAGGATCGAACCAGTCAAAATCCTCAAATAGGAAGTGGCGTAAGATACCAGGAGCAATGTTTTTCGCCATACGAGCTGCTTCAATCGCAATTGTACCAGAACCTGTTGTAGGGTCCATGAATGGATCTTCTTCTGGATGCCAAACAGTCAAGAGAATCATTGCTGCCGCAAAATTTTCCTTCAATGGAGCAGCACCATGTTCCACACGGTAACCACGTTTATAAAGTGATTCGCCGGTTGTATCAAGTGTTACTTCAACCATATCTTTATGAATACGAGTTTCAATTTGAAATTTTGCACCAGTCTCTGGTAAACGTCCACGACGCATGAAAACATCAGCCATTTTGTTAACAATAGCTTTTTTAGTAATAGCTTGAATATCACGTTCAGAATGTAATTGTGATTTGACAGTTCTAGCCTTAATAGGGAAAGCTGCATTTAAAGGTAGCCAATTATCCCAGTCGATTGCATAAACTTTATCGAATAATTCTTCGAAAGTTGTAGCTTTGAAAGTACCAATCAAAATTTTGATTCGATCAGCACTGCGAAGCCACAAGTTAGTTTTCGCAATATCTTCATATTCACCGTCAAAATAGACCTTACCGTTCTCGGTCTTTGTATCGTATCCCAAATTCTGTAGTTCTTTTGCGGTTACAGATTCAAAGCCGCTTGACATAGTCGCAATTAATTTCATATTGCTCCCTCTTAGTTTAATTTTTAATTGATTGTATAAAAAAAGGACGAACAAGTCGTCCCTTTGCCTCGATAAATTCCTATAGGCCACGTTCTGTTCATATGTTAGGCTGGCAATCCTAACACAGTTAGTAATCATCTATCTACAATTAAGCCTTCACAGTAGATTCATTTCTCGTTATGAAGCGCCCCTACCAAAGTTTGGGTTGCCCGCTTGCGGGGTTTACCTCGTTCCACCATTGCAATTTCTCACAATAATCCGTCTCTGTGGCACTTTCAAGCTATTAACACATAGTCAAAGGACCTTAGTGCTTTCGCTGCCGTTACCCGAAGGTACCTTGGCTTATTGGGCCAAGCACAAACACTGCAAGCATCTCAGCTCGCGCGGGCGTGGACCTTCCTCAGCCTAGATAACTAGACCGCGATTACTCGTAACTTACCGACTTAAATAGTATACACTAAAATCTGTTAAAATTGTTATTATTATTAAAATTATTTTGATTTTGTCCAGAATTCCCATTCATTGGGCGATTTCCTTGAAAATTATTTTGGTTGTTGAAGCCATTGTTCATATTAGGATTGATCTCAGTATGACCACTTTCAACACCATCATGACCATTGTTCATATTGTTAGGAACAACAGCTGAAGCAAATTGTTTGGCACCGTCATTACTGTTTTCGGGAACACCATTAGCAAAGTCATGACCGAAGACACGTTTTTCCAAGTTAGAAAGACGTCTCAAAATATCATAGTTAGTTGAAGCTTCAGCAATTGAACTTGAAACTGGCTTTTGTTGAGCTTGAGGTTGTGGTCTTCTATTTTGGACTTGAGGTCTACGTTGTGCTGATGGATTTGCATTCATGTTGCGTGATTGCATGAGACTTTCATTTTCAGCCTTCAATTGACTGATTTCACTTGTAAATGTTTCGTAATCCTTAATTATGCCATCCAAGAATTGATCGACTTCGTTAGGATCGTATCCTCTCATCTTTGTCTTGAATTCTTTTTGTAAGATATCGTTGGGTTGATAATTTAAAGCAAATTCATTGCCGTTATTATTCCCATTACTACCGTTTTGGTTCATTCCATTCATGTTGTTCATTTTTTAAACACCCCAGTGTTAATTATTATTCTAAAAACGACTGAAACTAGCTATCTGATAACATATTAGCAAAATCCTGCATAGAATCAAAATCTATTAATTCTAATTGGTAATCGTTGCCGCCATCCTGATAGGCTTTGATTGCCTCGTAATCATATTTGGGCTTGCCACCACTATCGGGATCGTAAAAAATCAAAGCTCCATTAGTATGTTGCAACATGAAACCTTGCCATACTCTTAATTGTCTACCTGAATGATAACTCATATTGGAAACTTTGTTGACATAGTCAGCGTTTCTTAAAAAATTTTTTAGTAATAGCTGATTGTTCTCATTCCACTTGTTTCCAAATTCAGCGTACGGTAATATCACTGCATGTCTTATATTATAGCCTTTTTTCTTAACTTCTTGTATAGATTTGCCAACAATTTGTTCCGTACCTAATTGTGCACCGGTTATGATCCATTCGGTTCCATTTTCGGCATAATTAATTAGTCTTTCTTGAAAAAAGTCTTGAATTACTTTGGCTTTTGGGTCATTATCTTTAAAAATACCTAGCTCAAAAGACCGATAACCGGTTACCCATAAATTTTTTATCATAAAGAATTCTCCTCTAATTAATATTTTCGGCATCATGGTATAATTTGCACAGTGGGAGTTGATATTTTGAAAATAAACTATCCTGATGGTCGAACTTTTAACAATAAACCATCACAATCTCCTCTTAGTGAAACGAGTGCCAAAAAGAGAATGATTTTTGGTGATCGCGGTATGACACTTGAGGAAGAGATTAATGAAAGTAATAAATATTATCGTAGTCACGATATAGCGGTAATATATAAGAAGCCAACACCGATTCAAATCGTTAAGGTAGATTACCCTAAAAGAAGTAAAGCTGTTATTAGAGAAGCTTACTTCCGCCATGCCTCTACTACTGATTATAATGGTGTGTACAATGGCTATTACGTTGATTTTGAAGCTAAGGAAACTAAGAATAAGAATATTTTTCCGTTAAAGAATTTTCATCAGCATCAAATTGACCATCTTAAAATGTGTCAGAAACAAGGTGGCATTTGCTTTGTCATTATAAAATACGTAGAATTAAAACGCTATTTTGTAACGCCTGCTGATGAAATCTTTGTACACTGGGATGCTCAAAAGAACGATGGTCCCAAATCAATACAGTTGAAAGATATCGTCGACAGTTCCATCGAAATCAAAGCAGATTATAATCCTACTTTACCCTATATTAAGGCTGTTCAACAGTTGATAGAAAGTGGGAAGGAGAAAAAATGAAGAATAAGAATACCAGTATATTAACTTTCAAAAATATTTTAAAATGGATCTTATCCATCGTGGCTGTCTTGGCCGGAATATTCTTGTTTGTCTTTGTATACTACGCTTTCAGTGCTCCAGCGGTTAGTCAAGAGAACCTTCAAAGTGGTGGTTCTTCAACAATCGTAGATTCCACTGGTAAGCAAATTGCGTCTCTAGGCGATAATAAGAGAAATTACGTTACTATCGATAAGGTTCCACAACAAATGGAAGACGCTGTTGTTTCTATTGAGGATAAGAATTTCTACAATGAACCTTTAGGTATTGATCCTGTCAGAATTGCTAAATCAGCTTTTAACAACGTTACTAAAGGTACTCTCCAAGGTGGAAGTACTTTGACCCAACAATTAGTTAAATTGACGGTCTTCTCTACTGAAACGAAAGATCAGACTTTTAAACGTAAGATGCGGGAAGCTTGGTTGGCAATGAGGGTCAGTCAAAAGTTTTCAAAGCAACAGATTCTTGAGTTTTATATGAACAAAGTTTATTTGAATAATGGTATCTATGGTGTTGAAACTGGTGCTAAGTACTATTATGGCAAGAACTTAAAACAATTGAGTTTACCGCAAATGGCAATGCTAGCTGGTTTGCCAAATGCACCAAGTAATTATGATCCTTACACTCATCCAACAGAAGCTAAGCAACGTCGTGATTTAGTTATTCAAGCAATGTACAACAATAACAAGATCACTAAAGCTCAAGCCGATGAAGCTATGAATACACCGATTACTTCAGGATTGCAACCATATAAGAAGGTAAGCAATAGCAACAATTCTAAACGAATTATCGCTGATCCTTATATTAAAGAAGCAATTACCGAAGTTAAGAAAAAGGGCTTTGATCCATACCGTGATAACTTAAAAATCACGGTCAATATGGATTATGATGCCCAAAAACGTCTTTACAATATTGTTAACTCTTCTAACTATGTATCCTTCCCTGATTCGAAGATGCAAGTTGGTGCAACCGTTGTTAACCCTAATAATGGTAAAGTCGTAGCCATGATTGGTGGCCGTAACCTTGGAAATGTTCAATTTGGTTTGAACCGTGCCGTTCAGACTGGTCGTAGTAATGGTTCTACTATGAAACCTCTACTTGATTATGCTCCAGCCATTGAAAATCTAAACTGGTCTACATACCATCAATTGGAAGATACTGAGTATACTTATGCCGGTACCAATATTCAATTGAAGGATTGGGATGAGCAATACGAAGGTCAAATGAGCATGCGTAAGGCCTTAGTTAACTCAAGAAATATCCCAGCTGTTAGAACTTTATCAGCCGTTGGACTTTCTAACGCTAAAAGTTTTGTTAAGAAATTAGGAATTACGGTTAAGGAAAATGGTTTGTCAGTTGGTATCGGTGGTAATGTTTCATCACTTCAAGGTGCAGCAGCCTATTCTGCCTTTTCTAATGGTGGGACATACTACAAACCATACTATGTTTCTAAGATCGAAACGGCTGATGGGATCACCCATACTTACGGTAAAAATGGTAAGCAAGCAATGAAAGATTCAACCGCCTACATGATTACCGATATGCTTAAAGGTGTACCTTCAAGTTATGCTACTTATGCTAATATCTCCGGTTTACATCAAGCTGGTAAAACTGGTACAACCAACTATGACTCTAATTCTATTGCCCAAAATCCTGCTTTGAGCGGTACAGCTAAAGATTCATGGTATAACGGTTATACAAAGAATTATTCAATTAGTGTTTGGACCGGTTATGATTCTCCAAATCAGAATGGTATTTCATCCACTTATCAAAGTGTTGCTGGAAAGATTTACAAAGCTGAAATGAGTTATTTGGCTGAAAATACTAACAGCAATCCTAACTGGAAGAAACCAAGTTCTGTCGTTTCAATGAGAATTTCAAACTCTGGTTCTGAGACACCAGTGGTAGCCTCTCCTAGTTCCAGTTCATCTAGTTACACTAAAGAGTTGTTCGTTAAAGGACATGCACCAGCAAATCCATACAAGGATTCCGATTATTCATCAAGCAGTGCATCTAAGTCCAGCAGCAATGAAGTAACAACGAATAACCATTCAAGCAGTTCATCTGAATCAAGCGATTCTGACAACGATACGAGTGCTAGTGATAATACTGAAACTGGTACCGGATCAGATTCCGACAGCAACAGTAGTGATAGTGATAACACAACAACTAATAATTCGAGTGACTCATCTACTACGAATAATAATTCAAATACTGGAAATACTAATTCCAATAACAACACGAATACTGGCAATAATAACAGTAATGGTGGTACCACAAATAATAACAATTCCGGTAGCGATAGTAATAATTCATCAAATTCCGGTGATTCGAATACTGGTGGTACAACAAATAACAATAGTAACAGTGGTAGTTCTACTAATGGTGGCGCTACTACTAATGGATCTTCTACTGACAGTTCTGGTCAGTAAGGAATCAAAAATCCGCATTCAACTTTTATGTTGAATGCGGATTTTTTTAGTTGTTGTTCTTATTGATATGAATTAACAAATTGTTTAATGCACCAAAGATATTTGCATCGTTTTTAAACTTTGCCTCGACAATTTCTGGCCTGGTAAGTGTTTGTTTTAACAATTCGTTTGTGTTTAGCATATCATCATAAGCTTTGTTGATCCCCTGTATTACGCATGGTTGTGCAGATATACCACCACCGATTGCAATACGTTTTAAATCATCCACTGCCTGTATGGTCAAAATCAAATAAGCAATTCTTTTACAAAATTCTTCATAAATTTGTTTTGCTTTTACGTCGCCCTTTATGATAGCTTCAAATGCTGTTTTACCGTCCTTGATGTCTGGATTGTTTATAGCCCTATTAATTTGCTCAATCATTTTTACTGCGGAGCTATATCCTCCGGCCATCCCATTAAGGCTCATATCGTGAACATCCATTTGTATAAAGCTAAGCTCTCCGGCTTGATAGTGAACCCCGTTAAGTAATTTCCCATTTATTATAATTCCGCCGCCAACACCGGTTCCTAGAGTAATCGAAGCACAGTTACTAATATTTTTCAGACTTCCTAACCAATTTTCTGCTAAAACACTTGCTTTACCATCATTAATTGTAGCTATAGGTAGATTTAAATTTTTATATCGTTGAACAAAATTTAGTCCATCAAGAAATGGTAATGATCCACCAAAATGAATCTCATTCTTCTCAATTTTACCTGGTGCACAAATCGCTATTCCCTTTATTTCTCCAGTATTTGAATATATCAGAGTATCAAGTTTATCCAAAAATTTATCCTTGGTATTCTCAGTTTTAATTTTATTTTTTTTAATTAAATTACCATTATGGTCAAGTAAGGCATATTTTACGTTTGTTCCACCAATATCAATACTTAGATATTTATTCATTTTTGATTACCTTCCAGCAAAGATTTTTGAAACAGATCATTAATTTGGTTAATTTGTTTTTGGTTAAATGGTTTGAAACCAATTCCACGCATTTCTTGACTTAGTTGATAAAGAGAATATTTCTTAAAGCGTTCCATATTGCCAGAAATTTCAAGAAAGTCCCAGAAAGGTACTAGTTCTTTAAGATTGGCACAGAGAATTTTATCGCCAATAAATTCTTTTAAAGGGGTGTGAACGTCACTAGTATTAGTGATTGGTTTGGTTGGTACGTAGGAAATCTCGTAGTTACCTGCCGATAAAATAATATTATTATCAGCAATTTTATTATTTATCCAAATTTTGTCAGCCCTTGGTAGTGACACTTTAGTTTTTGAACCAAATGGTATTGATAATGTGATTTCAACTTTATTAGCATTAACAAGCTTCCAAGCAACTTTTAAAATTCCAGTTGGTAAAGCACATTGTCCCTTAATTTCAGATATTTTTGCATTGATTATCGGTTTAAAAACAGCATCATTATGAGTTTGTTTTATACCTAAAAGATACTCATAAGCCCATCCCATTACTGAGCCAGCTGAATAATGATTAAGAGAATTCATTCCATTTTCGGCAATTTCACCATTTGGTTTCACTGAATTCCAGCGTTCCCAAATAGTTGTAGCACCAAGTTTTACTTCATAAAGCCAACTTGGAAAATCATTATTTAAAAAGATTCTTAAGGCTAAATCATTTTGATTGTTTTCAGACAAGGCAGGTAGAAGTAATGGTGTTCCGACAAATCCTGTTGCCAGATGATTATCGTCCTTTTCAATTTCATTTACTAAATTATTAATCAATATATCACGAGATCCTTCAGGATATAGATTGAATTGTAAGCAAATTGCTAGTCCTGTTTGTGTATTTGCAAGTGGTAAACCATCTACAGTGAAGAAATGTTTAATGAAAGCTTCCTTAACTAATTTAGCTAATTGACCATAGTATTGGGCCTCGTGTTTCATTTTTAAGGTCTCAGTAGCCTGACTTACAATTTTAGATGAGTGGTAATAGTAAGCACTGGCAATTAAATCATCAGGTGTTTTTCCTTTAAGTTTCATGATATCTTCCGTGTCTAATGCCAACCAATCACCTAATTGGTCGTCTCCAAGCCATAGGTATTCGTTATTATTTTTTATCGCTCTTTCATGAATCCAATCAACCCAGGACATCATTGCACCAATATTCTGTTGTAAAACAGCTTTATCACCAGTTCTTTGATAAGTATTCCAAGGAATGATTGTCGAAGCATCACCCCATACAGCCTTTCCACCATCTTTTTGATCTGGAGCTGGAACGTACAATGGGACAAATCCGTTATTTTTACTCTGTTCAACTGCAATATCAAAACTAAATTTTCTAAAAAATTCAAAAGTGTTCATGTTGTAAGAAGCAGTTTTAGCAAAAATTGCCGCATCCCCAGTCCAACCTAACCGTTCATCACGTTGAGGACAATCTGTCGGAATATCTATAAAATTAGATTTTTGTCCCCACTTAACATTTTCAAATAATCGATTAACATCTTTATTACTTGTCTCTATAGTTCCTGTTTTAGACATATCTGAATAAAGTGCAATACCAGTAAAATTAGATTCTTCAATATCTTTTGGAAATCCCTTTAATCTGGCATATCGAAAACCGAAATAAGTGAAATGTGGATGAATTGTTTTACCTAATCCATCGCTAATATAAGTGAATTCTGCCCTGGCTGAACGTAAATTATTACGATAGAATTCACCATTTTGCATAATTTCTCCGAATTCAATGGACCCCTTGTCACCTTTTTTTAGGAGATCTTTAAATTCAATCCAGCCAGCAAAATTTTGCCCAAAATCAAGAACAGTATCACCATTGTTAGTATGAATAGTCTTTTTAATATTAAAATGTTCATGTTTCTTAATTGGTAAGCTCAGACGATCAAGCAGATGCTGATTAATCGATTTTTCATTGATCGCGGTACCCAATATTTGAGATTTCTTATTTAGATTGATGTCTTCACCATAATAAATACCAGAATGGGTAATAGGTGAATTCAAAACTTGCCATGATTCATCAGTGGAAATTATATGCTCTGCACCACTTTGATCAATTATTCGCAGATCTGCAAGAGACATTAATCTGTCACCATAATTATCGGAAACACCACCATGTTCTTTTAAGCCAATTTTTCCTTTATACCAGCCATCGGCAAGCATGATTTCCAGTTTATGTTCACCATCAAATAATTCTGTACTAACATCATAAGTATTCAATTGAGTGTAATAATTATAATCAGTAAAACCAGGTGTTAAGAATTCATTTCCAACTTTTTTACCATCGAGATAAGCCTCATATAAACCCAAACCGGTAATATATAAGCGAGCTTTTTCAACATTATAGGTAGTAAAAGTCTTAGAGAGAACAATGCTGTGTACATTCTTATCAGAAAATCCAATCCAATGGCCTTTCATCTTTTGTCCTAAATAGCCAGTTTCAAACCAAGTACTATGCTTAATTAATTTTTGATCCCCTGTTTTAATCAGTAATTCAACCTGATAGTGAGTTCTCGCTTGCATTGTAAATGGAAAGTCAAAAATTAGATTCTGAGCCATTTCCCATTCTGTTTGATAGACAATTTTATTATGTGCCTTAATAATTAGTTTTCTGTATATTTTTTCTGAATAGGCTTCGTTTAAATAACCAGTAATGTGCAAATGATTATCCAAATTAAAACCTAATGGCTTGTCCATATGATTAATTTCAACCCTTGAAATTTCCATAAGTTCTCCTCCATTTTATTTAATGACATCGCTTTCATTAACAATTATTCTATAAATTCAGAGTATGATTTAATCAATTGTGTTCTTTTTTGCTTTTTTCTGCTAAATTTGTGATCAAAAAAAGAGGCAATTATGCCTCTTGAAAAATTTTATAAATTATTTGGATTGTAAAAGATATTACCATCACCACCGTCGATTCGCTTGGGATATCCAGGAATTGAAAAGTCAATTTTCTTCGCAATCAAGGCCTTATTACCCATGAATTCAAATGGGATATTGTCTACTTTACCAGCAAAAATATCAGCACAAAGGTTTATCAAATTCTGTAAAAGCATGGGACTCACTTCATAATTACCATGTGTAATAAAAATATGATCATATAATCCATCAGTTCTTCTTTGTAACTCCTTCAAACTAGACAGGTAGCTATGTAAACTAGGTGCATAATTATCCCAAACAAACGTTGAGCGGTTAGCTCCATCGCCTGTTATTAGTATTCTGTCTTCTTTTAATAACAATGCCATCATTCCAGGTGTGTGGCCAGGGAAACTAAAAGCCTGAATATGAATACCACCAAGATCAAAAATTTCTCCATCTACTAAGTTATGAAATTCATCGTCAGCGTGAACTGCATTAACAGGAGCGATTGGTAAATCATTGTAATCAATGGTTTCTGGGATGGACATTTTAGTATATTCTGTCCTTTGCTTTAGATCCGCCATACCATCATATACTAAACGATCAGCAAGATTCATATAGACTTTATGTTCTGGTAGAAATTCTATTGCGCCCATAGCATGATCAATATGTCCATGAGATAAAATGATATCATAATCTGTTCGAGCCAGCCCATCAATCAAGGGTTTTAAAGGACTCATACCCACACTAGTATCAATTAAAACAGCATGTTTTTCACCTTGGATAAAATACAGGTCTTCACCTGTGACAGTCTGAATCAGTATTAAATGATCATTCAATTTTTTTGTTGTAAAGTACTCTGTCATTTCAAACTCCTCCTTCTTATTTTTTATCAATAACAATCAGCTTGTCCTCTAAAGATGTCCCTAACTGTAAAGTATTATTTATAATGGTACCTTCTTTAATATCATTAGAGTCAAGTTCGACAACCTGACAACAATCAACTGTTAAACCTAAGTCATCAAAATTAAATGTGTTATTAGTTGGAAGATAAATTAATATATGGTTTCTACTTTCAGCGGCAAAGAAGTCCTTACTTTTATTATTAATAGGCATTAATTCATCTTTTGACAAATTCAACATTAATTGTTTTAAGAAGCCAAGGTCTCTTGCTCCCTTTAAGTTCAAACAAACACGCCAGTCAAAGGGTTTTAGATCACGGGTAAAAATATTTCTGGCCAATGTTTCTGGACGGGTAGAATCTGTCCAGGGCCAGATTCCAAAGGTGCCATATCCTAGGCCTGCATCAGCCCCACTTAAAACTGCCTCCCAAGCCGCTTTTCTTACATCATAATCATGATATCGTTCAAGGTTATCTTTACTAATTTCAATCAGTCCTTCATAGCAAAGCTCTGAGTCAATTATTGGTCCCTTGAAACCACGTTTGCGCAACTGTCTGGGAATACTGTAGGCAGAGGACTGGGTACTAATATCGTGTCCTGATTGATATAGGAAAACATTTACTTCTTTTAGAAACTCTTGCGGTAAATATGATGAGCCACCATTAATGTGAAAGGAAAAAATACCTTTTGTATCTACTGTTTTAGCTACATTTAAAACTTCTTGGTAATATTTTTTTGTTTTCTCTGGATCAGGACCTTCTGCTTTTCCAAAACCAACATCACCACTGACAATCCATAATGGGTGATACTTTTTAAATCTTTCGACGACATACTCAATATAGGGTTTTATGTCTTCAAATGGCATTATATTATTTGGGGATATTCCTCTCATCCAAGTTCCTGGCACATAATTTCCCCATAGTAGGACTAAGCTTGGAATCATATTTATCTTCATCATTTCGTCAAGCATTTTCTCAGCATTATCAAAATATGACTCATTGATTTTAGTATAATCATATTTGTATTTACCATCTATTTCCTTACTGATTGGAAATGGATTTCTCCCCTTTAGAGGTTCTCCATTGTCCCATTGACGAAGCAAATTTATTTGAATGGCATTAAATCCTTGTTCTTTTCTAGTGTGTAAATAATATTTCCAGTCATTCATATTGATACTAGAAAAAGCTCCCCAATTCGTATCTGCTAAATAAAATATACGTCGTCCTTTGGAATACAAATATTTGTCTTTAACTGTAAGCATAATTAAATCCTTTCTATATATTAGAAGAGACTTCACTCAAATTAATGAATTAAGTCTCTTCACTTTTTTAATTAACTTTTACGATTTGTGTTTTTTCTTTAAATGCAAAATACATTACTAATAAAATTACAACTGATAGTATTACTGATAAAAACCCGGCATTTTGAACAGCAATCCTAGCCGATCCCTGTCCTAATAACATGCTAAAATATGGAGCTAAAAATGAAGCAATATTTGAACCAATTAAAACTAGTCCATTATTGAATGTATTAGTTTTGCTATTAGATAATTCAGCGATTCTAGTAAACATAAATGGCATTGCTGTACCACCAATTAATCCATTTAGTACCATTAATGCATAAATGGTTGGTTGATTTCTTACAAATGCTAATGCTGCAAAAGTTAATCCGAATACAAATACTCCCAGTGGGAAGACATATTTACCTATATGTTTATATAACCAGCCAAATATAATACCTCCAAGTACCTGAGTCATACTCCAAATACTTAAAGTTGTACTTGCATCAGTAGGGGATCCAATTCCTTGTTGAACGTACATGACAGCTAAATTCAACATAATTGTCATAACAGTACCCATGATGATGAACATTGCTAATGATATTAGGATCACGCGTAATTCTGCATGTGTTGGTAACTGTTTGCTTTCAACCTTTTGGTTTTTATCTTTAGCGGCTTGTTCTGCTCTGGCCTGTAATCCCTCTTTTTCAGGATTCGGAACAAAGAAGATAAGCAAAAGTAATGCTGGAACAAATACTAAATATGCCCAATAAGCATTATGCCAATCACTAACCATTAGAAGTCCAGCTAGCATTGTAATAAAGGATGATCCTAAACTTGCAATTGACGATCTCCACCCCATCAAGTTATCTAATTCATGACCCTCGAAGAATTCACTTAAAAGTGCAACGGCAATAGGATTAGCTAATCCAACTCCGACACCCATTAAGGCTCTGGAGGCTAAAATAACTAAATAACTTTTTGAAATGGCCGGAACAATTGAAAAAATAGCAGCAATAATTAATCCGATAATAGCAATTCTCTTTTGACTGAATTTATTGGCAATCAATCCACTAATGAAAATGAATATTGTTGTGGCAATTGCACCAAAGGTAGTTACCATTTGAATATTTGCCTGTGAGATATTAGGAAAACTTTTAGCCATTAATGGTGTTGTCGAAGCTGTTGCACCTGTTGCTTGTTCGACAATTGAGACAGCCATCAATGAAATAATTAATAACCATTTTTTTGATTTACTTATGTTCATTTGAACTTTCCTCTCTAACTATAGAATTAGTTAACTTTTTGTTAAGCGCTTACATCTATTTAGTATATGAACTTTAATAAAACTCACTTTTGAATTTATGTTATTTTTTACAAAAATATGTTATTTATACAAACGCTTTCATGATACTATAAAAGTAAAAAAGAAGTTAAAGATAATCGAATGAATAAAAGTAATGAAACAATTCTATATAATTATCACGCAGCATGTAATCTCAGTCTTTATGTTCTAAATGAAAATAATGAGATGGTTGCCCGCTATACCCCGCCTCTAGCTCCAAATTTAAAAGAAAATTTGATAAAAAAAGCACCACTTAGTTCTGAACTAGATATATATTTGATTACCAACAAAAGTAGTTTGGGTATTTTTAAATTAGACAACTATAAAATTATTGGTTGGAACCCTGATTTTACGACTAGCGGCAAAGGGGGTTATTTGCGAAAAGCTCCCATGTTGGACTATAAGGAATTTAGTAATCAAATGAGTTGTCTTTATTATATGTTCTTTCAAAAATGGCCCCACATTAATAGTATTCAAGAGAAAATTCTGGTTGGCGAAAGTATCGACGACGAACCGACAAATAATAATAGTACTTACGAAGGTTATTTGTCAGAAAAAGAGTTAATGGATGCTGTGACCCAGGGAAATTTAGCTCGATTTAATAAGTTCTTTTCAATTTTTATTAAAGAAGGAAACTTTGGAACTTTTAGTAAAGATAAAAACCGTGATGCAAAGGATATGGCAATTGCAGCAACAACTTTGTACACTCGTGCAGCGATTGCCGGTGGATTGCCCGCCAGTCAAGCTTACGGTTTGAGTGATCATATTATTAAACAGATTGAAAAAGACTCGACCATTTTAAATTACTATGAATACTCGCGTGCAATTGGAGAAATTTTTATTAATCGTATAATCCGTCATAAAAGAATGAATTTAACGTCAACTGTTTATCAAGCGCAAGAATATATTTACGCTAATTTTCGTAGTATTACGAGCGTAAACGAAATCGCCCAATCAATCGGAGTAAGTACATCTTATTTACAACATCTTTTTAAGAAGGAAACGGGACATTCGTTAATTAATCTAATAAACCGTGAAAAGATTAAACAAGCACAGCATTATTTGATTTTTACTAAAAAATCTATTGAAGAAATTGCTTATGATTCTGGATACAATAATCAAAGTCAATTTTCAACGATATTTAAAAAGGAAGTTGGCATTACACCAACCTCTTTTCGTAAACAAAAGAAGTGAAATATATGTGTTGAAACGAATTCAATTAATAAATAGAAAAATAGTCGATCAAAAGATCGGCTATTTTTGTGGAAATTATTCTTCACTAATGAGACATCTTATCAAAACGTAATTACCCTGTGTAATTGTATTTGATGACTTCGTATGATATTTATCAGAAATATTCAAATGATAAGTTATGTCTTTAGGAATTTGTAATTGTAATTCAATTTGTTGATCAATTCTTTGCCATTTAGATTGAATAGTTCCAGCAACAGTCTTTAATTGACAGTCAACGTGGTTTGTTCCTTTGTCAAAGTAAGGATTGATAATAATATCTGAACAACCAACAGCTGAATTACTAATTTGTATTCCTCCAAGTGCTTCATAATACCATTGAATATAACTTGAGAACATCGCGTGATTGGCCGATGAGTGCTTATTTCTGAAGAGTTCTGATAAAACTTGGTTTCCATTACTTAACATATTATAAAAGCCAACTTCACTCTTTTGTTTAAGCCAATTGTCTACAATATCATCATAACCATTTTCATGAAGCACACGATATAATACGGGCATTCCAAATATTCCTGCGGTAAAGATACCATTATCAGTTTTTATTTGTTTAATCAGAGCTTTCAAAAGTGTTTGCTTGTCACCTAGTTTCAAAAGTATAGCGAAAGCTAAACCACTTTGAGTCCCTTGGCCAAGAGTTCTGTCATCATTAGAGAATTTCGATTTAATAGTCTTAATTAAGGTTTCTTTCTGACTATCTATTTTGTCAGCATCAGTATTTCTATTTAAAATGATGGCTAAGCGTTCCATTAAAATACTGAAACCGAGAATTGTACAATAACCAATTAACAATTTATCCGGAGTTTTATCATAAAAGCTTTTAACAAGGATACTTCCATGATCACCAATGCAATCATTAGCTAATTTATCCACTGGAATTGATTGAAGATAGTCATATTGTTTTTTAGCAGCCTCATAGTATTTACTTACTAGAGTTTTGTCCCCGTAAAATTGATAATGTTTCCAAAGAAGATATGGCAGAACTAATTGCCAAAGAATAGGCCCCTCACCTCGTCCAGTACCATTAGTTTGAATACCCATGTATGGAGCTGTTTCAGGAATACCACCATTCTTTGTTTGCTCAAGTACGAAATCGGAAATAGTTTTTTCATAGAATTTTTTAAGATCAAAACTGTATAAATTTGAATTTGCCAGAGCAACTATATCGCCACCATAACCTAACCTTTCACGTGCGCAGTCTTCGAAAACAGAATGAACATTGTTGAGCTTTGTTCTTATTCCTACAGTAAACAATTGGTTTAAATAGTTATTATCTGTTGCTACTTTTCCAATTTGTTCTAAGCTGGTATGTACATAAACAGCTTTAATTTTGGACAAATCATTTTTATCGACATTAGAAATCAAAACATATCTAAATGAATGATATGTAAATTTGTTTTCAAAAGTCTGAGAACCTTCGCGACAAATTATTTGATCTTCTTGAATGGCTTTTTCAGGAGCGCCTGGACCTCCAGTGATTTCAGAGATTTCACCTATATTACCGGCGTAGGAAGTATTGAACAATAATTTTCCATTTTCCATAGTCTCACTATATTTTAGGGAGATATTTTGATGCGCATACCCATTGATTGCTAGACTTATGAATCCACTGATAGTTTCGCCAAAATCAATCAATACGTCGTTTTCAACTTGAGAAACATGTGATGGCGTGACGATTCCGGTTCTTTTTATTTTAGGGATGAAACTGGCAGACATATTTTTCTGATCTTGTTTATCAACTGGGATTTCTATTGCGGAAACATCTTTAGCTTTAGATTGTGTGAAATCAACGTGTTCACCTAAATATAGATTATTCATCGTAATATTTCCCTGGTGAACCAACCATTCTTTATTGGAAAGTTGAATTAGATCTTCATTATTGAATAAGTTGAGAATAAATTTTGGTTCACCGATTCTTGCTAGGCGTTGACGCAAATTATATTTACCAAATAATCTTAGTGGTACTGGATTGTACATCCCATTTCCTAATTCGACTTCAATCTCGTTTTTACCCTTTTTAATTAAATCTGTAACATCGTATTCGTCATAGTAAATTCTTTTAGAAAAATCGGTCCAGTCATTATTCAATTCAAAATTTCCGACACGATTGTCATTAATACGAACGATATAATATCCTAATGCAGCAATCTTTAATTTAATATTATTTAAATCCGTGATTTCAAATGTCTGTGTGAAAATTGGATTAGGATTTTGTAAATAATAGTTACGATCATCGGGTCCGTAGTCCATTTGAGGAGCTTGTATCCAATTACCAACAAATTCCTTTTTACTCATTTTGTTTCTCCTCTTCCTGCTTTTCTTCAACCATTATTTCTTTGTCAGCAATTTTGACGAATGGTAACCAAACCAAAATGACAGCAACAAAACAAACTAGTTGTAAAATAGCTCCAGAAATACTACCTGTTACTAGATAACCACTGATTACAATTGGAGTTGTCCAAGGTACTTGTACTAAACCGGTTGGTAGCGGTACTAAGTGTAGAGCAAATGCCGTATAAGAAATCACGATGGATACTACATTACTGAATAATAAGGGAATAAAGTAAGTTACATTAAGCATTAGTGGAATACCGAAGAGTGTTGGTTCCCCAATATTGAAAAGATATGGAATCCCAGCAACCTTTTTCATCTCACTATAACGATGACTATGTGCAATTAAGATAATAGCGAAGATTGATCCGATAACACCGATACTGGCAAATCCATCCCAGAAACTCTGAGAAATAATGTTAGGAATAGCGTGATGTGCTAAACTGGCTGTTTTATTCTCATCTTGTAAAACTTGAAAAATCGGTGTCATAACACCGTTAACGATTGAATCACCATGGATACCAAAGAACCATAGAAGTTGACCGAACATTTTAACTAAAATAATACCAATTAGTGAACCACCCATTGCCTTTAATGGTGTTCCTAAGATCATGTTAAATAATTCCAAAGCACTTAATTTAGCAAAGTTGTCTAAAACTAATCTAAATATCCAAAATAGCGTAATAACTACAAACGATGGAATTAGTGATTCAAATGGAGATGAAACTGCTGGAGGAACTGAAGCTGGCATTTTAATCTTGATACCTTTACGGTCAATTGCTCGATAAATCACGGCAACTGCAATAGATACTAAAATAGCTAGAAAAATTGATTGAGCTCCAATAGTTGTAATGTCTAAAAAGCTACCGGCTTTAGTAGTTTTGTAAGGTGTTAAAACCATAAAACTAACTACTGATGTGAGCATTACTTGCATGCCATTGATTTTCATTTCGTCAGCAAGCGTTCTTGATACTGCTAGCAGAACTAGTAAACCACCAATAGCTAAACTGGCATCGTTAACGATGGCCAGCTTAGTTGACCATTGTGTAACAGTTAGATTGAAAAGTGAAGCCATCCAAGCATTGACACTTGGAACCGGAAAATTACCAATGATTAAGAATACGGAAGTAATAACTGTGAACGGCATGTATGCTAACATTCCATTTTTAATAGCATTTATATAGATATTCTTATTAAAGGCCATTGATAATTTACCTAATGAGGATTGAAACTTATCCATAATATTACTCAAAATAGTGCACCCCTTTGAATTATTCTTTCTTTACGATGCTATAATAGCAATTAGTATAGCGCTTTCACAATGCGATAATCTATTTTAAAAAGTATCTTTTTTTGATATCAAAGGAGTGCAAGAATGAATTATCAAGATTTAGAAGAATTTTTGTCAGGTCCTTCGACTTATAATCGTGCTACTAGTGATGAAATACGAGAGCATTTCCAAAATAAGTATGAATCAGTGCCTTACAAGGATGAACAACTCTTTATTTTTAATGATGACCGGCCTTTTAATAGTGGTAATCATCTGATTCAGTTACATCGAAGAAATATGAGTAGAGTCCCCTACCATACCTATCATTTTATTGTCTTGACCTATGTTTATTCAGGAACAATAACAATGTTAGTCGAAGGCCAAAAGATTCTTTTAAAAAAAGGTGACTTAATTATATTGGATAAGTATGTTCCTCATGCAGTTTTGCCCACTTCTAAGAATGATTTAGGAATTAATATAATTTTAGATAATAATTTTTTTGAAAATACCATTATTAAATCTGATAAAAATAACTCTTTGCCCAATTTTATGATTGAATTAATGAGTCATCAATACGCCCACAACCATTTTTTGTTCTTCTCTACAAATAATTTACCAATTATCCGTAATTCAATTCAGAATATATTATGTGAAGATTTGGATAAGAAAAAATTTGCTAGTGCCGTCATTGACAATTATATTATGATAATATTTATGACTTTGATTCGATTAAAACCAGTTGAAACCAACTTTGATAATTCCAATTTACGCATTCAAAAAATTATTTCTGCAGTCAATAAGTATATTCAAGAAAATTATAAAGAAGGCGAACTGAATAAATTTTGCCAACAAATTAATTACAGTCCCTCTCATATTAGCCGAGTTATCCATCAAAATACGGGGAAAACATTTAAGGAATTGATTAATTATCAACGTATGGAACGGGCTAAAATACTTTTACAGGATGAAACATTGAATGTTAATGATGTTGCTGAAAAAGTTGGAATCAATAATATGACTAACTTTTATAGAAGATTTGAGGAATTTGTTGGTATGACACCCAAGAAATATCGGGATGAAATAAAGAAATAGCACATTACTTTATTAAGCAATGTGCTATTCCTTTATCCTTAACGTAAATTATATTTTTCAATAAGGTACACGGGCGTACATGCCCAAGCATGGCAATAACTGTTTACTAGTGGACTTCCATAAGGTGAGAAATTAAGATCATCAGGTTTGAATGCTTCCCAGAAAGTATCTGCGCCCAGAGATATCATCTTTCCCCAATAGTCTTTAATTAAAGCTGTCCCCTCTTTTTTCATACCATTTTGAAGCAATGCTTCAACAATAAAATGGTACATATATGGAGTGGCTACGTTTTGGACAGGAAAAAACTTCTTGTAGGTTTTATTCATCAATTTAATATTCTCATCTTTTGGGAGAACGTTTGCCAATGCCATCCAAATTTGACTGTAAATATTTAATTCACCATTTGAAATGAACATCTTTGTTTTTTCATCGAAAAGATTCTGAATAGAATAACTGACCATAGAATCCAATAGCACGAAATAATCATCATCCGTCTTGAATCCTAATTGGTTATTCAGATTTATAAAATCTCTTAAAACTTTTATAAGGACGGCCTGTGCAGCAGTACTTTTATCTAAATCGTCTCCCCAATCAATAAATGCAGGCCAATCCTGAGGCAAATTCAATTTACCATTATGAGAAACATACTTTCTAGCCAGGTCAATTTGATTTTTAGCAACGCTATATAAATCCATAACAGTTTTTTTATCATCAGAATTTTCCAAATAATCCTTAAGACAACTGACAAAGAATAAACTGTAATCAAATAAAAAGGTATCATCAGCATTTACTTGTTGATTATTCGTAAAAATATCTGCACTTAACTTTCCGTTTGAGGTAGTCATTCCAGCAAATAAATATAAGCACCGTTTGACGAGACTATAGTTTTTGAATGTAGTGTAATTAACCAATGCTTGAAGATGTAAATCCCCCAACCACAATCTTTGATCTCTTTTCGGACCATCTTCAAAAACATCCTGCATACACTCAGCTAGTGTTTTGATACTGATTTCCGTAATTTTTTGTAATTCCGGGTCTTCT
The DNA here is from genome assembly GCA_019116025.1 of Candidatus Companilactobacillus pullicola. Taxonomy (GTDB): domain Bacteria; phylum Bacillota; class Bacilli; order Lactobacillales; family Lactobacillaceae; genus Companilactobacillus; species Companilactobacillus pullicola. The sequence goes on along the minus strand of DXCM01000035.1, from coordinate 8,484 downwards.
GTGTTAATTTGAGGCATATTATTCTCATCGACGGAACTCTCAGAAGTTACCGATGGTGAATCCAGACTGATTTTCCACTTAGGGGAAGTATCAAGGACTGTTATTTTTACATATCTAAAACTATATCTTCTTGGAAGACGTAATTTAGTTGGTAACTGATCTATATGGACTCTTTCTTCCGCAATCCATGAACTTGATAACCAACCGTTATAATTACTAGATTCATGGAGCAACTCATCGGGTACTTCTGCAAATTGAAGTTTTAAGGTTAATGGTGCATCCATTAATGAACCATGTCTTTTTATATTAATAGAAAAGTGGCTTACAAAGTGATCACCAAAATCTAAAATAAGATAGTCGCCTTTGCCCAATATTTTAGAATCTAAATTGGAAATAGACGGTTCCTCATTAATAGTTTGTAACTGATTCTTTTCTTTATTTATCTTGATACATCTTTGTGCTAAATGTTCTTGATGAAATAAATGTGGTTTGTTTTCTTCGGCAATTTTTAAGAATTTTTTATTTCTTGAAAACTCGACATCCTTATTTATTTGAAATTTAAAAGACATATTTAACCTTCCTGTTGAATTGTTTTACTTTGACTCCGATAAAAGAATTTTCCTATGAACATACATAATGCCATGACTATCAAAATGATTGAACAAATTTTTAGCATCATATCTGAGCTTCCATTACCTACTAGTGAACCTATCATACTCATAAAGTAAGGGGCAACAAAAATTCCAATATTAGTAACTATTAATTCTACAGATGAGGCAGCATTGTTTAATTCTTTAGGAGTAATTTCTGAAACTCTTAAAAAGATAGATGTAGAACAACATGTAAATGAAATGGCTGCTAAAACAACACCTAGACCAGCCATTACCAAACTATTGGCGGAACCAGTTACAATAAATGCGACTGCTAGAATTAGCATGGCAATTGGTAATAATAAGTTCTTTAACCATTTATGTAATAATCCAAAGAAGACGCCAACAATCATTCCTATAGGAGCTGTCAAACTTAAAATATATGTTGCTTGTGAAGCGTCACCTAATTTTTTGCCAGTAACTAAGAGACCAAATTTTTGGTTGAACGTCATCCAAACCATGAATAAAAAGAACATAACAACGGCTAAATAATATACTCTATGATCCATCTGTAAGAAATTGGTTTTACTATTATTAGACTTTTCAGTCTTAATATCCATTTCAGGCAAAACAAAGTAAACCAAAACCATAATGGCTAGCAATACGAAGTAAGTTAGAAAGCTATAATGCCAACTATATTGTAATAGGACACCGACTAATCCGGTTAGGATCCATGATGCTAAATTGGAAACAGTACCTATTAGTCCGTACATTTGTGAACGCTCATCGCCATCATAAAAGAACGCTACAATACTGTATGATAAAGGATTCAATAAACCAATTCCAAATCCGAAAATCAATCTAAATCCTAAAATTAAATAAATATTTGGTACAAAGGCTGGAGCTATACCGGCAAGAAATGAGATAAACAGCCCGATTAGGACAGTCTTTTTATAACCGATTTTTGTCGTGACAAATGGACTGATCATGACAGCTAACATAATAGCTAAACTAGGTAATGACGATATTGATTCAACTATGGATTGAGGTGCATTGGGAAACGATTTAACCATCAAAGGAATGGCACCAGAAACAACGCCTGAAACCGTTGAATCAATAGCAATTGATAAAATTGAAGCTTTAAACCAAAAACTATGTTTGTTTTTAATCTTTTGCATGTTTGTTATCTCCTCTATTAAGAATAGTTAATATTGATGCTATGGAATCTTCATCTAAAGTAGGATCAGCTCTTCGAAGAGTATTTAAAGTCATCAGGGAACTCATGGAGAGAGACTTTAATGGATCATCGTCTTTAATCATTTGAAGAAAGCCTAATGATTTAGGATGTTTCTGGAAAACATGTTCTAATTCACTATAGATATCTGGATTCTGTCTTAGAATATCTCCCAAATTGTGATTTGCGGTAATCCTTGTTCTTGAGGCTTTAATGTCAATAGTTGTAGACAAACTATCATCTAGGCAGGATTCTCCAACAAATAATTGATATTTACCGTTTTGTTGAATCCATTGATCTGTAGTTACATCAAATATTTCAAATACTTTTGGATCTAATTTTATTTCTACTTTCTTTGTTTGGTTGGGCAATAATTCAATTTTTTTGAATCCAGCTAATTGTAGAGGTTCAGGACTTCCTACAGTGTCCAAAAATTTTGTATAAACTTGAACGACCTCTTTTCCAGCCCTAGAACCCGTGTTGGTTAATTCAATTGTCGCGGTTTGGATTTCTTTATTAATTTTTGTAACTAAATGATGGAAATTAAATTTTGTATAAGACAAACCATATCCAAATGGAAATGCAACTTTCTTATTAACAGCACAATAATACTTGTAACCAATAAATCTACCTTCGCCGTAAATGACATCGTGCTGATTTCCTGGGAAGTTTAGATATGTGGGATTATCTTGAAGTTTTTCGGGAAAGCTTTCTGCTAAGTGACCTGATGGATTGATTTTGCCAAATAAAATATCTGCCACGGCACTTCCACCTGCTTCACCACCTAAATAACTTTCAAGAATCCCGTCAACTTTATTTCTCCAAGGCATTTCAACTACTGAACCGTTAGCTAATACAACAACAAGTGGTTTGCCCATGCTACTTAATGATTTAATCAAATCATTTTGATTATCTGGTAAAGAAAGGTTATTCCTGTCGTACCCTTCTGATTCCACTAAGTCTGGTAATCCCGCAAATACTACAATAATATCTGTTGATGCTGCTTGCTCCTTAACTTGATTTATTAAGGATTCATCAGTTTTTTCATTTAACTTATATCCTTGACTGTAAGTTATATTAGAATTCAACTTTTTTAGTTCTTGCAGTGGAATTTCTAATTTATAAGGATTTACGTGCGAACTACCTCCACCTTGAAATCTTGGCTTTTGAGCTAGCTCCCCGACTACTAAAATATTTTGTTTTTCATTAAGTGGAAGAACGTTGTTATTGTTCTGAAGTAAAACCATGCTCTCTTCTGCAACTTGACGAGCAAAGTTATGATGGCTATCACGATCATATTTTGATCTTCTAGAATGATTTTGCTGAGCATCTAAATCAAAGATAATATTTCTTTTAACGGCATTATTAAGTTGTTCTTCGGTTAATTGATTACTGGAAATTAATTTCTTGATTTGTTTCACAATTTTTTCTTTTGGTTCACCAGGCATCTGAAGTGTAAGTCCATGAGCAATGCCTTTTCCTAGATCATGAGCTGCAAAACAGTCTGTAACGATTACACCTTCAAAACCCCATTTTCTTCGTAAAATATCTAAAAGTAAGGGATTGCTTGCACAGTATTCACCGTTAATCTGATTGTAAGAAGTCATTACCATTTTGGGCTTCCCCACTCTGACAGGTTTTTCAAAGGCTCTTAAGTACAATTCATGTAAGGTCTGTTTATCAACTCTAACATCTATATTCATTCGTCTAGTTTCTTGATTGTTTAACGCAAAGTGTTTTAGACAGGCTCCGATACCCTGACTCTGAATTCCCTTTATAAATGATGTTGCTAATTCACTTGTTAATTGTGGGTCCTCTGAGTAATATTCGAAATTACGTCCCCCCAATGGGCTTCGTTTCAGGTTAATTGCTGGTGCCAACATTGTATCTACATCTTCTTGTAAAGCCTCTTTACCAATGTGAATACCTAATTCATTGATTAAATCTTTATTCCAAGAACTGGCATATGTGCTAGGAGATGGATAAGAAGTACTAGGCTTAGTGTTATAAATATCATCGTCGAAGTATTCTTTTAATCGACGAATCCCCGCAGGGCCGTCCGCTAATAGAAATTTATTTAATCTTTTATCAAAGTGATCAATGGATGTCGTTTCCCAAATCACCTGAGACAATAATTGTGCTTTCTGAGACATATCTAGTGATTCAATTATCTCGTCAGCTTGTTGCTCTATGCTAGGTGTCTTAAGCATTTCTTTACTCCTCCTTAAAACAGAAATCTTTGAGATCTCCGAGTCGGCCTACTGCATTATCTTTGGAAACAAATCGAATCCAAATTGTGTGAATTCCTGAGGTTGACTCAATTTGACCTGCAAATTTTTTATAAATATTCCACGTTGAACCAGTGGGGTTTACAGTGATTTGACCAATTTTATGGTTATTCTCAATCCAAAATTCAACAGTCATTGGTTTTGGTGAAGCAGCATCTATTTCCACCTTTTGACATTTTTTTCCTAAATCAACGCGATTAAACTGAATCCAATCTTGATTTTTGGTATATGAAAGTACTTCCTCATTATCTCTGGGCATTAAAGACATTGGATGTATCAAACTATTGAACGGCAATTTAAGTCTCATTTTGGATAAGTGACGTACATTTATGGGACTATTTGCTGGAAAATGGTCTTCCACCCCATTTGATGTCATGTGAACTTCAGAGATATTACCATCTGAATCCATGGATAAGGGTTCTATGCATACCCTACGGTTGTAAATGCTGTTTTGACTAGAACGATGATAAAAAACGTAAAGATTGTTTTGAAACATTTCTATTGATCCATGATTATTCCAATCTTCGGAATCGGAACCAGTATTATCAATAATAATTCCACGTTTTTTATATGGACCTAACGGAGACTTAGAAGTGGCATACGCCAAACAACTTGCTCTTCCACGTGAAATATCGGTATATGTGATATAGTAAGTACCATTTATTTTGCGAATAGATGCACCTTCATGAAAGCCTTGTTCATGTTCAGTCAAAATATTGGAATTGATTGTTTCAGGAATAACTGTCTTCATATCTTTGTCTAACTTGCCACCTTGAAGATGAAATTGTCCCCAAAAGTAGTAGCAGGTTCCGTCATCATCCACAAATATTGCGGGATCAATACTCTGACGGTCGGCAGGAGTAATATTTCCTAAGTTTCTAAAGGGGCCTACAGGTGTATCAGAGACAGCGACTCCCATACGATTTCCATACATGCAATAATAAAGATAGTATTTTCCTTCATAATAGATGCAGTCAGGTGCTCCTAAAGTTAGACCATTATTTACCCCATATATTTCATCAGTACTATTAAATATGGTCCCTTCATCTTGCCAATGAATTAAGTCTTGAGAAGAAAAAGTCTGATATTGCGTACTACAAAATTCTGTATCACCGGGATTGTCTCTAGAACCATACAAATAAACTTTTCCGTCTGGCATAGTTCTAGCTTCCACATCAGGAATATAGTTATTTGACTTTAATATTGGATTCAATCTATTCACTCCTTGCAATTAATATCTGTTAACAAGTACAATTGTAAGCGCATACTATGATGTTAGTTAGCTGATATATTAGCTTAAAAATATAGATATTTTGACATTTAGTATTATTGGAGGAACAAATGAAATTAGAAGCACATTCTAAAATAAGAGAAAATATATCCTTTGATGGTAATATTCCTATAAGAATTTTTAGAGGTTATGATCGCGGAAAATCTTTAATAATCCCGCACATGCATGAGGCAATTGAGATAATTTATATTACGCAAGGAGACCTCAAAGTTTTGGATTCCACTAACAGATCTATCTTGCATCCGGGTGAATTTCATATTTTTAATTCTAATTCGGTTCACTCGACTAGTTTTAGAGGATGGGTATTAAAAGGAATCGTTTTACAAATTTCTTTTGATTTGATTAAACAAGTGGTTCCTAGTGCAGATTATTATAAATTCTACTTTTCTAAAGGTTCTCCAAAGTGCAAAAAAGCAGTGATTCATATTTTAGAATCACTGCTTGCACAATCTGAAAGCGGGGAAAATTTTGTGTATTTGAAATCATATGGTGATGTAATGTATCTGTTAAATATACTTTTTAAGCAATTTAGTGAAAAAGTATCTGAGAAAAAAATACATTTGAATCAAAAATACTATGATAGAATTTTCAAAATTAATAATTACATAGAAGACAATTATTCAGAAACTATTACTTTGTCTAGGCTCGCTAAAGAAGTACATTTGAACCCAGAATACTTATCTCGATTTGTCTCGAAGCATTACGGAATGTCATTTTATACTTACTTAACAAATGTCCGATTAAATCATGCTAGTTCCCTAATTTCAACAACAGATCTACCTATTCTAGAAATTGCTGAACAAACTGGATTTGCTAATTATGCTCAGTTTAATAAAGAATTTAAAAAAAGATTTGGCAAATTACCTAGCCAGAATCGTAAAAGACAATAAAAGAGCTGCAGTTTTTGACTGTAGCTCTTTTATCATAGGGTTATAAGATTCTTCAATTAAACAGTAGCGTGCAATGAACCAACTTTTTCAATCTTCTTACCAAATCTACTGATAAATAATAGTAAGAACATTAATGCCGATAAGATAGTTCCGGCAATGAATGATCCATCCCCTGCTGAAATGTTAACCAATGAAATAATGATTGGAGCAAACATACCGGCAACTGAGGAAACGAATGTATTCATAGCAATAGCAACTGTAAATTGCTTTTCATTTGTAAGAATTGATAGTTCATATGGAAGTGTAGCATTTACTAGTACGATACCAACACCAGAGAACATGTTACCTAAAATGTGAAGGGCAAAATTATTTGTGAATAATACTAGAACGAATGACAACATGAAAGCAATGAAGCCCCAAGCAATAGTATTGGTCTTAGTAATTTTACGGATGTATTTGATAAGAACGGCTGTAGCAATACCACCGATATTACCGATGGCTGTAACTAAGGCAACATAAGCTGTACCCTTACCTTTACCGGCAAGAACGATAGATTGGTTTGTCATAAATAACATCATGCAAAGTGACAAAACAAAAGTAATTCCTAAAATTAAATATACATGCTTGTTTAATGAACCGAAAACGGTTTTAAGACTAGCCTTTTGATTCTTTTCTTCAGCAGTCTTAGAAAGTTTGACATCTTGTGGAACTAGGAAAAATACCATTAAAATAATAACAATTGAGAAAGCATAGATCCAAAATAGATTATGCCAATCACTTCCACCAAGAATACCACCTAGAGCTGTAAAGAGCATCATACCAATATTATTGGCACCAACTGACCAACCCATAGCTGTGGCACGATCTTCACCATCGAAATTTGATTGTAGTAAAACAGGACTAACGTTACTAATAATACCAGTACCAAATCCAACAAGAACCATACATGCTAGAATTAGATTTAAACTACTACCATAAAATACAGGAAGTAAACCAGCCACTCCGACAACGGCTACGGCTAAAACACCTAAGTTTTTTCTAGTTAACTTAAATGCTAAATAACTGAATAGCACTGTAGCAATCAATTGTCCTAGTTGAGGAATTGATCCGATCATTTGAACCTTAGAAATAGGTTCCTTTGGGAAAGATTTTGCTATGGCGGCAATAGCAGCTGTAACGGCTGATGTTGACATCAATAGCAAGTTCATACTTAAAATACCAAGAACTAATGGAATCTTCTTTTTATTCATGAAACTGACCTCCAAATTATGATTAATTATGATTGCGCTTTCATTTACAAATTAATCATATTCTGGAAAATAACTTTCACCTATATCCAAAGACGAGCTAATCTGTGTTCATTTCACAGGTTAGCTTTTTGAATACACATTTTTATTTATCACCGGGATGCTATTCTATCAGGTGTTAGAATGGGCCTTTTGACGATAAAGATCTGGTGAGATACCCAAAACTTTTTTAAAAATTTTATAGAAATATGACGGATTCTCATATCCTACTTTGAAGGAAATTTTATCAATTGGCGCATTAGTGTAGTTCAAATATTCCGCAGCAGCGTTGATTCTTTGTAAATGAACCAATTTGATAAAAGTCATTCCTGTCGATTTTTTTAAGAATGATGATAAGTAATTGGCATTGTATCCAAAATGTTGAGCCATCTCTTCCAATGTTATATCGGCGTAATTACTCTCAATGTAAAGTAATAGCGACAGGATATTAGCTCTTTTTTTATCATTCATCTTCCATTTAACATCAACGGTCTTATATGACTCTCGAATAAGTCGTGAAAATAAGATCATGATTTCTAGTCGAATGATTTTATCCGATTCCTTATCAGGATGGTAATATTCATCAATGATTTCCCAAACATTTCGACTTATTTTGGAATTGTTATTGGTTTTAAAGAAACTATATTGTCCCTTTCCGTAATTTCTATCTGATAACAACGAAAATAACATCCCTGAAATACTAGTTTGACGATTGTCATGTAAAAGTGTGTTCAACTCATTTAAAGAAAACGCCGTGTTCCTTAAAGCAATGTCGATTACGATATCGTCAGTGCCGATGGGTTTGACCGTATGAACTGACTGGTTACCGACAAAAAGTAAGTCACCCTGCTGCATTTCAATTTCCTTATCTTGGACTACAGCCGTACAGTTTCCGACCAAGGGGG
>DXCM01000034.1 GCA_019116025.1 Candidatus Companilactobacillus pullicola | reverse complement strand
TGCATAGATTCGATTTCTAGTCTGGAGCAACATCCGTGGGAAATGCTACGGTAGACGGCATCCAACCACCACCCCAAACAAAAAAAGCCCAAGATAACCATCCCTGATTATCCTAAGCCATTTATTCTCATAAAATTAATACTCTATTTTTCTATTCGTTTGTTTCAATCAAACCGTACTTGCCATCATTACGTTTGTATACAATACTTGCACCATTAGTTTCTGAATCTTCGAAGATGAAGAATTCATGGCCTAACATTTCCATTTGTAGAACGGCTTCTTGAGCATCCATTGGTTTCAATGAAAGACGTTTTGTTCTAACGATTTCTGATTTATCTTCTTCAGTATCCTTTGGTGTCACATCATCAATAGGAATATCTCTAATGCTGCCACTTTCACGACTCTTACGATTTACACGAGTCTTGAACTTCTTGATTTGTCTTTCTAGTTTATCGATTACTAAATCAATTCCAGCATATAGATCATCGTTTACTTCTTCAGCCCTCAATGTGATATATGGCAATGGAATTGTAACTTCAACTTTTGTACCCTTTGATGGATATGTCTTCAAGTTTACGTGAGCAATAGGATTGCTATCGTCACTGAAATACTTTTCCATTTTAGAAATTCTCTTCTCAACATATTCACGAATTGATGAAGTTACCTCAATATTTTCACCACGTACATTAATAGTTAACATAATAATCTCTCCTTCCGACGAGTAGGAAATTAAAGAGCATCTTTACATCTCTTTAATGCAATTATAATATTCTTACGCCCATATGACAACGTTTTCACTACCTTGATAATGAAAACGTGTAAATATTTTTAAATCCATGGGTTAAAAATATATCATGGGCATACATCAAAGTCCGTCCTGTCGTGTAAATATCGTCTAATATCAAAATCTTTTGATCCTTTTGTATTTTATTAATTTCTGGCAAAGCGGAAAAAGTTTGGGGTGTCTGCATTCTTTCCAAACGATTTTTTTGAGCTTGCGGTTTGTCGGCATCAATTTTAAACAAAAGCTTCTTCAGATCAAAGATATCAGCGTACAATTCATAAACAGGATCAAAACCACGCTTTTCAAAATGACTCTGACTTGCAGGAACGTATGTAACCACATCAAAGTTATGTTTTAAAGACCAACTCTTTATATCTTGATAAAATAATTTTGATAACAAGATATCTCCATATCGTTTATACAGCTTGAAATAGCTGTGTATGAACTGATTATACTCAAACAAAGCCTGATGACAATTGATTTTGCCATATTTTTGTTCCCAAATGAGACAATCTGAGCAGATTCCCTCACTATTCGGTTTAAAACATCGTGGACAATTATTACGATTTGCCAAAGGCACCAATTGTTTCCGACATAAATCACAAATATAATTCGGTATAATTTCTTTTAAAAAAAGTATTTCAGATATTTTTAAATTATTCGTTATTTCGGCTCCACAGTTTAGACATTTCATTTCTTTACCTGTCGATTTAAATATTTTATTTCCTTACAAGCTTGGTAAATCTGTTGATTGTAATAGTGATAATAAAAATGTACTTCATCATCAAAATATTTTTTATCCCGTCCCGCACGACCGGCAATTTGAATTAGGGATGTTTTAGAAAATTCTTTAGCATCAGCATTTAAAACTAACACCATCACCCTTTTAAAGGTCACCCCTCGTTCCAAAATTGTGGTCGTTAAAATAACCTGGACCTGCTTTTCACGGAATTGTTGAACCTTTTCTAATCGTCGTTTATCTAAAGAACTGACACTTACAAACGATAAATTTGGATAATATTGTTTCAATTTCTTAGCAAATCTTTCCATAACTGGTATTGATGGAAAAAAGATCATCAAACGTAGCTGATTGTTCATAACCTGTTCAAATCTCAAACGCAATCTTGGATTAATACCAAGGAAATCAATCTCCTTAAACAACAAATGACAGTGCGGTTCCGGTAATGGATGACCATGAAATCTTTGATATAATTTAGAAAGTGTTATTTGACCTAGTTCGACTTTTTTCAAAATTTCTTTAGGTGGCGTTGCTGATAAATAAACGGTCATTCCAATTTCTTTTCGGGATTTTTTAATTGCCTGATGCAACATTTGATTGCCGGCTAAAGGATAAGAATCGACTTCATCAATAATCAAAACGTCAAAGGCCTTTTCGAATCTCACCAATTGGTGAACTGTCATGACAGAAATTTGAGTAAGGTGATATCTTTCCAGACTTTTACCATGAAAGAGTCCTATCGTCGTTGTAGGAAATACTTTTTGCAATCTCGGAAAAAGCTCAATACAGACATCGACTCTCGGAGAACAAATGGCAATTCGTTGTCGATTGATCAATGCTCGTTCAATCAATGGAAAGATCATTTCAGTTTTACCAGCACCCGTTACTGCCCAAACCAAATGATCTTGATGATGCTCAAAGGCATTTAAAAGCTCGTGGACGCCTCTTTGTTGGTTGGCTGTCAGTTTACCATTCCAATTTAAATACACTTCTTGAGCTGGAAATATAGTGTCTGAGCTAGTAATTAGTAAGTCATCACTTGTATTGATTTTTCCTAGATTGATACAATAACGACAATAATCATATTTCTTGGGTTTTAAAGACAATTTCATCAAGCAACGACGGCAGAGTCTTTCACCTTTGACCTGACAGATACTCTTAGTCTTCAACGCTCCTAAGTTAATTAACTCTTGTTGTAAATTCAAATCTAATTCTTTGGCATTAAAAATTCTGCCACCGAGATACTCATCTAAATTAGTCATAATTAAAATTACGTAAAGGAGAATATTTTTTTGCAAAATTATAAAACGATTGCCGAAGCTGGTAGTCACGAAAAAGATATTAAAAAATCACGCTTTATTGCTCACATTGCTCAAACTTTCTCTGAAGATGAGGCTAAAGCCTTTATTCAAAAGATCAGAGAACAGGAATCTGGAGCAACCCACAATTGTACGGCCTACATCGTTATGGAAAATGTCAAAATTGAACGTATGTCTGACGATGGCGAACCCAGTGGTACAGCAGGTCCTCCAATCTTAAATGTCCTTCAACAGCAAGATCTTTTAAATGTGACTGTTGTTGTAACTCGTTACTTTGGGGGGATTAAGTTAGGTGCTGGTGGGCTAATCAGGGCTTACTCTTCAACAACTGCTGAAGCGGTTAAAGAAATCGGCTTAGTCGAAAATCGTATTCAACAGGGATATGAATTGGCAATTCCTTATCATATGTTCGATAAATTTGATAATTACGCTCAGAAAGAAAAAATTAATTTAGAAGATAAACAATTCTCAACCGACGTTAAATGTCAGATTTTCTTAGACTTAGATAGTGCTGAGCAAACCGTTCAAAATATTAAGGATCTCTTTCAAAATCAAATTACGTTAAAAGAAACTGAAAAAACTTACAAACAGGTGCCCATTGAAGCAAATTAAAAACTCTCAATCAATTCTAAAAAACGAATTGATTGAGAGTTTTTATTATTCATAGTCCCCATTACTTAAACCAAAGTGCTTATCAGAACCTGGAATCCCTCCATCACCATACTTCTTCATAACTTTGACATTTTTAGCCATTTCATCATAATCCTTGTACATATAATTTCGATAGATCTTAGGAATTACATCCCGTGATATAAAACTGATTCTAGAGACGTACAAGCCTCTATGTTGCACCATCACATAATCTTTGTCCTTTGGATGTAAGCCACCATAAAAGTCTAATAAGGTTGAATTACCCCATTCATCGTCAACCACAACAATATCTTTATATGGGGCGCCTGCTTTTAAAGTTTTATTCTCAGGTAAGGGAGCATATCCTATTTCAGTCTTTATAAATGGATTAAACCGATCTACCCACTGATTCTCATATTGGTAGTTTGTAAGAAAGGTTCCCAGTCCAACAACAACCAGAAAAATTGCTACGACCCCTATCAACCAATATTTATAAACATTTTTCATTTTCAAATCTTTATCAATTTTTTCCACCGTTGTTACATCTCCCTTTAAAAATTCATCCAAGGATATCTGCAAAATGGAACTTAAATTAATCAATAAAGAAATATCAGGATAAGTTCTTCCTGTTTCCCAGCTCGAAATTGTTTTATCAGAAACATTCAACTTCTGCGCTAATTCTTTTTGCGTTAAATTTTCTGCTTTTCGATACTTCTTCAATTGCTCACTTAATTTCATTTTTCATATCTCCTCAATTTCCATTAAAAGGGGTGTCATCTATTTATACTACCTACATACTGTTGAATCCAGTCTATCGGTATCTAGCAATTGTAGAGTCGTTATTAGATACAAAAAAAACAGGCGCTATAACGGCGTCTGCTAATCTTTTTTTTCTAATCGTTTAATAAATTTTTGAATTGCATGTAGTAATGGTTGACGATTATCACCAAGTAATCCTATTGACTCAATAAACAGTTCCAAACCAATCAGAACTCCGATTGTTAACAAAACACTGCCCCAGAGAGTCGATAATGGATAGAGCATGGAAATAAAGGCAAAGACCAAAGATAATCCATAGATGACCAACACAGTTTGACGATGTGATAATCCTAGTTGCATTAGTCTATGGTGCAAGTGATGTTTATCAGCCTGCATGATTGGCTTCTTGTTCAAAAGTCTTCTTAAAATTGCATAAACTGTATCAGTAATTGGAACACCCATGATAACAACTGGCATTAATAAAGTAATGAAAGTCACATTTTTTAAACCCTTCAATGAGAAGACTGCCATCATAAAGCCAATAAAAAGTGATCCCGTATCACCCAAAAAGATGCTAGCTGGATGAAAATTATGCGGTAGAAAACCTACTAGAGCAAATACCAAAGCAAAAATCCAAATAGCCACATAGACATTGGTTAGATTTAAGAAGAAGTAAGCCATAACTCCCATGGTAAATAAGGCAATAATCGAAACACCAGTCGCCAATCCATCTAACCCATCAATTAAATTGACGGCATTAGTAATGGCAATGATCCAAATGATCGTTATTGGTAAACTCCACCAACCAAGTTCAAATGAACCAATAATTGGTAAAGTTACTTCATTCATTCTGATACCAGCTAAGAAATAAATAACTAGAGAAGCTGCAAAAATACCCGCTAATTTAGCTTTAGGTGATAATTCCCGTATATCATCAATAATTCCTGTTAAGACAATAATACATTCCGCTAAGAAAACACTGAATAACTCATGGGTTGGGAATTGTTCTCGCAACAAAGCAAACGTAGCAAAATTAAATGCGATAAAAATGGCTAGCCCACCCATCGTAGGCATTGGCTTTATATTCACACGCCGTGCATTTGGTTTATCAACAGCACCCAAAATATAGGCTAATTTCACTACGAAAGGAGTTATTATAGCCGACAGAATCATCGTTAAAAATAATTTTACTATTACACTAAACATACCCGACATTTTTGAAAAACTCACTTTCCGTTAATAAAACAATTATACAATACCTATAGCCTAAACAAAAAACAAATTAAAAAAGAGCGTATCAAACGATACACCCCCATTTTATTTAGCTAATTCTACTTTTCTAACTTCACGGACCACTGTAACTTTAATGTGACCGGGATATTCAAGATTTTGCTCAATCTCGCCCTTAATATCACGAGCTAGAATTGCTGCTTGGTCATCTGAAATCTCTTCTGGTTTAACCATAACACGGATTTCATGACCTGCTTGAATTGCATAACAATGATCAACACCATCATGCTTATTAGCAATTTCTTCAAGTTTCTCGAGACGATGAATATAATTCTCCATCGATTCTGATCTAGCACCAGGACGTGCTGCAGAAATTGCATCAGCAGTTGCAACGATTGTTGCAATAAATGATGTTGGTTCAACATCCCCATGATGTGAAGCAATTGTATTAATAACTACTTCTGGTTCTTTATACTTAGTTGCGATATCAACACCTATTTCTACGTGTGATCCATCAACTTCGCGGTCGATGGATTTACCGATATCGTGTAATAAACCTGCTCGTTTTGCTAACATAACATCTTCACCCATTTCAGCAGCCATTACAGCGGATAACTTGGCTACCTCGATTGAGTGACTCAAAACATTTTGACCGTAACTTGTACGATATTGCATACGTCCAATGATCTTAATCAAATCTGGATTAATGGAACTGATGCCTAAACTATAAATTGTTTGTTCACCAATCTCACGAATATGATCATCCATTTCTTTTCTAGCCTTATCGACCATTTCTTCGATACGAGCTGGATGAATTCTACCATCTTCAATTAATTTTTCCAAAGCCATTCTTGCAATTTCTCTTCTGACAGGATCATAAGCACTTAAAGCAACCGCTTCAGGTGTATCATCAATAATCAAATCGACTCCAGTTAGAGATTCAATTGTACGAATATTTCTACCTTCACGTCCAATGATTCTTCCCTTCATGTCCTCATTAGGCAATGTAACGGTAGTAACAGTTGATTCAGATACTGTATCAGCTGCACTTCTTTGAATGGCAGCAACAATCAAGGCCTTAGCATCTTTTTCAACATGTTGTTTGGCCTGTTCGTTACTTTCCTTAATCATTTTGGCACGTTCATGTACCAATTCCTTGTTCAACTTACCAAGAATAATCTTTCTTGCTTGTTCACGTGTTAAGTTACTTACTCTTACCAGCTCCGCTTGCTGTTCATTAAGAGTTTCAGTCAATTGTTTATCTTTTTCACTAAGTTTCTGTTGTCGTGCCGAAATATCGTTCTCGTTATTTTCGATATTTTCCTCACGCTTTTCAAGCGATTGGTCTTTTTTATCCAAAATGTCTTGTCGTTCGAGAATACGATTTTCTTGTCTCTGAACATCTTTACGACGTTCCTTCAATTCATCTTCTTGTTTCTCACGATATTGATGAATCTCATCTTTAGCTTCAAGAAGCTTTTCCTTTTGCAAGGATTTAGCAGCTTTTTTTGCATCTGAAACAATATCTTCAGCAGTTTGTTTAGCTTGTGAAAGTTTCTTTTCGTAAGCATCCTTACAGAGAGCATATCCGAAGAGTATACCTACGATCAATGTTACTAGAGCGAAAGAGAAGGTTATGATAGCTGGATACATGCTATCACCTCCATATTTGCTTTTTTTAAAAGATTTGTTTGTAAAATGTATTGTTACAAATTATTTACATACAACTTAATATTATAGAATAAATATGGCCTGTCAACCAAATAAAAAGAAAAAAAGAGACTTATTCAGTCTCTTTTTTATTTGAATCAGGAATTAAATCGATACTTTCGTTCTTTTTTGAAGAATCTTTAGTATCTTTTTTTGCCTTGGAATCATCCTTATCATCTTCTGATTCAGCTTCATCTTTAGCAACTCCATCCATACCATATGCTGTACGAACTTTTTGTTTAATCTCGTCCATTTTTTCAGGGTTCTCAGCCAAGTAGGTCTTAGCATTCTCACGACCTTGACCAATCCTTTCATCGCCATATGAGTACCATGATCCACTCTTGTCGATGATATCTTTATCAACCGCCATGTCGACCAATTCACCGGTTTGAGAAATCCCCTTACCATACATGATATCAACTAAAGCAACCTTAAATGGTGGCGCAACTTTGTTCTTAACAACTTTGATTTTTGTACGGTTACCAATTACATCTGTACCGTCTTTGATTTGTTCTGCACGACGAACTTCTAGTCTAATTGTTGCATAGAACTTCAAAGCACGGCCACCAGGTGTTGTTTCAGGGTTACCGAACATAATACCAACTTTTTCACGAATTTGATTAATGAAAAGTGCAATTGTTTTAGTTTTGTTGATAGAACCAGAAAGCTTACGTAATGCTTGTGACATCAATCTTGCTTGCAAACCAACGTGAGAATCACCCATCTCACCTTCAATTTCAGCACGTGGTACTAAAGCGGCAACAGAATCGACAACAACAATGTCGACTGCCCCACTACTTACCAATGCATCAGCAATTTCTAGTCCTTGTTCACCAGTATCAGGTTGGGATAGCAATAAATCATCAATATTAACGCCTAAAGCCTTAGCATATTCTGGATCCATGGCATTTTCAGCATCAATATAAGCGGCTGTTCCGCCTTGCTTTTGTACTTCAGCAACGGCGTGTAAAGCTACAGTTGTTTTACCAGAACTTTCAGGTCCATAAATTTCAACGATTCTTCCTCTTGGAAATCCACCAACACCTAAAGCATTGTCAAGAGCCAAAGAACCAGTGGAAACAGTCGAGATTTGAGTGTTAAGGTCATCACCCATTCTCATAATGGCACCTTTACCAAAGTCCTTTTCAATCTTCTTTAAGGCTACATCTAAAGCCTTTTGTCGTTCATCTTTAGCCAAATTGCTTTCCTCCTAATGCATTCATCATTAAGTATATTATTAGTAATCGACGAAAAAAGCAAGAAAAAAGCGAACAAATGTTTGTTCGTTATATTATTTCTTGAATGAGAGCAAATCCACACAAAACTGACTTCAAACGAATTGCTTGCCTTGTACCTTCAAAATGAAATTTTTTAATAACTTCTTGATGATTTTGACGATTGCATGCTCCTATAAAAACAGTCCCCACAGGATTTCCTTCTAAAGGATCCGGTCCAGCTACCCCTGTAAAACCAAGGCCAATATCAGCATTTAACTTTTTAGCCGACAATTCAGCCATAGCTTTAGCTACAGGATTACTGACTACCGTATATTGTTCAATCAATTTGGGATCCATCCCTAACAGTTGGACCTTAACTTCATCAGCATAAGTAACAAAACCACCATCAAAAACATTCGAAGCTCCAGGAACTGAGGCAATTGTCGCTTGAAACAATCCGGCTGTTAAACTTTCAGCAGCTGTTACTTTTAATCCATTTTGTTTAAGTTTTTCAACTGTTTCCGTAGAAAAATCAGACCATTTTTGTGGCAATCCTTTTTCAAAATTAGTCTGTTCAACTTCTTTTAAAATTTCGATTGATTTATTCATTGCTCTCTCTTTCAAATTACGTATTAACTTTTAAAAATATCTCTTGCTTGATAGAAATAATCAGCACCGGAATAAATAGTAAAAATTAAACAAATATATAAGAAAATTTGTCCGATAGGAATATTGATTGCTGAGAAGAAAATATTGTTCATTAATAAGAAAATAATAGCAATCATTTGTGTAGTGGTTTTAATCTTACCAGGCATTTGAGCAGCCATGACTTTACCACCTTGTTCAAGAACGATTGTTCTAAGACCTGTAACAGCTAATTCACGACAAACAATAATTGCGACAACCCATGCCGGTGCCATATTAAAACTTACTAAGAAAATAAAAGCAGTCATAACTAACATTTTATCTGCCAAAGTATCCGCAAATTTACCAAAATTAGTTACTAAATGATGCTTACGAGCAATTTTACCATCAGCTAAGTCTGTCAATGAGGCTACGATGAAAACCACTGTTGCTAAAACGCGATTCATCGGAATCAAATTGTCTAGAACGTAAAGATCTCCCAAATCTGACCAACCAAAAGCCAATAGAATAATAAATACCGGAATTAAAATAATTCGAATCATAGTTAATTTGTTAGGCAAATTCCATACCATTAAAATATCCTCCAATAATAACTCTTTTTTACAAAATAATGGTGTCCACTCTTATTAGATTAGACACCATTACTTTATTTTTCAACATTAAATGTAAGTGTTTTGACAATTGAACTCTCACTGTCAGTAGTTCCTAAATCAAGCTTGTTACCATCAATAGTAATTTCTGTATTGTTGATATTACCAGTTTGAATCTTGAAACTAGTTGTATCAGCAGGCACTGTTGTTTCTTTCTTTTCACCGTCGCTCAATGCTTGTTGCCAAGTTGTGTTTGAACCCTCAGTAAATTGAATCCAGGCTTGACCACCTTTACCAGTTACAACGACTTTTAAACCAGCTGAAGGCATGTTTGTAACAGTATATGTGTTATCACCTGATGACTTAACACTAACCGTCTTAGTTGCTGTTTTCTTTTTAGCAGTAGCCTTCTTAGTTGTTTTGGTTGATTTCTTAGCCGTCTTCTTAGTCGTTTGAGTAGTATTGTCCTTTGGAATTGTTACACTTGATGCATTTTGATTACGATGTACCATTCCAAAAGCAATTACCGCGATGATAACAATAACGACGATACCTACAATAATTTGAGGAATATAGTTTCCTAAATTAGAAAAGAATGAATTTGATTCTTCTTTGATAGAACGTGTTTTTGTTTCTTGCGGTGTTACCTCTTGTGACGGTTGAGAATTAGGAATATCAGCTTTATATTCCTCTAGCAAATCATCACTAGAGATCCCAACAGCATCAGAATATTGTTTTATAAAAGCTCTAACGTAAAAATCACCGGGAAGATGATCGAATTGACCTTCTTCAATAGCAATTAAATAACGTTTTTGAATTTTTGTGATTTGTTGTAAATCATCAATTGTGTAGCCTTTTTTGATACGTGCATTTCTTAATTTTTGGCCAATTTCATCCATTTTTTACCACCGATTAACTAATTTTTCTAAGTATAACATAAATTATTATCTAACTACTAACGAGCTTATAACAACCAACCACCCGCAAAATAAATCGTCTGTCCAGTTAGATAATTCGACTTGATATTGACAAGATAACTGACTAAATCAGCTATCTCATCAGGGTTTGCCAGCCTATCAGCCGGAATTTCTTCTTTAACATTTTCCAAATCTTCACTTGAAAACTCTTGTGTATTCATCTTCGTATTCACAGCTCCGGGAGCCACAACGTTTACTGAAATTCCTAACGAAGCAACCTCTTTGGCGTACGCATCCGCAAAAGAGGACATGGCACCTTTAACAGTACTGTAAACGACTTCCATAGCTGAACCAACTTTGCCATAAATTGAACCAATAAAGACAATTCTCCCATGATGGGTCTTGGCCAACTTATCTTGCAGTTGTTTCAAAATTAAAATTGGTAATTTAACATGAATGTTCCACAATGAATCAATTTCTGATTCCGAAATATCAACTAATAATTTATAGTACGTATTTCCCTGTGCAAAAACGACTGCATCCAATCCAAAGATTTGCTTCGTCAAATCCTCAACTTGATCGTGTTCCATATCGAATTTGATTGGTATGAAATCCTGTTTTGGATACTTTTCAACGAGTTGTGCTCGTAATTTCTCAATACGTTCAGCGTTTTTATTGTAATGCAAGTATAGTGACCAACCCTTAGCGGCTAGATTTTTAGCACTACTTGCTCCAATATCCCCTGAACTACCCATGATCAATGCATACATAGCTTACTTCCTATTTGGTAATAGATTATAGTAGGTGCAATTCTTGTCTTCTAAAAACTGTTTTGAAACTGCTAATAAGTCATCACGATGAATTGAATTGATCATATGAATTAATTCGAGATAATCTACATCATAAAAATACAATTCAGCCATTTGATTGGCGATTGCCTCCGGCGAATTCTGCGCAAACAAATATGCACCAATTGCATCACGCTTGATACGTTCAAATTTAACATCTGTTAAGACTTTTTTCAGCCCTTCGTATGACAAGTGTTTTTGAAGATAATCCTGAAATTGTTCGGGATTATTAGTTGACCCACTAATAATGATAAAACAATAGTTGTTTTCTGCAACCACATTATAAGAAAAACTATCATCAATTATTCCTAAACGGTTCATTTCTTGATAATTACTGGATGATTCACCAATTAGAGTCTCCATTACCATGTTCATCTCAAATTGTTTTTTAACTAACTCATAGCCCGTCATATCAGTATCAATTCTAATACCATAGGCGGATCTACCTTGACTGATATCCATTTCTTCTTGACCACCTAAACCAATAGGCATCAATTTATTAAAAGTTTTTTCTTGTGGTTGACCTAAAGTTTGAAAATCAGATTTCTCTACAATATTTTCAATTTTTTCAGGATCCACATCACCAACAATAACCAAATCCATATTACTTGGACGATAATTGTCTTGATACGCTTGTAATAAATTCTTTTGATTAATTTGTTGTAAAGTATCGCTTGTTCCAGCAATATCTTCAGCAATGGGGTCATTTGGATAGAGTTGCTCCAAGATTCTTTGTTCTAGAACAAATTCGGGCATATCCAAATACATTTGTATCTCTTGATTAATAATTCCTCGTTCTGAAGCGACATTTTCTTCAGTGAAATGAGGATTCTGTACTAAATCCAATAATATTTTTAAATTATCATATGGATTTTCTAAGGTTTGAAATAAATAAGCTGTTTTCGTGTAACTCGTATAAGCATTTGAATTAGCGCCATATTTAGCAAATTTCTCTGATATATCGTATCCGGGTTTAGCAAATAACTTATGTTCAATAAAATGTGCGATCCCTGCTGGTAGAGTCTTTACGCCTTGTTTAGTATCGACTGAGCCAAAGTTAGCCATAACAACACTATAAACTTGGTTAAAACCAGGCAATGGCACAACTTCAATTTCAAAACCGTTTGCCAATTTTTTACTATATTTTTGTAATCTCTGTGTCATTTATAATCTCCAATCAATTGATACTGCGCGATAGCATGCATGTGTGCGGCAACGCTTGCTACATGCTTTTTATCTAAATTGTTCAATTCATCTTCAAATTGTTGATTGCTCAACAAAGTCTTTGGATAAATCGTTTCCCAAATACTGCGCATAATATAATACTGAATTGAATCGGTAGATATTTTTCGACGTGTGAGCATTACCTTCTGAGCATGTTTTATCTGATCATCAGTAACTTTTCCGTCTTTGATATAAGCAATTTGATCATTGATTAATGACAGTGCCTCTTCAATTGAGTCAGCATCCAATCCTGCTTGGATTGTTACTAAGTGACTGATTGGTTGATAAGTACTAGAAACTGAATAAGCTAAACTGTTCTTTTCACGTACTTGTAAAAATAATTGTGACTGATCATCGCCACCCAAAATCAAGTTCATAACTTGCGGCGCCATACGATTGAAATCTTTAGTTACACCTTCAGTCGCATAAGCCAAACCGATACGACTCTGATTCAAATTTTTATGTTCGATCTGATTAGCTGGATGTTTAATTAAATCATCAAAATTACTAAAAGAGATAGTCAAATCATTGCGATCACTCTTCAACTTTTCAGCAAAAATACTTTCATTCAAATATTCCAGAAATTCCGTCTCGTCAATATTTCCCACTACATTGATAATTACTAGATCATTATCAATAACGTCTTGATAAGTCTTCAAAAGTTCATCATTTTGAAGTTTTTCTAGTTGATCAATACTCCCAAAAATTGGCACCTGACGATTAGGATCATCACGATAGATCAATTTAATCAATCCGAGTGAACTGACTAAATCTTGATTATCTTGAATTGATGACAAATTAGACATCAAATTACGTTTCTCAGTTGAATAGGCCTCATCATCAAAAACTCCACCATTCAAATTGGGTTTAAAAATAATTTCTCCTAATAAATCTAAATTGTCTTTGATTTGTGTCTGTCCATCAATCAAGAAGTTAGGATCAGCGAACTCCACACTAAAAGCCAAATCGTTAAAATTAAGCAAATTACGTGTATAGACGTTTATCTCCGACCCGTAGAGATCCATTTCACGGTCATTTATCGCTTGAAAACTGGGATAATCCTTCGTCGAATTAGACAAAACATTGGCCAATAAGCGTCGACTGGTTGTCTCATCTTTATTTAATGGACGTAAAAAGTCTACTTGAATCTTAATAGTTCGAAATTTCTTTATTGGATTAATATTCAAAAAAATATTCTTTGCTAATTTTTTTTTCAATTTTTCACCTGATTTTTCCTAATTGTTTCTAACTGTTCTTCAGTAATTAAAACTTTTCTTGGTTTACTACCCTCTGATGGTCCAACTATACCTTTATTTTCCATCTCATCAACCATTCTGGCTGCACGATTATAACCAATTTGGAATCGTCTTTGAAGCATTGAAACGCTGGCAGATTGTTGTTTAACTATCAAGTCGACAGCATCGTCCCAATATTCATCATTTGGTTTATCGTCACTTGCAGAACCATCATCAACGTCAGTGGGTATCATATCTTCATCGTAATCTGCTGATTGTTGGCTACTTACGAAATTAACTACATTTTCTACCTCTGATTCAGAGATATAAGCTCCTTGTAGACGAATTGGTTTACTCTTACCAATTGGCTGGAATAACATATCTCCACGTCCTAAGAGCTTCTCAGCACCCACAGAATCCAGGATAGTTCTCGAATCGACCCCACTAGAAACAGCAAAAGCCATACGTGAAGGAATATTAGCCTTAATCAAACCAGTAATAACATCAACTGATGGACGTTGCGTCGCGATAATAATATGTAAACCAGCTGCACGAGCCATCTGAGCTAAACGTACAATAGCTGCTTCAACTTCGTGTCCGGCAACCATCATCAAATCTGATAGCTCATCAACTATAACGACGATATAAGGAAGGCGTTCCATCTTATCCTCGTCTGCTGCCGTTTTATTGAACTTGTCAACATCAGCATTATATTCACCAATATTACGGTGACTGGTTTCTGCAAACAATTTATAACGGCGTTCCATTTCTTGAACAGCCTTTTGTAACGCACCAGCCGCTCTTCTCGCATCAGTAACAACCGGAATCAAAAGATGAGGAATTCCGTTATAAACATTCAATTCAACCATCTTTGGATCAATCAGAATCAACTTAACTTCACTAGGTTTAGCTTTCATCAGAATACCAGTGATAATTGTATTGATAGCTACAGACTTACCACTACCGGTTGAACCTGCAATCAATAAATGCGGCATCTTGGTAATATTAGCTTCAATAATGTTACCTGAAACTTCTTTTCCCAGCGGAACGACCAATGGATGTGTCTTATCCTTTTGGTTCTCTGTTATATCACGGAATGAAACGGTCGAAATTGTCTGATTAGGTACTTCAATACCAACAAAGGATTTACCAGGAATCGGCGCTTCAATACGAATATCCTTTGCGGCAAGTGCCAAAGCAAGATCATCCGCTAAATTAACGATCTTACTTACCTTGACGCCGACAGCCGGTTGAACTTCGTACTTGGTAATAGTTGGTCCTAAACTAGCTTTCTTAACTTCAACATCAACACCGAAACTCTTAAAGGTCTGTTTTAACTTATCCTTGTTGTCATCAATTAATTTTACTTCAGCACTCTGATCAGTCTGAGGAATTTGCTTAAGTAAATCGGGACCAGGTAATTTATAATCACTGTCATCAGTCTCAGTTGACTTGGAACTCACTGGTTCAGGTAAATCCTTATCCTTAGTTCCATCAATTCCATATGGCTTAGAAACAACCTCAGCCGTACTTTCTGAACTAGTATTAGCTAAATCAGGTTGTAATTCTGGCGTCTTAGGTAAATCAATGTGGAAATCAGAATCATCACTTGTTGTTTCTGGTTCCTTTTTAGCAAAACTATTAACATCCTTAAACTTACTATCATCTCGTTCTACTACAGGTTCTGGTTTAATAGCCTGTGATGCTTTTTTCTTTTCTACTGCTCTTTGATCAACATAGTCCCCGTACTTACCAGTGGCAGAATCTTTCATTTTAATGACTAAGTGCTTAAAGTAAACCAAAACGTTAGTTGTTACGATCGATACTTGTTTCATCGTTACATTAAATAGCATTAATATTCCAATAAAAATAATTAAAGCCGTTACAAAATAAGTCCCAACGGTAGAAAACATAGGCATAAAGAAACTGTATAAATATGAACCAATCATACCGCCACCGACTGAATTATCAACTGAAACTTGAGTCATATCAGCTGCCAAAGTGTTCCATGTTACTAAATTATAATTATGGTATAACGACATATTGGAGAAAAATATACCATGCAAAATAATCAACGATCCTAAATATACAAACAATAATCCAAAGTTTCGCTTAGGTGTCATCATCGGTATTCTACCCGTTGCGATAACAAATGCCGCCACAAAAATACTAATGATCAATAAGACTGGATAGCTGTCTCCTACTAACATTCGATAAAGGTTATCAAACGTTTTACCAACAATTCCAAATTTAAATAAACCTAAAATTGACAATATTATCCAAATCAAACTGATCAACGATCTAATCAATCGCGAATTATCTGTAGTTGTTTTTCTCTTTCTAGGCTTTGTAGTTGCCTTTTTTCTTGCCATAAATACCTCACACATTTCTTAAATAATCAACTAAAATTATACCTTTTTTGATACTTAAAAAAAACAGCCCATATGGACTGTTTTTTATTTATCAGATTCTTTATTTTTCAAATCCTTTAGTGCTTGGTTAGGTTCAATCTCAATATCTTTATTAAAATTCAAAGAAAAACCACGATTCAACGCAACGCTTGTCACTTGATAAGTTAAAGTTTCAATATACTCAACAACTGGTCGTGACAACTGTTGAACATCTTTAGCTTCTAAATCTTGAATTTCACCGTGGAAACCGATTGGTTGAACAACTTGTCCAATCAAGCCTGACACTTTGAACGGTGCACCTTGTGGATGAATTTCAAATGGTACAACGACTTGTAAGATCTTGCCTTCATCCTCATTTAAAGGTTCACCATTCTCATCTTTAAATTCTGGATGTTCAATATTAATATTCAATTCTGTTTTTACATCTGCACTAGGTGCCTCTACATCATAGTGAAAAGATTGTACGTTAACTTCACCTTTATTTATTTTCATATTAGTTCCTCCCTATAGTATAAAACTGCCATAGTCGACATTAGTCATACTCGAATTGAAACCTATTTAATAACTTATTGCACGTCTTTTTTGTGTATTCCAATTGTTGATAAACTGATTAATCCCCATTTGGAGAGTCTGATCAGTCCAACAATCATTGTAATAGACGTAATTTTTGTCATATCCTGTCACAACTAACGCATGATATGGGAATCCATATAAGGTATTCCAAGTTACAACTGGATGACCGATATTGATTTGATACTTGATAGCATTGAATCCTTGACCAGTTAAATCTTTAGCAGTGCCTGTATATTTCTCAACTAAGTTCATTAAAGCTGGTGGAAAAATTGTTATTCCAGTTCCATCCCAAGGCTGACCGATATAACCGTAGTTAGGGTCGCTACTACGGGGCATCTCTTTTGCCATTTGCATCTTATTGACCTTGGCTCCAGCGTATTGCAACATCATTGTCACAGCAGTGATTTCACAACCGTTTGGCAATTCTGGTCTTTGTGCAATCAAAGGTACACCAGAAATCCATTTGGCATCTTGGTATTGGCCTTGACTGAGGACAACATAATCTTGTGGTACCCACGTATTATTACCAATTTGATACCAATCTTTGCCTCCAAATTGTGCACGGCTGTTAACTTTCCAACTACTACCAGTTGGTAAATTATTTCCTAGATAAACTGCCTTATCACCGAAGCCTTGAAAATTATGAACACTGGCACCATCTTTATAAGCAACCGTTACAACACCGTTATATGGCTGTGCATAATCCCGATAAGTTCCCAGTGCTGAGTCTACATACTCAGTTGTAGCAACTCGATAATAAACCTTATCCTCAAAGGTACGACGATAATCGGCACGCCAAGCTGTATTTGGTCCTAAATAACGATTTGTAATTGATTTGTCGTTATTATCATGAAGGTTTGCAATGTTACTACCAATGGTGAAAACACCATTAACTGCCTCGTCATGAAAAGTTGGTTGCGACTCTTGAACAGCCTGTGTAGATTGATTGTTTTGCGTAGTCGTTTGATTAACGTTTGAATTATCAGTCGCTGCAGTAGCGACACTACCCTCAGTCTGACTAGACATATTATTTTGCTGAGTAGTACTTTGCTTAGAAGCATCTGGAATAAAAACCCAGTTTGAATTTTTATCGTTATTGGAAACATTATTTGTTGTTTCTGTCTGTGTTTGTGTTGTGACTGTTTGTTGTTGATCAGTAGTATCCTCATCGGCCTTAACTACTGTGGTCGACAAAAGGCAGCTAGATGCAAACAATGTCGCGTAAAGCAATTGTTTTTTCATCAACTTTGTCCTCTTAGTCTAATTTATCATTTTCATAATGGTGGCTTAATTCCAAGCCGGCAAAATTCTGTTGACGAACTGCTTCATAAATTACTAAAGCGGCACTGTTAGAAAGATTTAGCGCTCTGATATTATCACTCATTGGAATTCTTAAGCATTTTTCAGGATTACGACGCATGAAATCTTCTGGAAGACCAGTTGTTTCTTTACCAAACAAGAAGTAGTGGTCTTTTGATGTATCAGAAAAATCTTGATCACTGTAAACTTTATCTGAGAATTTCGTAATTAAATATAGATACTTATCATCAGGAATAGATTCCAAAAAGTCGTTTAAATTATCATGATAAGTGATATCGACTTTATCCCAATAATCTAAACCAGCACGTTTCATATGTGCATCATCCGTACTAAAACCTAGTGGACGGATCAAATGTAGTTTAGTGTTAGTACCAGCACAGGTTCTTGCAATATTACCTGTATTGGCTGGCATTAATGGTTCATATAAAGCAATGTGATTAGTCATTTATTTCTTCCCCTTTTTTAAAAACAAAAAAGCGCATACCCTCGGTGAACACCACAGCAAGGACATGCGCTAGTAAAGCCTTATGTTTACTTGCTTTTGTCAAAATTGCTTCTGAGAAAAACAAATAACTTCAAACTCATTAGTTATTATATACGACATGTCCGGTCTAGACAACAAAAAAATGAATTATTTGTGATCTTTTTGAGATTCTTTTTCATTATTTGCTTCAACGACCTTGTTGTTCTCCACAAGATCATCATCGTCATACCAACTCGAATTACGTTTAAACCAATTAAAGAAACGTGTAAAAATAATTTTTAAAATGGCAAAAATAGGAATACCGGCAACCATTCCCACTAAACCGTACATCCCAGCGGATACTAATAAAACTAAGATAGTTGTGACAGGATGCATCTGCATCTTATTACCAACAATTATTGGCGAAATGACACGTGTTTCAATAGTCTGTTCCACTACAAAGACAATTAAAACTTTTAAAACCATTGACGGTGCGATAAATGCCGCAATAACCAACGAAGGAACTAAAGCCAACGTTGAACCGATATAAGGAATTAAATTCAAAATACCGGCAACAATACCTAGTACCAAAGCATATCGTTGACCAATGATCAGATAACCAACAAAGAACATTACCGCTACCCAAAAGGCAACTGTCAATTGACCAGTTATATAAGAACTTAGTGATTGACTGATCTCCGAAAGCATATCGCCAACTGACTTTTTAATACGATTAGGCATGACTTTCACAATTGACTCTTTAAACTTACGATTGTCCTTTAACATAAAGAACAAGATGAATGGTGCTGTCATTATGATAACAACGACATTCGTCAAAACACTAACGGCTGAACCGATATTGTTAACAGTCTGTGGTAGAATTTGATCCATTGATTTTTCAAAACTCTTAGTAATGCTAGCATTCGTCTGTACTAATCGTTCCCTAACTATATGTAATTTAGGATCAGAAAACAGATTCTGCAAACTTTTATTAAGTGAATCCCAATACTGTGGCCAATTCTTAACCAAAGAATCAATTTGATCTTGAACAAATGGAATCAGGGACATAACGCCCCAAATCAATAATGCCAAAATAATGATAAAAACAAAGGTGATCGAAATAATTCGATTAACATGAAACTTGCTCTCTAAAACATTGATCAAAGGATTGATCAAATAATACAATACCAATGCTAATATAACTGGTGGCATTGTAATTCCTAGAATTTGACTAAGCGGATTGAAAACAAACCTTATTTTTGAAAAAAAATAAATTATCAAAAATACTAAGAAAATATTAAGCAAAATCACCGTCAATTGGTTATTCAAAAACCATTGGTAGAACCAACTTTTTCTTTTTTCCGGCGTTTCTTTCATAAAGTACTCCCCAAAACTTTTCTATTAAGAATATACTATATACTATACAATGTTTGGAGGTTTTTGTAATGTTTGAAAAGGTTCTCTTTAGTGGTTATACAAAAAAAGCTGGTAAAGGTGTTTACTCAGCCGAATTCAATTCCGATAACGGTGAATTATCCACACCTAAAGTCCTAGTTGAATTAAATGGTCCCACATATATTGATGTAACAAATGACTTAAAATTGATTGCTCTAGCTAAAAAAGACGATCGTGGCGGTATCGTTGTTTACGATATCAAAGGTGACGAACCTAAATTATTGGATGAAGACTTCTCAGAAGAAACTTCTCCATCATATGTTAAATTCGATGCCAGTCGTAATTTGATTTTTAGTGCTTACTTCCACTTGAGCAAAGTTAAGATTGATCATCTAACTGCCGATGGCAAGATTGAACACTATTCTGAGGTTAAATTTGAAGGCCATGGTCCTCGTGTTGAACAAGATCAATCTAAGCCTCATTTCAGTAGCCTTACACCTGATGGCAAATTGATTATTTGTGATTACGGTGCTGACCGTATTTATATTTATGATATTTCTGATGCTAAAAATCCAAAATTGATGAATAATTACATCGCACCAGCTGGATATGCACCAAGACATTTAGTCTTCAATCCAACAAAACCATACGTTTATGTAGCTTGCGAATTATCCTCAAAAGTTCTTGTCATGGAATATGATGCCGAAACTGCTGGTTTAACTTTAGTTGACGAAGTTGAAGCTGCTAAGGATGAACAAAAGAATACTACTGCAGCTATCCGCATCACTAAAGATGGCGAGTTCCTTTATGCATCTACACGTGGAGCAGACACTATCGCCCTATTTGCTGTTAACGAAAAAGGTGACCGCCTCAAGAAGATCAACACAACTTCATCAGATGGTAAAGGACCAAGAGACTTTGATCTAGATCCTTCTGAAAAATACTTGATTGCTGCCAACCAAGATTCAGATAACATCACTATCTTTAAGAGAAATGAGAAAAAAGGAATTTTGACTAGTTTGGAAAATAATATTTCCATTCCTGAGTGTGTATGTGTACACTTTATTTAGTTCCAAATTTAGTCAGGAGAATAATTAATTATTATGTTCATTGAAATCATTAAAACCGTTATCCTTGGTATTATTGAAGGTTTCACTGAATTTCTACCTATCAGTTCAACCGGACATTTGTACTTGGCTGATGAATTCGTTAAGTTAAACGAACCCACAGCTTTCATCAACATGTTCATGGTAGTTATTCAATTCGGGGCGATCTTAGCCGTTATCCTCATCTACTTCCACAAGTTGAATCCTTTCTCACCTAAGAAAAACACTGTAGAAAAGAAACAAACTTGGAGTATCTGGTTTAAAGTTATTGTCGCTATCTTACCTTCCGTAATTATCGGACTTCCACTAAACGACTGGATGGATAAACATCTTACTAGCTGGCAAGTTATCTCAGCTACCCTACTAATTTATGGTATTTTATTCATCGTTGTTGAGAATTGGCTTAAAAACAAAGATCCACAAACGGCCGATCTGGACAGTCTATCTTACAAAACCGCTCTTGAAATTGGACTCTTCCAAGTTCTTTCATTAGTTCCTGGTACTTCACGTTCCGGTGCAACTATTTTGGGTGGTATGACCGTTGGTACTTCTAGATTCGTCGCTACAGAATTTTCTTTCTTCTTAGCTATTCCAACAATGTTTGGTGCCAGTCTTTTGAAAATATTTAAGTATTTCAAACATGGTAATACCTTTACTGGTGATCAAACGATAATTCTTCTTGTTGGTACTTTAGTATCATTTATCGTTGCTTATGCTTCAATCAAATTCTTGCTCGATTACATCAAACGTAATGACTTCAAGGCCTTTGGTTGGTACAGAATCATCTTAGCTATTATCGTAATTGCTTACTTTGGTTCTAAAGCATTGATGGCTTAATTTTACATACTAGTTTAATCTCGATCGATTGTATTATAATTGATCGGGATTTTATTTTAAAAAAATAAGGGAGTTGATTATTATTTATAAAGAAGTTGCTGTTGAAAATTTTACCAATATTCCTAAAGCTGTGTTAAAAGGTGCTAACAGAATTGAATTGAATGACAATTTAGCTGTTGGTGGAACCACAGTAAGTTTAGGTGTTCTACAAGAAAGCACAAAATATCTTCAAGAAAAATCTATTCCCGTCGTAGAAATGATTCGTCCTCGTGGCGGAAATTTCGTTTATAACGACCTAGAAATTAAAATGATGGAAGCTGACCTCTTCCAAGCTCAAAAACTTGGCGTTGACGCTGTAACTTTTGGTGCATTAACTGAGGATGGCGATTTAGATGAAGAAGCAATGGAGCAATTAATTGCTGCCTCATCAGGTATGCAAATTGTTTTCCACATGGCCTTTGACGCTTTAGCAGAAGATAACAAGAAACCTGTTATTGATTGGCTAGTTGAACATGACGTTGACCGTATCCTCACTCACGGTGGACCCTTGACTACACCAATTGACCAAACAGTCGACAAGATTAAAGAATACGTTGACTACGCTGCTGGTAGAATTGCTATTTTACCTGGTGGTGGCGTTAATTATCAAAATTGTGACGATATTGCTAAAAAATTAGGTGTCAAAGAAGTTCATGGAACAAAGGTTATTGACGGAGTTAATAACTAAGCTCAAATAAAAATTTTATAACTAGTAAAAAGGGTGTTCATACCAACTGATTAAGCTCAGTTGATATGAACACCCTTTTTGATTTGAAGCTAAAAAATAATTTATTTCAAAGTATTGAATTATTCAAGCTTTGACGAAATATTGCATAAACATTCCAGCAATACTGAAGTAAATCAATACACTGGTCAAATCACTCAAAGTTGAGATAAATGGTCCACTGGCAACAGCTGGATCAAATCCAAAGCTGGACATCAGCATTGGTATCAAACTACCTGCCAAGTTAGCAACCGTTATAGCGGCACACATGGCTAAACCAATTACCATTCCTAAAACAAAATTATGTTTCCAAATTCCTACTAGTAAGCAAACCGATATCCCTGTTACTAATCCCGTAACAAAACCGGTGATCAATTCCTTACCAATCAATTTCAAAAATTCATGACGATTAATTTCTTCAACCGCTAATCTTCTAACTGCCACAGCCAAACTTTGTGTACCGGCGTTACCGGCAGTACCTGTAATAGTAGAAATAAAGACAGCCAAAATACTAGCTTCTGCCAACAAACCTTCAAAATGGTTGATTAAAGTAGCCGTGATCATACTCAGTAATAACAAAGTGATCAACCAAGGCAAACGTTTGGAAGCAGCCTTGAAAGGTCCATCATTATTAGCTTCATCCATACTAACACCGGCCAAACCAGAGTAGTCTTGTTGAGCTTCATCATCAATAACTTCAATTACATCATCAACCGTAACGATACCAACCAACTTATTTGAATGATCGACAACTGGAACAGCTAGAAATTCATAATCTCTGAAGACTTGGGCTACTTCAGCCTGTTCTGCATCGACATTGACCGTTATAACGTCACTATTCATGTGATT
Organism: Candidatus Companilactobacillus pullicola; assembly: GCA_019116025.1. Lineage (GTDB taxonomy): Bacteria > Bacillota > Bacilli > Lactobacillales > Lactobacillaceae > Companilactobacillus > Companilactobacillus pullicola. The sequence goes on along the minus strand of DXCM01000034.1, from coordinate 9,448 downwards.
ACCCAAAGTGTCGTTATCATTTAACATAATTAAATCACGTAACGACATTACACCGACTAAGTCATCGTGACTATCTAAAATATATAGATAATAAATTGTCTCCGCCGTTTCCGCAAATTTTTTCAATGCCCTAATTGCACTGGCAGCTGTTTCTTCTTCATGGAACTGAACGTAGTCTGTGGTCATAATACCACCGGCAGTTTCAGTATCATAATGCAACAAGCCACGTAGATTATTGGCATCATTCTTAGGCATTTGTTCTAAGAATCGGTCAACATCAACTTTATCTAAATGCTCCAAGACATCGGCAGCATTATCATCATACATGTCGTTTAGCATCTTAGAAGCATAATCTAAATCCATTTCTTTCAACAATTCTGGAATGGCTGGATTGTCATCTTCAATGGTATCGAACATATCCCCCATTTCATCTGGTTCCAAGATGGAATAGAGTGTTGTTCGTTCTTCCTTATTTAAAGTGAGATAGAACGTACTTTGATCGTAAAAATGCATATCAAGATAGGTTTTTCGAAACCTTTTCTTATCATTACTATCGAGGTACCGTTTTAACTGTTCAAATCTTTCTTGCAGTCTCTTTTCATTTTCATCCATTTCTCTCACCCCTTAACACACTCTTTAAGATTACCATATCCTGAGGTAAAGGCGCCTTTAAATTTAATAACTCTTTGGTTACTGGATGGACGATTTGCAAATTATAACAATGTAACGCCTGACGATTGATTCGGGGATCAATTTTTTGGCTATACATATCATCGCCAATAATAGGATGACCAATTGCGGATAGATGTACACGGATTTGATGAGTCCGACCTGTTAATAGCTTTAATTCCAATAAACTACCCGTGGCATAATCTTCCACCGTTTTATAAATTGTCTGTGAATTCTTCCCTGTTCGATGATCAATTGCTCGTTTATAAAAGGCTTTGGGATCGATTCCTATTGGTAAGTCGATTAATCCTTCTTTGGGCTCGACGTGTCCATAAATCATCGCTAAATAAAACTTTTGAAAATTCTCGGTGTGAAGAATTTGGTCTAACAGTGAATGAGCGTACGATGTTTTAGCAAAAACCATTAGTCCCGAAGTATCACGATCTAGACGTGTCACCAAATGAATCGTACTGTTCTCCTTTTTAGAGATCAGGTAAGCCTTAACCAAATTGGCCATAGTTTTACTATCACGAGCTTTAGCAGGAAGACTAGCTATCCCTGGTGGCTTATTGACTACTAATAAATAATCGTCCTCAAATATAATATCCACAGGACCAGTCATTGGTTTTATCAAATCAGATGGTTCTTCAGAATTGAGGACGATCAACATTTCATCTCCATCATGCAATTGGAAATTAAAATGACGTTGCTTGTGATTAACAAAAATTTGTCCACCTTTATTCTTCAAATTATGCAACTGACTAGAGGAGAATTTATGTTGCACGAGAAATTTACGGATGGTTTTCTTGTCATGATGATTAATCACAAATTTTAAGAAACGATTATTTTTTTTCATTCTGTGCTAAAAAGGCAGTCTCTACTCTAGTCCAGAAGTGTCGATGACGATATTGGGCAAATTGAGCTCGTTGATAGTTAAGTTTAATTGTTATCTTCTTAACATTTTTGAGCTTAGTTGTAATCCCGTCACAACTGATAACATAATCATCAGCTGTCTGTGGATAAAGGTCAACTTGCTGATTATGAGGAATGATAATTGGTGAAGAGATTGTCCGATAGACACGGTTATTGATCGAGGCTATTTCAATCATTTGAAAAACACTGATTTTAGGGTGAATCAAGGCCCCACCAACCGATTTAGAATAAGCTGTTGATCCAGTTGGAGTGGAAAAGCAGAGTCCATCCCCACGAAAACTTTCAAAAAATTCCTTATCTAGATCAACTCTGGCTTTCATCGTTAAAGAAGAAAGTCGTCTGACAACGGTCTCGTTAATAGCTATTCCATGAAAGAGTGAGCCCTCTTTGTTTTCGACTACGACATCCAAAACCGGGTAGCTAGTTGATGGAATATTATCCTGACATTCAATGATCCGTTTAGCCAACTCATCAATTTCCGTATCAGTCCAATCGGAATAAAAGCCTAAATGACCAGTATGTAGCGCTAGGAATTTCACTCGATCTAAATGTGCTGCATAAGCGTGAAAGGTACTCAAAAGAGTTCCATCCCCACCCACACTGATAACCAACTGCGGATTTCGACGATCCAAGATTAAGCCGGCATCTAGCAATTTGCTACGTAACTTATTGGCGGCTTCAACTGACTGTTCTTTATTGTTATTATTAATCCATAATTTCATTTTTTATTTTGCTCCGTTGGGCCATTCAAATCCCGTTTTCGATCTGTAAAGTATTGCTGAGCATCCTGAATTTCTTCACGTATCTTAGACATTTCCTCATCCAACATGAAGGAAGCCTCAGCTGCTCGTTTCAATCGTTCATTGATCTCTTCTGGGAAATCGCCTTTGTATTTGTAATTTAACGAATGCTCAATTGTTGACCAGAAATTCATCGCCAATGTTCTGATCTGAATTTCAGCAAGAATATTAATTTGACCATTAGCTGTTTGAATAGGATACTCAATTACTACATGGTATGAGCGATACCCGCTTGGCTTACTGTTTGCAATATAGTCACGTTCTTCGACCACTCGCATATCCTCACGAATATGAAGCAATTTGGCCACGTCATAAATATCTTCTACAAACTGACACTGGATTCTTATTCCTGCGATATCCTGCATATCTTGTTTCAATAATTCCTCTGAAATAAACCGGCGACGCATTTTTTCTTTAATACTATCGACTGTTTTAACACGTCCCGTTACAAATTCAATAGGTGAATGCTCATTTTTTTCGAGAAATTCTTTACGTAAATTTCTAAATTTTATTTTTAGTTCATCAACTGCCTGTGAATAAGGTATCAAAAATTCATTCCATTTGATTTCTGACATAGTAACCTCGCTTTAATATAAATATATCGTAGTTTCGTAAAAGATTCATCTAATTATAAATATTACCAATCTTTGAGTTTAAAATTTTACCTTTTTTAAAAATGTTGGTAGAATGACATTGCAATAGAGATGGAGGGAAACATAATGTGGGAAGTATTCTTATATATTAATCCATTATGTTCGTATTGTTTAAAAGTGGAGCAAGCAATTATTGATTTCACCAGAAAACACGATATTGACACACAATATCACTTTGTAACGAACTATAATATGGCAACAATTAATGATTATGTTCAATTAAAAGGTTTCAAGATTACCGATATGAAAGAGCGCACTTGTGCGTCCCAAGATGTCATCGAGGCAGCCAAACTTTACAAGGCAGCTTCTTGTCAAGGTAATAAAAAAGCACGTAACTTTTTAATGAATCTTCAAGAACAAGTAAATATTTTAAATAATCCCTTTGATGATAACACTATCAGACGTGTAATTAACAATAGTGGGCTTGATTATAAATCCATCATGACTGACAAAGAAAGTCAATGTGTCATCCAAGGATTAAAACGTGATCAACAATTGTCGATGGAAATGCACATTCAAAAGGCCCCAACTGCGGTAATTTTTGATTGTGAAGATGAAGAAAAACCCGGCGTAATGATCAACAACTTCGGAGAATCCACTTCTCAGGAAGATATCACCAACAACATCAATATGATGTTAGAACGTGAACTTCCCCAACAAGATGTCGTTAGTAATGTTTCCACTTCAGGAACCGTTATCAGCTTAGATAGATTTAGAAAATAACTTTACATAAAAATAGCTACTAGATGCCGATTGGTTTCTAGTAGCTATTTTTTTAGCAACGGTTGCTTTAATCTTTTAGGGACTTGACCACAATATCTCTGCCAAGCCGGTGTAGCAAAAATAGGAAATTCGGCTTCAAAAATTGCCTCTTTGAGGTAGTCTTCTACTGTGATCTTATAAGTATTATAAAAATTCAATTTAAGTTTCTGTGAATCTGAATCACTTTTTCTTCTAATTTTATTTAACCAACGTTCACTGAGAGTAACTTCCAATTTCGATATTTCTTTAGGACGAAATATGAATATTTTCCAAAATTCATCCCTCGCAAATATCTTTTTTTGATATGTCAAAGTGTTGAACGGTCCAATGAATTCAATATTATAAAAGAGTGTCAATCTTTCCTGTTGTGAATCTAGCATTAATAAATAAAATTTCCAAGTTTTATTATAAGTGATGAATTTAAGGTGTTCTCGCCCCAACCGTCTCTTTAAGTAGTGACCACCTAAAATCCAAATATTTTTTATTCCTGCTATTCGATATCCTTTAACTCGTTTACTCAAAAGATTGATGTTTATTTTTGCACATTGATATTCAACTGCAAAATTCTTATTCACTAGAATATCTGGGCGTTGTTTTATTCTCGATAAGTAAGTTTCCTCTTCTAAAAATTGCGGCTTCAGTTTACTCAATTCATCCAAGATTAATTTTTTACCTTTTTGATGAATCAAGCGCTCATTTATTGAATTATCACATTTATTTTTATGCCGAAAATAAACTCTGGACGCTGTGGTGATCAATTTAACTTTTTGTTTACAGCGACAACAATAATACTCATTATTCTTATCGGCTTTCAGTGCATATACTAGTAGGCCTGATTTGTCTAAAGCAGCATACAATTTCATCACCTCTAGTAAAAATTACGCAAAAAAAAGCCAATCCTTCACGGATTGGTTTTATTTATCAAAATAATATCTAGTTAACTCCAGTGCCGTCTTCGACATGATTTCCTTACCATATTCTGACAAGACAGCTGCTGTAACCTTTGTCTTAAAGCTATACTCACTAAGTAAAGCCAAAACATCACTATAAGTCATTTCATGCATCTCATCTGTAAACAGAATCAATTGCAAGTAATATTTATTGTCATATTCCCAAAGATTTGAAATTCCGCTTTCTAAGTGTAACAAATCAGCCAATTGGACATAGTCCTCAAAGTCCTTAAATTCAACAATAATCGTCTTCGTAGGTGTGTCTGGGTCATTCAAATATGGTGCTGTTTCACTATCATATTCTTCAGTGCCCATCTTTGCCTCGTTAGTATCATCATCATTATTAACGACTGAACCTTGTAGCCCATCTAATGGCAATGAATCTGTACCTTCAGAATCATCACTCTTACTGATCAGTAACTCCAAACCTTCTTTGTTTGGCATTATTTGGAAAGTAACCGGTTCATTATTTGTAAAAACATGATCCTTATCAACTTCATCCAAAATACTGTAAAAGAACGATTCGATTTGCTTCTTGTTGCCTAACAAATCTAAAACAGTTACGCCACGTTCTTGTAAATCTTCCGTACTAAGAATGACTCTGATTGTATTCTCATTAAGTCGATCCATCTCCATCATAGTCACCTCAATTCTGTATCTACATTCTAACAGTCTTATAAACTATTTCAACTATCATATACCGATAATTTAGTCATTAAAATAATATACTAAACCTCGAAATACTAGTCAAAAATAATGACTTAGATACTGTTGGTCAAGGTCCAATTTAAGGTCGTAGAGTAACTTCCACTCTTTGCATACAGTTCATTCCCCATATCTAATAATATTCCACTATCCTCATCCCAATTAATTGAGCTAGTACCATCAGGAAGCACATCATCATAAATTTGAGTTGGCTTTTCAGATAAGATCTGTTTTCCTTGACCCTTTTCACGATAAATTAAAGTGTTATTCAAAATATCTCCACTACTAGTGGTTAGAGGTTTATCCATGGACACTGCAATCGTTGATTTTACACCACCGGAGGGATAATTATTATTATCAATCGCTATAGCAAAATTCTTATTTTTCCGATGAAATACCTGTGAGGAAAGATTAATCGATCCAAAATCGATATCAGGTACTTGCATTTTGATATTGATAATTGGCTGTTGCTGCCAAACATAAGTCGTAACTGGATTGCCCACATTAGAGAATTGTTCAACGATCTCTTTTGCTGACATTAAATCCCCTACCGGCTCATGATCAGAACCACCACTGGCATAATCTACTATTTGCCATTTGTTACTAATTGCACTATAAGTTTCTGAAGTTGATGCATCATTAATTTGTGTGCCCGCAACGGGAGTTGGAAATCTGACATCGGTCGGCTCCCCTTGAAGATTCTTCATAACAGATTTAGGTCCAAGCGTGATTTTCCACAAATTATAGTTTAGTCCAAAGAAATAATCCATATTTGTTGCATTAGTAGTATCTAATCCTGAGAGATCAACAGTTTCCAAATTAGACATTTTATTCAGCATTGCATAAAAATTTGTCACCTTAGAGGTATTCCATTTAGAAAAATCTAATTTTTTCAAAGAAGACGCCTCAAAAAACATTTCATACATCGTCGTCGCACTGGAAACATCCCAATTCTCAATAGGTAAACTTTCTAATCCACTAGCACCCTGAAAAGTCGTGTAAAATATTTCCACTTTGGAAACATCCCATTTTTCCAAGGGAATAGTCTTTGCTTTAGCAGATCTAAATGTCGAATTTAAAGTAGTTACAGATGAGGTATTCCAATCTTTAAGAAAATTAAAATCAAGTATTTTCGTTCCCAAAAAAGTACTTGCCATATCCGTGACTTTGGATGTATTCCAATCAGCAATATTTAGCTCATCAAAATTAGTAATCGCTGAATTAGCAAACATATTGTTCATATTGGTTAATGAACTGGTATCGAAATTTCCAATAATTTTTTCTAATTTACGAGTACTGCTAAATAGATAACTAAAATCTTTTACATTAGAAGTATCATATTTCGATAAATCTATCACTTTAAATCCGGTTCCAGAAAACATCCCATTCATAGATTCAACTTTCTTAGTAACCAATGTCTGATACCCTTTTAAATTATCTTCACTAAGCAACGCATCGTTATAAAACATTTGATTCACACCACTTAAACTGTCAGTACTCCAATGTGATAAATCTAATCCAGTTAAATTTTTACAGTTATAAAACATCATAGACATTCCCGTCACATTAGAAACATCCCAATTTTCAATCATCGACAAATCACTATCATTTACGGAAAAGAACATTGAATTCATATCGGTTACACCAGAGACATCCCAATTACTTAGTCCTTTAACCTGTGAGACAGCACCTTGGGCCTGATAAAATAAATTTGACATGTTCTTGACGCTTTTAACATTCCACTGACTCAAATCAAGTCCGTTTAAATTACTACTTCTAAACAAGCCCGACATATCCTCGACGTTAGAAACATCCCAATCACAGATATCATTCGGATCAGTCTTCGTAAAATCTACGCCTGAAAGAGCACTATTCATGGAAGTAACCTTCCCCAAATCCAGGTCCTTCAAACCAATTATTTTTCCCGAAACACTAACGAAAGTACTATTCAACGATGTAGCCTTGCTAGTATTAAATCCGGTTATGTTTAAATACTCTAATGAGCTACATCCCCAAAACATACGATCAAAGTTTGATGTAGAACTAGTATCAAAGTTAGACAAATCCAAATTTTTCAGTGAGCTGTCACTTTCAAACATATTATTCATTGCACCAACTGATGACGTATCCCATGTATCTAGCCCGATAATTTCAATTAATGATCTATCTCCGTAAAAAAAATTACTCAGAGAACGTGCCCTTGATACATCTAGATTGGTAACATCAATCTTAGTGACATTTTTTAATCCTGCAAAAAGTCCACCATTACCAGTGGTGTAATCACTAGTAGAAGTCACTCCCGGTTCCACATAAATACTTTTAATAGAATCAGCATATGGTTTCCAATTTCCCTGACCATTGGCCAAAGTACCTGGATGAATCGTTAACTTTCCTTCATCATCAATATCCCAACTAGCCGTACCATTAACTCCACTGTAACTAAACGTTGCTGCAATAGGCATTATCGTATTAGTTTGCGTAGCAATTTTTTCATTTAATAAAACATTAGTATTTTGATTCAAAAGATTCTGCATATCATTATCAGTCGCAGCCTGCACATTATTCACATTAAACGCACACAAATTACACGCTAAAAATATTCCTGCTGAAGATAATATACAAAAGGTCCTATTTCGGTTTCGGTTTAAAATTCCCCTTAGAATCAACATAGTCTTGCCTTTCTTGAAAGCGATTTCTTTATCAAGAAATTATATCAAGTCTTATTAAAATATTTTTTCAATTTACATAAATTTATTTTTTTAGTTGTGAATATTTTACCTAAGATTCCGTCCTCCACAACAACCCCGATTGGTCTGGAACGCTTTGGACGCTGAGACCAATCGAGTCTGTTGCTCCGAACTAGTGTGTTGTTCTATTTATATCTTTCTTAATATGTTAGACAGTAAAATAGTATTCCAATGAATGGACTCAGATATACCCATATATCCACATATTTATATATTTCTTTCCATAATTTCTCCTGTTGTTATATGGAACCAAAAAATATTTAAATACTGCAATCTTAACCAATAACAATAGAACCAGAAATATAGTCGGTAGTAGAAAATCTGTGGGCCCTAAGCGGTGAAATTCTACTTAGCTTGCGAAGCAAGGTTAGTAGAAGACCGGACTTGGAGATCCATGATTTTGCGCGAAGTGCAAAATTATTAGCTTCAAGCCGTGTCCACCGCATTCCAGGCCCACAGATTTTCTACTACCGACGGGCATACTTAACCTACGCTAGTTAATATAAATACAAACAAAAAACAGATATCCACTAAAAGTGAATACCTGTTCCATCAATCTTTTATAAGGTTTTACTTACAAAAAAAGATCACTCCCCAAAAGAAAGTGATCTGCTTATATTTTATAATCCAGCCATTAATTGAGCCTTTTGAAGTTCCATAGTTCTAACACTTCTAGGCAAGAATCTTCTGATTTCGTCCTCGTTAAAACCAACTTGAAGACGCTTATCATCCATAATAATAGGACGTTTTAACAAACCTGGGTTTGTTTGAACTAAATCTAACAATTGATCAATTGTTAAATCGTCCAAATTAACTTTAAGGTTTTGGAATGCCTTTGAACGTGTTGAAATGATTTCTTCTGTACCGTTCTCAGTCATTTGTAAAACTTGTTTAATTTCTTGCTTATTTAAAGGTTCTGAGTAAATGTTTCTTTCTTTGTAAGGAATGTCATGTTCTTCGAGCCAAGCCTTGGCCTTACGACATGATGTGCAACTTGGAGATGTATAAATGGTTACCATATATAATCTCTCCTTTCCTGTGTAGTATCAAACTCTTTAAACACAATAATATTGTAACTTATTGCATTAATAAAATCCATAGTTTTTCAATAAAAATTTACGAATATTTGTTCGAATTTTGCCAAATTGTGAAAACATGCACCCGATAAATAGCCCTTTACGTATTTTTTTCACAAAATACATAAATGTGGATTAATTTATTGTATTAGT
>DXCM01000033.1 GCA_019116025.1 Candidatus Companilactobacillus pullicola | reverse complement strand
GAAATGGACTCACTCCAAAGGAATATTGGAATGAGTCCATCTCTTAAAGTTATATTATTTACTCGAAAAAAGTGTCAACTTGACAAGGCCTAGTGCATTCCAACAGCATTCCCAATTTTTGTGGAGGACGGCAGTTTAAGCACATCTCCATCTCTATCCTATGATTAAAATAATACAAAAATATAGACTATACGTTTATACTTAGAATAATAATTTATATTGAAGGGAGCGTTTAGATGGCTTATTCAATTGGACAAGTGGCTGAGAAAACAGGCCTTTCAAGTTACACTTTACGTTACTACGACAAAGAAGGATTGATGCCTTTCGTACATCGTGATGGTAACGGTCGTCGTGAATTTACTGAAAATGACATGGATTTTGTTGACTTGATTTCATGCTTAAAAGAGACTGGTATGTCTTTGAAAGAAATCAGAGAATTCGTCAATATGTCGATGGAAGGTAATATTACTTTGGAACAAAGATTGGCTATGTTCAAAAAGCAACGTGACGAAGTAATGCGTCAAATCGCCCAGTCTGAAAAGTATTTGGAGAAACTTGATCATAAAGTTAAATATTTTGAAGCTGCTTGTGCCGCTGGTTCTGAAGAAGGTCTGGAAGATTTCTGTGATACTTTGGAAGCAGCTTCAAAAGCTAGTCAATCTATGAATAACTAATTTTTTATTTACACAGTTTTTTCTGGAAATCAGTTTTTTTTAATGTTAAGATTTAGCGTAATCAAAATTCTGATTACTGCTTTCCCCCCAGAGAGCAGAAAAGGTCCCAGCGTAAGCTGGGACCTTTTTTAGTTGTTATTAATCTCTAGTGATACCAAGAACTGCAGTCGTTTTAATAGAATTATTATTACCTTTACCGATGGTTAACCAGTCAGCAGCACTGATTAAGCCTTCAAGCTTATTTTCTTCATCATCTTCAGTAACTTTTCCGTCTTCAAAACTACCTTTAAAAATGAGGTCTAGATAATAATGATCAGCGTTACTTGCCATCAGAGATGATTGATACTTCCAAGCCGCAAGATAAGTGTCTTCATTGATAGGAATGTTTTTACCGTTAATTAAGTTAATATTCAAAGCCATGATAGCGCCTCCCTTAAATTTGATTATAGCAAAGTTTAAAGACCATATTTCTATGGGATCGAAAATATTCCAAATATAGGAAATTTATACTAAAAGAATTGGCATAATGTCAAATATTGTAGATAATTAAAAGTGTAATAAAAAGATATGTAAAATTAATGTTAAGGGTAATAATTTTGTGATGGGGGAAGAATTTTGAAAAAAAAGTTGACAATGATCCTGTTAGTTTTAATGATTTTTATTTTGGCAGGTTGTAGCAGTCAAGAGGCTAAAATTTCAATACCCAAGGGTGACAGCAATTTTAGTAAACGATCCCATTATGGAAACTATATTTCTAACGAGAAAAATCTAAGTCATTTTATTGAAAATAAAATGATGACGAAAAAAGGTATTTATACAAATTATAAAAAGCAATCTTACAAGAAAAGTGAAGCACGTGGTCATGAATTACTTTCAGAATCTTCAGGAATGTGGTTGGAGTATTTAGCGTATACACACCAATATAAAAAGTTTCGGGAATTTTACCAAGCAACAAAGCAAACTTTTGATCAAAAATCACAGTTTAGTTATCGTTATACGCCGACGACTAATAAGAAATTTAGTGTTAACGCTACTTTAGATGATTTAAGAATTATTCGAGCTTTACAAATGTATGCTGATCAAACTGGCAACAAAACGATAAAAAAAGAGGCTGCACGAAGATTTGCGTCGTTGCAAAAGAATACAATGAGTAAGGGGAAAATTGCTAGTTTTTATGATGTTAAAACGAGAAAGTCTAGCGATGAAGGTTCGTTGGCTTATTATGATTTTTCTACGTTAAAGTATTTTGAATCGACTTCGGAAGCAAATAAAAAAATGTATAAGCAACAATTAGCAGTTGTTCAAAATGGTTACTTAGGTGATGCTTTTCCACTTTATGCTTCTAGTTACAATTGGAGTGCTAAAACTTATAGTAATAACGATCTGAACACTTCAGAAGCTTTGGAGACTTTGCTTCATTTGGCAGAAATAGGGAAATTGAAGCAAGTTTCTCTGAACTGGCTTGAAACTCAGGTTAACCGTAACACCTTGTACAATATATATTCAGTCAATGGAAATATTGTCAGTCGTTCCCATTCGGCAGGTAGTTATGCGTTAGCAGCCATGATTTTTGCTCAAGAAGGCAAAAAAGAGATGTATCAAAAGGCTATGAAATTAACTTGGAAGTATCAAGTTGATAATAAAAAATCCGATATCTATGGTGGTATCGGGATTGAACATCAGAATGAAGCATATTCATATAATAATTTGACAACATTATTAGCAGCAAAATATTGAGGGTGAGTATTTGAAAAAATTTATATATAATTGCTTGGATAAATTTTCGAAGATTGTCTCTCCAGCACTATTAGCGACAATTTTGGCGGCCATCATTAGCGGTATTCTGCTATTTGTACCGCCAATACATGGTTTAGCGGATAATGGTGATTTTTATCGTTCTATTTTGAGTAATGGAATTTATCGTTTACCGACAAGCTATAGTCAGTACAGTGATTTTGTAATAACCAAATTTGGTATTATGCAATATTTTAATGAGAATAGTGTTTCCGTATTATCGTCACAGACATTATTCATTCAAATTGCATTATTACTTAATAAATTATTTTATAGCAGAACCATTTTTGACATTAGATTCATGGGATTGGTTTACTATTTATTCTATTTAGGTGGAATCTATCTTTTAACAAATGCATTCGTACATCCTTATCGAAAAGTAAAAAGTTACGTAATGGCATTTTTGATCGTATTTATCTTCGCCGATTCAGCTTATACGTTGTACTTTAATTCGTTCTTTGCGGAACCAGGGATGTTTGTTCTAATGCTCTATCTGTGTGCTTCCATCATTTCTTTAGCGAGAAATGTCTATTCTCGAAGATGGCCGATGACGTTTTTGTTCTTTATCTCGACAATTTTACTGATCACTAACAAACAACAAAACGCTCCATTAGCCTTGAGTTTTGGCGTCGTCGCAATAGGTATTATGTTTTTGCCACATTTTAAGGCTAGGAGAATGGCAACTGCTCTGGGCATTGCATTAGTTTTGATGTCTGGAGTTGGAATTTATAAATCAATTGGTTCTGAGATTGTCGGTGCCAATACTTTTCAAACTTTTTCACATGGAACCTTATTGGAAACTGGTGACCCTACCAAAAAGATTGAACGAGGTGGGGTTGATGGCCAATTTGCTTTAATGAGAAATGAAAACTACTATTCCAAGAATTACGCCGCGCTGGATCCTAGTAGTAAATATGTCAAAAAACACTTGATGGATAAAACTGGTTTCGGGTGGATTATTCGTTACTATGCTAGTAATCTCAAACAATTTAATAATCTGTTGGATTTAGCGGCTAAGGACGTAACCGCAGTTCAACCTCGAGCGGTGGGTGACTTTGTCAGAAATTCAGGACACAAACCAGGAGAACAGGTTAAGTATTTTACAATCTATAGTTCTCTGATGGGAGCCTTTTTCCCTGGTAAGTACGCCTTTGATTGTCTGTTGGCAGTGGGATTCATTGCTGTCTATAGTGTTGGCTTTTATTTAGATATTAAAGCTAAGCGTTACATGGGAATCTTGAGATTCTTTCTGATTTTTGGATTAATGACGGTTGTTGTCTTCGTCCCGATTGTTTCTATTGTTGGTGATGGGGATGCCGATCTAGCTAAACATTTGTTCTTAGTTCCAGTAAGTTTGAATATGTCGTTGTTGATGTTTGTTTCCGATTTGTTCAATCACACATTGTGGAATACTGAAGGAGATGATGCCGATGAATAGAAAAATCAAATTTTCTTTGGTGATATCTCTGATTTTAATCTTATTTTCTGTGATTAGTTGTTTTCAGACAGTTAGCGCTTCCACAAATAATGATGAAGTTTTATTAGTTTACGATTCACAAAATGATGTAAGAGATGATAAGAAAAATATTGATGCCTTACAACGTAGTTTAACTAGCATGAATTTACGGGTTAAAACAGTTGCACAGTCTGATTACAAAAAAGGAACCTTAGATAATAAATATTTAGGTGTCATCACTATGATCAATTGGCGCCAGGTAGGATTGATCAATCAAACTTTTATAAATGATAGAGATAAATTTTCAGGTATAAAGTTGCATATTGGTGAAAATCTTACGCAGACAGAAATTGACCAGTTAGGTATTAAAGTTCAAAAAGTTTATCAGCAGCAATTTATTTTGAAAAATAATACCAATCACGAATTATTGCCATTTAGTCAAAGCATAACGGTAGTCACTCAAGCAGCAGGTGGATCTCAACAAGTTGGAACTTTGTCGACGCAAGAAGCAGATCAAAAGAGTTATCCATTCGGATATATCAAAGGTAAGCAAGGTTATTTACCCTTTTTCACCAATAAAGGTTTGAGTTTAATCGTTCAAACACAAATGATTGCGCAATTGTTTGGAAAGACGGGGAAATATCAACCACTATTGACGATAACGAATGTGACGCCCTATACGAATCTGCGAACTTTGGATGCGTTGAGCAAATTTTGTTACAAGATGGAAATACCTTTTGCTATCAGTACGACTTCAGTGAGTGAAAATACTGAAATGAAGGCTTTTGATCGTTTTACTGGTGTTTTAAGGAATATTGAAAATCGTGGGGGAATTATTTTCTTGAAGACTCCAGAAGTAAGCAGTGGGGCTGATGTTGATGGACAAATCATCAATCAAAACTTTTTGACTTATATTGTCAGTTTGGCTCGTCATCAAGTATTTCCTGTTGGTATCAGTTCAGCAGGTTTTTGGAATCAAGACAAAATTTTACGAAATAATTCTTTAAAGTATGCTGATAATTGGTTGTTGATGCAAGATGAGAAAGTGACTTATGTGAAACAGGATAATGATGCTCAGGTGGCAAAACAGAGTTTCTTCGCGATGCCAGCTACCTCGCTCAATGATGTGAAAAGAAACGATACTACAACATTTCCGATTCCTACAGCATTGACCATCAAGATGCCTTATACACAAAAGGAACTAGAACATGTAGAGAATGAGATCAAGAATCTTCATCTGACTTGGTATAATCCTGTGGAAGATGGACTTACCACGGAAGTCAATACGGAAACGACTAATTTAAAATATAATCATGGCGATTATTTAGTAAATGGTAAATTAGAGGACATTCAAAATTCCAATTTGGACTTGAATAAACAATTTTCTGACGGCGAATCTGGATCGTTGTTCAAAAATTACTTCAAAGTCCAGGGGAATATCTTGGCAGTCTTCTTTGCAATTATCATGATTATTTTATTAATATTTATTTTTATAGGACAAAAAGTTTATTGGAATCGATTTAAGCGTTAGGAGGGATAGTTATTTCAGTCTTAGATTTTTTCTTGATGATAGCAGTTATTTCTATCTGGGGTACTTTAGTAGTTAATCTGATTTTAACTGTCGCTGGATATACTTGGTATTTAAGACATGTTTCAAAACCCGATCCGAAATTGCCAGAACAAGCACCGTTTGTATCTATCATGGTGCCAGCTCATAATGAAGGGATTGTTATTGTTAAAACCGTTTTATCATTGTTGAGTTTTGATTATCCACAGGATAGATATGAGGTTATTGTTATCAATGATAATTCTAGCGACAATTCGGCGGAATTATTGAGGGGCTTGCAGGATCAGTTTGGAGATAAACGTTTAAAGGTTATTAATACTGATAAAGTTACCGGTGGTAAAGGTAAATCAAACGCCTTGAACATTGGATTAAAGAGTGCCAAAGGTAGCATCATTTCTATCTACGATGCAGATAATACGCCTGAGCATGGTGCTTTGAGAATTTTAGTTGCTGAGCTGTTATCAGATGATAAATTAGCAGCTGTAATTGGTAAGTTCAGAACTCGTAATAAGAACGCAACTTTATTGACGCGATTTATCAATATTGAAACATTGTCGTTCCAATGGATGGCTCAAGCGGGACGCCAACAACTATTCCACCTATGCACAATTCCGGGAACTAACTATGTTATTCGTCGAAGCGTTCTTGAAAAAGTTGGCGGCTGGGATGTTAAGGCCTTAGCTGAGGATACGGAAATCAGTTTTCGAGTTTATCAGATGGGTTACAGGATTAAATTTCAACCACGTGCTGTCACTTGGGAACAAGAACCACAGACTTTGGACGTCTGGTTCCATCAACGTACGCGCTGGGTCAAAGGTAATATTTATGTCATTATTAAGAATGCTAAGTTGCTTTTTCAAAAGAAAGGTCGACCAATTCGTTTCGATTTGTTGTATTTCTTAACGATTTATTTTTTATTGATGACATCGTTAGTCTTGTCCGATTCAGTCTTTGTTTTGTCAGTGGCTGGAATCGTTCACTCTAATTTACAAGGTTTCAGTAATTACTTATGGTTGTTTGCAGTTTTGATGTTTGTTATCAGTACGTTTGTAACGATAACGACAGAGCGAGGGGAACTGACCTTTAGTAATTTGTTATTAATTGTTTTTATGTATTTAGTTTATAGTCAAATGTGGCTAGCAGTAGCCGCTTACGGAATGGTGGGGTATATTTGTGAACAGGTCTTTCATAAGCAAGCCAAATGGTATAAAACGAAGCGTTACAAGTAGTTTAGTAACTTTAATAGGAATTATCATAATGATAACGTTGATGCAACCGACTTCAGTACAAGCGGCTGACAATCAAACTTATACTCAACAGTTTCAAAATAGTATAACGACGCTTTCGGGTAAATCAGTCGAAGCTAATATGTACTTTACGAAAATGGATTATTGGGATCTAAAGAAAGTTACTTTTAATTTTAACTATCAAGTTTCACAATTGGCTAATCGTCAAGCATCGGATATTACGGTGTCCTTGAACGGTGTTAAATTCTATTCTTTTAGGCCCAAAGATAAAACTGGTTTTCAGACAGAAAAGATAACTGTCCCATTGGATTTAGTCAGTGGCAGCAATCGCCTGACAATCAGTGGTCAAATTTTAGATCAGATGCCGGATAAGAACTATCAGTTGCAACAAACTCCAGCTAATTGGTTGACGATAGGGAATGGATCTAACGTTAACTTTGAGTATCAACTTAAAGAAGCTGAGAATACGTTGAGTTCTTTTTATGCTCACTTTTCAGGGCAAGATACAATTGCCTATCAGAGATCGAAGATAGCCACTGCTGACAATCCAACTGCCAAAGAATTGACGGCTAGTATGATTGCTCTGTCTGGAGAGTCGAGAATTATTACAACAGAAAATGATCAGATACCAGTCGTAAAAGTTTCTGAATTAGCAGCAGCTAAGAATGATTATATGATGGTGGTTGCTAAGTATGATCATTTACCGGATGACTTGAAGAAGCAGATAGATCCTAATCAGTTAAAAGATAAGGCTATCATAAAAACTCATTATACTGATGGTAAATATTATTTGATTGTCACTGCTAAATCGGGAAAGCTTTTGGAAAAGGCGGCTCGATTTGTAGCTAATGAGGAATTGATGAAGGAAACCGATAAAGATACGGAGGATGTAGAGGAAACGACTGATACATATACTTCATCGTTACATGACAATGGTACACACTATCTGACGACCACAGCTGATCGAATTGAAGGTGCTGGACACAAGGAGACTAGTTACTTAGTTCAAATTCCCAATGATCGATCCAATGCTGACGGTTCTCAGATCACGCTACATTTTAATTACAGTAAGAATTTGAATTTTAATCGTTCGTTAGTAACTCTTTACGTGAATAATACGGTAATTGGTAGTAAAAAGTTGACTGCTGTTCGTGCTAATAATGATACGTTGACAGTGAAATTGCCACGTGGACTATCACTCGGTAGTAGTTTTACCGTCAGAGCTGCTTTTGATCTTGAAATGAAGGATCAAGATACTTCGGATAACAGCAATACACCATGGGCACAGGTGCGTCCAGATTCGAAGATGCTAGTGAAATCACAACGTAGCAACGATTTGTTGTTTACTAACTATCCAACATTATTCATTAATAATGAGACCTATGATGACATAGCTGTTGTAGCACCTAAGAATCTTAATACGGATGACTTTAAGACATTGACGAATATTTTTAATTTGATTGGAAACTTTGCCAAGAGTAATACTGGTAAAATTCAATTTTATGAATCAATGCCAAGTAAGAATGTTTTGAAAAATAACAATGTGATCGTGATTGGTACCCCGCAGAATAATCCGATGATCAAGGAATTGAATCCAAATCTCTACTTTAAGTATTCACAAAACTTTGATCGAGTCGTTTCGAATGAAAAATTGAGTATTGAAAAGGACTATGGTAAAAATATCGGGACGGCGCAATTGATGCGTTCACCATATAATGACAAGCGTGGGATGATGGTCGTTACCGGTATAAATACTAAGGATGTTTATCTAGCTTCAACACAGATCAATTTCCAAAAGAATATTCAACAATTTACAGGGGATGCTGTAGTTGTTGATATGAATAATGCTCATTATGGATATCGTTTTAAGAAAAATAAGGCAATTGATAAATCTCTTGAAAATAAACGGACTTTCAGTAAGAACTCACAATTGATCCTGTATTTGGGATTGGCTTTGATTGTAATAATCTTAATTGGAGTGGGGGTTATTCTGACTGTTAGAAAACAAGGCCGTTTGAACGGAGGAAGTAAGAATGACAGAAAACAATAAAGACGATGAAAAAAGTTCACTTTTACAGGATGTCGGTTTACTAGTTTTTCTTTCACTATTTAGTGCTACCGCGATTCTGATGGCACTGACTGGAAACATTATGCTAAATGTAATTTATCTGTTCTGTACAGTGATGTTGCTAATGATTACTTACTTCTTTGGCATTTTGCCTAGTCTGATTTCAAATATTGTTTTTATTGCGATTCAAGCGGTAATTATGATTTATCAATATGTTAGCCAAACAGCTCGAATTCCTTGGCAATTGAGTTTTTGGATGGTAATTCCTATGTTGCTGTCTTTGGCATTGTATTCAATGACTAAGAATCAAATAGCCCTTCAGAAGTCTAATGGAGAGCTGAGAACGGCTTTGATTGAGCGTGGTGCATTTGATGAGCAAACCAATTTGCGGACCACAGTGGCTTATATCGAGGATATAGCGGTATTTGCAGAAACCAATCGTCGGTTTGATATACCAGTTACGACCGCGATTATAAAAATTCGTTATTTCAATGATTTGAGACGAATGATGAGTCCTAATCAAACCAAGTTACTATTAAAATTGACAACCGATTCAATCAAGGAAAAAACTAGAACTAATGATATTACATACCTGTTGAACAGCGATGATCCAACTTGGGCCATTCTGTTGTATACCGACGATAAAGGAGCAGGAATCGCTACTAGTCGAATCAAAGAAGGCTTTGAAAAAAATGTTAAGGCCAACGATTCACTTTCAACAATGGCAATTTCAATGATCGTCGGAATTGCGTCATGGGATTCAGCAACAATGAAGACTCCTTATGATCTGATGAATGCTGGTATTCATGAGACTCAGTATGATGTGTAATAGTGTAAGTATGCCGTCGGTAGTAGAAAATCTGTGGGCTTGGAATGCGGTGGACACGGCTTGAAGCTAATAATTTTCTACTTCGTACAAAATTATGGATCTCCAAGTCCGGTCTTCTACTAACCTTGCTTCGCAAGCTAAGTAGAATTTCACCACTTAGGGCCCACAGATTTTCTACTACCGACTATATTTCTGATTCTAATTTTGTTAACCAAGACTTCAATATTTAGAGATGTATAAACCAATATAACTAAAGAAGACAGCATCTATTAAGTGTTTTTAGGCCATAGACCTATACTTAATAGATGCTGTCTTGCTATTTGATAAATTTAGAACAACACATCCAATCTGGAACAAGAAAGTAGGAAGGGTACTGAATTAAATAATTCATTTCAATTAAATAATGGAACCACTTTTTAGTCCGGAACAAAAATTGGGAATGCGTTCAGCCATGAAATTATTGTTATCGGCTATGCCGATTACAATAAGGCCGACTTCGGAGATCCATTATTTTGCACGAAGTGTAAAATAATTAGCTCCGAATCGTGCCCATGGCGTTCCAACAGCATTCCCGATTTTTGTGGAGGACGGCAAATTTAAACTATTCAATCTTTTTTATACTATCAATCTTTACATGAAAACAACCACTTCCACAGAAGACAATTTGTATTCAAATTTTAGCCAATTCAAAACCAACTTAATGATTAAAATAAAAAAAGACGCTCAAAAGTGAGCGTCAAATATATTTCTACATTAGTGATTTATTATAAGTAAAAAAATCGCAAAAAAGATAATATCAAGAATGGCCGACCATTCATACCATTTATCAGGCTTGTTAAACTCTACTGTGTTATGCCCTCGTTTACGAGGGTACCACGACGGATATTCTTTTTTGGACATATTCTTCATTTTGCATCTTCTCCTTATTTACTAATTCAATTATATCTAGATTCTAGAAAAAATTCTACTGATAGGGGAAATTTTTGAGCGAAAATTAATAAATGTAAGGGCTTGCTTTTTATAAAATTAGTAATATACTTATTTCATCCGTTGAGTTAATAACAAATGATTAGGAGGTAAACATGATGAAATATCAAGTAAGCTTGAATACAAAATCCCAAATGTTTACCGTTGTAGACACAAACACAAAAGTTTTTGCAAGCGGTAAAACAATTGAAGAAGCGGTCAATAAATTAAAGACTGCATAAATTTTACATATAAAATTTAGATATTAATCAATAAGTGATTCACAGTTTGAAACTGTGAATCTTTTTTTGCCTTTAAATTAAGAAATTTACAAATTGTATAGTGAAAAAAAGACTGATAAAAGATTCCCTTAGGGAATTTTTTATCAGTCATCAATTAAATGTATTTATTTACCGTTCTTTTCGACAGCCTTAACTGCTTGTTTGTGAGTTCCGTCATATAATTTCCACTTTTTGCCATCAGGAGTTTTGATTGTTGTTTTACCAACTTTGACGAAGTTCCAATTGAAATCAGGTTCGTTGATAATTCTGAAACCATCGATCTTGAATTTCTTAGCATCCTTTTTGTTCATGACAATCTTGGCTTTTTTAAAGTCAGTGATGATTTTTTCTGAACCGGATTTACTTACACGAACAAATTGAACTTTCTTTTTGTCCTTGCCAGTAAAGAAAGTGATGTATTCATCTTTGTTATCACTGCTTACACCAACATAATCGTGACCTTTGATTTCATCTTTTGTTATTTTCTTTGCTGAATGCTTTTCTACTTGTTGAGTACTTTTGGTATTTGAACAACCAGTAGCTACTGTAGCAAATCCACCCATTAATGAAACAGCGGCTAATAAAGTAACCAATGTTTTTTTCATTATAATCTTCTCCTCGATGCAATATATCGATAGAAATCTATCGTCACTGTTGATTCTATGGTAACAAAATGTAAAAATCAATTTATATTGTAAATTTTGAAAACAATTTTAAATAAAACTTATCTTTTTGGAATAATCTGTTGTATACTTAACTAGTTATGACATGCGAACTTAGTTTAATGGTAAAATACCAGCTTCCCAAGCTAGTGTCGCGAGTTCGATTCTCGTAGTTCGCTTTATACAGTTTCGATGAGTTTCGATAAGCCTCGAAATGCTGATAAATCAACGTTTTATATTTTTTATGTTTCGATAGATTACGATAAGTTTTGACGAAAGTGTGTCACGAGTGTGTCACGCTTTTTATTTTGCAATAAAATCGGCTAACTTGTTAACGGTGTCTAGTTGAGCTTGCTGTGAAATATGCCAATAGACTTTCATAATCTGGGATGTGTCAGAATGACCGAGTTGAAGTTGAACGGCTTTGATACTTGAGCCAGATTCAAGCATAAGAGAGCACGCTGTGTGTCTAATTCCGTGGACGTTAATACGTTTAAGTTTATCCTTATGGTTTTTATTGTATGCGTCTATTACAAACTGTAGCCATTTGTTTAGCTTAGTCAGGCTTAATAGCTGATTTTGGGTATTAGGGAATAGCAATTGATTTTTATTTGTGTCAATATTGTATCCAAGGTTGAACATTTGCTTGCGCAGTTCGATTATCCAATGCTTTAATACTTTACACGTCTTATCGTCCAATCCAATCGTTCTAACGGATGTTTTAGTCTTTGGAGTAGTGATGATAGGGGTGTTGTCAATTCCACGGCTAACAGTTTTATTAATCCTTAGAGTTTGATTTTTGAAATCAATATCATCAATAGTCAAAGCCAAAAGTTCGCCTTTACGCATTCCTGTAAAAAATGCTACTCTAAACATAGCAATTGCTTTTTGATTGTGGTCAGAGTAAGTAGTGTCAAGTTGTTTGAAAAAATCTGCTGTTTCTTCTTTAGTCCAGAAGTTAGTTATTTTTTCATCACCGATACTGCTTTTTTTCTTGGGCATGATAATCAGATCCATTGGATTTTCATATATTATTTTTAATCGTATAGCTTCTTTGAAAACTAGGTTGGCATAATATTTTACCATCTTAAAAGAACTTAATTTCTTTGACCACTGGTTAACCGCTTCCTGACACATAGGAGCGGTTATTTTTTTGATCTCATACTTTCCCAGAGAAGGGATGATGTGGTGCTCAAATAGCCCCTCAACACGGTTTAACGTACTTTCTTTGACTGTATTCTTGTATGAATCAAGAAAATACTGATAAACATCTTTATACCTTAGATTTTCATTACTAGAATATCCGTGATTATCAATTTCTGATAATTTAGCGTTAAGAAATTTTTGACATTCAGCTTTAGTTTTAAAACCTCGCTTAGTTGTCCTCTTAACTTTGTTAGTTAGTGGATCAATGCTACTTGGATAAACACATCTCCACAATTCTTTGCCTGATTTGATTTTATATTTTGTAATTGTTGCCATTTTTAATCCTCCAAATTTAGCGTGGGAGCATAAATTTTAGAGTTTAAACAGGCATCACCTCCTTAAAATTGGTAAAAATAAATAAGCCTACGGTGAGACTTATTTACAATTATTTAGTTCCAACGGCTTCTTTTTGAAGGTAATATCATTAATATAAAGAACCAAATTGTACCGATTACTGGAATCAAATCGATTAATAACCACCAGCCTGAACGATCGGTGTCATGTAATCTACGAACCTTTACTGTAAATGTTCCTATCCAAACGATGATACTTATAATATAAAGTGCCCAGTTTGCTGTCAAATCGGTGAGGTTATATATGTCCTCAATTGGGTGCCCCATCATTTTTTGAATGATGCTAATAATCAAACCAGACAAGATATAATTTATGATTACTGGCCACCAATAATCAGAGCGAGAACTAGTGCTTGAAAAATTAAAAATATTATTCCAGAATTTTTTATATGAGCTTATCATTATAAATTTCCCCTTTGTTTTCAGCTTTTAATGTCGTTCAGTATTTGGACTGAAAGCCTACTTGAGACTTAGATTTATTTTTTAAATGCTAGATAAAGAAAAATAACAAATATAGCCAACGCCAGAAGTCCACTATGGAACATCGTAATTGCAAATATTGGAGCAAATATTGCAATCATAAGAAAGCATCCACCGCGATTTATTTTGTTTTCATATTCAGCACGACCATCTTTATATGCCTTTTTTGTTACTTCATATTTTCGTTTTTCATCATCATTCACAATAATCTCCCCTTAACATTATTTGTGATAGACAGCAATTTTATCAGGCATTGTTAAAATAACATGTTTACCTGAATAGCTTTCACTAATTCCTGAATTTATTTGAGCATCATTAATTTTACTTGAACCATTCAAAGCAACTTGAGCGGTCAATTTATCGTGTAAACGAATTTTCTTCTTGGATTTTGTAACTAGTAAGAAGTATTGGCTGCTATGTTTAGTGGGCGTTAGCAATACATGATATTGTTTCATTGGATCAGCACCCACACTTTTTACATAGAACTTATTTAATGTAACAGCACCGAATAGGTCATCATCCGAATATTGAGTCATATTTGTTACATCAAATTTAGATTTAATATTTGGATAATCAGAATTTGGTGACAACTTTTTAACTGTTCTAGTATCATTTGACGCATAAACATTTATCGCTGATATGGTTTCTAAACTAGCTGTTGTACTCGCTAATATAGCCATACCCGTAATTAATATTTTTTTATACTTTTTCATAATTTCCCCCATAAATATATATATTTGATCAGTATAAGTATATCAGAAAAGGATGTATTAAAAGTTAAGCCGCCCATTTCTTTTTGACAATGTATTCATATTTTAATGGAATACAGAATTGTTGAATGAACATAATATAACTATTAAAGTGAATATCATTATCACGGCAATACTGTAGTAGTAAATCGATTGCTACCTTATTAGCAGCTCCCTCAGAACTAATTTTTCCAGTATTTGAATGGTCATACATATAGCAAGAATCACCGTTAAGCATATGACCAATTTCATGAGCTACCACCATTGGTAGTTCTTCTTGTTTGTACCAATTAGCGTTAATGAACATCATATTGCGTTCAGGTATAGCCACAGAAGGCCAATCAGAATCAATTCCATTAAGTAGTTCAAATCCTATGTGGTGATCTAGTGCGTAATTCAGTAAATAAGTTGTAACATCGCTCATACATTATTTTCCCCCATCTAAGATACGTCTAATCATTTCTAATTCTTCTGGTGGTATTTCTCTACCACCATAGCTCATGATGGTGTAGTCATCTTGCATGACATCCTTAATATCTACTTTTTTAGGCTTAGAACTAGTACTTGGATCATCAGTTTTTCCCAAAAGGTAATCCACAGATACATTTAAAACGTTAGCAACAGCCTTAAGATTATTAATTCCAGGCTCTTTATGTTTCCATGAATATATAGTGTTGGTACCTAAATTAGCCATATCGTTCACTTTTGTAAGGCTAAAACCTTTTTGCTTTGAAATTTTTTTAATTCTATCTAAAGTTGTCATAATAGGCTTTCTCCAATATATGACGACTAATAATTAGACTTAGACTAAAAATATACTTGCATTTTTTTAGACTTAGTCTTATTATTAATTCATCAAGTAATTGAGCAACAAAAACACACGACCACCGATACAATACTTTGGCGAGAATTGCGGTAGTAATAAGGTTTAAATTGCTTATTTGTTATGCCTTAATATTAGACTTAGTCTAATAATTTGTCAATAACTTGATGAAAAAATAACAGTAAAGGAGGTAGGAAATATGGATGAAAATAAGTATTTGAAGATTATAGATGTATTAACTAGTTCGTTAAAAGAAGCGACAATCACGATAAATAGATTATTAGATAAAAAAAGCTCCGAAATCATTATGATTTCGAAACTAGATGACATATTGACCGTCTTGAAACAAATTCGTGAAGATCGTAAACCACTCACTAGAAAAGATGTTTTGAAAGCATTTAATGGCGATCATTCAGACTCTTCAAAATAGAATCATATAAATGATTATAAGAGTCTATTAGATTGGCTTCCTTAGTGTTAGAACCAGCATTATGCAAAATGGAAAGTTTCTCTTCGGTTCGTTCAACGCCAGATAGGCTATTGATATCCGCCTGAATATATGCCAGCGCTAAATCATGGGCACGTTGTTCATTATCCATTATTTTCACCTCGAATATATATGAATTAATCAAATTATAACAATAGAAAGGAGCTGATTATATGCCAGAACAACAATTCGCAAAGGTAGCGCATGATATTGAACGATCAATTAAGATCGCATTGCTTAATCGAGATATGACTCAAAAAGAGTTAGCTGAATTGATTCATGCTAATCCACAGCAATTAAATAGAGCCATTAAAGGCGACATGACACCCAAGTCACGTGAGTTACGCGAACAAGTAGCAAGAGTTTTAAATCTATAAAAAAGAAGGTAAGAAGTAATGAACAATTTACAAGAATTTACAAATGGTGATATCAAATTACCAGTTAGAACTAATGAAAATGGGGATATCGAATTTGATGCTGAAAGAGTAGCAATTGGGTTAGGAATTGTCGATACCTCTAAAGGAACTACTAAAGTTAGATGGGCACGTTTAAATTCCTATCTTAGTAGCGCCAAAAGTGGCGCCCGTATTTCAAAAGGCGATTTTATCACTGAACCACAATTTTATAAGTTAGCAATTAAGGCTAATAACGCAACGGCTGAAAAGTTTCAAGATTGGGTAACATCAGAAGTCCTACCAACTATCAGAAAGCATGGTGCTTACTTAACTGATTCCGCAATTGAGCAAACGTTAACTGATCCAGATTACCTAATTAAGTTAGCCACACAGCTAAAAACAGAACGCGAAGGTAGATTGATTGCTGAACAGCAAGTTGCGGAAGACAGACCAAAAGTTACTTATTATGACAAAGTTCTTGCTAATCCATCATTAGTAACCATCACAATTATCGCCAAAGATTACGGGATGAGTGGTAGAGAGATGAATGCTAAACTTCATGAACTTGGAATTCAGTATAAACAAGGTAAAACGTGGTTGCTTTATTCTAAATATCAACATAACGGTTGGACTCATTCAGATACAACAATGGTTAAACGAAAAGATGGCACGGAAAAAGCTGTTCTTAATACTAAATGGACGCAAAAAGGTCGTTTAGGGTTATATGAAATCCTTAAGCAGCACAATATTTATCCTGCGATTGAACAACTCATGGAGGTATAAACAATGGATAACCTTAAAGGCTGGATATGGGCAATTTTCATAGTATTTTATCCGTTTATTGAAATAGGAATAATAATAATTTTACTTTTGATGATGTTTTTCTTATTTTTTTAAATTCAATAAAAGAATAAGAAGTGTAGTAATTACAGTTACCGCTACTGGAACAAGAATACTTTTTAAAAAGAAAAGAACTAATGTAGTTTTCCAAGATTCAAAAAATTTCATTAACTTAGCAGTTGGACGAAACCCGTATATCCCAGTTGCTGTCAGAAAACCAGAAAAAAATCCGTTAATGGAATCAATGTAACCAAGTCTATATAAATATTCCAAATTTAATTGATCATCATATTTTGGAAATTTTTTTCTAATATCAAGTGCATTAGGTTTATTTCCATTTTTGGTTTCAGAAACGATGTAATTCATGATTCTAATAGATGCTATATCTAATTTTTGTTCCAT
The DNA here is from genome assembly GCA_019116025.1 of Candidatus Companilactobacillus pullicola. Taxonomy (GTDB): domain Bacteria; phylum Bacillota; class Bacilli; order Lactobacillales; family Lactobacillaceae; genus Companilactobacillus; species Companilactobacillus pullicola. The sequence goes on along the minus strand of DXCM01000033.1, from coordinate 36,430 downwards.
AATTATTTTTCCTCATATTTAGGTTAATTAATAAAATTATAGCATTGAGAAAAAGGAGGTCTAACCAATGGAAGAAATTAAACCAATTGAAATTTTACTAAGCGAACGACAGTTTCAAGAGTTCGTACAGGCTGTGACACCTAAACGATGGCTACGCAGCAAGGATTTACCAGGTTATTTAAATATGGCTGATAGTACAAGACGAGCAATTTTGCCAAACTTGCCATATCACTTAGCACAAGGAACCAAACTTTATGATCCGAATGAAATAGACGATTACATTAAAGATTTATAAAAAAAAAACAAGTGTGGGAGCGAGTTTTATGAGAAGCATATCAATACCAGCAATCGTGTGGGTGCCAGTAGCAATAATTGCGATTGTCACTTTAACCATATACATGATGATTGGCGATAATTTCAGTAAGTTTTTACATAAATATACAGACTTTTATATGTAAGGAGGGATGTTATGAGTGCATTAAAAAAAGCCATCACAGGAATACATGAGTGGCTTAGAGATTTCGATTTTGACTGGGAAGTAGTAGGAATGATTTTACAAGGAATATCAGTACTTTGCTGGATTGTAGTGGCTGTAATGGAGAATATTAAATGAAGAAAGAACTAATAGATAGTAGTAAGGAATTCAATGACGATTGGGATAAAGTTAGTCAATATATTATGAAAACATATGAGAAGGAGTTTCATCATTTTCCGAACTCCATTGATCTCGTGGTAAGCGATGGTTCTCAAAGAATTGAAATTCACTTATGAGGAGGTAACCATATGAAAAATAAATTAAGCAAAGTGTTACCAAGCATAATATCGGGAATAATATGGTTGATTTTAGGCTATCTACTAGCCAAATTTACCAAGTAAATAACCAATAACACCAGTTACTGTTCCAGTTATTATTGGATAAAGAATTTTATCCTTCCAATGATTCTTACGTTTTTCAATCGCTTTAGATAATTCATTTTTACCATCTACGGTTAGTACATAAGATGTGGGATACAGTGTCTCTTTATTATCATCCCATTCCATTGTCGCAAGGATTAATTCATCTTTATACATTAAATCTTGAAGTATTTGATTGTTGTAATAGTAGTCCGGATCAGTATTAATACTATTTTCTTTAACTTGTTTTAACAATTTCATTTGTTCTTTAGAAAGTTCCATTATTATCACTTCCTTTCTCAAGGAAAATTATATCAGAGGAGATACCCATATGAACGGAGATTACCCAGATTTCACAAGCAAGAAATACGATCCAAATCGCGACACTGAACCTTACGATGTCATGGTTGACGATGAATTAACGGAGGAAGACAAATGACAAAAACCGAATTTATCCAGCTACTAGATGCTTATAAATTAAGCTGTGATGTCGTTGGTTACTATAGTGGTCAAGTAGACAGTCTAAAGGATAGAGAGTATCACACAAGCAATCCTGACGATAAGCAAGCTTATGAAAGTGCTATTGAGCGAATGAATACAACCATTGAATATAATCGTGAAGTTAGAGATGAAATCAGGGTTAAAATCATCAGCTCATTTAAAGGGGGTGAGATTAATGATAGTGAATGAAGATGTTTTAGCAATCAGTAGAGCGGTTGACCAGCTCTCCAAAGTTAGCGAAGAAATTGGACGAACGACTGAACAAATTGAAAATGTTGAAGAAGAACAATACCTAGCCACTTTACAAGGTATAGATGATCCAACGTATCAGTACCAAATTGATAATTTGCGATGCCATCGTGATGATTTAGATATCGATAAGTCCAAGGCTAGAACTGATGTATATGAAAAGTTTGAACACTACTACTCATAAGGAGGCAATAGAATGACTGAATTAGAAAAACTTGTAGATTTAGCTATTCAATTCGGACAGATGAGGGTTCTAGTTAATCGTGAACCTACTCACTGGCACGTACATGAATTTCTTAGATTAGCTGGCGAAATGAACGAACAAAAAAAGTCGCTCACCACAGCTATGGCAAACGACAAACTAGCTAATAACTATATTAATTAATAAGGTAATTATACCACGAGAGGGGAATGAGTTTAATGGCAACTTTATATGATCTAACAGGCAAGTATCTACAGTTAGCTGAGCTTGCAGAAGAAACAGACCCACAACTATTTAGCGACACGATGGACAGTATTACAGATGCAATCAAAGACAAGGCGGTTGGATATGCAAAAGTCGATAAAGAGTTAGCGAAGGACGAGAAAGCTCTTAAAGAAGAGGCTAAACGATTTTCGGCACGTGCTAAGACTATCGCTAACAATCGTAAGAACTTAAAGCAAAGCTTGCAAAACACAATGGAATTGACTGGAACAGAAAAGATTAAAACTCCTGAATTTACTATTTATATTCAAAATAATCCGCCAGCTCTTAAGATTCCTGATGAGAGTCAGATTCCAGCATATCTAACTAAAACTAATGTCGTTCCAGATACGGCTAGAATCAAAGAATTATTGAAGAAAGGAACCGAAGTCCCGGGAGCTGAGCTAGTAACTGGGTCATCGGTAAGGTTTAGATAGATGACATTACATTCAATGAAAGATGTTTCTAAAACGGATAAATTTCGAGTCGCAATTTACGGCAAACCTGGAACAGGTAAGACATCAACAGCTAAATATTTAACAGGCAAATCAATCATTGTCCCGTTTGATAATTCTGAAAAAGTCCTGGGTGGTTTAGATAATATCGAAGCAGAAACGTTTGATAAATCGATTCCTACTAAGGAACTAGCGAGACTAGTAACAGAACTACCTAAGGAATTAACAGGATTCAATAACTTGATTTTAGATAATGTATCAGCCTTGGAAAAAGCTTGGTTCATTGAACAAGGTCGAAACTCAAAAAGCGGTATTAGAAACGAGTTACAAGATTATTCGGGATGGACAAATTTCTTCATTCGTGTGATTGATTCATTTTATAAGCTACCTATTAATATCCTAGTAACCGCTTGGGAAACTCAAAACGATTTTACTTCCATGACTGGTCAAACATTTGACCAATATAGTCCACAGCTTAGAGATTCAGTTAGAGATACTTTCATGGGATTAACTGATGTAGTTGGTCGTGTGATGGTCAATCCCGACACCGGTAAGCGTGGAGTAATTCTAGAAGGAAATGATGGTATTTATGCTAAGAATCGATTAGATGATAGAAAAGCTTGTGCCATTGAAGACCTATTTAAGTGGGGAACTAAGCCCACAGATGCCGAATGACATTCATTCTTAGAAACTATCAAAACAAACTGATCAATGACTTAAAGAATTCCTTAGTTCACGGTAATCACAATGTAGTGGTTCAATCCCCAGCTGGTTCAGGTAAGACGGTAACGATGGCAGCCATTGCCAAAGGTGCAACTGATAAGCAAAACAACGTTCTATTCATCGTTCACAGGCGTGAGATTGTTGAACAAGTTAAAAGTACGTTCAAAGCGTATGGAGTGAATATGAAACTCTGCTATGTGGGTATGGTCCAAACGGTAACGAGAAGACTGGAAAAATTAGACAAACCGCAGTTAATTCTTGTTGATGAATGTCACCATGCACTAGCTAAATCATACACTCGAATATTTGATTATTTTAAGCAAGCTAACGTTGTGGGATTCACTGCTACACCTATTAGATTATCCGGACAAGGATTATCAAAAGTATTTGATGATCTAATATTAGGTCCACAGATTGATTGGTTAATTGATAATAATTTCTTGGCACCTTATGAATATTACTCGGTCAAGTTGATTGATGATAAGAAATTGAAGAAAAATTCAACTGGTGACTTTAGTTCTAAATCTATGGATAGTGCATCCAAGAACATTATCTATGGGGATGTCATCAAAACATACAAGCGAGTCGCTAGCAATACTAAAACTATCATCTATACACACAACGTTGAATCAAGTATCAAGGTCGCAAAGGAATTTAATAATGCCGGTTTTAAAGCACTACAAGTCGATGGTAAGACACCAAAAGATAAACGCAAGCAAGTCATGGATGATTTTAGAAATGGCAAAGTAACAATCCTGGTCAATGCTGAGCTGTACGGTGAAGGTGTGGACGTTCCAGATTGTCAAACAGTAATAATGCTACGTCCTACCGAGTCACTATCGTTATTCATTCAGCAATCAATGCGTTGTATGAGATATCGTCCAAATAAAACGGCAACGATTATTGATCACGTTGCTAACTACACAAGATTTGGATTGCCCGACACTCCCAGGACTTGGAGCTTAGAGGGAAGACCAAAAAAGAAAAGCGAGAGCGGTGGGACAGCTATTAGAACATGTCCACATTGCTTCGCGGTTATACCAGTTGCGTATAGCACATGTCCTATTTGTGGGTATGTAATTGGTGTGGAAAACAAAGAAATGAAAGTCGATAAGAATGTTAAGGTCGAGAAAATCGGTAAAGATTTTCATTTCAAAACGGATTACGAACAAGTTAGATATAGCCAAATGAAACCTCAAGATGCTACCAGTTATCGAGATTTGCAAAAGATTGGTAAAGCCCGTGGCTACAAACCTGGGTGGGCATTCTTTCAAGCAAAAAACAGAGGCTTCGTACATCAATAATATTAAAAGGAGACAAATTAAATGTCATTTATCAAAACAGATTATTCAAAAAACAAAGAGAGTGAATTTACACCCGTTCCAACAGATAATTATGAAATGATTATCCAATCAGCTCAAGAACGTGCAACTAAAAACGGTGCTGAATCACTACAATTACGGTTGATTATCAGAAACGACCTTGATGGTGTGAGTGAGAACCAAAAGAAATATCATAACCGAAATATTTTCATGGACAACTGGAAGCGCAAAGCTACTAATCAGTATGACATGCAAGGCTTCCAATACATTTTAGACGCTTGCAAAATCCCAGAAGGTACTGACATTCCAAATGTTCAAGGATTTATCGATACAATTTCAGGAAAACCGGTCAAAGTTTACATTACGAAAGATACTGATGAATACAACGGTAAGGAACGTGAAGTAAACCACATCGCCCCTTGGAATATTAAGACTACCGACTATCCAGACGTACAACACAAGTTTAAAACCAAGGATAAAGCTAATGATCCATTTGCTGACAACAGCAAGCCAGTTGATATTTCCGATGAAGATTTACCATTCTAACGTTTAGAAAAGAGGAGAACTGATGGCTTATGAACAAATTCCACAAGAATTGCGTAACCTAGCCCAGTGGGGGCTATTCAAACTCAAGTGGGTTCCAGAACGAAAGAAAAATACCAAGATTCCGTTTAGTGCTATCGATGGACAGAATGCTAAGTCTAATGATCCAACCACTTGGACAACATTCGACAATGCTTTGAAAGAATTAGAACTGAATAGTAAAGATTTTGATGGATTATCTTTCTTCTTTGCAAACGGATATGCTGGTATCGATATTGACCATGTGGAAGATGACATCATGCGCTATCGCTCGGGAGACTATGAAGATAACATCGTATCAGAGTTCATGAATGCAACACGTTCATATACCGAAGTCAGTCAATCCGGAACAGGTATTCATATCATATTTAAAGGCGAGATTCCTGGTAATCGAAGACGTAAGAACAATATTGAGATGTATGATGAGGGGCGTTTTTTCGCCCTCACAGGCAAGAATTTAGGAAGTAATAAAACTATCAACAAAGCTGATATAAGCGTGTTATATGACAAGTATTTAGCTGATAAGAAGGTTGTACCTATTCGGAATGCTTCCACAAGTTTAGAGCCTAATAATCTATCTGAATTCGAGATTATCAAGCAAGCCATAGAAAGTAAGAGCGGTGAGAATTTTAAAGCCCTTATGTATGGTGGTTGGGAGAAAATCTACGGTTCACAGTCTGAAGCTGATTTAGCACTAGCTAATTACTTAGCTTTTTGGACTGGCAAAGACTTCGGAAAGATGGATGCAATATTTAGACAGTCAACACTGTATCGACATAAGTGGGACGAGAAACGAGGAAAGACTACTTATGGTGTTGCTACCCTAAATAAAGCAATCAATGACACGAACAATGTATTTACTAATCCTGAACACAGAACGGCCAAGCATTATAACCTAGAATTCATGAAAGACCCTAAAGAAGTTAAAGAACTCCCTAGACGTTCGTGGGACGATACCGGTGAAGCAGATAGAATGATTGATCAGTTTGGCGACTTGATTAAATATTCCTACGTCAACAACTGCTGGTACATTTTCAACGGAAGTTACTGGGAAGTTGACCAGTCGGGTAAGATACATCAATTAATTGATGCGATGACTGAATCAATCGGTAAAGAAACAGTAGAAATTCCACCTGATGCTGACGAAAAAGAAGAAGCTGCTATCAAGAAAGCATTTGATAAATTCGTTAAACATTCACGTAGCAATTCAGCTAAGAAAGCTGTCATGGATGAACTAAAACACAGAGTACCAGTAGCACCCGGTGAGTTCGATATTGATAAGACACTATTAAATGTATCGAACGGCTACATCGATTTAGCGAGTGGAGAGCTACATGACCACGATATTACTAAATTATTCAGTAAAGAGGCAAACGTTGAATATTCAGATAAAGCCGGTTGTGATGAGTGGATAAAATTCTTAGATCAGATATTCGACCACAATCAAGAGTTAATTGATTACGTTCAAACGGCAGTTGGATATTCAATGACTGGTTCAATCAAGGAACAAATCATGTTCATTCTCTATGGAAATGGTCGAAATGGTAAGTCAGTATTTCTGGAAACAATCAGTAATATTCTTGGTACTTATGCTAAAACTATTCAAGCGAGTTCAATCATGATTAAGCAAAATTCTGGCGGTCCCAACTCTGATATTGCCAGACTGGCGGGAGCTAGACTAGTAACCAGTTCTGAACCTAACGAAGGTTTAAGAATGGATGAAGGATTGGTTAAGCAATTGACCGGTGGAGATAAAGTCGTAGCTAGACAATTATACGGTAAGGAATTCGAGTTCGAACCAGAGTTCAAGCTATGGTTAGCGACTAACCACAAGCCGATAATTCGTGGAACTGATGACGGTATTTGGAGACGTATCAGACTGATTCCATTCACTGTGCAGATTCCCGATGATCAAGTTGATAAGGACTTGAAGTACAAGTTGGCTCGTGAATCAATCGGAATACTTAATTGGGCTGTCGATGGTGCATTGAAGTGGCAACAACACGGCCTCCACACTCCTCAAGTGATTGAGAGTGCGAGTGAAGGATATCGTGAGGAAATGGATGTATTAAGCCAATTTGTTTCAGAGGCCTGTGATACAAGTACCGAATACACGATAAATGCTAGTCAGTTATACAAACTTTATAAATCATGGGCTGAAGACAACGTTCAATATCAAATGAGTAATACGAAGTTTGGTAGAGAAATGACTAATCGCTTTAAGAAAGTTCATACCCGTGCAGGAGCAATATACAAAGGACTAAAAGTTAAAAGTGACACCAGATTGAACTGGATGGATCAAAAATAAATATGTGACGTGTGACGGGATTGTGATGTGTATGTTTCACAGGCTATCGGTTGGTACTGTAAGTGTTTCACAACTATATATATACTGTGACGGGTTACTCTACTTTAAGTAATAATAAAATAATATATATATATATATATATAAGAACACATATATATAAGCATAAAATAAAAAGATTTTGAGTTACCCGTCACATATAAAAAAATATGGTCTGAAACCTTACAGCTGTAAGACCCGTGGACGTTTGATTACCCATCACCAAACACGTCACATTTTCACGATTGGAGACTATTAATGGATTTTAAAAGTGAAACTGGTTTATCAACAAGAGAAATAGTAGATAAATTGTATTACGACTATGGATATATTATTTATCCTCGACAATTAAATGCGGTTTTAAGAGGAAACACGAAACCAGATTTGGAATTAAGGGGGTATTTGGCAAATATACATGAACAAAACAGAAGAGCACGAAATTCAGTCACAAATTATGATTGACGTAAGCAAACATCATTGCCACATTTTTAGAACTAACACAGGCACCGTGGAAATGAAACGAGGGGGATACTTCCATGCTGGACCTCCGCCTGGGTTTCCTGACTTAACCGGATTTAAGGACAGCAACGGAAAGATATTTTTCATTGAGGTTAAAAAAACAACAGGACGAGCTCGTGAAGATCAGAAACAATTTCACTACATGCTAACTAATCACAATATAATTCACGGTATAGCACGAAGTCCAGAAGACGCATTAAAAATTATTGATGAGGAGCTGGTGGGATATGGTTTCAAATAAGTATAAATTAGATGTAGCGAAAATAAATAAAGTTGCTGAAAAGTGTACTAAATCATAATTAAATGGAATTGGTATTAATATTGTGAGATTAAAAATGAAAGTCAGAGAAATAGATGCTAACGACAGAAAAGATAAATGAATTAATTGGCGTGAATGATTCATGGAAGGCACCAGAGAAGTTGCTATCAACAATGTTGGATAAGGATAAACGTATTCAATTATTCAAATCGTTCTTAAAAAATGAAACGGATATGAGTTTTGACTGGTTTCATATGTATTTTCAAGATGAAGCGGCTGATCGAAAGAAGAAAAAACAGGATTTTACTCCTCAATCGGTTTCAGCAATCATGAATAAACTAGTTAATACAAAAGACGATAATTATTTTGAACCTGCCGCAGGAACCGGTGGAATCGTGATTGATCATTATTATCAAAAGTGTTTAAAGCAAATGCCTTGGGACTATAGACCTAGTGAACATTATCATATTTTAGAAGAGCTATCAGATAGAGCGATACCGTTCTTACTTTTTAATTTAGCAATTCGTGGAATGAATGCAACGGTAATTCAAATTGACAGTTTATCAAGAGAAAAATGTAAGGGCGTCTTTTTCGTACAAAACGTTAAGAATGATGCATTAAGCTTTAGCGATATAAATATAATGCCTTATTCAGAAGAGGTCAAAAAAGAATTCAATATTAAAAGCTGGAGTGACGAACGCTATCCAGAACACATCGAAAACAAATTGGAGGAAGTATTTGATACAAAATCAATTGAGCGTATCAAGGAGATTCGCTAATAATGCAGAAATGTATTATAGAGCTGAAGATGGATCAATCAGAAAAATTAGCAGACAGAATTTAATAAAAAAAGTTAGAGGTCTAAATATGAACATCATTGTTAACAATTTATAAAACCGAATAGTATCAAAATTTTACGAAGTATCACAAATACACATCATGATATATAGGAGAGAATTATGAAACGTAAATTAGAAAGTAAATATAAAAAGTTAGTTAAATACATTAACAAACGGAGACCATCCACGTACTTAGCAGAAATCATTACTGATTTTGAATATGCTGATGGCGATTTAACTTCTAAAGAAATGGAAGTTCTGAATTCAGTTGGACTTAATGCGGATACTCATTCGTCCGATTTTGATAAATTAATTCAAATTATAGTGAATATCTATAACAACAATTATGAATTAGAAGAACAAAAATACCGTTTCTATTTAAAAGGTGCTCAAAATGATGATTTTTATAAACTATATTTTAGCTTGAAGCGTGTTTCAGGATGCGATGTTTCAATTATTTCAGAAAGACCAACAACACTTACCGAAGAGCAGTTCCTAAAATATCTACCCGATGAAATGGACCCCGACCAATTCGAGAGAGAAGAGGTGACTGAATAATGACAAGTATAGTACCGCTAGTTGCGGAGTGTGAAGCTGAGTTTGGAAGTATCAAACAAACGCCTATCAATGATAAACGACTAGTTAAAGCTAGAAAATTTCTAAATCACGGTGTTGATCCATTCGAAAATATCGAAGTTGATTTTGATGTAGACGCTGCTCAAAAGATGCTTGATAAAGGACTTTATAAACAGGACATCGCTGAATTTCTCAACACTAAGCCTTATAAGATTTATAGATTGATTTATAAAGGAGTGCTCGATGATTCGAAGTGGTTGAAAAATAAGTCTGACTCAAAAACTTGTAGATATGCGTTTTATAAAAATGGTGATTATCAAATGCGTGGAACGATGAAAGAAATTTCAGCATTGACAGGAATTTCAGTCAGCAGTCTTAAAGGCTTTAGAACTAATGAATATAAGAAGAGAAACCACAGAATTAGATACCGACTTGTAGAAATCGATTAAATTGGAGGATAAAAATATGAGAATTTTAAAAGGATATAGCAAGCGAGAACGTAAGGAACTAGAGGAAGCTAAAGACAACAATTTTGATAATGCTATTGATTTAATTCGCGGAATCGCTATTGACGACGATGACTGTACCTCTTTGAATAATAAGTATATGAATGAATGTTCTGAAGAGGATAATCAATTGGCTAAGGACATTGTAGATTTCTACTGTGGTAATGCTAAGTTTCCTGAACAGAAATATGTGCTTGAAACAACTACACCACATAGTTCAGCACATACTTATATTAAAGGCATTTTAGGATCAACTTATGGCGGCATCGGTGCTGCTGATGAAATTAAAACTACTTCAAATAAGGAAGAAGCATTAGTGCTTTCAAAAAATGCTATTGAACAAAAGTTGGGTGGTAAATATATGGCTTTCGCTGTACCAGTGGAGGATGACGATGAATAAAGAAAAAATAATGCAAATATTAAATTCTATTGATTTAGGGTTGAATATTATTGAAGAATGTCAGCAATTAGATAAACAAGCTGTCTATTATTATTAGGGGAGAGTGAGCACTATTAGATCAGATATTAGAAGTAGATGTGAGAACGTATTAAAAGATTATCCGCACATTGATGAGTACATCAAAGACCGCAAGTTAGAACTTGCTTATCCGCCTAAAGAAGTAGATGAAAATGTAGGAGGTGGCAAGAGTTCTAAAGTCTCACGCCCACAAGAAACGTATGTGGTGACACTTGACCAAGATATGAGACTAAGAATGTTAGAACGCCAAAAGAGCGCAGTGACAGACTGTTATTTAGCTACCGATAAAGATACTAGGACTATCATTGATGAACTATATTTTAAGGAATATCCAACGTATACGATCAGTGGTTTATCAACTCAGCACAAGATTAATGTTTCAATTGCGACTGCTAAGCGTATGCGTACTAAATTCCTATTAGATTTGTCACAAAGACTAGGAATGTTTGAACCATAATATCGTAATGTTGAGCTTTTATTGAGCTTTTTAACGGTACTTTTAGTAGTAAATTAGTAGTATAGATGATTGGCAATAATACTAGTCATCTAAATAAAAACAAAAATGATATCCCTCAAACTATATTTTTAAATAGCGTTGTGGCGCTGTTTAATCGACATTGCAAGACGTGTGGAAAGCGTCTTGCTTCTGTGAGAACGCACGGGCGAATCGGTAGAGATAAAACAATACAGAACGATACTAATAAATTATACCGTTGCTCACACCGATGTTAGGTTCGATTCCTATTTCTTACATTGTGGAAGTTACTTCCACATAGTTCCTCCTTTCGGATTTAATAAGGCTGGTTAATTCCAGCCAACATTGTGTAGTAGCCAAGTGGTAAGGCAACAGACTTTGACTCTGTGAGCATAGGTTCAACTCCTATCTGCACAATTGATTGTCGGAAAGCAATCATAAAATTTAAAAGAAAGAGCTTTTATTTCTTTTTGATTTGTAAATACAACAACGGTAGTGTGGTGAATCCTTAAGTGGGTTTAGTTCTTTAAGTAGGACGGGTGAAATCGTAGGTTCGAATCCTACGCACACTATAAGGTGGGGAGTGGCACTGAGCCATATAAAATGGCAAAGAGGTTTTCGTAGTAGATAGCTACTACTGGGGTGCTAACGGCAAGTGTGAGCAGAGGTGGCATTGATATACTAGTAAATTTCATTCGTGGGTTCGATTCCCACTCACACTATTAATTCAGGATCAGTCAATTGTGGCTGGTCTTTTTATTTTGGAGGAAAAAATATGAGTGAACAAGAATTTACTAAAGTATGTAAAGAAAAGGTAGTTGAATACACAAATAAACATATAGATAAGACAGATAACACGTTTATTGATAAATCTAATGTTTATATTGTTTGGCAATGTAAGACGCTTCAAAATAACAAGGCTTTGCTATCAACTACATTAATTGATGGAATGTATTACGAGGTCACTTACAACGGTGACAAGAAGGAATTATATCTCGATGCTTACAAAAAATTTGAAAATGTTAAATATGATTTTTAGTTGGAGGAAAAAATATGAAAGATAACGAAGCTAAAGGCTTTTATTAATGTTTGTTAGACGTTGCAAACATAGTGGCTGTCATAACTTAGTGAGTGGTGACAGTCCATTCTGTAATGAACACATAGCAGACTTACCAGCATACGAGGAACACATAGCGAAGCAACGTGCACACATCAAGCGACATACACGTGAGTACAATGCTACTGCTCGTGCTGCTAATGGTGAACGCAAGAAACGTGACGGCTTCTATCATTCAAGAGAATGGAATCACATCAGACAGTTCGTGTTGGATCGTGACAACTATGTTTGTCAATACTGTTATCGTTTTGGAATCGTGAGACCAGCCAATACAGTTGACCATATCGTACCAGGACAAGTTGCACCTGAACTTATTCGTGACACTTCCAACCTTGCAGTAATCTGTCGTGGATGTCATAGCCGTAAGACAGATTGGGAACATAAGTTCTATCACACAGGATACAAAAATAATAATCAAAAAATACAAAAAGATATTTTATTAAAAGATATTTCAGAATTGCCGAACTTTTCAAAATAGACCCCCGCCTACTGTCTCTAAGGAGACAGCTCGCATAGTGGGCATGAGCTTTAAAAAAATTCCGAAAATTAAAACTTTTACGAAAGGAGTGAGAGCATGAACCCTAGAAACGCAGGTAGAAAGCCTAATTTAGCAGTTGTAGACCCTAGACACCCAGAACAAAAGGCTAGGCAAACAGCTGTTAAACAAGCTAGGAAAGGGCTTAAGAAGCTTCCTAAAAGAGCGCCAAACTACTTAATGCCAGAAGCTAAGAAATTATGGAAGACATTAGTTCCAAAACTAGAATCAGTCGGGTTAGTTAGTGTTCTGGATCAAACTAATCTCGAATTATTCTGCACACAGTATGCTATGTACTTAGATGCAGTCAATAGTATTTCAGAACATGGTCAAGTTTACATGGATGAGAATGGAAATCTCAAAAAGAACCCAGCCGTTGGTATCGTTGACAATTGTTCGAAGGCTTTAAGAAGTTTAGGTATGACTTTGGGAATTGATTTTAACTCTTACTCTCAACGTATAGGAGTTAATGGAAATGATTCTAACAGCATTGACATTCAAAAAGAATTAAAGAAGTTTGGGGGTCAGTAGATGGACTTATCGAAAATAAAACGTAGTCAACGTCCACTTGAACTTTTGAAAGAATACCGATCAAGAGACTTCAGTGATATTAAAGAAAAGTATAAAGACGAAGGAACAAAATACGCTTTTAAAGTCCTAGATTTGGAAGTTATTTCTGGGTACAATATGAAACTTGCAGCATATAGACAATTGCGAGACCTTCAATGTGTTGAAGATTCAAGTTATAGCTATCCTTATTACTATGATGTTGAGAAGTGTCAACAAGTTTTAAACTTTGCGGACATTTGCCCCAACGTTGATACAGGGGAACCAGTTCCTTTAATGGATTGGCAAAACTTTATACTCTGTTTAATGTTTGGCTGGCGAGAAATAAAAACAGGAAATAAGCGTTATGGTTCAGTTATTATTTCTGTCGCTCGTGGACAAGGGAAAACTTATTTAATGTCTATCATTGCTTGCTATTCATATTTAATTGAAACTATGGGACTGGATAATCAAGATCTCATGGTTACTTCAAACATTACTGATCAGGCAAGAAAGATTTATGGTTATATTTCAACGATGATGAATAAAATCATTGATAAGAATGCTGTATTTAATGAATTAAAAAAACAAACTGATTTAGATGTTCAATATAACAAAGTGATCCAGTGCAAAACTAACAATAGGTTATTACAGCTATCAGCAGAGAGTGGTAAGTTTGATTCTTACCACTTTTTGTTTGCCGTCTATGACGAAGCTGGAGAAACTAATCACTCTGTTGTTACTAGTAAAATTACATCCGGTCAAGTTAAAGTCCCTAATTCACAGTTCACTCAAATTTCTACTGCCTATCCTGATTCTACAGTTCCTTTTAAGCAGGAAGAAGATTCCATCATTAAAATTATGGAATGTGACGAACATGAAGAGGGCGACCGTAAATTAGTTTTAATTTGGGCTCAAGATAGTGAAGATGAAATGAATGATCCTGAAACTTGGGCTAAAAGTAATCCTTTACTATTACTGCCAAGCGAACATGATAATTTGATGTCAGGCTTGAAACAGGAACTTGATGATAAGCGCTTGTCGGGTGAAGAGTTTAGATTTGCTAATAAGAACTTAAATCTGTGGTTAGATTACAAAACCAATTCCTATATTGATTTAGACGACTGGGAAGCTACTACTTCTACTACTGATTTTGATATTAAAGGTAAAGACGTATATATCGGCTTTGATGCCAGTCTTACATCTGATAACACTTCACTAACGTTTATCTTTCCTTATAAAGAGAACGGCATGGAACGATACCATATCATGCAACATTCTTTTATTCCGTGGAAGTTAATGGGTTCCATTTCAGCGAAGGAAAAATCAGATGGTATTGAGTATCGTAAGTTTGCCGAACTAGGCTATTGCACAATTACTAATAATGAGCGTGGACTTATTAATTTAGATCAAGTCTACACGTGGCTTATGACATTCGTAGAGAAAAATAAATTAAATGTATTGTTCTTTGGTTATGATGCTTTAAGAACCAACAATTTCACTCAAGCATTAAACGACAAGACAGACTGGAACATTATGCCTATTAAACAAACATCATATGTTTTAACTGAATCAATTAAATACATTCAGGATAGTTTCTTTCATAGAAATATTTCACATGAAGATGATGAAATTATGAAAAAAGCGTTAATGAATGCTGATGTTGGTGAGAATAGAGCAGGTATGGAGATTGGAAAGTCCAAGCAGTCATTAAAGATCGATGTGGTTGATGCTTTAATTGATGCAATGTATCAAGCAATGTATTACTTCAATGACATGCGAGACCGTGACGATCCGCTCTCTAGATATTCTGATGATGATATTAAGAAATATTTGAATTCAGGTAAATTTAGTTTTTAAGAAAGGAAACCAATGGTTAAAAATCTAATAGCAAGATTTAATATTTTTAAGCGCTGGCTTCTAATTAATTTAGATACAGTGCTTTTTTTATTGGCTTTAATTTTAATTGATATAAATACTTATCATTTTGGGATAACTGTAGGTAATTATGTGGTTGGTGCCACGTTGCTTTTAGTAGCATTGATTTTGAATAAGCCTACTAAGTAACCGCCTACTATAGAAAGGAGGTGAATAAATGATATTTAGATCATTAAGACCGTCTAAGGAGCCTTATACATCGTTAGGAAGTGGATATACAGGATTAACTTATTCAATCAAAAATAACAAGATTGTTTTTAATTCTGATTTTGTATCTGCTAGGGATGCTTTAAAAAATTCTGATGTATTCGCAGTTGTAAATAAATTGGCAGAAGACATGGCTAGTGTACATTTTAAAACTAATAATCAATACACAAACAAGGTTTTAACTAATCCTAGTCAATTAACTAATAGTTTTTCTTTTTGGCGATCAATGTACGCTCAAATGTTGTTATCTGGTAACGCCTATGCATTAATCTGGGGCGATAAATCAGGTAGAAGTGATCATTTAGAGTATTTGAAACCATCACAAGTTGATATTTATAAATCAGCGGATGGGACTCAACTAACCTATAACATTAATTTTCCTGATACAGAAGAGCAAGACTTGAATTCAGTTCCTGCTAGTCAAATTATTCATTTAAAAAGTGTTTCGCTAGATGGTGGGTTGATTGGTATTTCACCATTACGAGCGTTATCTAAGGAAATGCAACTTCAAGATGCTAATAAAGGCTTGGCATTAGGTGCTATGAAAAATGGTCTTAACATAACTGGTCTTTTAAAGATCAACAAAGGCGGATTGCTTGAAGGCGAAACAAAAGACAGTGTTCGTAGAGCTTTCGAACAACAGGCGGAAAATGGACATATTGTTGTTCTTGACGATTTGGAGGATTATCAATCACTAGAAGTTAATCGTGATATTTCTAAGCTACTCTCTTCCACAGATTGGACCAGTGAACAGATAGCTAAGGTTTATGGAGTTCCCCAGGATTACTTAGGAAGTGAATCGGAACATTCAAATATTGAAATGGTAGCCATCCAATATGCTCAAACAATTGGGCGTTATATTCGTGGAGTTGTTTCAGAATTTAAACAGAAATTAAATGGTGAGATTGACTATGATGTTAATGCCATTTCTGATATTGATGGACAACAAGTTGAAAAACGTGTTAGAGGGCTTGTTACTGATAGAGTTATTGGTTATAAGACTGCTCAAAAGATTTTAATTCGTAGTAACTCTGATCTGTTGACTAAAGAGGACATTGTTTCTGGCGATGTTCCGTTTCAAGGCAGCACTATTAAACCGAAAGGAGGTGAGGATACAGATGACAAAGAAAACAGTGGAACAACGGGCGATCAATAACAGTAATTTTAAGATTGAAAAACGCTCAGAAGATGATAATTTCAATACGTTGTCAGGGTATGCAATTGTTTTTGACCAACCAAGTGAAAACTTAGGCGGATTCATTGAGTACGTTGATAATTCAGCATTAGACAATGTGGATATGAGCAACGTGCAACTGCTTTATAACCATAATATGGACAATATTTTAGCACGTGCGGATAGCAGCACTTTGTCACTTTCGATAGATGACAAAGGGCTGTTTTTTAATGCTCAAATTCCTAACACAACGCTTGGTAATGATGTTGCTGAAAATGTTAGAAATGGTAATTTAAAAGGCTGTAGTTTTGGCTTTACCATTGATGATGATGATTGGTCTGACTTAGATGAAGATACTGCTACAAGGCATATCACACAGATTGGCGACCTATTTGAGCTATCAATAACACCAATGCCAGCCTACAAAGAAACATCAGTTTCAAACCGCTCTCTTTCAGAATTTGAGAGCAAAAAAAATAAGAAAGAAGATTCCAATCTAAATAATGAATTGGAACTTTTAAGAATGGAGACAGAATTATATGACAAAAGAAGAACTTCAAAAACAAATTAAAGAAGCTCAAGAATTTATTCGCTCTAAGGATAATTCACAAGAAGACAAGGACAAAAAGGTTAACGAAATTAAGGAACTTACTAGAAGTTTCAAACAAACTCAAAGTCTTAATGATTTATCCGATGAATTGGGTGAATTAAAAGATGACGACAAAGAAGATCGTTCAAAGAAATTCCCAGAACAAGGTAAAGGCAAAAAGATTAACCGTGATGAAGATCCATTGAAGGAAATGCGTTCAGCTATTAATGATTATCTACATTCTGGTGGTACAGTTCGTTCAGACAAGCTTCGATTTACAGAAGGTAAGGACAAAGATTTAATTATTCCAACAGAATTAACACGTGATGCACTAGATGGTATTAAATCAGCTGATGTTAATCCAACAATTCCTACATCAATTTCTTATATTCCACAAGATGAAGTAAAAACTGTTGTAGATTTAGGTAGATTTGTAAATCATAAGTCTGTCACTACTGCTACTGGTTCATATCCAATCCGTAAGAAGGCTACTGCTAAATTGAACACAGTTGCTGAATTGGAAAAGAACCCTGAACTAGCCAAACCAAATTTCACAGAAATTAGTTATAAAGTTCAAACCAGACGTGGTGCCGAACCCGTATCACAAGAAAGTATTGATGATTCAGCTGTTGATTTAATTCCATTCTTAGTAAACGACGCTAACGAACAAAAGATTAATACAACTAATGCTGATATTGCAGCAATCTTTGAATCATTTAAACCACTAACTGTTAAGACACTTGATGATATTAAACACATTAATAACGTTGACTTGGATCAAGCATATAACCGCTCAATCGTTGCAACAGGTTCATTCTATCAATGGCTAGATACTTTAAAAGATGGAAATGGTCGTTACCTATTACAAACTGATGTTAAGTCCGCTTCTGGTACATCTATTTTTGGTATTCCAGTATTTAAAATTGATGATGATCTATTTGGTGCTAAGGGCGATGCTCATGCATTTATTGGCGATTTGAGTCGTGCCGTTTTCTATGCCGATCGTGCACAAATTACTGCTAGATGGGTTGATGATACTGTCTACGGTCAATACCTTCAAGTTGGTACTCGTTATGACATCGTTAAGGCTGATGAAAATGCCGGTTATTTCTTAACAGTTGATAATAAAACCGCTGCTGCTGCTGATGCTTCTAATGTTGGTACTCAGACTGCTGCTGGTAAATAATCATGGCTGATTCATTATTAAGTGACTTGAAATTAAGTTTAAGACTTGATTCCGACGAAGAAGACGATACGATTTTGAATCGCAATTTAACTGCTGCCGAAAGTTATATTAAAGGAGCAATTGGTAATGATGACGGGCTTATGAAAGGATTTTATGAGCTTGATTCTGTTAAACATTCTTATGAGATTGCTGTAATTGCTTTAGCAAGTTCATATTATACTTTTAGATCATCTGGTATGACCGGACGTATTAATACAGTTGATATGACTGGTAATTCAATTATTGCTCAATTACGAGGTAAGTATTTAAAAGAAAAAGAAAGACGTGAGGCCGATGGTTCAGAACATCAATCCTAGTAGATTGAAGTATCGAGTTATTTTAGGCAAAGCAGGATTCATAGAAACACCACAAGGAACTAATAGACCCGATTTTAAAGAAATTAAAAGTCTTTGGTGTGGAATATATACGATGTCGATGATACAACAGATTACTCTTTTAGGTTCGCCGAATACTTTTGACTTAGTTTTAATCATTAGACATCAGTCAGATGGTTTAAAAGGCGTTAAATACGTGCGTTTTAAGGACCAGTTGTATCAATTAGTTGGTAGTTCCCCCGACTTTGACGATTCACCACGTTCTTTTGATTTAATAACTCTAAAGAAAATAGATAAAATTGGAATTTCTTGAGGGTCTTGAAAAATTAGAAAGGGAACTATCTAATTTATCTTTAACTCCTAGTCAAAAGAAAGCTATGACTAAAGCAGGAGCAGAAGTTTATAAAGAGAGTCTTGAAAATAATTTGAACAGTAGTTTACATAAGGGTCCACACACACGTAGATCAAATATCAAATTAGCAGATGACATCAGTCTTAAATATAAGGGCGCTGATGGTTCTACTTATGTAGGCTTCAAGAGCACTCCTGGTCATTCTGGCTATGTAGCTAGAATCCTTAATGACGGCTATATGGCTCATGGTGGTAAAGGTGCCAGTGAACACACCACTAAATATGTTCCAGGACTACATTTTCAAGAACGAACTATAAATGAAACAAAAGCCCTAGTCTTAGCAGCAGAAGTTAAAAAATATAAAGAAATGTTAGGAGACTAACATGATTTCAAAAGATGTTAAAAATATTTTATTAAAAAGATTGGATGAGTTAAAAATTAACCCGTCCAACATTTTTATCCAAAACATTCCCCAAGATTTCACGGAAGTTGACGAAACAACGGTTCTTATATCTGAGATTAACAGTATCTACTCAGGTAGAGCTAGTGATGTTTCTACCACTAAAGAAAGCAGAATAGAAATACAGATTTTCTATCGTGGAGATACTATCCCAGATATTACAGAATCAATCATTAATCAAGAATTAGAAAAAAATTGGTTCTATCAATACGACTCGTATCCGAACGTTGATCCAGATACGGGTTTTTTGACTAGAACCATGAAATACGAAAAAACGGAGGTCATTTAAATGGCATTATCAGGTTTTGAATCAGCACGTATTGGTATCTATACCGATAACACTGAAACAATCGACAAGGAAAATATTTTTACAATTGAACCCAAAACAAAGGGTTCAGTAGTTAGTGCAACAATTTCAAATTTATCACCAACTATCACACCTATTTATGGGTCTGATCAAGAATGGAAAGCAGGTTCTAAGGGACATGGTGCTATTTCAGTAGCATTTATTGCTAATGCAATTCCACAAGAGATCAGACAAAAGATTTTAGGAATGACAACTTTTGACGGTGGCATTTCGGGTATTGGTAAGAAAACAGAATCACCATATTGTGTTTTTGAAATGATTTCACATGACGCAACAGACGAAAGTGTTGGTGCTCATTTAGCTTTAGTTAAAGGAAGATTCCACCTTACTACCGTTGCTCCAAAGACAAACACAAATACAACTGTTTATGATCAAGAACAACTTACATTTAGTGCTACCGATCGTGATTCTGATGGTTTTGCATACTTTGAAGCTTTGGAAGACGAAAAAAATTACGATGCAGGTAAGTGGGAAACAAAGATTTTTGGTATGCCACTAACAACAGATGGTGTCACTCCTGCTCCAAATACTTCAGGCACATCAACTGATTAAATAGTAAAATAGAAGGGAAAGATTAATCAATGTCTAAAGAATTCGTATACATCAATGCGTTCGGCCGTCGCTTTACGGTCAAGAAAAGTAACAAAAATTTGAGACTTTCGTACGCATATTACACAAATTTAAGTAACAAAAACAAAAATATGATGGCTGTAGCTGATGAAGCAGACAACATTGAAACTAAAGATTTGGGGGAACGTGAAGCTGCTGAACAAATTATGAACAGCTTCGATACAGCTTCTAAAGCTGCATTAGATTTACAAAATGTTCCAGTTAATTTCATTAAGGAAATTTTGAAATTGACTCCTAAGCAAGTATCAATGCTTGACGACATGACTACATCAGAAACAGGTGCTTTGGCAGGCCGAATCGCTCACGGTGTTACTTCGGATGATGAGGATATTGACCCAAAAAAGCCACACAAGAGGAGCAAGTAGATCCTTTTACCGTCTATCAAGATTTTTTAAATTACGAAAAACAAATTATGCAAGAAACGGGTTGGGACTTAGAAACAGTTGAGTCTCAGCCATTTTTTGTACTTGCAGAAATTTTAGACGATAAACGTGAATCTAATAACCCTAATAATTCTGTTGGTCCTATGAGTTTGACCGACTTTATTAAAACGGGTGGTGTTTCCTCAATTTTAGAGAAAGGAGGATAAATATAAATGGCAAAAGATATGGAACTGAATACAGGTATCCATATTGATTCAATTCAAGCTGAAGGCTCTCTCCAATCTCTAAGAAATCAAGTCAAAGCATTAACATCTGAGTGGAAAATTAATGAGCAAGTCCAACGAGCAAATGGTGATTATCAATCAGCGTATCAAGCAAAGGCCGAAGGATTAGGGCGAGCTATTGAAGGACAGACTAATTATCTTAATCGATTAAAGTCTGAAATGAGTAACCTCGATAGAACTACTACAGAAGGTAGTCAAAAGTTTAGTCAATATACTAATCAAGTTAATACAGCTACACGTCAATTAAATAACATGGTTATGCAACAAGAACGTGCCAAATCTACTTTGGACTTGTATACGACTGGTATTAAAGAACAAAAGCAAGCAATGGAAAATGCTAAGAACGTTTCTCAATCACTTGTTGAACGTTATAAAGCTGAAGGCAAAGAGATTAAGGCATCAGCGACCGAAAGAACGGCACTGAAAACACGTATCCAAGAGCTTAATTCTTTATACTCAAAGGAATCAAGCGAGCTAGAACGTGTTAAAAATGAGTCTGGTGCAACCTCTAAGGAGTATGCTACACAGGCTAAACGTGTTAATGAACTTGGCACTGAAATTGCTAAAAGTCGTACTCGCTATCGTGAGTTAGGTTCTGAACTTGGTGGAATGGGTACACATTTTACTGGAATCAGACAAGCAGCCGCTACTTCTAAAACCGCTATTGGCAATATGAATAACAGTATAAAGAATAGCATTAGTCATATGAAGAATATGGCTATGACGGCAGGTATAGCGGGTGCAGCAGTTACGGCTATGTTTGTTAGTGGTGCTAAGAAATCTGTTGAGCTCGAAAATAGCTACAAACAAATTACTAACCTGGCAGAAACTGGCGGCGAAAAGGTAGTGGAAGCTACTAAAAACGTATCCAGAATGCAGGAAGACGGTCAAAAGTATGCTTTAAAGTATGGTAAGTCACAACAAGAGATTGCAGATGGCTACGAAGACTTAATCAAGCGTGGATATGACACTAAACAAGCATTGGGTGCTATGAAGTCTGAATTACAGGCTTCTGTTGCTTCTGGTGATGATTTTAAAGACGTTGTTAAAGTATCATCACAAACGCTTGAAGCATTCGGTATGCGTACTAATTCCACATCAGGAATGATCAAGAATACTAAAAAAACTGTTAATGATTTAGCGTATGCAGCCGATATGACAGCCACAGGATTTAGTGACTTGGGTGTTGGTATGTCATATGTTGGTTCTACTGCTCATCAAGCTGGATTCAGTTTAAGTGAAACTTCTAGTGCGATGGGTATTTTATCTAACAACGGGTTGGAAGCCGAGAAATCTGGTACTGGTTTACGAAAAGTAATTAATAGTTTAATCTCGCCAACTAAGACAGGTGCTTCTGCACTTCAAGAATTGGGACTAAGTACAAAAGACTTTACCGATAATAAAGGTAATATGAAGTCCATGACTGACATATTCGGTTTATTGCATGACAAGATGCAAGACATGGGCAAGAACAAGCAAACAGATATTTTCCATGATTTATTTGGTACAACAGGTCAACAAGCCGGTTTAATCTTGGCTGAAAATGCTAAACAGTTAGGTGAATTGAACCAAAAGGTTGCTGATTCCGCAAAGAATGACTATGTTGGTAAACTAGCTAAAAAGAATAGTGAAACAGGTAAAGTTGCATTAGATAGATTAAAGCAATCTGTCAATGCTATTACCATGACTATTTCAAGTGCTGCATTGCCAGCCATTACAGAAATTGGTGATAAGTTAGCTAAAGCAGCAGGTACTAAAGAGTTTGAAAATGCTGTAAAAGGTGTTGGTAAATGGGTTGGAAATCTAACTGATAAAGTAGCTGATTTCTTTACTTACTTAGGCAAACATTCTGATGATCTAAAAGGTATTACAGGTTCGTTAGGAACAATTGTTAAAGATATAGCCGTTGGCGCTTGGGATACGTTTTATGGAATTATTAAGGGCATCGGTAAAGCATTTAATTTAGTTCATACCAATGGTAAAAAGGCCGAAGATCCATTAAAAGTTTTGAATCAATTCGTGTCTGGTATTGCTAAGCATGAACAGGCTCTAAAAACTATTGGTGGTCTATTAGCTGGCATTTGGGTAGCAGATAAAGTAGCTAATTTTGCAGTTAAAATCAACGATGTTGCAGACGCTTTCGGTGGATTAAGTAAGAAACTTAAGAACTCAGGAATTCAGCAAGCAGCTAGTGAAGTTGGCGCAAAAACTGGTGAAAACCTTACACAAGGAATTACTTCAAAACTAGAAGATGCTGCCACTGGTAATGGATTAACTACACTTGGTAAATCTATGATGGGGAAACTATCACTAGGTATGGGTGCTGTTCAAGTCGGATTCGATATTGTTGGTGCTATCAAGGCTAAGAATCCAGAGGAACGAACTAAAAATGCTGGTGGTGCTATTGGTACATCACTTGGCTTAGGAATCGGTGCAGTTTTAGGTGGCCCAGTTGGTGCAATGATTGGTACTGAGCTTGGTGATCAAATCGGTAAAAATGCAGCTCCTAGTATTGAAAATCTATTCAAAAATGGATCTTTTTATAGCAAAAAATCCTTAGAATATATGAAAGAGCAACGTGAAAACGCCAAGGAAAATCTACAAGCTACCAATAAAAAGGCTGATTTTGGTAATCTTCTTGAAAATAAGTTTGATCCGAAAAAGGCCGATGCAGATGCTGCTAAGAATTATGCTAAAGAAAAGGCTATTTTTGATAAGTGGAATAAAAAAATTGAAGATTATAAAAAAGAAAAATCTAAATCTTCCAAGAATACATCTACAGCTAAAGCAATTCAGGATGTAGCAACGACACATGTATCTAAAACAGATATTAAGAATGTTAAAGATATGGTGCCAGCTATTAAAGCTTACGAAAAAGCTATTAAAGGTTTAAAGAGTAATCTTAGGAAAAATAGTCCAGCCAAAGAATTATCAAAGATTGACAAGTCAATTTCTGGTTCTACTAAGAGTTGGACCAAATTAGCAAAACCTATTGAAACTGTTGGTAAATCATTTAAGAGTTTAAATTCATTTACTAAATCAATGAAAAAAGATCCATTTAAAGCATTCAATAAAGATTTAGTGTCTTTGCATAAGACATTAAAAAAGAATGATTTAACTCAGCAGTTAAATAAGATGGATAAGGCTTTAAAGAAAAATAAGTTAGCAGACACATTTAAGAAGATGTCTGACAGCATTAAGAAAGATACTAAGGCATGGACTAGTTTTGCTAAACCAGTTAATAATGTAGCTGGTGCGTTTAAGAAGCTTTCATCTTTTACTAAGTCTATGAAGAAAGATCCATTTGAAAGTTTTAATAAAGATTTAAAGAACTTAGAAGCCACGTTAAAGAAATCTAAACTTTCTAATTATTTAAATGATTTATACAAACAACTAAAGAAAGACAGACTCTACAGTCAGTTTGATAAGTTGTCTCACAGTATTAAGGACAATACTAAGACGTGGACTAAATTCGCTAAACCAATTAGAGATGTTCAAAAGGCTTTTCAAGAGCTTAATAAATTTACTAGAATGTATAGTAAATCTGATCCATTCGCTAGTTTGGATAAAGATATCAAAAACTTAACCAAGACTTTAAATAGTAACAATATTGGTAAGCTTTTAAAGTCTCAAATAACTGAAGCTAATAAGGCAACCTCTAATGTTACCTTTGATAAAGATTTCAAGACTGATACGGATAACATTGTGGACGCCCTAAAATCATTCAAGGCTAACTTTGATAAGTCCTGGAAAAATGTGTGGGCTAATACAGGTTCTGAGGAAAAGGACGGATTAGCCAAAGTTGTAAGTGATTACAGCTCTAAAATGAATGCCATTTCCAAGAAAGAAACTAGTTTTTCTAGCGACTATTTAAAAAAATGGAGTTCATGGTTAAAATCTGTTAAAAACTCATTTAAGACTGCTTTCGATTCGTTACCTGGCCTTGCAAGTAAATCACTAAGTAAGGTTATTTCAGAAGTTAATAAAGGTATTGGCGGAATTAATTCAGTCATTACTGATTTCGGTGGTAAGTCATTAAACATGGCTAAATATGCTGTTGGTACTGCTGGTACTCCAGGTGGCAATTTAGCTGTTGTGGGTGAGCAAGGATATGAGCTTGCCTATGATAAACAAAATGGTATCTATCCTGTAGGCTTACAAGGTGAAGAAGTTCGTTATCTTGGGGCTGATACAGCAATCCTTCCACATCATTTATCAGAACAGTTTATGGGAATGGTTGCTAATCTACCACACCATGCAACTGGTAAGGGAGATACAAATAAAACTTCCGAAGATATGACTGATTATATCTTTAAACATTTAGATGAATTAAAAAAAGACCCAGTTCCATTTTTAAAGAAACCTTACTTTGAGAAGGCTAGCTTTAGTGGAAATGATTTTATTAGTCGTTTCGGAAACGCTATTTCAAATGGTTTTCTAAAAGCTATTGCTGAACCATTTAAAAAAATATTGGCCGATATGGATTTTAGTGGAGCTGGCGGTGCTAGACCAGCCAAAGCATATGGTCCAATGATTAAAGCTGCTGCTGCTTACATGCACCAGAAGATAACTGATTTTAACGTTGATATGATTGAACGTATCATCGCTAATGAATCAGTTGGTGATCCTAATGTTACTAATAATTGGGACAGCAATGCGAAAGCTGGTACACCATCAACTGGTATCCTTCAATATATCCTACCTACATTCTTAAACTACGCTATGCCAGGACATACTAATATCCACAATCCATTGGATCAGTTGATTGCGTTATTCAACGATGCTACATGGCGTTCTGATATGGGTATGGGATATAACGGTAAGTATGGCGAATGGCGTGGTTCAGCTAGTGGACCTTCTGGTCCAAGACTGATGGCAGCCGGTGGTTTAATCACTCAAGCTACCAATGCTATTGTTGGCGAAGCTGGTCCAGAAATGGTCGTTCCTTTGAACGATAAGATGAGAGCCGTTCAAATTATTGAAAAGGCTAAAAGTGTAGTCGGTGGTAATGATACTAATGCATCAGTTTCGGTTGATACGACCAGAGTTGAAAGCAATCAACAACAACAATTGATGATGACCCAAATCATGGTTAAATTGCTAAGCAAGATTGCTGACGGTTCAATGGCTTCTGATGTTTCAAATGGTGGCACATCATTAAACGACATTTCAAATGCTTTAGATAAAATTGGCTTATCTAATCGAAAGATGACTAAGTTCCAAGGAAAGGGAGGTACAGCGTTTGCCTAAAAGATTATCAGATGGACATTACAGACAGAACTCATTATTAATTAAATCCGATGGACAAAATGAATTTGAGATTAGTAATTATCATGATTTGATATTTACTAGACTTATAGTAGGTTCACCACAGACGGCTCCTAATCTAAAGACTAATGCAGGTGTAGACGGACAAACTCAAATGGGTCCTGTATTGTACACCTCACGCACGGCCAAAGCCGACTTTTTGCTAAGAGTTGATGATGGAATTGATTTAGAAAGTCGATTCCATGAATTTTATAATAAGTTCTTCAATCGAGGCTTAGTGAGAGTTCGTCAAAGTTACGATATTGGTCGTTGCTTTTATGGAATACCTAAGCCATTCTCTTATACAGATGTTGGATTTTACGATAAAACTTTTTCAGTAGAGTTTGATATTCCTAGTGCTTATATGTATTCAGTGGCTAGATCAACGGATTTTCCGATTGATCCAAGTGAGGAAGATTTGATTTCTAACAATTTAAATCTTTCAACAACTGATTTGAATTACACTTATTCTCAAGGAACTTTTAAAATATTTAATCCTTCCGATTTTGACATTCAACCATATGAACAGAATCACGAATTAAATATTATTTTTAAAGGTTCTGGTAGTCCTAGTTTGACTAATGCGACTACTAATAATACTTTCTCAATGAATTCAAACATTTCTTCTAGTGATTCTCTAATTTTGAAAGGTGTACACCCTTTACTTAATGGTGATTCTTGTGAAATAGAAACCAATCACGGTCATATCAATTTAAAGAAAGGATGGAATAGCTTTAATTTGGCAGGCTTTAGTGGCACTGTCACATTTGACTTTCCTTTTATATATCTATGATCAATTTTAAAAAATATAGAGTTCAAGATAGAGAAGGCAAGTATGATGAAACTCTTACTTGCATTGATAGAGGATCATTGAGCAATTCAGAAGAAATGAATAAGACCAATCAAATAGATTTCACAGCGATTAATGATAATTCTATAGGCTATCAATTATTGCAAAATGAAAATTACATTGTATTTGATGGTCAAAGATATCGTATTAAACAGGCTGAAAAGGACGATGAGGGGTATGACTTCAAACGAACTGTTTCAGCCACACATGTCTGGTTTGATTGCCAGTATGTTTATCAATACGATAAGATCAAAGGTACTAAGAAACTTTCAGCCAACGATTTGATGAGTTTTGTTTTTGATCAAAACGAACTCGGTAATCATGGGTTTACTTGGAAAGTCTCTGGTACAACTGAAAAATTAACGTTTACAGATTATGGTGAAAAATCAGGGCTTGAATGTGTAAATGATTGTATTGAAAAATTTAATTTAGTTGTTGTAGCTGATAACAAAAATATTACTTTAATTCCTATGAATGATTGGCAACATAAGGTTAATAAGTCATTTAGATATATTAATAACACGCCTACATTCACAGCTAACATTGATACCACAGAAATTCAAAACATAGCTCGTGTCTATGGTAAAACTAATGCACCAGTTACATCTCCAATCGGTACAGCTATTGGTACTATTAATACTATGGAAACTAATGGTGCTCCTGTTGTGGACGATCCTAATAAGCCTACTCACACAGTTCAGAACTTGCCTAACGGAACTAAATGGGTAATGGATTCTAAGGTAGTAGCTAATGGTGAAACATGGTATAGAGTGTGCACGAATGGTTGGGTTAACGAAAAGTACATCGTATTTGATAAAAATGGCGATGTTCAACCAGAAAATCACATTATTACTCAAGTGACTGGACAAGGAACAATTAAGACATCCACAGATTCACTAAAGGAAGATACTTCTAGTGGAAAAGTTTTACCAGTAGGAAATGCTATTGGTACAGTCAATACAATGGTTTCAGGTGGTGCGCCTGTGTTGAGTGATCCATTGAAACCTGATTCAATAGTTAACCACTTAGTCAATGGGTCAACATGGGCCATTAACAATAAAAAAGTTGTTAATGATACAACCTATTATGAGGTTGCTGCTAATCAATGGGTTGACTCACAATATATTAATTTCGATAAAGATGGAAGTGTGAAACCAGAAGATCACACTATTACACCATCAAGTGGTCAAGGTACTGTTAAGACGCCTGAAGCTGATTCTAGCAGTGATGATACATCAATCGCTTATGTTTATGATTCACCGTTCACTCCTCAAAGCAAAACGGGTAGAACACTAGCACCAGGAACTCAATGGGCAATTAATGCCTCAGTCTCCGATGGTGCTCAAGGTAAATCATGGTACCAAATTGGAACCAATCAATGGGTAATGCAGGATCAATTAGATTTCAAAGAAAAAACCGATGTAAGTCCATCAGAAGTAACGCCTACTGAATCGATCGTTTACGATTCACCTTGGACGCCACAGCACGAAGTTGGTAGAAAGCTTGCTAACGGAACACAATGGAAAATAGACGGTGAGATTACTGATGGAGCTAACGGTAAGACATGGTATCGTGTAGCAACTAATGAGTGGGTATGTTCCGATAATTTCGTATTTACTGGTGATACAGATGTTGAACCAACGGAAGTTAAGAAGTCAGATGATGATAATGCAGAAGATGACCATTCTACTGATTACTTTCATCCTTTTATAATTAGAGATGAAAAATCTATTCAAGAGTGGGGTGAACGTCCTGGCCCAGCCGTTACGAACAACGATATTGAAGACCCTGAAGAAATGAGAAAATATGCACTATCTCAAATGAAGACAGAGCCAACTGTGGATATCACAATGACTTATTCTGGAGATGATACTTTCAATATTGGAGATATGGTTTATTGCGATATAGAACCAGAGAATTTTACTACTTGGGTCACGGTCGTAAGTATTAAATACAATCCGCTAAGCTATGCAAATACTTATGAGGTTACATTAAATAATACGTCCCAAACACTATCGGACTATGAGTTATCAGTTCAAAGTTCTTTAGCTAACGCTAGATACAATGGAACTACTTCAATCTCAAATGGAATTATTGCAAGTCCATTCATTACACAGAAAGTAGGCGAGGTATAGTGGAAGATATACGTAGAATTGCTGATCCAATTACTAAAGAGTTTTATTATCCACAGACACATTATTTAGCCGTGGTTGACTTAGATAATCATATTAAAGATTTAATGAATCAAAATAATATATATGCGACATACGTTAAGGATATGAAGTTAATTAATGCTTCGGGTCCTTTTTATTTTGACGAAAATACATTAAATAAGCCCGCAAATATTCCTAAAGGATACCTACGGGCAACATTTACAGATTTGAAAAATGGAGTTGTAGAAGTTCTTACAACTAACAAATACTACGAAATTATAGACGGTAAAATGTCTGAATTAAAAGAAAGGGCGTGATTAATTGAAATATCAACTTGATAAATCGGTTATTAAATCAGAATTTCCTAATTTAGAGCTGCAATCTAAACATCGTAAAAAGGTGGCATTTACCTTAAAGGGTGGCCAAGATATTGTTATTGGTAAAGAAAAAGACAATGGAGATTACGATTCAGAATTATACGAATTCTCTAATGTTGATGACAATTTAGTTTGGCCAACTCCACCAGATTTACCTAATTATTGGGCTAAAGTCGATTTTGATAAATGGAATGGTGTGATTGATTCTAATTCACGAGATGATTTTAATAAGGGAACTACTCAATTACAAGCAACCGTTAATTCTTTAGTTGATTATGAAACTGATCAACGTAATTACTTTGCTAAGCTTCAAGAGACTCTTAGTGATTTTCGAGGATTGATTTTAAAGATAATCAATTTTAGTGTTGCAAAATTTATGCACGATGAAGTTGAAGTGAAGTATTACAAAAAAGATGATGTCGATAAAAAGATTGATGATCTTCAAGCACAAATCAATAACCTAACCAATGCTGTTACCTATAAGCCAGATGGAAGTCAAAACAGTGTATTTCCACCATCTTACACTGGGGATAGAGATATTAATGATAAGATTTCTGATGCTGTTATTAAACAACACGTTGAGAATCTTAGCAACGAAGAGATGAAAGGAGATAATAATTAATGGCAGATGAAACTAATGTGACTAGCAATAGCCAAGAACCAACAGTTCCAGAACTACATGTTCCAGTTGGTTCAGATTATAGAACTATGAAAGTTGATATACCGCTAGAACAACCAATGATTTTTTATTTGGATGGCTCTAAAGATTTCTATTTACCACATGAATCAACAGACGATGAGCATATTCATAACTTGCCACAAGGCGTTGTGGACACACTTACGAATAAACGTATTTTCCAAGAAATTAGTATCCGCCAAGGACAATCGGGAATGTTTAATTCTCCAATGCTATTTTTAACTAAAAACGGCCCGGTAGATATGACCAATTGTTTAATTCGTTTTGAAGGAACCGATGCCGGAGGGTCAGCCATCTTTGACGATGAGGGATTCAACAGAGTTCAAGCAAATCTTGGACGTATTACCTGGAGCCCGGCGGCAGAAGTTGCTCAAACATCTGGATACTATAAGAATTGTCACTTTGTTATTGAATCTCCAGATAGAAGCAGAATTTACACAACATTAGATTTCTCATTAAATGTCATTGCCAATGATATTGCATATCCACGAGCAATGGCTTTTTATGTATCTGAATATACTCGTGCTCTATACCATATTAAAGAAATGCAACAATCTGCTGATCATCAATTAAGTTACTTGCTTAATACATATGCTGCTATTATTGCTGACAATTTAGCATGGGTTAAGAAAACTATGCAAGATGCAATTGATGAATTAAACAAGAATTTAGATGCTGGTAACAAGAGCATTAATACGTATATTAGCCAAAGCGATGAAAAACTAGCTACTCTAAATACTGGTATTGATACTGCTCAAACACGTATGGATGCCTTAGATAAGAAAATCGGTGATGATGACTTGGTTACTAAAGCTGGATTAAATACTGCAGTACAATTAGGTATCAATACTGGTGAAATTGATGTGAATATCAACGATGTGATTTTGGATAAAGATATTTCATCTAAGGTTGATCTCTTAACTGGAATTATTGAAGGGAGTAATGATTAATGAGTGATTTAGACAGGGTTGCCAAATTGGTTACCAGTCTTCCGATTGGTATCAAAATGCAAGATGAAGCCGGAAAAGTAGTCAAACTCCTAATTGATAAGACTGATAATTTTATTAATTCATCAGCATATTTAATGAGCGTCATGGGGGCTCAAACGTTAGTTAAAACTGAAATCGGTAAAATTGATACAACAGATAAAATTTCTGATGCTACTATTTCAGCAAAAATTGATACATTACAAGCTGCGCTAGCTACGACTACAACAGCTTAAAGGAGGAAATTTAAATGGCAGAAAATGCTCTAACAAAGGTTGCTCGCATCGCTGCTGGATCAGCAATGGGCGCAACATATAAAGATAAAGATGGAAAGCAACAAGTAATTAAGCCAACAGGTGATGCCAATTACCTTGATTTAAGTGGTGTTATCACCAATAGTGGAAGTAGTAGTGATGGTGGTGGGACTAATCCTGATAATCCTAGCGCTGGTGCTGACTATTATGCCGGTAGTTTAGCCGATGGTGAAATTACTGAACGTAATCTTGAGTGGTCAGGAACTGATGATCCAACTAAGGATTTAACGGTTACTTTTAATGACGATCCTGGAACAAAGATTTTTGGTCAATATGATGGGATTACTATTCTCGGCCACATTCAAAAAATTGCTTTAGATAAAGGTGTTGTTGGAGATACGTCAGAAGTTGATTTGAACTATGATTCAAAAAATACCAAAAAAGATGGATATTACACAACTACAGCACCTTATCCGATTTATATCAAGACAGAGAGCTTACCAGCTGGACAAACAGCTAATGTTCCTATTAATGGTGTTGGCGAAGGTTTGGATAATTCGAATGAGAAATCACCAGAATTAAATTTGACTTTTAATTCGGATAAAACATTGACCATTAATCATGTTATGGGCTATAGCAACGATGGAGATAGTGCCGGTGCTACAGGATTTAATTATTATTTTGTGGTCGATACGCTTGCTACATTTTCAACTCAAGGTGCGGTTGCTCAGTTGCCACCATCTGTTAATTTATTTAGTGGCTTGACAAGTGGTGATGTCATGACTGTTGGGCCATCTTCTTTCTATGAAAACGTAATGGATGGGCTTGAAGTTACATTTGATGATTATGCAACAATTAGTTCAAACGAAAAAGTTGCTATATCAAGCTTAAAAATCGATAAAACATTTAAGATTCCTAAAGAAAAATTAATTATAGGTAATATCATTAATTTTCCAATGAATTATTTGGATTATGCCGATTTAAGCAGTTCGAGTCCGGTAAAATCTGCAATTACTGGTAAATATCTTAATAATAAAATTACAGTATTGGAAACAGATGATGGTTCTAGCTATTACAATGATCCGCATACTTATTATGCAATAGATGCGGGTGTTTTTAATGTTAAGGTAAGCAAAGGAAAAATAAATGTCATGTGTACGAAATTGCTAGGTGAACCATCTGGCATTTGGTTAAAATATACGGCAAAATTAAAAGTTAATAAAGTAACAACCTATAAAAATTAGAGGAGGCAAATAATGAAAATAGCGATTAAATTAGATGAGAATAGAAATATTATTGGGATTAACGCTACTAATGATTATGCAGCAGAACAACAATCTAAAATTGATGGCTGGACACTAGTAGATAGTAACCCAGCCTTTTCAATCGATGAAATGTATAAATGGACAGTTCGAGAATCAGATAATGCTTTGGTTCATGTAAAAACAGGTTTAACGCCTGATGAAGAAACTAAAAAGTCACTAACCAATTTAACTAAAGAACAATTAAATGACAGTTTAACTAAAGATCAGCTTCAGATGGCCTTGACAGCTTTAACCAAAGAATATATTGAAGATAAAGCTAATTCTAGAATGGTTACCACTGAACTAACTAATCGGATAGCAGATCTAACCATCAAGTTGGATAAAGTAATGGGTATTGATCCAACTCCAACTACACCGTCAGAAGTTAAGTCTGTAGCAACAGTAGACGGAGCAGTAATTTCAGCACAATAAAAATAAAAAAGGAAGTATTTAATTATGGCAGATCGCTCAAAAGATATCGAAGTAGTTTATGACAAGGCAGGAAACAAGATTGGCGAAAGTGAAATTGGTGTAGCTAGTGTTGCTGTTACAGGACTAGCAGCAGGTACAGTAGTTGCTGATGGCGACTATAAAGTCACTTTCAAAGATTCAGTTACAGGTCTCGAATCAGAAAAAGTTGATGCAAAAGGCTGGACAGTTCTAACACCAGCTCCAGAAGCACCAATAGACGTAACATCCACAGCTACAACTGATGGAGCAACCATTACAGCTAAGTAGTCAATTAAAGCATGCTCCCTTACTGGTAGTGGTGGCGGTCGGAATAAATTAAAAGGAGTTTTTTAAAATGATAGAAGCATTGAAAATTGAATTTGGATGGGGAACACTCAAGGCTACTGACATAGTAGATTATGTTCCAATGATTATATCTAAAGATAATTATAAGTACATTACTGGACAAGAATATCAAGAAAACAAAGAAGGCTAGCCATTTGGCTAGTTTTTTGTGGGAAGAAGGTAATTTATGCCACCACATATCATAATGGGGTATTCCTTAGAAGAGTGGTTATCATTGTTTTCACTTTTTTCAATATTTATTGGTGCACTAGCTTGGTTTGTAAACGTATTAATTATTAAGCCATTAAGGTCAGATATTAAGAATTTATCTAATCAATTTAAATCTTTTAAAGATGAAACAAAGAATGATAATCAAACCCTAACAGAAATATTTAAGGATCATGAAAAAAGATTGATTCGTGTTGAAGATAGGATAGGAATAGGAATAAATAATGAAAAATAAATTAACGATTAAAAATCAAAATAAAACTTGGTGGTTATCCATGACTTCCTTAGTTTTGGTATTAATCCAGCAAGTTGGCCATTTATTTGGTTGGGAAATTACTAGCGATGAAATTAATCAGATTGTGGCTATTGTAAATACGTTGCTGGTTATAGCTGGATCACTAGGATTAATTTATGATACTTCAGGAAAGGATGGTGTGAGTGATAAAAATGACAAAAATAGCAAGTATTAGCCTTGACATTCGTAAAAATAACACAGTTGATAATGAGCCAATCATCTTAAGACAAGGCGATAATGATGTGATTATTGAAGCCTCTATTTCTAATAATGGCTACCCGAATATTGAAATAGACTTTGCAACATTTGTAGCAAAGAAATCTGATGGAACAATCATTTCTAATGACCCAACAAACGTAAATGGAAATGTAATTAGCTATCCAATCAGCAAGCATTTAACTGAGTCTGTTGGTAAGATTCAGGACGCCTATTTCATGATCAATAATCAAATCACTACATGTGGTTTTGATATCTCAATCATCCCTAGCGCACAACTTGATGATACTTCAGTCAACTATATTCCGGGTATTGAGAGCATCAATAAGTTTTTGGAATCTGCCGAAGCAGACTGGCTAGGAAGAATCCAACAAATGAAATCTCAAATTGATGGACTAGACATTCCACAAGAATTCAAGTTGCTTATGGATAAGGCTTTGAGCGATGCTAAGGCTCAGTATCAACCAACCATAGATTCCGCTGAAGCAAATGTTGAGAACATTGTTGCTGATCTGGCTGCTAAAAAACTGGATTTGACAAATAACAGTGATGAACTTAATAAAACAATCGCTACTATCAAGGCCCAAGTGGCTTCCGTCACTTCATTTTTAGATGGTATTCAAAAACAAATTATTGCGGCCAATGCTAGTTTCACAACTGGACAACAAGCTAAAATTTCTCAATCAATTGCGGATGGCCAGAAAAAATTGGCAGACTCAATTGCTTCTATGCAAAGTAAATTTGAAACTGATAGTAATAATCTGAAATCTCAAGTAGCTCAAGTGATTACTGATTTAAAGAATAGTTCAAGCTCGGCTATCACAGATATGCAAAACAATCAGAGTACTGCTATGGCCAAAGTTAATCAAGATATTACCGATACTAATGCAAGTATCCAGCGAATTCAGCAAAGTGCTAAGAACATCAATGATTCCATTCAAAATATCGCTGTCGGGGATAACCTGTTATTGAAAACCGATAAACCGTTCAGTATGACAGGGAATGGTGCAAGTAACAAGGCCCAGCAAATGTATGCATTAAGCAGAAGATTAGAAGCAGGAGATACAGTAACTCTAAGCTTTGACGCTGTTTCTACTGCTCCTGCGGAATTCACTATCCAAAATAATGGCGCACACGGTGGAACTTGGATGAACTACATTACTAGTACCGTTGATACCACAAAGAAGCATTATGTGGCAACCATCACGCTAGATGGGTTTTCGGATAGAGGCATTAATATGCTCTTTTATAACGAACCTTCGACAACCACCGCTACAATTTCAAATATAAAACTACAGCTAGGTTTAAATGATGTGGTCTCCAGTCTTTCTCAAACGGTGGATAGTATGAAACTTGATCTCTCTAAGAAAATTGAGCAGAAGGATCTCAACGGATATGCCACTCAAGCATGGACACAGGATCAGATTAAGTCAATTTCTGATTCAATTGCTTCGTTGGAAACGAAAATTGATAAGCTTAGTCAAGGAAAACAATAAGAAAGGGGTAAATATGATGGAAATAATTAAAAGTTTAAATTTAATAGATAATGCGGGACTAACAGTTTTGATTCTTATCTGTTCTATGGGATTTACTGCCTTTACTAAGGTGGCAACGCCTTTAGAAAATAAATACTTACCATTT
>DXCM01000032.1 GCA_019116025.1 Candidatus Companilactobacillus pullicola | reverse complement strand
AAATGGTAATAGATTTACACATTCTCAATTACAGGATATGACATTAGATATGTCGCAAGGAGTATTGCATTCAATTTATAAAGTATTTAATGCAGAGGATGAATCTATACAATTGACTTTAACTAGTGTTGTTAATCAAGAAAAAGGTCAATTTGTTGGATTACGCTATGAAATTTCTAGCGATAAATACAAGGGAAAAATTAAATTAGTAAAGGATTTTGAGTTAAATGAGACCGCAGAAAATAGCGATGATCCAAGAAAATCTAGAGGTATTAAAACACTAAAATATGATTATATTTTGAATTCGAAAAAGCAAAAAACTTTGAAGGTAACTACTGATAATAGTGATTTATCTATTGAAATGGGATTGTATTCGAATGCAGATTTGAATCAAATATTATCTCTAAGCAGTGATCCAATAGTATTTGATGTAATCGCTGTGGTTGGTGATATTGATGAGGCAATCTCTCTTGCTAATTCTCCATCTTTTGAAGATATAAAAAACGAATCAACTTCTTTTTGGGAGAAATTTTGGAATCAAAGTGAAGTGAAAATACATGGGGATGACGATCTAGATCGGGCCATTCATTTCAATCTTTATCAACTTGAATCATCTGCTGGTAGAGATGGAAAAACCAATATTTCTGCTAAAGGACTTTCGGGAGTTGGTTATGAAGGACATTACTTCTGGGACACGGAAATGTATATGGCACCATTTTTTGCTTATACTAACCCAAGTATTGCAGCTGACCTAATAAAGTATCGCTATAGCATTTTGTCTGAGGCCAAAAATCGTGCTCGGACTTTAGGCGTAAAAGACGGTGCTCTATATAGTTGGAGAACTATCAATGGCAAGGAGGCTAGCGCATATTACCCCGCAAGTACAGCCCAATACCATATTGACGCTGACATTGCATACTCTATCTATCGTTATTTTGATGTGACCGGAGATAAACAATTAATTAGAGATTATGGACTAGAAATAGTTTTGGAAACAGCTAGATTTTGGACTAATTTTGGTAGCTTTGCTGAAGTTAATGGTCAACAAAAATATTGTTTCTTTGATGTTACTGGACCGGATGAATATTCCGCTATTGTTAATAATAATTACTACACAAATCGTATGGCAAAATTCAATCTTGCTTTTGCAATTAAACTCATTATGGACTTTCCTGAAGAGGCAAAACGCTTAGGTGTAGATAAAAACGAATTAAATAAGTTCACAACTATTCATGACACAATTTACCTGCCTTTTGATGCAAAGAAAGGTATTAATGAACAAGATGACTCTTACTTCCAAAAGCCTGTTTGGCCTTTTGAAGATACTCCTAAGCAAAATTACCCATTGTTGCTACATTATCATCCTTTAACTTTATATAGGTATCAAGTTAATAAACAAGCAGATACGTTGTTTGCAGATTTCCTATTCGATGATATTTCTAAGGAACAATTAATTAAAGAATTTGATTATTATGAACGTATTACGACACATGATTCATCACTTTCACGTTCAATCTTTAGCGCTTTAGCAGCTAGATTAGGATTAAAAGATAAAGCTTACTCGTATTTCTTGGATACTGCTAAAACAGATTTAATCGATCTTCAAGGTAATACCAATGATGGCTTGCACATTGCAAATTTAGGCGGTAGCTGGATTGCTATCGTGGCCGGCTTCGGTGGTATTCAAATTAAAGATAATATGCTTTGCATTCAAAATAATTTGCCTAATGCGTGGAACAAAATGAGTATTCGTATTCAATACAAAGGACGATTGTTTAACATTGACTACTCTCAAAATGACGTTCAAGTAAATATCATTTCTGGAGATCCTGTCAATGTTATGATTAATGGTGTTAAATCTACTGTGAGGAAGTAAGGCAGGAGGAGATTACTTGGCAATTTATTTGGAAATGCCGAAGATTGATCCTAAATTGGGGTTTAAATTCATTAAAAATAGAGGAGATATCTTAACTACTCCTCATTGGCATCGCGAATATGAATTAATTTTATTAACCAAAGGAAAATTGAATTTAGGTATAAATGATAAACAGTACCAACTAAAAAATAATGGTATTGCTTTCTTTAAAAGTGGCGACATTCACTATATTGTTGCCACACCTGATTCCAATCGCTTTGTTTATCAATTTGATATGAATCTTTTTAATGAGTCAATGATTAAAGATTCTGATTTACTGACAAAGTTAAATGCTGTTTCGCAGGTTAGCACTTTGTGGGATGATTCTATCGAAAAGGAAATGAATGATATTCTTCTAAAAATTGTCGAAGAAGAAGATAACTCTCAATCAGACATGGATTTCATTATTATTAGTTTGATGTATCATCTAATTTCCATAATGGTTAGACAATTACCGACTACAAAAGATGTTAAAGATATTGACGTCAATTTAAAGAGTAAGGAAATTCTAGAGACATTGAATAAGGTATTTACTTATGTAGAATCAAATTATCAATATCATATATCTTTACAAGATGTTGCTGAGAAGGCTGGATTTAGTCCATATTATTTCTCAAGATTTTTCAAGAAAAATGTTGGACAAACTTTCATTGAGTTTTTAAATAATTATCGGATAGATAAGTCTAAATGGGAAATAATTAATACGGACGCTTCTATCAGTGAAGTGTTAGCAAAATCTGGTTTTTCTAGTAACAAAACATTCTATCGAAACTTCAGATCTCAGGTAGGAATGTCACCTAATCAATACCGTAAAAAATATTCATTAATAGAGTAAATAAAAACCATCATAAGACTGAAATACTGCTCTCAGTTTCATGATGGTTTTTATTGTCGTTCGGCACCAGGATTATTATGGTAATAGTCGCGATATTTCTTATAAAAATCAGTTCGATTTTTCATTCCAATTGAGTCAATAATATCTGATATCGGCATGGTGGTCGAAGTTATCAAGGTATGGGCATTGATCAAACGTTGTTTCATAATCAATGAACTAAAGGTATCGCCAGTTTCTTTTTTGATAAAGTTGCTCAAATAGTTCTTGTTATAGCCATACTTTTTAGCCAACTTTGTTAAATTTAATGTTTTAAAATCTTCCGAAATATCCTTCAAAATCTTAATAATCATTTGCTGTTGTGGATCTTTAGAAGTAGGGGAAACGTGATAATGGCGTACTAACTTAGCCAGCAGAATGGACAAATAGGATTTGATGATTGTATTGGAAAATTCTCTTTTGGAGTAATACTCAGTAATGATATCCTCCATAGTTTTATTAATATCATTATCAACATTTTTTCCAAAAACTAAATATTTGATAGAATTATTTTCACCAGCAGCACGATTGATCAAAAACTCATAAAGCACTGATTTAGTTCGACTCATATCGTTTAGAAAATTAATACTAATATTCTTATCTCTAAAAAGTAAATTGATCAAAATGTCATTTTCACCGAGACGTTTAATGGAATGTGGGCAGCCTACATCAATCAACAATAAATCTCCTTGATTCAAATGTACCGGTTGTCCATCTACAATCTGATTGCAAGTCCCGCTGAGCATATAATTCATTTCCAAAAACTGATGAGAGTGTTTTGGATAATCAGCAAAGCGACTGTGCTTACTAATATAGACGTCTCGATTGCGAAAGAAATAGTCATTTAAAATCTGACCTTGTTGTTCCTGTTTATTAACAGCGTTGTTAGGCAAATCATCCACGTGATGGTTTGTCTTTTTTTGTTCGATTTCAATCAATTCATATTGTCTTAAACGTGCTAAGACTCTAGGATCCATTTTATTACCCTCCTGTAAATATGTTACTAAACGAATGTACAGATGACATTGTTTACATCCTTGTAAGCGGTTATATTAACTTATGAAATGTTGATACCGGTACTTAAAGAAATATCAAAGTTAGTTTAAATATATCACATTTTGTTATGTTAATTAATTTTACTGAAATTATAGAAAATAAAAAAGGAGGCGTAGATAATGTCAAAAACATATGTTGCAGTTGATATCGGTGCTTCCAGTGGTCGTTTGATGCTAAGCCAAATTAATGATCAAAAATTGAATTTGAAAGAGATTCACCGATTCAATAATGGTTTTGAAAAAGAGAATGGTCATGACTGTTGGGAAATTGAACAAATCATTGATGAAATCTTCAAAGGATTGGAAAAAGTTAAAGCTTTAGGATACGACGATATTGTCCTTGGCATTGATACGTGGGCTGTTGATTACGTTCTGGTAGGCATGGATGGTATAAAAATTCAAAATCCAGTTAGCTATCGCGATTCTAGAACTAAGAATGCTCTAGAAGAATTAACAACCGATGTACCTAAATCTCTGATTTATAAAAAAACAGGAATTCAATTCCTCAATTTTAATACCCTTTATCAACTCTATACCGAGAATAAAGATGAATTGAAGAACACCGACAAAATCATGATGATACCAGATTATATCGGTTATGTTTTGACAGGCAACGCTGTAACTGAAGTTACTAATGCTTCAACGACACAGATGTTAAATCTGCGTGAGGGATTATTTGATAAAGATCTACTGAAAAAGGTTCATGTCGATCAAAATCAATTTCCAAGATTAGTTGAATCAGGAACGGTTCTAGGAAATATCAGACATGTCTGGCATACCAAGTACGATATCCCCGAAACAGAGGTCATCACTGTTGCTACTCATGATACTGCTTCGGCAGTGTTGGGCACACCTGGCATCGATGACCGTTGGGCCTTTCTAAGCTCAGGTACTTGGTCACTTTTAGGAACTGAATTGAATGTTCCAGAAATTGGTGATTTAGCCTTTGAAAGTAATTACACCAATGAGTGGGGAGCATATGGTACTTATCGTTTCTTGAAGAATATTATGGGTCTTTGGATGATTCAAAATGTTAAACATAATTTGGATGACAAGTATAGCTTTGCCCAGTTAGCAGAATTGGCTGGCCATGAAAAACCATTTGCCCAGTTTATCGATGTTAATGATGAGTCATTTATTAATCCGGATAACATGATTCAGGCTATTCAAGATTATTGTGTTCGAACAGACCAAACAGTACCTCAAAGTCCTGGTGAAATCTCCATGGCAATTTATTCTAACTTAGCTTTGTACTATGCCAATGAGTTAGAGAATCTCAATAATATTTTGGGCTATAAATTGGATGCTTTAAATATTGTTGGAGGTGGTTCCAATGTTAAATTATTGAACCAACTGACAAGTACTTTGGCCGATATTCCTGTATTTGCAGGACCTAGTGAGGCCACAGCTATTGGTAATCTGGTAGTTCAAATGATTACTGAAGACGAAATAAATAATATTGCCGATGCTCGCGAAATTATTCGAAATACATATCAGATTTCAGAATACAAACCTGAGATCAATAAATATGGCGGTATTTTAAAAGATTATCAGAATTTCTTAAATGGAAAAATCAAAGTAAATAATTAGAGAGAAGGATAAAAATGATTAGTTCAGAAAATGTTGAAAAGTCATATCAAGAAGCAAAAGAACGTTACGCTGCAGTGGGTGTTGACACAGATAAAGTTCTTAAAGAACTTAAAAAAGTTAAATTATCAGTTCACTGTTGGCAAGGAGACGACATCCATGGATTCCTCTTTCCTAATCAAGAATTAACCGGAGGAATTGGTGTCAGCGGTAATTATCCTGGTATTGCCAGAACTCCTGATGAATTAACTAGTGACCTTAGTGAGGCTTTGTCATTGATTCCCGGTAATCATAAAGTTCAGCTTCATGCCATCTATGCCGTTACAGATAAGAAAAAGGATCTTAATGATTTAGGACCAGAAGATTTCAGTTACTGGGTCGATTGGGCTAAAAAAGAAAAAGTTGGCTTGGATATGAACGGAACATTCTTCTCACATCCAATGGTCAAGGATAATTTTACTTTAGCAAGTCCCGATAAAAATGTTCGTGACTTCTGGATTCAACACGGTAAGATCAGTCGTGAAATTTCAAATTACTTTGGTAAAGAATTAGGCCAACAATCAATCAATAACTTCTGGATTCCCGATGGTTTCAAAGATAACCCAATTGATAAAGCCACACCTCGTCTACGTTTAATTGATTCCTTGGATCAAATTATCGAGAAGAAGTATGACGAAAAGAATACTATCGAAGCCTTTGAAGGTAAGTTGTTCGGTACTGGAATCGAATCATACACCGTAGGATCACACTTGTTCTATAACAATTATGCTATCAGTAGAAATAAATTATGGACAATTGATGCTGGACACTGGCATCCAACAGAAGATGTTTCAGATAAATTCTCAGCTTTCTTACCATTTGGCAAAGGTTTGATGTTGCATGTTTCACGTCCAGTACGCTGGGATAGTGACCATGTTGTTATTTTTGATGAAGCTTTGGTTCGTATTGCTCGTTCCTTAGTCCGTGACAATGAATTAAGCAAGACAAATATTGGACTTGATTTCTTCGATGCCACTATTAATCGTGTTGCCGCATGGGTCATTGGTGCACGTGCCACTCAAAAAGCGATTCTCCAGGCTATGCTTGAACCTATCGATCAATTGAAGAAAGCCGAATTGAATTTTGACTTTACAACTAGATTAGCCGAGACCGAAGAATTGAAATCATATCCATTTGGTGCTATTTGGGATGAATTCTGTCTCCAAAATGATGTTCCTGTTGGTACTGACTGGCTTCAAAATATTCATCAATACGAAAAAGATGTCCAATTCAAACGTAACTAAACTCAATTAAAAATTTAATGGAAAAGGTCGTTATCAATTATGAAATTTATTGATTCTAAATTTGTAAAAAAGATGTGTGAAATCACTAATGGTTTATATCAACATGGCTGGGATGAAAGAAATGGTGGCAATGTCAGCCTCCGTTTAACCCAAGAAGAAGTTGATCAATTTGACGATTTAAAGGATGTTATTAGAAATATTCCTATCAAATTTGACGCCAGTGCTTTGGCAGGACAATATTTCTTAGTTACAGGAACGGGACGTTATTTCAAGAACGTTCATAATTATCCTGACCGTGATACAGGCCTAGTAAGAATTACAGAGGAAGGTAACTCTGTTGACCTACTTTGGGGCTTCAATGATGGTGGACAACCAACAAGTGAATTCCCAGCTCATCTAATGACACACATTTCACGTCAAAAAATTGATTCTAATCAACGAGTTGTAATGCACTGTCACCCAACAGACTGGGTTGCACTATCATTTACACACGAATTGGATGAAGGCAGCGTTAGTCGTTTATTATGGAAGATGCAAGCTGAATCTCTAGTTGTCTTCCCAGAAGGAGTAGGAATTATTCCTTATATGACACCAGGTACTAATGAAATTGGACAAGCCACAGCTGATAAAATGAACGAATTTAGAGTTGTTATGTGGCCACATCATGGTATCTTTGCTTGTGGTGATAGCATGGATGAAACATATGGATTGATTGAAACAGTAGAGAAGGCATGTATGATCTATACAGCTATTCAAAGCCAAGGTGGTAATATTCTTCAAAGCATTACCGACGATGATTTGAGAGATCTTGCTAAATCATTTGGTGTTACACCTAATCCTAAGTTCTTGTCTACTGAAACTGTAAATAGTTAATAAAAATACGTTCAGGTTGGTTTTTAGACCAGTTTGAACGTATTTTTGAATATGATTAAATACTTGTAAATTCATCATGAGAAGAATAGCTTTAGGTCACGGTATTCCAAAATGTCATTTAATCCTAAATCGTTGGCGATAAACATTAGGTGATAACTGAACGTGTTTCTTAAAATAATGATAGAAATAATTCTCACTAGAAAATCCTAATTTTTCAGCTATCATTTGTACAGTTAACTCAGTTGTCGTCAATAATTCCTGTGCTTTATGAACTCTAACTTCTTGTGAATAGGAGGTTAGGGTTTTATTTGTTTTCTCTTTTAAAATTCTATTCAGATATTCAGCATTATAATGCAATTCTTCTTCTA
The DNA here is from genome assembly GCA_019116025.1 of Candidatus Companilactobacillus pullicola. Classification (GTDB taxonomy): domain Bacteria; phylum Bacillota; class Bacilli; order Lactobacillales; family Lactobacillaceae; genus Companilactobacillus; species Companilactobacillus pullicola. Next base: position 20,419 of record DXCM01000032.1, on the reverse strand, counting down.
AAGTTTTACGAGTGATATTGCCCACATTGTCATCAATCAACTGAACAATTCGATTTAACAAGTAATCCTTTTTGGAATGATCTAACAGATTAGTAGTTACTTGAAAGTGGTCCTTATCCTGTAGTTCAGACAATAATCTCAAGATTAACCCTTGTTGAAGATAATTCGAGCCAATTTTAACGGTAGTAATCTCTTGTTGTAGGGAATCCAAAATAATTCTAAAGGCTTTATCTGAATTTATAGTTTGCATATGGAATTGTAGATAATTTCTTTGCCAGCTATTTTCATCTTTTAAATTGTGCTGTAAGAAAGAAAAAACGGCTTCGGAAGTATCAATTCCATTTAAGAGTTGATTCAACAAAGACTCCGACAAGTTGATAAAAACAACTGAACAGTCATCTTGAAGTTTTTCAGTATGCCTCATTTGCGGATTTAATAAACAGCCTTCACCAGTCTTAAAAGTGAAGACTTGATCCTCTAAATAGTTAGTTAGCTGGCCCTTTAAAATATACATTAATTCAAAATCACGATCACGATGCATCTTTTGATAATCGTCGGCTTCAAAAACGTTGAATTTACCATTCTGTATCATTGTATAGAGAACTTTTTGATTAGTTTTACGTTTATAAAATATTGATAAAGGCGAATTTGTGGAGATTTCAGGACCGTTAATTGAGGACGGCGTATCTAAGTTATGAAAATCTTCTTTAGTCATCAATCTAAACCTCCAAGTTGGAAAATCACAGTAAGCGTTTGCTAAAAATCGTATATAAACATTATAGCATAGGGCTTTTTACATTAAGATTGAAGTAGATGAAGGGATTGATAAATAATGACTAAAAAAGAACTTTTAGATAAAAATTGGTTATTTCACTACGGTGAATTAGAACGTCAACCACTTAAAACTACAAAAAAGGCTGTTTCCCTTGGTGGACCTACAGCACCCTTAGCAAATGAAAATGGCTCCCGTTTACCAATTAGTGCCGGTGGCAATCACTTTTTAAAGTTAATCGCTCAAGGTAATGCCGAACAAGGATTGTTAAATTTAGCTGGCACTGATTTAACAGATAAATTATCTGACAATTGGGAAAAAATTGATTTGCCTCACGATTGGAATCGGAAGGTTCCTTACGTTAATCAACCAGAAAAATTAATGAGCGGATCTAAACCTGATGCTGTTGGTTATTATCGTAAAACATTCAAATTATCTGCTAGTGAATTAAATAAAACAAAAACTATTTTACATTTTGACGGTGTAATGAGAATGGCTGATGTTTGGTTCAATGGTGTCTACTTAGGCCACAACAACAGCGGTTATAATTCATTTTCCTTTGATATTACCGAGATGGCTCGTTATGGAGAAGAGGGCGACAATGTTATTTTAGTTCGTGCCGATACTACGACTGGTGCTGAGGGCTGGTGGTACGAAGGTGCTGGGATTTATCGCTCTGTTTGGCTTGAACATAGACCCCTAGTTTCTATCGTCAGCGATGATTGTTACATTTATACGAAGAGTTTAGATAACGGTAATGCTATTTTGGGAATCGAATTATCTGTAAAAAATGATACGGATAAATCTCAAACGATTGCGCCGACAGTCTCACTAGATGGTAAAAAGGTTGCTCAATTTAACGAGATTGAAATTTCTAGTTATCAAAAATATAAATTTGAGAAGACTATTGAAATAAGTAATCCCAAACTCTGGACTCCTGAAAATCCATATTGTTATAACGCTAACTTTGAAATTAAAACTGATAAGATTCAAAAAAAATTCGGTATTCATACCTTTGACTATACGACAGATGGTTTCTTCCTAAATGGCCAAAGTTATCAATTACATGGAATTTGTGAACATCAAGATTTCGTTGGCGTCGGTACGGCCATGAATCAAGATATTGTTAATTATAAAGTTAAAGTTATGAAAGATATGGGAGTAAACGCTTGGCGTAGCACTCATCATTTTGCTTCCGAGGAATTGCTCAATGCATGTGACCGCTTAGGTATTATTCTTATCAATGAGAATCGATTATTGGAAAGTTCTCCTTGGCGTGTCAATGATTTAAGACAGATCGTGTTAAGAGATAGAATGCATCCCTCTATTGGTTTCTGGTCCATTTCTAATGAAGAACTTATCGGAAATACTCCGTTGGGTAGTCGTATTGCACAAAAATTAACTCGAACAATTAAAAAGTATGATTTTGAACATTTAATTATCGGCGCTGAATTATTAACTCCTGAGGGTATTATTGATGAGAATTACGTTAAAAATCTCGATGTCTTAGGCGTTAACTATCCTGAGGCCGGCGTCATGGGTTCTGGTGCTAAATTGATTCATAAGAAATATCCAAAATTACCGATGATGAGTACCGAAAATGCTTCATACTTTTCTACAAGAGGCATTTATAAGGACAATGAGGAAAAGAAACAATGTAATAATTTTGGATCCTATTTCTCCATGGTGCTACCTGGTGTTAGAAAGCCTGGAGATCCTGGAGTAGGTGGAACAGCTCATCCTGAAACCGTCATGTCATACTTGAAAGACAATCCTTACATGGGAGGGGTCTTCTTATGGACAGGTTTTGATTATTATGGCGAACCATCACCATTTAATTGGCCAGCCATCAGTTCACAATTTGGTATAGCTGATTTATGTGGTTTTCCTAAGGATTATTATTACTACTACCAGGCACATTGGACTAAGAAGCCAATGATTCACGTCATGCCTAGTTGGAATAAAGATCAATTGAATCTGGACAAACAAGGTCAAGTAGAAATTAGAGCATTCAGTAACGCCGAAAAAGTAGAGTTGTTTGTTAATGATCACAGTTATGGTAAAAAAGATTTAGTTGATTGTACTGCCAATTGGACAATTCCATATGAATCTGGTGAACTAAAAGTTGTTGGCTATCGAAAAGATGAAATTGTGGCTCAAGATAGTCGTTTTAGCAATAGTAAGACTAAACAAGTTTTACCTCAGAAAGTATACGAAGGGGAGACTACGACGTTAGTTGCCTTAAAAGCTATTGATGAGAATGGGAAATTTGTTGAAAATGCTAACGAAACAGTCAATTTAGACGTTTCAGAAGGTAAGATAATTGGCAATGGCAACGGTAATCCTATTGATCAAAATATGGATAATGAGAAAGTCAGTCTGTTTAACGGACTAGCCTTAGTAATTGTTTCTAAAAACAGTGATTTACATACCCATCTAAATTAAATTACGAAAAAATATCCTCCAATAGTTTGGAGGATATTTTTGCTATCAATCACAATAATCTTTGATTACAACACTATTCAACTTTGAAAAATGGATTTTTGATTTTATAAGTAAGCGCTAACATATAACTTGTAAAAAATAAAAAACGTTTAGGAGTTGATTTTAATGAGTAAGTTACGTGTTCGAATCGGAATTTTAAGTATAGCCTTATTATCAATGTGTGGAATTGTGATTACCCCAGTTTTTAGTGAAATTATTCGAGCTTTTCCGAAGGTACCCGCTACCACTGTTCAGATGATTGGCTCATTGCCCAGTCTAGGACAACTGATCATTAGTTTAATTGTTGGTAGATTGGCTATGAGTATTCCTAAGAAAAGGTTAGCTTTGATCGGTGTATTGGCTGTTATTGTCGGAGGCATAGTCCCTATTTTCTGGCATAGTCAGATTGCTGTCTTACTAGTATGTGCCTTTATTGTTGGTATTGGAGTTGGTTTTGTATCAACTTTAACACCAATGTTAATTTCAATTTTCTTTAAAGGTGAGTCAAGAGCTTCAATGATGGGTTTTAACACTGCCTTTAATTCTTTAGGTGCAGTTTTAATGATGTCAGCAGCTGGAATTCTTGGAAGTAAAATGTGGTTCCATTCTTACTATGTCTTTTTATTAGCCGTATTGGTTTTTTTCTTGGTTCTCTTTATGTTACCTCTAGACAAAGTTGAAAAAGTTGATGTGAGTTCATCTCAAAAAAAGGTTTCAACTATCGATGTTTTAAAACAAATGAATAAATATGTTTTTGCAATCGCTGGATTAGTCTTTTTAACTATCTTTTTCTATACGGCCTTCTCGAATAATCTTTCTATTTTGATCTCTCAAAAACAAGTCGGCGGTACATCTCTTGCCGGTGTTCTTAGTTCATTTGGAACTTTGGGTGGAATGATTACAGGATTTTTGATGGCTTATATCCGAAAAATAGCCCATAAACATTTGTTAGAAATGAGTGCTTTGTTATTAGCAGCTTCATATTTTGTTATGTTTTTGTCTAATTCAATTCCATTTTTATTCATTGGTGCATACTTATCTGGTATGGGAATGTGCATTGCTATGGCAACCGCACCTTATGAAATTTCCATTTTAACTAATGAAGAGCAGAATTCTTTAGGCATGTCATTATTTATTTTTTCCAATGCCTTGGGAGGTATTGTCAGTCCTATTATTTTAGGCTGGTTCAACGTTACTGCCGGTTTACAAACCTTTTTGGTTATCGGAATTGCTATGCTAGTGGTTGCTCTTGTTATGATTTTCTTTAACTTCAGTAAGAAAGTTTCCAATCAAGGATCTATAAAGACCTCTAACTAGTTTGATTCTTTTTACGGTACTGAATTGGGGTTATTTTGAAAAACTTTTTAAATTCCTGGTAAAAGTAGGATGTGTCAGAATAACCAATATGTTCAGAAATTTGAGATACGGTATCATTAGAATGAATGAGATAAGCAGCGGCGGCATTCAATTTCTGTAGAGAAATAAGCTGTGAAAAGGACATTCCCGTAGCTGATTTTAATTTAGCTGACAAGTAATTAGGGTGAAAATGAAATACTTCTGACATTTGTGTCAATGAGAGATTTTTATAATTGTTTTCAATATAGATCAACATATCAAACACATCGGAAGTTTCATTGGCGATTACGCGTGGCTGTTGAGATTGACGTAAACGAATTAACTCAACTAATAATTTTAAAACATCCAGATTAATGATTTCTTGACTACCGAAATCAGGTTTGTAATATTCAATAATGATTTCTACTAGAGTATTTTGAATAGCCAAGTTATTAGTTGCATTGAAAAAACTGTATTCAGCCTGATCGATGTTATCATTCTGCAAGATGGTAAATAACATTTTTGCCACAGTACTCAATTTTCGCAAGACCATTAATCGTTCTTCAGTTAGAAAATTGCTTGTAATAGCTAAATTGAAGATAACTGTTTTAGGATTGTTCAAGTTTAAACAGTGAATCGTATTTTGTCCCATTAATAAAATTTGACCGGTCGACAATTTGATGGTTTTGTTTTTGACCATAATTTCAGCCTGTCCAGATAAGACAAACGTCAGTTCAATATAATTATGCAGATGCCACGGAGTTTGTCCCAATGGTTGTCTAGAGATAGCGATAGTTTGTTCAACCGCGTTTAATTGATGATCTATTCCATCAGATAACGTTCGGTAATACTTAAAAACCTTCCCATATTGAGATTGATTAAAATATTTTGGCTCAAATTTATCCAAGGTAGTAACAACCGGTATTTGGTCGATAATTGTCTTTAAATTCTTATCCATTTGCCCGTCCCAAAATCACATTATTAATTAAATTATATTATGAATATTTATTTTTAACAGAGGAGATATCTATGAAAATTACTTCAATGAAACTTAATAACTTAACAACTGGAAATGACGATATTGTTGTTCCTTTGAATAATCTCAAATTTGAATGGAGTGCTGAAAGTAACAAAAAGAACAGTTTACAGACTTCATCTGAGATAATTATTTTGGATGAAACAGGTGAAGTAATTTACACATCAGGTCGCATTAAGTCAGATAATAATCAGTTTCATCTTCATTCAGCAAAACTACAAGCTCATACAACTTATACTTGGCAAGTTCGGATTACCGACAATTATCGGACGATTAGTCCATGGTCTCCTAAAATGACATTCACAACGGAGTTGAAACATTGGGATGCAACATGGATTGAACCTAAACAAGCCGATGTTTCTGAAGAAGCACCTTTAGATTTAGCAGCCATGTTTGGTGGTAAACCGATGCCTAAACAAACACCTCCAGAACAAAGATTACGTCCTGTTCAATATCTTCGTAAAAATTTCAAATTGAAGAAGGCTGTGAAAAAAGTTCAATTATTCATGACAGCTCATGGTATTTATTATCCTCTGATAAACGGTCAAAAAATTACTCAAGCTCAATTCATGCCTGATTTCACCTCGTATAAAAATATTCTGCAGTATCAATACTTTGATATTACCAAATTTGTAGGAACGGATAATGACTGGACTGTAGTATTGGCCGATGGTTGGTATTCTGGTCGCATCAGTACTACTGGTAACGGTGGTCAATTTGGAAACAAGAATGGTATTTTGGGGGAAATTATTGTTACATACGCTGATGGGACCCAAGATATTATTAAAACTGATCAAGATTTTAGATCAATCACTGGTAAATATATTTATAGTGACATCTTCATTGGAGAAAAACAGGATCTTCGCCAAACTCCAGATTGGAATAACAGTCAAAAAGTGGATGAAGTTTCATATAGTTTAGATAATCTTATTCCTCAAGATGCACAATATGTTCACCAATTACCAGCCATTTCTGCAAAGAAAATCTGGCGTGATGGAGATGCTATTCTAGTAGATTTTGGACAAGTTATTGCTGGAAAAATTAAATTATCGACTTATTTAAGTACAGGAACTTCTATCAAAATTGAGCATTCCGAAGTCCTAAATAAAGAGGGACATTTCTTTAATAACATTACTGGCCGCAATAAGGACCAAACAGATTATTTTATTGGCCGAGGGAATTTTGAAACACTAACACCTGACTTTACTTTCCACGGCTTTCGTTATGTTAAAATAACTGGTTTAATGCAAACTCCATCACTAAATGAAATCGTAGCAGTACCTCTAATGACAGAAATGAAAGAATTAGGTTCACTTGAAACTTCGAATAAAGAGATTAATCAATTAATCAAAAATATTCAGTGGAGTCAACGTGGCAATATGCTATCGATTCCAACTGATTGTCCCCAAAGAGAACGTGCTGGTTGGACAGGGGATGCCCAGGTCTTTGCACCAACGGCTTTATTCAATATGGATGTAACGGCCATGTTAAAACGATGGCTAGAAAGTGTTCGAGCTGAACAAAGAGTTGATGGTCAAATTCAGGATTACGCTCCAGCTCCAAAGGAATTCTATACTTCCAGTCCTCAATTCACCGGTACTTATTCTTCGGCCGGGTGGGGCGATGCGATAATTATGCTTCCTTGGACAATTTACAAGAATGATGGCGATAAATCAGTTTTGAAAGAAAACTATTTGGCTATGCAAAAATGGCATGAATTCGCAGTACAAAGTGCAGCCCAAGGTAAAAAAGATGATTCTAGTCAATATATTTGGGATACCAAATTTCACTATGGTGACTGGATGTTTCCTAGTTACATGTTAGGAAAAGATGCCCTAGGACCTATGGAAACAGCCAAGGCCACTAAGGATATCGTGGCAACAGCATTTTTAAGTTATACCAGTCAATTACTTGCCAAAATTGCTACAGTTTTAGGCGACGAGAAAAATGCTCTTGACTATCAAAACTACGCAAAAAATGTAGCAACAGCTTTCCAAAAACATTTTTGGAAGGATCAAAAACTTACCGCAGAATTCCAGGGCTGCTACGTCTTAGCGATAGCCTTTAATTTGTTAGATAAAACGACTACAGAACAAGCTGTTGAACATTTAGTAACGATGATTCACAAAAATAATGATTGTTTGGATACAGGATTTTTAAGTGTTCCATATCTGTTAGACGTCTTGTGCCAATATGGCCACAAAAATTTGGCAGAAACTATTCTTCTACAAAAAAAGATGCCCTCTTGGCTTTACGAAGTTGATCACGGAGCCACTACTATTTGGGAATCATGGGGTGGCATTGCTCCTGACGGTACAGTAGGAACGTATTCCTTTAATCATTATGCCTTTGGTTGTGTTGAACATTGGATCATAGAAAATATTGGGGGACTATCACCAATTGAACCAGGATATCGTAAGTTTAAGATTACTATTCCAGATAAATCACAATTTACTAGTTCAAAACTAAGTTATCGTTCAACTAGAGGACTTATTAAGGTTAATTGGAAGTATATTGATGACGATTTAAAAATTCAAGTACATGTACCCTTTAATACAACCGCTCAACTGATAATGAAACACCAAACGAAAGAGCTAGGTAGCGGAGATTATGAATTTAATATCTAAGTGAAAAATAAGCGACGCAATCATAAATGACTGTGTCGCTTATTTACTTTGTCGAAATTCTTTTGGAGACATATGATAAAGCGCATTGAATCGTTGATAAAAGAATGAATGGTTGGAGATACCGACTTCATTAATAATCTGTGAAATTGACCATGATGTATTTATAAGATAATTTTTAGCGAATTCAAATTGTTTATCTTGAACCAGTTGCTTGAAAGTTTTACCTGTCTGTTGGTGAACAATTTTACTAAAGTAGTTAGGATGAAATGAAAAATGTTCGGCGGCATTTTTCAACGTGACAGTTCTAAAGTTCCGTTCGATATAGTCTTCAATACTATCCGCCAAGTTAGCTTTACCGTATAAAGCGTACTCATGCTCTCTAGTAATTCTAATAAAGAAAACCTGTAAATTGAGTTCCATAATACGTCTGTACCCAGGCTGGTGTTCTAACTGCTCTTTTAAAATATCCAATAATAAAGATTTTAAAGATAAGGCTCTATTGATAATTAAAAAACTCGGCTGATTATTCTCAATAGATAAACATTGAGCAATAAATTTTGAAAGTTCTCCATTTTTGGGGATGTAATTCAAAAAGTTGCTAGTGAAGTATTCTTTTTTTATAAGAATGTTAATTATAATATCTTTTTCCGTAGTTTTTAATAATGTATGAGCTGTATTAGTGTTAATAAAGGCCATATCTCCGCTTCTTAGAGTATATTTATCGCCTTCAATCCATTCTGTAACCTGTCCACTAAGAACGTAATTAATTTCAATATAATCGTGGACATGAAGTGGCACAATCGAATAACGAGTATGTTGATTGAGTAATAAAGTCGTCTCATCCGATAATTCATTAGAAAATGAAATTGATTTTTGTAGTGCTAATTTTAGGATTGAATTAAAAGTAAACATATAAACAGGTTGCCCATTATATGAACGAAGTCGCGGATAATCTTTATAAATTTTTAATTGATCATCATGAGTATCTCGATGTTTGATTTCTGATGCTGATAATCCCTGAAGCCATTTTTCGGTAGGAGTCAAAGTATCACCTTAAGTTTTGTTATAGTTTTTATTAACTCTTGACATTTTTAATGTTACCGCTTTCTTATAAACTAAACAAGTAAACTAAAAGAGATGGAAAGGAGTCAAGAACACATGAAAAATGAAGAATTAGCAGATGCCATCGTTAAAAATGTTGGTGGAACTGAGAATATTGAAAGTTTAATTCATTGTGTTACTAGACTGAGATTTGTACTAAAGGATGAATCTCGTGCTCAAGACAAGACTATTGAAGATTTAGACGGAGTTATTTCTGTAGTTAAGAGTGGGGGACAATATCAAGTTGTGATTGGTAATAAGGTTGGAACTATTTATGACGCTATTATGGATAAATACCAAATCAATAGCCATGATATAGACAGCGAAGAAAAAGAGTCCACTGACCAAAAGAAGCAAAACTTATTTAATCGTTTTGTTCACATGATTATTGAAATTGTGGGACCAATGATTGGTGTTATTGCTACTGCTGGTATTCTAAAGGGCTTCACCGCATTATTAACATCAATTCATGTTATTTCAAATACATCCTCAACTTATACGATCTTGTATGCTATTAGTGATGCTATGTTTTATTTTCTACCTGTTTTAGTAGGCTTTTCGGCCGCTAAACATTTTAAGGCCAATCAATATATCGGAGCCGGATTAGGATTAGCACTTTGTTATCCTACACTGGTTCAAGCTTACTCAGCTGGAAAATCAATGAGTTTCTTTGGGATTCCGGTTATCCTAGCTAACTATACTTCATCACTTTTTCCAGTAATTTTTGCAGTTTGGTTAATGGCTATTGCTGAAAGATATTTAAAAAAGCATGTAGCAGATTCAATTAAATCAATCGTCGTACCATTCTTAGCTTTTCTTGTTGGTATTATTCCTACGCTGATTATAGCTGGACCAATTTTGACGTATATTAGTCAATTGCTTTCTAAAATTGTTCTAGGAATTTATAATTTTGCGCCAATAGTAGCCGGCGTGATTCTTGGTGCCTTCTGGCAAGTAATTGTCATTTTTGGATTACATTATGCATTTATACCAGTATTAATGAACAATATTACAACTTTGCATTATGATCCAATTAATGCAATTCTGACTGTTACCGTTTTTGCTCAAATGGGTGGTGCACTTGGCGTTTGGTTAAAATCAAAACAAAATAAAACCAAAAATATTGCAGGTGCTGCAGCAGTTTCAGCATTTCTTGGTGTCACTGAACCGGCTATCTACGGTATCTCATTGAAATTCAAGCGCGTTTTCGCTATGACCTTTATCGGTGGTGGTATTGGTGGTGCCATTATGACACTAATGAATGCAAAGATGTATTCTTTTGGTGCCAATGGTATCTTCTCTGGTCCTTTGTATATCAATCCCAAAGGAATAGATAACAGTTTATGGGCCTTTATTATTGCTGACGCTGTTTCATTGGTTGTAACAACAGTTTTAACATATCTGTTCGGTTACAAAGATACTATTAATGAAGACGAGACGGATAAAGACAAATCCAAAGCACAAACAGGTATTATCCTAAATAATCAAAATATTGATAGCCCATTAGATGGTCAAATAATTGCACTAACTGATGTTAATGACCAAGTATTCTCTAGTGGTGCTATGGGAACAGGATTTGCCGTCATTCCCAATAATGATTCAAAGATTTATGCTCCCTTTAACGGCTCAGTAGTTACTGTTTTTGAGACTAAGCATGCTTTAGGATTGATTTCTGACAAGGGTGTTGAAATGTTAATCCATATGGGAATTAACACAGTTGAATTAAAAGGAAAACCTTTTGATATTAAAGTAAAAACTGGCGATACTGTCAAAAAAGGACAGCTACTAGCTGAAGTTGACTGGCAAGATATCAAGGACAAAAAATATGATCCAACAACCATGGTCGTAATTACTAATACTATGGAATACAAGCAAATTAATAACTTGGATAATAAACAATCAGTATCAGTTGGTGATGCAGTATTGAGAATTGATTAGGACGGGATTTTTATGACAAGATTAACAGATGCATTAAATAATAAAACAGACAATTATATCTTCCCATTTCTGTGGTTACACGGCGAAGACAAGCAAATATTATTGGATAACATTCATAAAATTTATGATAGTGGCGTCAAAGCCTTTTGTTTGGAATCACGTCCACATCCCGATTTTTTAGGAGACAGATGGTGGCAAGACCTTGATATCATTTTAAATGAGGCCAAAAGATTAGGAATGAAAGTTTGGATTCTAGATGACTCTCATTTTCCAACTGGTTTTGCTAACGGCAAGGTCAAAAATGATTTACCACAATATTTAAAAAAATATCTTTATATCAAACAGTTGGATTTTCGTGGTCCGCAACAAGATGCAACAATTATTTTGAAATACTTACGTCCTGACAAAAGATTTCAACCTACTGACCCAAATGCCCAGCAGCCGGAAAAGATTCTAAAAGTAATTGCTGCAAAAAAGATTGGTAATGATAAAATTGACGCTAATTCATTAATTGATATCACTGATTCTTTGAAAGCGGGTTTACTTACTTGGAATGTACCCGACGGAGAATGGAGAATATTTACTTTAATCGAGACAATTCATGGTGGTGAAAAGGAAACAGAGGGATATTTAAATCCATTAGTTGCCAATGCAACAAAAGTATTATTGAATGAAGTTTACAAACCGCATTATGAACATTATAAGGAAATGTTTGGGAACGTCATTGCTGGTTTCTTTAGTGATGAGCCTAGATTTGGCAATCATCACGGAGCTGAATCACGTCTCGGCGTTGATGAAATGGTATTACCTTGGCGTGATAATATGCTAGAAGAGTTTTTTGATAGCGATTATCTGCAATTGCCATTATTAACCACTGTGTCAGCCAACGGTCAAGAAAAGAAAATCCGTTATAAGTACATGAACCTTGTCAGCAAATTATATGCCCATAATTTTACAAAAATTTTAGGTGATTGGTGTCATGAACACAGAGTAAGTTATATTGGACATTTGATTGAAGACAACGGTTCACACACCAGACTTGGATATGGTGCTGGACATTATTTTCGTGCTTTAGATGCTCAAGATATGGCCGGAATCGATGTTGTCTTAAACCAGATTATGCCTGGAATGGATAATACCTGGTTCAAGTCAATGACTGGGGCAGGCTGGAATGGTGAATTCTTCCACTATGGATTAGCAAAAATGGGTGCCTCCTTAGGTCACTTAGATCCTAAGAAACATGGTCGCGTTATGAGTGAGGTATTTGGAGCCTATGGTTGGGCAGAAGGACTAACGTTAATGAAGTTTATTGCCGATCATATGATCGTACGTGGCGTTAATCATTTTGTGCCACATGCTTTTAATCCCAACAAGTTTCCAGATCCAGATTGTCCACCACATTTTTATTCTAACGGTCATGAACCTGAGAACAGATCTTATGCAGAACTATTTAATTATATGAATCGTCTATCACACATTTTAAGTGGTGGAAGACATATTGCTCATGTAGCGGTTCTATATCATGCCGAAGAAGAATGGTTGGATAAGGACGCTATGCCGTTTGAAAAACCTGTCAAGATGCTTATGCAAAATCAGATTGATTGTGAAATCACTCCATTAGACTATTTAGAATCTGCAAATATTCAAAAAGGATATTTTGAAATTAATCATGAAAAATTTGACACTCTGATTATTCCAGGAACTAAATATATTCCACATAAATTAGTAGAAACTCTGAAGAAATTTCACCAGAATGATATAAAATTACTCTTTATAAATAATTATCCAGAGCAAGATGAATCACTTGATAATATTAAAGAGTTTATTGAATTATTGGGACAGAAGGTAGATTTAAAAGAACTACCCGTTAATCTAACCCCCAAAGATGTCTTTATTAAAGCAGACTCTATTGAACCTTATCTAAGGTTTTACAATTATCAAAATGAAGATGATCATTTATTAATGTTTCTAAATGAAGATCCTACGAAGACAATTGATACAAATATTTCTATCAAAGAAAACTTTGTCTATCAATACGATGCAATGACGAATACACTTCAGCTAATCAATGTTACAGATGGTAAATACCAATTACACTTAGCCGCGGGACAGTCAATAATACTAGTAAAGGGGAGTAAATACAATGTACTTTCTGATACTAAATTGAGCCATAATGTATCATTAAATTTACAGAATATAAATTTATCAGTAGCTTCAGCTGAATCTTATCCTAAATTTGAATCAAGACGAAACCTTGATGAATTGGTAAATGTTAACTCGCTAGAAGGATTAAGAGAATTCAGTGGTAATATGAAGTATTCATTCCAGTTCAATTTAGATAAGGTACTTGAGACAATGTCCTTAAATCTTGGTACAGTTAATGAGGTGGCAACCGTTAAGTTAAATGGACACCTTTTAGGCACAAGAATAGCTTATCCATATCAATTTAATGATATATCTAAGTACTTAAATGTAGGGCTTAATAACATAGAAATACTTGTGGTAAATAATTTAGGGATTAAACAACAGGATTTTCTATCACAATATATGCTTATTAAACCATCTGGGTTATTAGGACCCGTCGAAATTCAATATTAAAAAAGAAACAGGATTAGGAAAATTATTCCCAATCCTGTTCTTTTATAAGTATATGGTTAAGTGAGGTAAAACTATTTTTCTTCCCTATTAATAGGGAAGCGACGTGCTTTATTAATGGAAATCTTGGCATCTTTACCTAAAACATAGATTCCTAACATATCTCCAGTATTCAAAGCACTGATGGCTTCATTTGAAAAATGCATTGCGGCAACTTTGAAGCCTAGGTTTTCGTTGTCGACAGTTTGTACTAAGAATTCCTTGTTAGAAGGGTGATTGATAATACTGAACTTCTTTGGTAATTCATTGATCCCAGCAATTTTTTCTTCAACAACTAGGTCAAAAACGTGAACTGTCTTAATCAAATCAAAATGACCGTTCTTATTTTTCCTGATCATCAAACTAGCAAAGTGGGTACTGTCAATTGTCACAGCGACACCAATCTGACCATCAGTTAACTGACAATTGTCAGCATTTAATTCGATCTCAAAAGTTTCGTCAGGCTCAGTTTGTCTCAAGCCCAAGAATGATGGTGTATCAATGTCTGAAAGAGTTGATTCAGAACCAGTTAGTGTTAGATTGTCGGGCTCAATTGTTAATCTATCGTTTAATGAATTTCTCAATGAAATCCATTCTGGGTTTAAAATTGCATTCTCAAAAGTATCTACGAACTCATTTAAGTCTTGCGACTGCAAAGTTTTAGCATGTTCTGGAAATTCTGTCATATCAACTACTTCTGTAGGAATACCTTTGTTAATTACGGGCCAGTCGCTATTCCAATCGACTGGATAAAGTAGTGTTTCTCTACCAGTGTTAGTAAAAGTTTTGAAATTGATATTAATAGGGCGGGTACCTAAACAAACTAGCCACCAATTCTTATTTTCATCCTGGAACAAATCGCCATGACCAATATTTTGCAGAGGCTCATCAGCACGATCTCGATTGGTAAATATCGGATTATCCGGACAACTTTCGAAAGGTCCCCAAATATTTTTACTTCTGAAAATAGTAATCATATGGCCTAAACCAGTTCCACCTTCGGCGGCCAAGAGGTAGTAGTAGTCGGATTTTTTAATAATATGTGGACCTTCGACATCGCGACCACCTGTGCCAGCAGTTAACACCTTAGGACCATCCAAAATACGACCAGTATCCAATTCAATTTCAACCTGTTGTAAAGCCTTTTTCCCAGATTCAAGATAGCCAGTGTATTGAACATAAGTGTGGTTGCCATCAAAGAAGATATCAGGATCAATTCCATTGACATTAATGTTGATACGTTGATCATCCCAAGAAACGTTACCATCAGCTGTTAAACTTCCGGTAATAATAAAAGTCTTGAATTCAGCAAAGTTAGTCGTGATCACATAGAATTTATCGTTATGATATCTGATACAAACCGCAAAAACACCTTCATTAGACTTGGATTTTGTTAGGTCGGCTTGAGAGTGTTTGGTTGCTACGCTAGGTAAAGTTTCCCAGTTAAGCAAATCAGTACTTCTGGCTAAAGTTATTCCTGGATAATATTCAAAGGTACTGTTGACCATATAATAAAACTTGCCGACACGGACGATACTAGGATCGGGACGCATCCCTCTAATTATTGGATTATTATACTGTTTCACTAACATCTTGAGCCTCCCTTTCACTTAAAACAGGTGTACTTGTAAGAATTTGATTGATCTGTTCCATCTCAGAAGTAGGGATGTTGATAAATGGGAAGAGCATATTAGCCTCTTTAATTGACATATGTCCTAATCGATCAACATTTTCTGGATCATTGAACATATCTAATTCTTTTGTGACTGACTTAATCTTGTCAAAAAGTTCTTTATCAGCTGTAATAGCTGCAAGCTTACTGTCTATGGTATATCTGCCAATATAATCGGAAGTAGGGATGTATGAAATCTCATGATGACCATTTGTTAACGTGATTACTTGATCAGTTACTTTTTGACCATCAACATTAACACTGGAACCAATTCTTGGAAGAGTTAACTTAACAGTTTGTCCGTAAGGAACATCAATTTGTAAAGCAATCGTGTGATTGTCATCTGTTTCAAGATCATACTTAATCTTCAAATCGCCGTAAGAACTGTCATAGTGGCCACTGATATGTTTCAATCTGTAGTCAAACTTAGGTTCAACGTAAACGGTTTGATACCCATTGTCTTGATCGTGAAGGCCTAGAACATACTTATAAGCCCATTCCATAATGGCTCCAATTGAGTAGTGGTTAAGGGAATTCATACCTTCAGGATTCATTGAACCATCTGACAAAACAGAGTTCCAACGTTCCCAAATAGTTGTTGCACCCAACTTAACCGCATAGAGCCAACTTGGATAGTCCTCATTTAAGAAGATTTTCGTTGCTAATTCGTGTTGTCCATTTTCAGATAGAACTTGGCACAAGAATGGGGTACCAACAAATCCTGTCTGTAAGTGATCGTTATCTTTCTTCAAACGTTGAACTAAATCAGCGACAACACGTGACTTCAAATTCTCAGGAACAAGATTAAACTCAAGTACTAGAGCATAGGCTGTTTGTGTATCAACAGCAACACGACCAGTTTCAGTAATATACTCTTTCAAAATGTTCTGTTTAATATCTTTACACAAATCTGTATAGAATTTATGATCCTTTTCGTTACCTAGGATCTTAGCTGTATTGGCTACAATACTTGATGAGTAATAGTAATAAATAGAAGCAATAAAGTCTTCGTCAGTCTTACCATTTGGTACAGCTGGATTTTCACTATCAAGAGATAACCAGTCACCGAATTGGAAAGAACCTGTCCAAAGTCCAGTACCACTCTTTTCAACATTACGATGGATCCAGTCGACCCAGCCTTTCATGCTAGAATAGTTTTGTTTCAAAATAGCCGTATCACCATATTTACTATACATATTCCAAGGAATAACTGTGGCGGCATCGCCCCAAATGGCAGCTCCACCTTCGTCAACGTGAAGGGAAGGAGCATACATCGTCAACATACCATTATGGCTATTTTGTTCAACTTTCATATCTTTAGCATACTTTTTGAAGAATGCATAAACATTCATATTGAAAGCTGAAGTGTTGGAGAATATTTCAGCATCTCCAGTCCAACCCAAACGTTCATCACGTTGAGGGCAATCCGTTGGTACATCAAAGAAATTGCCTTTTTGACTCCATTGGACATTTTCAAATAAGCGATTAACTTCCGGATTATCAGTCTTAATAGCACCAGTCATTTTCATATCAGAATAGACTACAGCAGCGCGAAAATCTTTTAATTGTAGTGGTTGAGTATTTCCAGAGACCTTGATATATCTATAGCCATAATAAGTAAAGTGTGGACGAATCCACTTATTAGTACCATCCGAGATATAAGTGAAGGCTGCTCTAGCTTCACGTAAATTGTCACGATAGAAGTTACCCTTTTGAAGAATTTCTCCGACTTGGATAGTAACCTTAGTTCCCTTTGGTTCACGGTTATAAAATTCAATCACGCCAACATTATTTTGTCCAAAATCGATAACTTGTTCATCTTTAGGTGTATGTATCAGTTCTTTAGCGGGTAAGTACTCTTGAATTTTGAGTGGCAAACTTAATCTGTCAGCTAAAGTATCGATAGGGTAGTCCAAGACGCTAGCTTCAACCCAATTATCGGGAACAATTGTATCGTCAAGATCTTCACCATAATAAATGGCAGACTTGGTAATTTTTCCAGCGGTTGTTAGCCATTGATCATCAGTATTAACAATATCTTCTGTGCCATCAGCATAAAGCAAATGTAGTTCTAGAATGGCACGTTGTTGATCACCGTAAATCTTGTCCTTGCCACCATCAAAGCCTAAATTACCCTTATACCAACCATCACCAAGAGAAATTTCGATTGTATTATTGCCTTGAGTAAATGAATCAGTAACGTCATATGTTTGAACTTGAATCAACTTATCATAGTTAGTTGTTCCAGGTGCTAGAAGTTCATCTCCAACTTTTTTATCATTGATATTTAATTCATAGACACCCAAACCTGACATGTAAATACGAGCTGATTTTACTTCTTTGGAAAGCTCTAGGTTACGTTTAAGAAGGGTATTTTGAATATCTTTATTATTGTTACCGATCCATTTAGCAGAGAATGGTTCATCCATCTTGCCAGTCTCAAAGAAACTAGTTGCAGAAGCAGAGATATTTTCAGTAGTATTGCGTACATTTATAGTGAAGTTGTATCTAGTTCTTGGTTTTAGTTTTAAATCAGGTTGGAAATAGTTATTCGTATAAGCTTGCCAATCAGTTTGATAAACAGACTTATCATCAACAAAAATTTCTAACTTTTTCTCTAGAGTTACGTTTTTTTCAGAGTTTACCGCAAATTCAATTTTAAGATCACTAAGATCGAATCCTAGTGGCTCAGTCATATGGTTTACTTGGATGTTTTTAATATTCATTTTTTCTACCTCACAGTCTAGTATCTAATCTATTACAAAATGGGTCTACCGGGCTCTTACCAAGAAATTCTTCTTGACCAGTAATTTTCTTAATAACAGCATCAATTGATTCGGGATTACCAGTATAAGCATTGATCATTGTTGAAATATCAGGAATGTCAAAGAGATGATATGGATTACACATGGAAATAAATAAGGTTGGAATAGAACGCATGTACCAAGGAGCATCGGCGGCCATCAAGTGTATCCAATCAATTCTGGTTGTCGTCTGATTACTTGCAGTTTCGATATTAGCTACGTAGATAGCCAAATCAAATTTATCCTTTAGATCTTGAACTCCTTCTTCAAATACTTCGTGGAAGTCGAGATTTTTACGATCAAACAATGAGACCTTGAAACCTTGATCCTCAAGTCCTTTCTTGAAGAGAGCAGTTACATGTCCACCTTCTTTAAAACCACCATCATCACTATCGCCAAGAACGACTAGACGGACACGAGGATACTTCTTACTATTGACGGGCAAAATTTTATCACGATCTTTAACTAAAGTAACCGCATGTTTAGCCAAATCAACGGTTCTAGCCTTATGATCCTCTAATTGTAAATCTAATTTTTCAGGAATTTCTTGGATCAATTGATTGTCTGTATTCATGATACCTTGAGCTAATTTAGTTCCCAAAATACGACGAATAGCTTCATTGACACGTTCCATTGAAACAGTGCCATCGTTTACAGCATCCGTGAGGAACTTATAATCTTCGTCGATATTCTTATTGAAGAGAATCATATCAATACCAGCATTGATCGTAGCAGGAATAGCCTGTTCTCTTGGCAACATGGAAGTGTAACCAAGCATTGGTGTGGCGTCGGTAATTGTCATCCCGTTAAATTTCAACTCTTGATGTAACAAACCATCGATCAAAAGTTTTGAAGTTGAAGCAGGTCGTAAATCCTTATCTTCAATACCAGGATCTAACTTACGTTCCCAAGCCGGTTGCATAATATGAGCAATCATAACAGCGGGTAATCCACGTTTGATCAAGTGACGATAGATCTGACCATATGAATTCATCCATTCGTCGGTCCCCAAAGAATTAACTGAACTAACAAGATGTTGATCACGTTCATCAACACCATCGCCAGGGAAATGTTTGGCTACAGGAATAACTTTATTGTGTTTTAATCCTTTGACTTCTGAATCAACCATCCTCATGACACGATATTTATCACTACCAAAGGTTCTTACGTTCATAATTGGATTACGGAAATTATTATCAATATCCACAATAGGCGAGAAGGACATATTGTCGCCAACTTGGGCAGCTTCATAACCAGAAATATCACCTAAATTATAAGCCTGCTTAGGATCATCAGTTGCGGCAACAGACATTGGACGTCCAAACCAAGTTCCCTCATTCAAAAGTCCATTACCACCGGCTTCAAGATTAGCGGCGACAAAAGCAGGAATCTTAGATTCCTTTTGAATAGTTTTGATCTCACGCTTTAATTTCTCAGCACTGTCAGGACGATACATAATCCCACCAGGATGATACTTATTAACGAATTGCTTTAAGTCAACATTGTCCTCATCTTGACCAATTACAAAAAATAATTGACCAATTTTTTCTGGTAATGTCATTTTATTAATCTGATTATCAATGTATTTTATTTGTTCTGTTGAAAGGTTATATGGTGTTTTGGTTAAATCTAACATAAAATTCCTCCACAATTTATTGATTTAACTAAATTGTAAGCCCTTGTATAAATTTCAACTATTGTCAAATAATATTATAACTATGTTCATTTCCCATATTTTTAAAAAAGCTTATAATGATTTACAAGTGAGGTAAATCTAATATGAGTAAGAGTATTATTGAAATTCTTCGTTCTAAAAATTCTCCTAAAGAATTCTCCAATGTTGTTAAGAAACTAGAGAAGGTTGAAAAAACTGAAAAGAATATAACTCCTATCAAGACCGCCAATGGGGAACCAGTCTATCGTTTCTATAATACTTATGATGACGATTTGGAATTGAACACCAATCCTATCTCCATATCAGTCCAGCCGATAGAGTCTATTATCCCGTTTCACTAT
>DXCM01000031.1 GCA_019116025.1 Candidatus Companilactobacillus pullicola | reverse complement strand
AAGACCGGACTTGGAGATCCATGATTTTTCACAGAGTGAAAAATTATTAGCTTCAAGCCGTGTCCACCACGTTCCAGTGGCCCACAGATTTTTTGCGGACGACGGCATATTTCAACTACATCAGTTAGTATTAATGCTACAACCAGGTTTGAGTAAGAAGCATTCCAACACATTTCCAATTTTTGTGGAGGACGGCAACATTAATATTTTAATCGCCTTTTTGGATAATCTAATATCAAAAAATTTACACGGTTATTATCCAGTTGGTATCATTCTCATAACCAGACAATGTTGGAGATGATACTATGGACAAGAATTCAACTTACACATTAAATAATGGTTATCAAATTCCTATTGTAGGTTTCGGAACGATTATCCCCAAGGGTGTGGAGACGGTCGATGCTGTTAAGAATGCGATTGCGAGTGGTTATCGCTTGATCGATACAGCCACAGCTTATGACAACGAAGAAAGTGTTGGTCAAGGAGTTCGTGAAGCCATAGATGAAAATGGTTTGAGTCGTGATGATATTTTTGTAACGACCAAAGTTTGGAATGATCACCATGGTTATAAAAAAACTAAGCAATCGATTGAAGATTCATTAGAACGTCTGGGGCTAGATTACTTAGATATGTACTTGATCCATTGGCCAGCCAACAAAATGTGGCATGAAGATTGGCGTGAAATCAATGCTTCAACTTGGCTTGCTATGGAAGAATATTATAAAAAAGGTTTAATTAAAGCTATTGGGGTTTCTAATTTCGACGGTTCACAATTGAGTTCCTTGATCGTGGATTCTGAGGTCAAACCAGTGGTTAATCAATTGGAATATCATCCCGGTTTTGCTCAAAGAAAAGCTGCCGATTATAGCCGTGATTTAGGTGTGAACGTTGAAGCCTGGCGTGCTTTTGGTGGACCAGGTAGCGGTGTTTTACATGATTTAGATATCATCAAGATTGGTAAAAAGTACAAAAAAAGTGCTTCTCAAGTTGTGATCAGATGGCTAGTGCAAAAGGAAATTATTCCACTGGCTAAGTCAACGAATCCTGATCATATTTCAGATAATCTGGATGTTTTTGATTTTGAATTAAATCCAGAGGATATGCAGATAATTGATGGAATTTCTTATCGAAAGACGACCTTTTTTGATCCAGAAACTTATCATTCATAGAAAAATAAAAATAGCGACTAACTAGAAAATTCAGTTAGTCGCTATTTTAGTGTGGTTAACTCAAACTTCCACCGATAACTTCAATATCATTTTTCCCATCACGTTCAACGATAGCTTTTATAGCAGCGGTGATTCCTTTGATATCATCTGCTAAAGATAAACAAGGGGTGTTTGGACGTTTTAAAACTTGATTGGGTAAGAAGGGAATGTGTATGAAACCGGCTTTTAAATCGGGAAATTCTTTATCAATCATATATTGAACTTGGTACATGATATGGTTGCAGACGTAAGTTCCAGCGGTTGTGGAAACGTAGCTAGGAATACCCGCTTCAATAATAGCTTGAGTCATGGCCTTAACCGGCAATTGCGTGAAATAAGCGTTTTGTCCATCTGCATGGATCGTTTGATTGAGTGGTTGGTAACCGGCATTGTCTTTAATACGGCCGTCATCGAAGTTAATAGCAACTCTCTCAGGAGTCAATGCAGAACGTCCGCCAGCTTGGCCGATATCCAAAACATAATCGGGTTTGTAATCAATAATAGCTTGATGAACGACTTCGGCACATTTGTTGAAGATGGTCGGAATCTCTACTTTAATAATTTCGGCGCTGGAAATGGTATCGGGTAATTTCTTTACTGCCTCGATGGCTGGATTAATTTTGTCAGTACCGAAGGGGTCAAAACCTGTTACAAGAATTTTCATAGACAACTTCCCAACTTTACGAAAAAACACAACCAAGAATGATTGTGTTTATCGTAATTTAATTTTAAAGGATAGGCGATAACAAACGAGAGAAACGTTGTTTGAAGTGGAGCCACATTCCTTGTTCTTTAATAATTTCTGGTGTTAGTAATAGTGAGTCGTTCATATCTTTTTCAAATGAACGAGCAACCTGATGGGCAACTTTGGCGTCGTAGATAAAGGCATTGGCTTCAAAGTTTAATGAGTAACTTCTGAAATCATGATTCATAGAGCCAACGGAACAGATCTTGCCATCGAAAACGGAAGTCTTAGCGTGTAAAAATCCCTTTTGGTAGCTGTAGATCTTAATGCCATAAGTTGTTAACAGATTGGCATAATATTGCGTTGCACGGTAAATGAAGGGATGATCAGGCATACATGGGATCATGATCCTGACATCGACTCCAGATCTGGCCGCAATTGTTAAAGCTGTGAACATCGCATCGTCTGGAACTAAGTAAGGTGATTGAATCCAGACACTCTTCTTAGCACTGACGATCATATCGATGAATCCATCTTTTAAAATTTCCTCACGGCTATCGGGACCATCAGAAATAATCTGAATTGGTAAGTTAGCATCGGAATTGAATTTGTCAGATGGAAAGTATTTTTCCAAGAAAGCTAGTGGCTCAGCGTTACGGTCGAGCGAAGCATTCCAATCACGAAAGAACCTCTCTTGCAAAAGTAAGGTAGCGGCACCAAAGATTCTAGAATGGGTGTCACGCCAGTAACCGAATTTTTCAGTGGTATTAACGTATTGATCGCCAACGTTGAATCCACCGATCCAACCAGTTGTACCATCAATAACAACGATCTTTCGGTGCAAGTGATAGTTCAAACGAGTTTTAGCAATGACATTTTTGGAAGTGATAAAAGGTAGGACTTCACCGCCAGCAGCCTGAAAGTCTTTGAAGTATTTTGGCTTAGTTCCACCAGAACCCCAAGGATCGTAAAGGATACGAACTTCCAAACCTTCTTTAGCTTTTTGTGTCAAGAGATCAAGAAACTTGTCCCCAATGTCACTTTTAATAAAGGCATAGTATTCGACATGAACGGTTTCTTTAGCTTGACGGATATCTTCGAACATACCTTCGAATTTTTCTTTTCCGTCGAAGTAAAGTTTTATTTCGTTATGACGAGTTAACGGTGCTTCCTCAGTCTCATTGAAAAATCTAATTATATGGTCCGCATAGTGTGTTTCATCGTAACGTGAAGCATTCTGTGGCCGTTTTTGAGCAGCTATCGCCATTCTTTTTAACTGACTTAAACTGTAATGCTCTTGTTTACTGATATTAAATATCTTTTCTTGAGCAATTCCACGTCCCAGAAATGCGTAGATAAGGAAACCTACGATTGGTAGTAAGACAAGGACTAAGATCCAGGCCCAGGTAGTAACAATATTACGAGGCCTGTGGAAGACAGTTATAAGTGCCGAGATGGTATTGACCGTTAAAATTATGAGAATTAGCCAGATGATCCAAGTATCAATCATAAAATAAATTCCCCTCTATTTATTTATAAGGAAAGTTTACTTCAAAATACTAATAAAATCTAATTTTTGCCTATTTATTTTGAAAACAAAAAAAGCCGCTTTCGCGACTTTGGCTTAATTTCTATGATCACCGAAAATCAGAATCAAACGTAATAGTTGTAGAGCAGTTGAGATTACAGCAGCTACATACGTTAAGGCAGCGGCGAAAAGAACTTGTCTGACCATCGGTATTTCATCACTATCAACTAGTGTACTGCCACTCAAGATCTTAACGGCACGGCCAGAAGCATTGAATTCAACTGGCAATGTAACAACTTGGAACAAAACAACTAAAGCGAATAACCAAATTCCGATTTGAATTAAAGTTTGGTTAGCACCTAAGATTACGCCTAATAGAATCAAAGGAATAGAGAAGTTGGAACCGATATTTACGGCAGGAACCAAAGCTGCTCTCAATCTCATTGGTGCATAACCTTTTTGGTCTTGGATAGCATGTCCACATTCATGGGCCGCTACACCGATGGCAGCGACAGACGTTGAATCAAAAGTAGATTCAGAAAGATTCAACGTTTTGTTGGTAGGATTATAATTATCGGTTAATTTACCGCCAACTCTTTGAATTTGAACATTTTGAAGCCCAGCGTTATCAAGAATAAATCTAGCAGCATCAGCACCACTAGTTCCGTGGTGACTAGGAACTTCATCATATTTTTGGAAATTATGATTTACATACCATGATGCCCAGAGACTGATAACAAGACCAATAATTATCAGAAAATAGCTGGGACCGAAGAAACCATATGTGTACATATATTTGTTAACTCCTCTTTATTAACTTGTTGTTAGAGATAGTATAACCATTATTTGTGAAGTTTTCTTGAACTAAGCGGTCTAAATCGTTAATTGAAATCTCTGTTAAAAGGATTTGGTCACGTAAGAAGACTAGTAATCTATCAGCGATTTCTTTTTTACCTGCGTCATCTAGATATTCATCTTTGAAGGTTACTAATAAAGCCCCGGAATGCTCACGTAAGTTAATGTCACTGACACTAATCAAAGCAGAAAGTTGTTCCATACCCTTTTTCTGAACGAACCAGTAAATACCGTTGTTCTTCATGATGACTTTTGCAGTGTTAGAAATATATTGGGTTGTCGGATCGATATCCTCATCGAGAAATTCACTAACCTCTTTTAGACTATAGCGGCTAGGGAAGTCCCAGCAGAAGTTGTTAGTGAAAAAAGGTCGATAGTCTCTCAATTTTTGATTTGTCATTAAAAAATTTCGTACGAGGACTGCTCGTATTACTTCTCTCCCTTTTTTTATATTTTTTGGATGGGATTCTGGATCTACGGGAATTTAGTTTGGTGGTTCTGTTGGTTTATAACCATTGTTCTATGTTGAATAGTGGAAACGAGCTTCGCAGGGGCAACTCCTTCCGGTTAAGTCAACTTTCTCTGTCGTCTGCTTCGCAGCCAACTGAGAAAGTAGTCTTAATCCTCGGGAGCTGAGCGACCCTGCTACGCTCTCTATTCAATAATCATGCTCTTTTTAGCGCTCTTATGTAATTTATGCATAAATGGTTTCAATGGTTCTGTACATAGCAATCCTAATAGATAGAATCCGATTCCGAATGCTAACAATATAATAATATCTTTGGTTGCATTAGGCCAATATATTCCACCAACGGCTTCTCTTATTAGATTTACCGCGTATGTGAACGGTAAGTAAGGGTTGATGACTCTGAAGAATCCGTCTGATAGTACTACTGGGAAGTTTCCTCCGGCTCCGGATATTGATAGCACTAGTATGATGATTCCTAAGCCTTTTCCGACGGTTCCGAACATCTGGACTAGTGAATACAATATGGATATGAAGACGAAGCTGACTAACATACAGAATACGATTAGCCAAATCTTTTCCTTAGTGTAAGCATGCAAGATGAAGAGGTTACCTAAAGCGGCTGAGATGGCTTGTAATTGGTTTAGGAAGCCAAATGTTAAGTAACGTCCGTTGAATCTTTGTCTGAATGTATAGAGATACTTCTGTTTATCATCTAGTTTGAAATGGACGGTGAAGACACTGGATAGCAATAGTGCTCCGACCCAAATACAGAGGGCTAGATAGAATGGGGCACTGGCTGATCCGTAATTTGGTACGTCATAAAGATTGTCTTGCTTCAACTTAACTGGGTTAGAGAAGAAGTCGGATTCCTTGTTGGCATCGGATTTCATTAAACGAATAATGGCACCGAGGTCAACGTCTTTCTTACCTTTCTTCAATAAGGTAGCAGAGTGATGAATATCTTTCTTCAACTGTGGCCAGTCGTTTTCGGCAAAGTCATTAGCAGTTGATAGAGCCTGTTCTAGTTCTGGCGTCTTTGAGTTAACTAAATTCAAAGTAGTTGTTAATTCATTTTCGATTGATGGCAATTCATATTGAACGAAGAAGGTAGCTTTGGCTAACTTGTTCTTCAATGTTGGATAGTCATTGTCGTAAAAGTCGTTCAACATACCAATTCCGGTAACAATATTGTTCATGTTACCGTTCAATAGTTGGTTGGCATCGTGAATCTCATTTCCAACGGCAGGCAATTGTTTTTGATACTTTTGTAGATAGCTGAGGGCAGTATTTAGAATGCCTTCGGTATTGTTCAAAAGTCCTGGGATTGTTGGGATGATGTCCGTGTTGAATGTTCCTAATGTGGAGCTGAGTTCTTTAAGGAAACTGTTGATATCGGAAATAATTGTAGAAACAGAACTCATGATATCAATGTTCTTGATTGTATTTACGCCGTCAGCAACTTGGTTTGCATGTGTTTGTAAATCAGTTAACTTACTTTGTAATTCGGTCGTATCTAAGCTGTCATAATTGTTCAAAATGTCATTAGCTTTAGCAGCTAAAGTATCATTTAACGTAGCTAAATCGTTTAGATGTTGAATAGGTGTATCGAGTAAGGTCAACTTATCTTTGCCTAATTGTTCAGCTAAGCGGTTGAAGAAGTTTTGGAGATCAGTTAAGGCTGAAGCTACCTGACGACTGACTTTTGCCAAATGGGTTGAGTCAGTGGCAATATTTTGAATAACTGTCTTCAATTGTTCTTTAAACTGTTGATTAGTTGGATCTTCTTTGATCTTGTCGATTAAAGTATTGATCATTTCGGCAGAAGAACTGATTTGCTTACCAAGGTTGTAAACCATTGATAAACCAGTATCGATAGTTGTCTTGATAACTGGCAAGGCTTGTTGAATCTTAGGAATCAATTCAGAAGTTGTCTTGTCAGTAGCGTTCTTAGCGTCTTCACCAAGTTTTTGAACTTCAGGCATGACGTTTTGAACTTTTTGAATAACTTGCAAGCCGTTTTCGACTTGGGTGATACTTGTGCTCATTAAGCCAGAAATCTTACTAAAGTCGGAATCGACCTCATTGATCTGAGTACCGGCATTTTGGATTTCTGGAATCTTATTTTTAAGTTGTTTAGCAGCTGTGCCACCAACATCGGCTAATGGCAAAACATTATTGACATTAACTAGTTTGTTAGCATCTTCGTTCAATAATGGCAAGTAGCCGTACATATCATTAACTTGATTCAATTTTTGATTCAAGTTAGGAACCAAAGTATTAGCTTTTTGTACTTTGTCCATGATGTCTTGTAATTCGGGCAGATTGTCATCAGTGGTTACTAATAGAGACTCGAATCGTCTTAACATTGGAAGGTTATCTTTGATATCCATTCCCGACTTATTCAAAGCTTGTGTAATAGTTTTACTGATGGTTCCTACGAATTCAGAAGAAATCGTATTCTGCAGCGTCGTCGCCCCGGTTTCGGTCAATTTCGGGGCTATCGCATTGATTTTCTGGTTTACCTTAAATACCAATTTCGGTTTCTTGATCGTTCCAGATAAGAAACTGATGATATCCTTAGAAAAAGTTTTTGGAATATAAATTCCAGCATAGTAAGAACCATCTTTGACACCTTGGTCTAACTCTTCTTTAGAGTTGACAAAAGTCCAACCTAGTTTATGATTCTTTTTAAGGTTGTCGATTAATTGATCACCAATTTCAATTTTTTGACCTTGTACTTCAACTGGTGTATCGGCTGAATAAACGGCAACTTTTAGACCACTAGTGTTAGAGTAAGGGTCCCATAGGGCCCAAACATTAAACCAGCAGTACAGACATGGCAAAATAACCAAAGCCAGCATCAATAACGTTGCAGGCTTGGATTTTAACGTCCTCTTTAAATCTAATTTGAATAATTCCCAAGCTTTGATAGAAATCCCCTCCAAATCTCTGTTAAAACTGTAGTCGTAATGTAATTATATAACGTTATGACAGCGGATTATAATAAATAAACCCGTTGACCATATTTAGAATCTCTGAATCATCGTGAAGCATTGAGTGTTCTGCATTGGAGCCCTTAATAAGATATTCGGTGTATTCTTTTACTCGCGGTTTGAGAATGTAAGAAATAGACTTAGCAGATGTAACGGAAATGTATTTGTCAGTATTAGAATGATCATCAACATTTCCAAAAATGTTCAAAACGCGTAAATCGTCTGAAATACTTTTTTCATTCATAAAAATTCTAAAGTAGGTTGGACTCATGAAAGCTGGACGTCCATTCGGCTTGATTCGGTTGATGTTGGGAAGATCTCCCAAACCAATAATGCCGTTAAATGGGGCAGCGATGAGTACTAATTTTTTCAACCTAGGCATATAGGGACGCATTTTCTCTTTCAAATTGACCAGTACCAGTGAAACGGCACCTAGAGAATGGCCAATTGCATCATAAGTTGTGAACTCGTGCTTTAAGCGCAAGTCAAATAATAGCTTGGCTAACCAATATGCCATTTGGTTACTACCAACCCATTTGTTTTGAAAAACAACTTGAACAATGGGATGTTCATCCTCAGTCCAAGTCCCTTCGTATGTGATTTTTCCCTTCCAATCAATGATTGCTTTGAGAAACTGACTTTTATCCTTACCGTTACACTTTAAAGCAGATTCGATCATTTTCTTGGTCGTATAGTCTCCACCACGGAATCCGTGGATGTAGAGAATTGGCCATTGCCCTTTTTTCATAAATTCACCCCAACAAGATATTATTATATAATTATTATTGAGAAAAATTAACCAAATGAGGTATGACATTGCAAAAATATTATGCAGTACGACGCGGTAAAAAACCAGGAATCTATTTAACTTGGGCTGACTGTAAGGCTCAAGTCGATGGTTTTGCCGGAGCTAGATATAAAAGTTTTCCAGATAAAACACAAGCACAAGCTTTTCTAGATGGAAAAGATTCTTATAATAGTAGAAAAACAACCACAAAGAAAAGTTCCAATAAAGTTTCGAATATTGAAGATTTTGACGTAGTTATTTATACCGACGGTGGTTCCAGAAATCATGGTAACTTTAAGGGTGGTCATGTTAAGAGTTCTGATAAAGCCGCTTGGGCCTATCACATCAGTAATCATGACCAGACATATGAAGGAACTGGTGGAGAATTCGGAGCGACAAATAATCGCATGGAGATAATGGCCCTGATTCAGAGTATTAAACGATTAAATGAGCTTAAAATCAACCAACAAAATGCGATATTTGTCTTAGATTCTCAGTATGTCCTTAACGCTATCACTCAGAATTGGCTCAATGGTTGGAAAAGGAGAGGCTTTAAAAAAGCTGATGGTAGTACGCCGGTGAATGTCGAATTGTGGCGTGAATTGGATCAGCTTTTGCCAACCGTTCCTAAGAAGACTTTTGAATGGACTAAAGGTCACGCAACTAATGTAGGTAACAATCGTGTTGATGCTTTGTTGAATAAAACTATGGATAATATGTAAAAGGCAATTTAAATGGTAGAAATACCGTTTAAGTTGTTTTTTTATTTGTAAACCACCTTATAAACTTCACAGACGCAGGGAAGTTCCTCATTGAAGGGATGATGCTCATCGGCATACTCTTGTTTGAAGAATTTCCAATGATCTTTACGCCATTCATCCAAACCCCGAGTTCCTTCACCTTCGTGATAAGCGTGTTCAGCTGAGACTTGTAGGAAGGGAACGATTTCTACGACAACTGTTTTAGTGATGCAGGTAGGTTGATTGTGACCATCTAAAATGATTCCGTATTCACCTACTTGAGGTAAAGGATCAGTTTTGTCTTGTTTATAAAGATCATAGGCTGATGTTGTGGCAGTTTTAATGCCATTTTTAATTAGGTTGGCTAACAAGTCCTGTTCCTTAATATCGTCTTCGCCACCTAGTGAGAAGGCTTCGTAATCGTTGGTTGTGACTTTTGGATGTTGTTTTTTGAAATTGTTCCAGTAAGTTTTAATATCCATGAATTTGTACTTCCTATACTTGTATTGATGTAATCATAGACTTCACGGGTATAAAAAAACAACATCTTCTAAATAAGAAGATGTTGTTTATAAATTATTTAAACAAACCGCTGAAGAATGAAACGATACTGTCCCAAATTCTTTGTAAGAAGTTACGATTTTCTTGAGTGTTTAGGTTGTTAAATACGTTTTTAGCCTTACTCATGATATCGCTACTTAGTTTTTGAGCTTGTTCCTTAAAGTTTGAATTCTTCAAAGCACCAGAATCTCTGATTTGTACCATTAAGTTAATGATTTGTTGCTTTTGGTTGTTGTTGATAATGTTTTGTAGATTGTTCTTTTGTAAATTATTATTAACGATTGTTGTGATTTGATTTACTGTGACGTTATCGCCTTTATTTGCTAAATCTGATTTCATACCAGCAACGGCATTGTTCAATTGTTTATCTGAATATCCATCAGTACCCTTATTCGCATCAGTAATATTACTTAAAACATTCATTTCCTTTTGCGCAGCGTTGACTTGGCTTTGATTTAAAGCGTCGCCACTATTTGCGTAGGCTGCGTAGATTCCGGCTAAAGCACCAGAACCGTCGATTGGTGTAGCTGAAGTTACATAGATATTAGCATCGCTGATACCAGCTGTAACGGCGGCATTACGATATTGATCGGCTGTAATAGTGGTAATGTTGTTCTTTCCATTATAATCGACGATCTTAACATTAATACCAGAACCGGATGAAGTCTTTTGAATCAAGGCTGATGACCAAACTCCGTTAGTACTTGTGAAATTACTACCACTAGGGTTCAAATATTTCACCAGAGTGTCACCGGTAACAGTGATGGTCTTATAATTTCCACTGACTTGTGAAGAAAGAGCATCAATTGTTCCTTGTCGCTGACTTGATGTTAATGAAGTTCCTAAAGTCATTACAGGCTGATCATTTAAATCATCCGCTTTGACGTTCTGAGTTGAGAAAATTCCAACTGTGATTAAAGAAACTAGTCCTAATAAAATGATATTTAACTTTTTCAAGGTTTTAAATCCTCCTTAAGTCCATATTAAACCAAATATGTATGAAGAATTCGAGAAGTTAAGAATAATTTTTGAAAATTTATGCGAATTTATCAGGGAATCATCAAAAAATGGAAGAATAATGAATTCATTTTGAACTAATATATATAGTTTAGTAAATTTGGTATATACCTATTGAATAATAGCGCTTACAAGAATATACTTTCTCTGTTGCAAGATCGTTCTACAACGGAAAGAGGGGTACGGACTTTTGAAAAACTTCATGGATTGGCTACAAAATACGATTATGCCACCGATGTCAAAAGTCGGTAATAATAAATATTTAGTTTCTATACGTAATGGGTTAGTGCTAACACTTCCAGCTATTATCAGTGGTAGTATATTCCTAATTGTTGGTAACATTCCAATAACGGCGTGGGAAAACTTCATTAAACCATATATGAATATGATTGGAGTAGCCGTTAACGGTTCTTTTGGAATAATTTCATTGCTTGCTGCTATCGGAATTGGTTATGAATTAGCTAAAGAGCTGGGGGTTGATGCTATTTCAGGTGCCGGACTATCAACGATGGCGTTTGTGATTGTTTCATTCAATGACAAGTTCAAATTAGATACCAATAATTTCTCATCATCTGGATTATTTACTGCTATTATAACTGCTATGATATCCGTCACAATTTTAAATTTCTTTATTAAAAAGAATATTATTATTAAGTTACCAGACGGAGTACCAACAGCCGTTTCCAATTCATTTGTTTCATTATTACCAGGATTCGTTATTTTAGTTCTATTCTGGTTTATCCGTATGCCATTGCATATTGATATTAATTTAGTAATTCAATCAATTTTCCATCCATTATTGTTTGCGATGAACACATTGCCAGGTATCTTGGTTTACACATTCCTAGTAAGTTTGCTCTGGGTCTGCGGTATTCACGGTGATATGACTTTGGAAGGAATTGCTGATCCAATTTTTCTACAATTTTTAGCTGCTAACGGAACTGCTTTTGCACATCATCAACCACTTCCTTATGCCACAGCTGCTGGATTCTCCAGTTTGATGGTTAATGTTGGTGGTACTGGTGCCACAATTACTTTAGTTGCATTAATGCTATTCTCTAAAAGTAAAACTTATCGAGATCTTGGACGAGTTGCTTTCCCTGGAGCCTTGTTTGAAATTAACGAACCAGTTATTTTCGGATTCCCTATCGTTATGAATCCATTGACAATGATTCCATTTATCGTAATTCCTTTGATCTTAGCTACAGGAAGTTATCTCCTAATTCAATTAGGTTTGATGAATGCACCTGTTGCCATGGTTCCTTGGACAATGCCTCCAATTATTGGACCATTGATGGCTACTGGTTGGGATTGGCGTGCTGCCGTTTGGTCAGCTGTCGAACTAGTTTTGGCCGGAGCTATGTACTATCCATTCTTCAAAGTTGCTGAAAAAGGTATGCTTGCTAAAGAAAAATCTTCTACAGATGAACAAGTTGCTGAAAAGTAATTTGCATAATGTTATTAAGTTAAAAAGAACGATGATCAGTCAAAAGAGGCTGATTATCGTTCTTTTTGTTATCTAATTTAAAAGCGTGCGAATTGCTTGCTTTTTCGCACGCTTTTCGCACGCTTTTTTTATTTTAAATTATGCCTTACGCCAAAACACTTGGTATCTATGAATTTTTAACTTATATTAATAATTTGATTGCGAAAAACAATTGCTTGTTTTTTTACTTATCTTTTTATTTTAAATTATGTCTTGTAATAAGGTATCTTGTCTTAACTGATTTACCAGTTCGTTTGATGATGCCTTGATTTATTAGTATGTTTAACGATTTTCTGATATTATAGTTCGACATATTAAGATTTTGTTGAATTTCTTTTTTTGATTGACTACCATTCTGTTTAAGAAATTCAACAATTAAATCTTCATTAGTCTCTAGGCTGCTATTAGTCATATTAGATACGGTACTATTACTCCAATTAAGGTTAGGTAGTGTAACTTTGAATGAGTTAGGGCGCACCTCAAATATGGGCTTTTTATCAGTTCCATCGTAGGCATTATACATTCTACGGATTCCAGTTCCATAGTTTTCAATGTATTTTAATTTATCCAAAATGTGAACCAACTGAGGATTTCGTACAGCCGTCATACCGTCCGTGATTTCTTCTAAAGATAAGCCATCAGGAATGCCACCAGGGGATAGGATTTCCATTCGATCATCAAATATTTCGACCTTTATAGTTGAATGAAGTAAGTAATCTCTATGAGCAAATGCATTTACTACAGCTTCCCTAACTGCAGCTTCGGGGTAGTCTTTCGTCTCATGACGCTGGGGAGCACCATCAATCTTTATTTTAGTGTGATTATTCAGACTAATGAAATATAACAATTCGTCAATTTGTGAAGTTAAGGCACCTTTGATTTCCCTTTTATCTTTAAACACCATTACGTTGGTGCCTTGATAAATGGCCACCTTAGTAATGATGTCATTTTCATCACTAACGAGAAATGCAGCATTATTATAGATGCTTGATTCCTTTAACATATGAAGAGCTTTGATACTGAAACTCACATTTTTAAGTGAAGATCTTTTCTTTAGTTCAGAGAAATTTAAATTTTGATTTACAGACATTTCCGAGTCAAATTCGTTATTATCACTGTTTTGTTGTAACATTCTTTTGATTTGTTCATTAGTGGCTTTAACTGCAGAACTACCATACCTGATATAAACACCTTTAGAAGTATATCCTTCACTGTCAATAGCATAAGGGACGTGTCGACCTGGTCTCACTTTAATTGTAAAAACTTTTTCATTCGGGAGAATATCAATGAGGCTAAATGGAGTAGGATAAAATGCATTCATATACCAATGGTTTAGTTTTTCTTCCCACTCATGTTTTTGAGATTCAGATACAGCTAATGGATTGTGTGTCTTGTCGTCAACACCTAAATAGATAGTTCCACCATTAGTATTTAAGAAACTAACAATTTCACGTTTTAGTTTATTTGTGAATTCACTTTTGTATTCGACGTTTTGATCTTCATTCATAGTCCAAGATTCACTTTCATCAATTTATATTAATTATACTAAATTTTTATTATTATGATATTCTAGATGGTTAGTTTTGAAAGTTACTGAAAAAATATATTTGCCAAAGGAAAAACTTTCACAAATCAATTTTATTTTTTCCTATTTATTTAATGATAAAAATGGAATTCAACGTTGTTTTATGCTATTCTGTAGGTTCTAGGATTACGCTTAAGTATAATTAAATAAAAAGGATTAGGTGAAACACAATGAAAATTGTCGTTCTTTCAGGTGGAAGAAGTACAGAAAGAAATGTTTCTTTATCTTCCGGAGTTAAAATCACCAACGCACTACGTAGTAAAGGTTACGAAGTAGCTTACGTTGATTCATTCTTAGGTAAGGATATTGAAGAAGATAAAATTGATGATCTCTTCACTACTGAACCTGAAGATGAAGGAAAATTAGTCATTGATGACGAAGTTCTTACTGATGAGAAGATCAATGCATTGAGAACTGATGGCACAAGAGGTCTTTTAGGTAGAAACGTTCTTAATATTTGTCGTCACGCCGATATTGTCTACATGGGACTTCACGGTGAAGATGGTGAAAATGGTAAGATGCAAGCGGTATTCGATGTCTTTGATATCAAATATACAGGTAGTGGTTCATTAGCTTCAGGACTAGCTATGGATAAGAAATATTCTAAAGAAATTTTTGTACAAGATAACATTCCAACAGCTCAATACACAACAACTAAAACTGCTAAGATTTTGTCAGAAGATATTCCATTCAACTACCCAATGGTTGTTAAACCTTCAAATGGTGGTTCAAGTGTTGGTACACATATTGTTAACAATGCTACAGAGTTGAGAGAATCAGTTGCGGATGCTTTGAGATTTGATGACGAAGTCTTGATTGAAGAATATATCAAGGGACGTGAATTCTCAGTTGCTATCGTTGATGGATTAGTTCTTCCAGCCGTTGAAGTTACGGTTGATACTGGTTGGTACGATTTCCAACACAAATTCCAAGCTAACAACGTAACACACTTCATTACTCCCCCAGATAACTTGGATGATAAGATTCATGCAAATATGCAAGCATTGACTAAGAAGACTTTTGAAGCCTTGGGTATGAGCAATTACGGTCGTGTTGATTTCTTATTACGTGACGGTCAATTGTATGTCATGGAAGCTAATACTTTACCTGGTATGACACCATTGTCATTGATGCCAAGAGAAGCCGAAGCTGCTGGTATTTCATACGCTGACCTATGTGAAAGAATCATTAAGAGCAAAGTTAAGTACTACGAAAAAAGAAAGTAATAATTAGTTTAATTCAAAGGCCATCTTCCTTAATTGGAGGATGGCCTTTTTTGTATAGATTTTTAGACTGGTTAAAGCGATTACAAATATAGAGTATAATCGGGATATGAACTATTCTTAAAAAATTTGATTGCGAGGTATGATTCATGACAAGAAAAATTGGAATTGTTGGAATGGGAAATGTTGGTGCTGCTTGTGCACATTATATTGTTGCCGGCGGATTTGTCGATGACTTGGTACTAATTGATAAGAACGAGAAGAAAGTTAAGGCTGACGCTTTAGATTTTGAAGATGCGATGGCTAACTTACCAACACATACTAATATTTATGTAAATGATTATTCTCAATTAGATGATGCCGATATTATTATTTCAGCCGTTGGACACATCAAGTTAATCGGTGGAGAACATCCAAACCGTTTCGGAGAGTTGAAACCAACTGGTGACTCTGTAACCGATGTTGCCAATAAGATTAAGCAAACTAAATTTAATGGCATTATGGTAGTAATCAGTAATCCAAATGATGTTATGACTTCAATGTATCAACAAATTCTTGGCTTCCCTAAGGAACGTGTAATTGGTACAGGTACATTACTAGATTCTGCCAGAATGAAACGTGCTGTGGGTAAGGCTTTTGATGTCGATCCACGCTCGGTTTCAGGTTATAACTTAGGAGAACACGGAAATTCTCAATTTACAGCTTGGTCAACAGTAAAAGTCATGGATCAGTCAGTAAAAGATTTGGCTGAAAAGAATGGCCTAGATTTAGATCAAATTAATGAAGACGTAAGAATGGGTGGTTTCACAGTCTTTGATGGTAAAGGATATACCAACTATGGTGTATCAACCGCTGCTGTAAGACTATCATTAGCAATTTTAAATGACGCTAATATTGAACTTCCTGTATCTAACTATCGTGAAGAATACGGCGTTTACCTATCATACCCAGCTATTGTTGGTCGTGACGGAATTGAAAAACAATTACAATTAGATTTGCCACAAGATGAGTTAGATAAACTTCAATATTCAGCTGATTATATCAAAAAAAATCTAAAGTAATTTAGAGGTATAAGTCATGAAAAGAACTATTGCAAATAACGCTCCTGCAGCAATTGGACCATACGTCCATGCCACAGAAGCTAATAGTATTATTTTTACTTCGGGACAAATTGGTCTGAATCCTCAAGATGGTAAATTGACTGAGGGAATTGAAGGACAAACAAAACAAACTTTGGAAAATTTAAAGAATATTTTGGAGTCTGCTAACAGTGATTTTGAACACGTTTTGAAGGCTACAATTTATTTAGATGACCTAGCCAATTTTTCTA
This sequence comes from Candidatus Companilactobacillus pullicola, assembly GCA_019116025.1. Taxonomy (GTDB): domain Bacteria; phylum Bacillota; class Bacilli; order Lactobacillales; family Lactobacillaceae; genus Companilactobacillus; species Companilactobacillus pullicola. Next base: position 93,893 of record DXCM01000031.1, on the reverse strand, counting down.
AGGTAAATAATATTTACAAAGATTATTTCAATGGAGAATTTTCTGCTAGAAGTGCAGCAGAGGTTTCCAAATTGCCTATGGGTGCAAAGGTAGAAATAGAACTGATTGCGGAAGCTAAATAATAAATGTAAAGGGGAATTCAGAAATGTGAATTCCTCTTTTTACTTTTATAAAGCCATTCGCAATGTAAAATTTTAGATAAGTCGTCCTTTTTAACAGAAATTTTTGCTACCATGTAACTGGTACAGAAATGTATCATCTTTTTGTTAATAAAGTAACTAATCCATGTGGTATAGACCGATAAACAATGCTATAATGAGATTGTTAAAATTAGTAAGGAGACTAGATAATGTCATATTATATTCATGCTAAGAAGTTCTTTTTAAAAAACACTACTGAAAATGGCGGCTACTTAGAAGTTACTGATGACGGTAAGTTCGGTAAGTTCTATCATGCTGACGAAGAAAAACCTGAAGGTAAAGTTGTTGATTATTCAGACAAATTCATCGCCCCAGGTCTAGTTGACACACATATTCATGGTCTTGTAGGTCATGATGTTATGGATGATGATTTCGAAAAATTAAACGAAATGTCAGAAGGTCTACTTAAAGCTGGTGTTACTTCATGGTTGCCAACAACTTTGACAGCATCACACGACCAACTAAAACATATTTGCCAAACAATTGGTGATAACTACAAGAAGGCTACTGGTGCTAAGATTCAAGGTATTCATTTTGAAGGACCTTTCTACACAGAAAAGCACAAGGGTGCCCAAAATCCTAAGTACTTCAGAGATCCAGATGCCGAAGAATTCGAAGACTGGCAAGAAGCTGCTCACGGCATGATCAAGAAGATTTCTATTGCTCCTGAAAGAAAAGGTTCAGTTGAATTCACTAAAGCTGTTGCTTCAGATGATGTTGCTGTATATCTTGGACACAGTGATGCTACATTTGAACAAGCAAAGGCTTGTGTTGAAGCAGGTGCTACAGGATTCACACATACATACAATGGTATGAGTGGTTTGAACCACAGATTACCAGGTATGGTAGGTGCAGCTCTTTCAATGCACTTAGTAGATGATGAATTAATCTGTGATGGACATCACGTTAACCCATTCGCAGCAAGAATCGTTGTTGAAAAGAAGGGTGCAGAACACGTTGCCCTAATCACTGATTGTATGCGTGCCGGTTTGATGCCAGATGGTGACTACGTACTTGGTGAATTGCCAGTTGTTGTTGCTAACGGAACAGCCAGATTAAAGGATGAAACACACAACTTAGCCGGTTCAATCTTGATGCTAAACGAAGCTATCAAGAATGTTGTTGACTGGAACATTGCTACAGACGAAGAAGCCGTAGAAATGGCAAGTTATACAGCTGCTAAGAGTTCAAAAGTTGCCGACAAGTGTGGTATTATCGCTGACGGTAGAGATGCCGACTTCATCGTACTTGATGATGATATGACATTATCAGAAACATACCTTGACGGTGTATCAAGATATAAAGCTTAGAAAAAGAGAGTGTAACAGGGATTGCCCCTGTGCAGCTCGTTTTCACTATAAAACATAGAACATTGGTTATTTACCAAACAAAGATAGCTAATCAATAATAAAACCAAAACTAAAAAACTGAGGCAACCAATAAAGTCACCTCGGTTTTTTGGTCCCTTGCATGGCTGTTGTATACTCTACATATCGGGAGGATTACTATGAATAAAAAAATTGTTGCTCATAGAGGAATACCAACATTAGCACCTGAAAATACTATGGCCTCATTCAATGAGGTAGTAAATCATGATGTTAAATGGATCGAGACTGATTTAAGCATCACTAAGGATGAAAAGGTTTTTGTCATTCATGATGACAAATTAGATAGAACGACAAATCAATCTGGTTCAATCGAAACTGTTGATAGTGAAACAGTCGCAAGTGCTGATGCTGGATATTGGTTTGCGGAGAAATTCCGTGGTGAAAAAATACCAACTTTAGACCAACTAATTGATTTTCTTAATATCCACAAAATTAATGCCAATATCGAGTTAAAGGGTGTTGTGGGGGACAATGCCAATTATTTAGCTGATAGATTGGTTGAAGAGTTTGTTAAGGCGTTGGATCGATTGGATGAGCATGTTGAGTTAATTATTTCTAGTTTTAATCCAATTATGCTGGAAAAGATGTACAAGTTAAGACCAGATTTGAAATACGCGGTCTTGTTCAGTCGAGCAACGCTTGGTGATGACTGGAATCTAGTTATGCAAGCATGTCATGCCAAAATTGTTCATCCAGATGGGGCTTCATTAACTGAGGCAAAAGTTAAAAAGATGAAGGATTATGGTTATGAGATCAATGCTTGGACGATTGATGATGTTAATCGTGCTCAAACACTTCTCAAGTGGGGCGTTGACGGAATAATTACTAATATTGCTGATAGAATGAGTTTCTTAGAAGAATAATACAAAAACAGCCTCGTAGAAGTTAACGCATTGACTTCTACGGGGCCCTTTTTGTCTAGACTAAGTTATTGTATCAGAGGATTCATCACGATGAATGACAATTCTGTAGTTCTCCAAGGGAAAAGAACTATTCAAACACATGGTACATTTAAAATCATTTATAGATACAACAAGATCTCTCACAAGTTTGATCTTGCGTCATCTCTATTTCAACCCATTCTCTTAATACTATCCCATTCAATTTACAAGTACCTTGACTACGATTTCTTTAAATCGGTGATGTTTTGGTAGATGTAAGCTCACAAATACTATGTGAGACTTCGAGAAATGAGGAAACAGTTTCTTTCCATTTCTCTTACCGATAAGTATAAACAGAATGAAGACTAATCCAAGAATGTACTGCTATTCATACCCTTTGTATAATGGGTTATTGGTTATGAATACTGTCGCTAAATTGCCAAGTTAATGCTGCACTGTATTTTCCCTCCATGAGATTCCCTTTATTTACATGTAGAAGTGGACCCTGGTTTTTGTGCCATTTAATGGATTTGAAAATTTCTCCAGGTGTAGTTTCATGAACAAGAACTGTATTATAAAGTGATTTAAAAGAATCTCCCTCATAATAACGTAAATCAACTGGCAGCTCCGTTGTACCATTTATGAAACTAGTATTTTGAGTTAGATAGAGTGCGATATGCTTTCGATCACGTCTTTGGTCATCAATAGAAATCATCTCATTGGGATCATTTTCTTCAGGTAGACGATGCTTTAAAGTATTCTGATCAAAAATCGTAATTGGTTCGAAATTCAGACTTTTAAGTGAAAAATTCAATTTATTGTTGATGTAATTAATATTTAAATCTTTACCCTGGCTAGTATATTCATCGGAATCAGGGTCTAAGCCGAAGAAATCGACTCTGGAATCAAATGACTCACGTTTATTGATGTTTTTAACAGTTGTTGAAATAAAGACTTTCTTTTCTTTATGAGAGTTGTCAAAATCACCTAATTTGATATTCAATAGTTGATTCTTTTCGTTTGTAGTCAGTGAATAATCAGAATTAGCGATTTCTATGCCATCAATTTTAATATTCTCAATTTGAGTATCTAAATGAAGTGGCAGAGTGATGTAAGAGTTGTGAATATCTCGTTTACTATTATTATATAAATCGATGTCATAATTTAACTCGTCATCATTAATTACATCATTTAATTGAGTATCAGTATTATTTTGAGACGATGTTTTATTAATCAAAGTGGTTGAAACTTCCAATCTGGGATCATTTGGTGGCAAAACTTTAAGTGTTGCTGGGCCAAGTAAAACGTTACTACTATTTTTTCCTTGTTTAGCAATGATTTCAGCGTAGTATTTTTTTCCATTATCTTTGGGATGAACGCGGGGAGTTTCATAGAAAGCCTTGTCAGTAGGGTTTGTCTGAGTTTTGACTAGTTTTTTTTGCTGCGAACCAATTTGTTCGTACCAGTTAACCACTACGTCGCCGACGGTATCTTCACGCTCATCATCATTTGATCCTTGAATTTCAAAATAAGTTTTTTTACCCTCGGGTACAGATTGGTTTAGTAAACCATTACCAACAATTATTTCTTTAGAGGCAGATACCTTAGTATTATCTTTGTTATAAATTGTTCCAGTAATCTTAGCAATACCAGAGTTGCCTTTAGTATTGGCAAAAACATGACCATCTTCGTCAACGGTCGCCAAATCTTTTTTATCGATATTCCATTGAGGAGATTCTGTTGCGTTAAGAGGGTCTGAAATTGAGTAGGCAAAAGTAGTATTGCGAGTAATATTGCTGTCGATGTTGAATAAATAATTATCTCTGGTATTAATTTCCATTCTTTTAGCAGCTACAGGTTGAGGTGAAACGTCAACAGTCGCTACTTTTGAATAAAAAGTACTTCCAGCAACGGTGGTATAAGGAATAACATAAGATGTGTCTAATTGGTAATATGCTCGACCTGTTCTGGTAGGAACAAAATTAAGTGAAGATTTACCATTTATTCCTTTCTCAACTACAAACCATGTTTCCCCATCGAAGGATTGCCACCAATGATAACGTGGCGAAAGTAAAAAATTAGACCAAGGTGTTCGATCAACTTCAGTTTTAATATGAAGTTTGTCACCAGATGTGATGTAGTAATTATCTCTAGGTTGTTCGGAGTAACCACTAACCCTTGTTATTCCTAGAAACCTTTTGAGATCAGGACTAGGATTAAACTTATGCGGTGTGTCAGGGTCTTCTGTCCCGGCGATTGTAGTCTGCTCATTGGTAATTAAAGAAAAACCAGCTGTGAAAAGTACAATGAAACCAAATAATAACCTGATTCTAAAATTTGTATAAATCATTATAAATTTCTCCCTGTTGTTCTAAACTATAATCCATTGTATAGAATGTTGAATTTTTAATAAAGCAAAATTTGCAAGTTTTTAGCACTGAAAAGTGATTAAAAATAATTATAATTAGGTATAAAAAAACACGGAACATTATCCGTGTTTTTTTATTGTTTAATATTTATAAACTAATCAAAATTTATTTGATTCTAGGACGTAATGAGTATGACATCAATAATGAAACAATTGATGTAACCAAGATTACGTAGAAACTAGTACCAAAGGAACCATTAGTTGTTACGGCAACTTGTCCGGTAATAGCAGTTGAGTTTACCAAGCCGGCATAAAGGGCTCCGTACAAAGCTGCATATAGGATAGTTGGTAAAACGGTAAAAATTCTTACTAATCTGATTGTGCCACGTTTTCTGAAGTTGGCGGCAATCAAGGTAATGATTGGCGACAAGAAACAGATAATACGGATGGCGGAAAATCCATTAGTGATCCAAATAGATTGAGCACCAATATTAGCTGTGTAATTAGCAGCGGTTGAAATAGTACTTGTTAGTGAAACTCCATTTAGGAATGGTCCACCGATAGAAGCAATAAAACCGATAATTGAAGAAATAATAATAACTTTTTGAGCAGTTGTTTTCTTATTAGTTTGAAGTTTTTCAGCCGCAATATCCCTCTTATTATGAGCAGGTTTTTGATATCTATCTTCAGTGTAATTATCGTCAGCACTGTCAGGATTCTTTTTCTTTAAAGAAGTTTCGCGCTTTAAAGCCTTATTGGCACCAGTTTCGTTACCATGACGTAATTGTGATAAGAGGAACCAAGCAATAAGGACGATGGCTAAGGCGATGAATCCATAGTTTCGTTTGAAAACTAATAGAATAGCCACAATAATAATAGCGATGATACTTACAAAAGCATTGTTCTTCGCAAATTTGATCATATTATGGATAAAACCATCGTTAGGATCTTCTTGCTCGGCCGCTTGTTTAGCCTTAGCAGCACGTAGTTCGCTTTCAGTAGGTTTGAAAGGATCACTTAATGGTTCTTTGATAGGATCATCAAAGGTATTAGCATTAGCCTTATATGGCTTTTGTGAAATAGGATTGAAATCATTTTTATTATAAACTTGTGTCCGGTCATCTAAAGGCTCGTCATTACTAGTGTTATTAAATGATGAACGGTCAGATTGTTTAAAAGTTTTCATCTCTGGTTCTGAATGTGGAACTTCTTGTTTGTGAGGTTCGAACTCAGGTTCAGACTGATTATTATCGTATTCACGTTTTTGAGCAGGAGCTTGTTGTAATACAGGTTTTTCCTCAGCTTTTTTAGTTGAGGGATCTTCCTGATTCAGTTCTTTTTCAATTTCGGACAAAGAACGGATTGAATCATCGTCTTTAGTCTCAGTTGTTTCAGCATTATTCTTTTTTAGGGCCCAACCACAGTTATCACAAAATTTCTGATCTGGATCAACTTTGTGGCCACAATTTGGACAAAACATTATTCGCATTCCTCCATTATGTTGACAAAATAAGTATACAAGACACTGATATGGATATGAAGACATTTGGTGAAAGTTCACAAAAAGGTCACATGTTATATACATCCGAACCTTAATTATACAAAATATTTTTAAAGTTTGCTTAAAAACATCCTAATCATCCATATTATACTCATTTTAAAGAAAAGCTAGTTCGAGAAAATTTGATAGTGGAAGGATGCCGTCGGTAGTAGAAAATCTGTGGGCCTCTGGAACGTGGTGGACACGACTTGAAGCTAATAATTTTGTACTTCACACAAAATTATGGATCTCCAAGCTCGGTCTTCTGGTAACCTTGCTTCGCAAGCTAACCAGAACTTCACCACTTAGGGCCCACAGATTTTCTACTACCGACTAAAGTTTTGATTCTATTGTTAATTCTTAGTATTGCAGTGTTTGAATAGTATTTAATCCTCTTATAATTAGGTGAAAATTATGAATTTGGGTCTAAAAGAAGAATTAAAAGCATTGTTATACCAAAATATCTCTCATCACACACTATTTTTACTATTTAACATTTGATAGTGTACAGACAAAAGAACAGGATTTAGTCCGGAGCAAAAATTGGGAATGCGTTCAGCTATGAGATCATTGTTACCGGCTTTGCCGGTTACAATGAGGCCGATTTTGGAAATCCATTATTTTGCACGGAGTGTAAAATAATTAGTTCCAAAACGTGCCCATAGCGTTCCAACAGCATTCCCAATTTTTGTGGAGGACGGGTATTAAAAAGACGTTCATATCAACCATAATGGTCAATATGAACGTCTTCTCTATATAAAATTAAGCTTCAACTTTAGTTTTAATCTCTTCAAGAACTTTATCAGCACCGATTCCTGTTAATAAAGGAACACCGTTGATAACTTTGCTTTGAATTGAACTTGGAACCATTGTTGTTGAAACAACGATATCGTATTCGTCATTGCCGATAGCACTAACTTCGTCAGCAATCTTTGATTGTAGGAAGTGAACTTCGGAACTTAATCCTTGTTCATCCAAATAACTTTTAATTTTACCTGTAGCAACTGTAGAAGTAGCAATACCAGTACCACAAACGACCATAAGTGACTTTGCCATGTTTTAAACCTTCTTTTTAATTATTTTCTGCGGCGACTTTCTTGTCATGGAATTTGTTGAGCCAAATCATCAAGGCAAGAACGATAATACCTAAACCTATTATACCTGTCCAAGTTAGTAATTTACCAAGACCAACGATCATTAATGTTGTCCAAGTACCACCATCGGAAAGAATAGAGATAGAAGTTGCACCTTTCATTGCAAAATGAGCTGATTTAGCAGTAATTGTTAACAATGGAGCAGCCCATGAAGCAATCAATAGGGAAATGGCGATATCAATAATACCACCGATAACGATTCTAAAGACGTTACCACCAAAGACGGCAGCCATAACGGCAACCATGAATGGAATTGTAGCCAAATCACCGAAAGGTAGAACTCTGTTACCTGGTAGGATAACGGCGATTAATAGTGAAAGAGGTACAAGTACTAGGGATGCAGACAAAACGGCTTCTTGACCAACGGCCAAAGCTGAATCCATTCCGATGTAAAGACTGCGTCCAGGGAATTTCTTTTGAACCAAAGCATTAGCAGCTTCAGAAATAGGTTGTAGACCTTCCATTAGAAGTGCAACCATCTTAGGCATCAAAATCAAAACAGCAGCTGTTGACATACCTAAGTTTAAAATCTTTGTAACGCTGTATTGAGCTAGAGCACCGATAACAATACCAATGATTAGACCCATAACGGCGGAATCACCGAAAATACCAAGTCTCTTTTGAATTGTTTCAGGAGTCCAGTGAATATTTTTAACACCAGGGATACGGTCTAGCAACCAGTTAATAGGTAAGGCTAGAACGAATCCAGGGGCTGAAGCACCTTGTGGGAAAGAAATACCAGCAAGGCCATAATGTTTTTGAATTGTTGGAGCAGCAAGATCAGCTAGGAAGTAGATCCACATTGCGTGAACGACCATTGTAGCAAGACCTAATCCAAATTTGTTTGTTGCGGCATAAACTAGTGAACCAGTGAAGGCAATATGCCAGTAGTTCCATAAATCGACATCTAGTGTCTTTGTAAGTCCGAAAATCAAGAGAACAACGTTTAAAGCAACTCCGATAGGAATAGCCAAACTTCCTAAGGTAGTACCGTAAGAAATTGCGGAAGCAGCTGGCCAACCAACATCAATAGTGTTCAAACTAAGATGGAAGTTTTTAACCATTGCTTGAGCGGCAGGTCCAAGATTATCAGTCAACAATCCGATAACCAAGTTCAAACCGATAAAACCAATACCAACCGTAATAGCGGCCTTGAATGCACGACCCGGTTTAATTCTAAGAATCAACGCGAAAACGAATAACAACATTGGCAAGAATACTGTTGGACCAGCACTCAATAACCATTTAATAACAGCCATAATGACATCTCCTCATAATATTTAACCCTAAAAATTAAAGATCATTTTCTTTTAATATATCAATGATGCTTTTTGAATCTTTGGCAGCAATTAATTCAGATACAGCAGTTTCGTTTTGAATTAGTGCTACTAATTTTTGCAATGTTTCTAGTTGAGCATGTGGTTCTTTTAAAGCTAACATGAAAATTAATTTAGCTTCGACATCAGCTCCGTCCCCCATTTGCAAGAATTTAACTGGTTGAGCCAATCTAGCAATAGCAATCTGTGGTTTGTTAACGTGAATAGCATCAGTATGTGGAATAGCGATACCAAGACTTGGTGCATTTAAACCAGTAGGAAACTCTTTTTCACGTTTAATAACGGCGTCTTTGTAACTTTCTTTGACGACATCTTTTTTGATCAATTCGTCAGCGACCATTCCTAAGGCTTCAGTGCTATCCTTTGGTGCAATATCAAGTAAAACAATTTCTTCGTCGAACATTTTTTTCACTCCTCTACGATTTTTTGTAAGTCAGCGGTGTTTCTACAATTGCGTAATTTATCCAATCCTGCATCATTTAAAATGCCACCTAAGAATTTTTCCAGATCCTTATCAAGATAGACAACGTTTAAAATTATAAACAAAGATGTGGCATAATAATAATTTATTTTGTAATTTACCAAAATAATTCCCTGCATTTGGCCATCATACTCAATGTGTGGTAGATCAAAGTTATCGCCGATTTGCACAGAACCTAACTTTTCTCGTTCAGTAACTTTAGTTAAAACTTCGTCAGCCTGAATATTGTAAAGCGAGGCAACCTTTTTACTAATGATGCGATTCAATTCCTGTTTTGAGTCTACATTGTCGATTTGGTAGTAATTGTACTTAAACATTTAAGAACGATTTAACCCTTTGTAAATCTAATTCATTTAATAAAGGACTGACTACGACGATGGGGACTTTACTTTGCTCAGGAATAGCAACGGTACTGATGATGAGATCCACTTCGGCATTGTATTTGGCCATATCTTCACGATAACTGTAAGAGGAAATCACATCAGTGATATTTAGATTAGGTATGGCATTCAACAACTTAGTTCTAAGCAATTGAGCCGTTCCGATACCGGTGGTACACATTAGTAAAATTTTATTTGTTTTAGCGCTTTCTTCAATAGACTTAACCACATACAGAGTAATGAAACTAATTTCATCTTCCGATAATTTCAATTGGTACCGCTTCGTTGTGTAACTATCAACTATCTGTTTCGTTTGTTGGAACTCTTGACTGTAACTGTCTTTTATTTCATCGACCAGGGGATTTACAACGACAAGACTTGATTTCAAACGATTGAGCATTGGTTTGATGTGGGCGCAAAGATCAGTTAGCAAATGTTGCTTATTGATGATTTTCTGGAAAGGATAACGGTTGATGATTTCGTTAGCAAAATCAATTACCGGCTTCTCAAATTGAGTAGTAGGCGCGGCGTTATTGATTTGCTGAATATCATTACTGTGCATGTATCGTAAGGATAACAGATATTGTGATAGGTATATGATCTCGCTGGCATCAATCGTACGATTCGTATAACGGGAAATGTTCTCAATAATCAACCGTGCGGTTTCGTAAAACTGATCGTATTTAATATCAGTTGTCTCAATTTTCTTAGGCTTATCCGCATGAGCTACTGATCGAATTCTTCCCATTAAAATGTATAAGTGAGAAAAAATATTTAAAGTATAGGGATCGACTAAGACAACGTTTAACTCATCTTGAATTAATGTTAATTGGGTAATCAAGAAGCTACGGTCGTTGTTATTGATGGAAGGGAAGATTTCTGAGATGGAAGTAAATCCTTCAGAAACAGCACCCTTGCGAATTAAGAAGAAATTCAGAGCCTGACGAATATTGATTTCACTACCATTGACGATTAAATGGGCGCTTTTGCGAGTGATTTTAATTTTAAATTTGTCGACGATTGAATTTATTTTTTGAATCTCTTTATTTAAAGCTGATTCGGAAAGATAGAACTTATCAGCCGTGTTGAAAAATTTTGGTCCAACTGGTTGATTAAAAAGAATGTAAACACCGATGGCATAAGTACGTTTCTTATTTTCCGTTAAGTCGTCAAAATTCTCAGCCCATTCGGAATCGTTGCCAGGTTCAATAGTGTAACCAAGACCACGTTGGGAAGTAATGATTTCTTTGTCATTATTTATCTTTTTAATGGTTCGATAAATTGTTTTAGTGGATACATTCAATTCTTTGGCTAAATCTGTGGATTTAATATAGCCAGTATTCTTAGAAAGAAACATGATAACTTTCTTTGCGAGTGGATCCATGGTAGCCCTCCTTCTTAACTATAAGTATATGACGATAAGTCTAATTATCTTATAATAGAATGTCCATTGGAACGGACATTTGGTCCCTCTTTAGTCCTTCTTTAGTCCCTCTAAGTGACAAAGTCAAAAAAGGAGCGTATGTGTTCTTCGAACACATGCATAAGTCCCTCTAGGTGGTGAAGCCACTGAGAGGGACTAAAAAAAACCTCATACATTTTTATGTATGAGGGAAACGATGTTTTGGTTTTGTTATTCAGTCAAATAAAGATAGATCATGCACGGGAAGTCTGTAGGATTTGTAGTCAGATAAATCAGTGAGGTTACGTCTTCCCACAAATATTATAACGAAATTTGTTTACTTCTCGCCAACTTAGTTTGATATAAAAAGATATTAGATTTATTTTTACTCAGTATAAATTCGTTTGAGTTCTTCTAATTTAGCTTGATCAATTCCTAAGGCTTTATCTAGGTAGTTCTCGAAGCTGCCGTAGTAATGTTCAATGGCCTCAAAAATGGAAGTGATACTTTCCAAATCACCTTTGGTCATGTTCATTTTGTTGATATCTTGATCACCATTGGCATCGTTTAAAGTGGCTTCAATTTCGTCACTGTCTTGATACATTAAGTTAGTTAATAGGTAGTCTCTGGTAATTGTTTCGTCATCAACGCCTAAAGCTTTTAGAATCAAGAGGGCACCGATACCGGTTCTGTCTTTTCCAGCAGCACAGTGGAAGAGTAGGGATTGATGTTCTTTATTATTTTCTAAAAGACGGTCGAATAGGAATTTATAGGCTTGTTGTCCGTGTTTGTCCAGAACAACGCTTTGATAAATTAAACCTAAATAGGAATAATCGCCACGGTTGATAGCTCCAGCTAGTTTATCGCCGTTACCGGTTAAGGGGTAGACGGGATCAGAATAGATGCGGTAAAAACTGGAAGGGATGTCTGACCATGCTTGTTGTTCGCGTTCAGAACGAAAATCGACAACATATTTTAAACCATAGTTTTTAAGGTAGTTTAAAGAATTAGTTGTTAGATTACTTATATCCCCTGAACGAAGAAGCTTATTATATTTAATTGTCGTACCATCCTTAGTGGGATATCCACCAAGTTCACGTAGATTTATGGCACCTTCAAGATTTAAGATACGTTTCATTTTTATCCTCCCCTGTCTTGTTGCGTATTTTGGGTCATTAGAAGTAAAATAATATTAAGGTGACTTATGGTGAAAAATAAACTTTCAATTATTATGACGGCTTATAACGTAGCTAGCTATATTTCTAGCTCGATTGAATCGGTAATCGCTCAGACTAATCGTAATTTTGATTTAATCATTGTGGACGATTGCTCCTCAGATCAAACTCAGAAGATAATTCGCTCCTATGAAAAAAAGTATGATTGGATCTCTGTTGTTTGCCACGAACAAAATGCAGGTGTTTCGGCTGCCCGCAATACTGGATTAGCCAATGCCGACGGTAACTTAGTAACTTTCATTGATGGAGATGATTGGGTCGAACCTGATTACGTCGAACACTTTCTTTCCAAATTTGAAGATTACGATGTAGATATGGTTACCTGCGGATTCTTTAATGAAGGCGAAAATGGCAAAGTAAAAAATAAAGTATCGAATCGTCAAACCTCAATTGTAGGGCGTGATGAAGCTGTTAAACAAATAATCAAAATGACTGGCACAGTGATGGGTTATACCTGGAACAAAGCCTATGTCCGTTCGATTATTGCTGATAACAATTTAAGATTTCAAACTGATTTAGATTTAATGGAAGATCAGGTTTTTAACGTTGAATATGCGACTGTTGCGCGTCAATTTTATTTAGACAATCTTCCTTTGTACCATTATATTTCTAGGAAAGACAGCATTACCAAACGTTTTGCCGTAGAAAATGTGCGTGACGTTGGAGTCGCTAGAATGAAAGTTTATAAAACAATTCGAGACAGCACTCGAAAAGAAAAAGATCAAATGCAGTAGTCGAGCTTAGCTCGGCTTTTTTTGTCCGAATTACAATTAAAGAATAGCACTTTAGTAAAGATTATCTGCGCTATTTGGCAATTTTGTAGTACTGAATAGGATAAAATAATTCTTCATTTTTTAGAATGTCTTTATTATAATCTTTTAAAAATTTTGGGGATGATTCCTCAGATTGCAATATACTATATATCATTAAGTTTCTTAAAAGAAATGCAGGATTTGTTGGGATTAATGGGATTTTTTTTGCTGGAAGGGTCATAAAGATTTTTTCTAAAGAACATAGTAATTCAAATTTTGTTGTTTTTGTAAGTTCTTGATTGGTTCTGTTGAACTCGTACCATCTTAGGAAGAATAGTTTTGCAGTTTTACTTAGTTTTAAGTTTTGTGAATCGTTAATATCTTTAGTAATAGAATATTGCGATATTAATTTTAAAAAATCTTCTGATGATTTTTTGGAAGCAATAGTGTAGATTCTTTCTCACAGATATTGTAATTATTCCAGAATTCCAACGGAGTATTGCAATTTGATAGTTTGATAATTTCTCTGCCTAAGATTCTATAAAGTTCCTTCTCCTCATTAGTCATGGTATTTTCTTTAAGAAAGTAATCCATACTTTTGTTAAAAAATTGGGAAAGCAAATAACAATGTTTGGGCGATGGCAGATTTTTTCCAGATTCCCATCTTCTAATAGATTCCGTGGAAACTTGTATCTCTTCCGCAAGTTGAGCTTGTGTTAATTTATAAAATTTTCTGTTTTTCCTTAATTTTCTAGATAATCCCATTTTGAAATTTCCATTCCTTTCAAATTACTATTCTCTATAAACATTGCTAGGTCTTCGAGTATGTATTCTTTATTTTCTAAAATGTGTGTTATTTTTATTGGATCGCGTTTATCTTTTATACTTAAATGACCTGACGAATCAGTATATAAGTTTTTAATAATTCTATCTTCCTCCGACTCACCTTTAGAATTATATTCAGTTTGCTTCATCCATATTCTAGAACTTTGGTAGATAGAATCTAAGGTAAAGGGATTACCATGATCTACATTTAGGAGATAGTCGTAATAGATTCTAAATATAAAATCGTATTTGGGAGTTGCAATCCAATTTATTTTGTTAAAAATTGTATATCTTTGAAGAAAACCAGTTATGTCATGAATTCCACAAAGTTGTGATATTTGATATCCAAATTTTTCAAATTCTTCGTTCAGATCAATTTTTGGATCTACGTCTGGGTTGTAGAGATCATCAATACTTATACCATAAAAGTTGCTGACATCAATTAGTGCTTTGGATGATATTTCATGATTTTTTATTTCCCAAGAATTAATTGTTGATTTTGTATAATGATGATTAGTTTTTTGTTCTATTAGCTTTTGTAACCCTTGAATTGAGAGTCCGAGATGGATCCGTTCGTATTTTAATTGTTCGTTTAATTTCATATGTGTTTCCTTTCGTTGTTTATATTGATTATTATGATTAATGTTGGGTGAACATAAAAGGAACACAATTGGTACATTTCGTAATAATAAGGTTGTTATATTTATAAAGTGAATATTTTGCTTTCAAAAAAACTTTGAAACTATCCCTTGACTGTAACGCAACGTGACAGTTTAAAGTATTTAATTGTTGAGAGATAAATACATTAAGTACACGAGGAGATATTAAATATGAAAGCAGTAGTTATTCGTAAGGCCGGTGGCCCAGAAGTTTTGAAGATTGAAAAACGTCCTATTCCTAAGGCAACTGAAAAGGAGACTGTAATTCACATTCGTGCCTTTTCCGTTCACCGTTATGAAGTTTTAACTCGTGAGGGTGGTTCTCCTTCAGTTAAGTTCCCAAGAGTTATTGGAGTTGAAGCTGTTGGTGAAGTTTTCGAACCTTCAAAGAACAGTGATTTAAAGAAGGGTCAAAAAATCGTTATCATCAATGGTGGCTTTGGTCGTGAATTTGATGGTAGTGAACAACAATACGCTTTAGTACCTGACGACATCGTTCGTCCAGTTGAATTCGATGGTTCATGGGCTGATTTCGCAATTTACCCTGAAACATTCTATACAGCTTTTGGTGCTTTGAAGACAACTAAATTACAAGCTGGTCAAACACTATTAGTTCGTGGTGGTACAACTGGTGTTGGTATGGCTGCAATGGTTTTGGCTAACGCAATGGGTATCAAAGTTACTGCAACAACTAGACGTGAAGAGCGTCGCCAAATGTTACTAGATATGGGTGCAACCGATGTTGTGATCGATCAAGATGGTAAACTAGAAACTGAAAAAGCTTATGATGGTTTACTAGATATGGTTGGTGCTCCCGTTGTCAGTGATTCATTAGCTCATGTTAACCGTGGCGGTATTTACACAGTCGTTGGTTTGTTAGCTGGTGAATGGTTATGGAAGAACTTCGATCCATTTGAAAATATTGGTGGCAAATACATTACAGCCTTTGATGGTGTTGATATTAGTAATGAATTAGTAGCTGATATGTTCAGGTTGATCAATGACAATCACTTAACAATTCCCGTTTCTAAGGTCTTTAAACTTGATGACATTCAAGCAGCACAAGAATATGTAATGAAACATGATCGTCCAATGGGACAAGTTATTGTTACAACAGACTAAAAAGAATTTATACATCTCGTGAGAGGTGTATTTTTTTTGCTAATTTAGCATATAATTTTAGTAATATGAGGAAAACGAAATGTTAAAAATTAGTGAAATGGCACAATTGGCAAATACAACAAGAAGAACTTTGATATTTTATGATGAAGCAGATGTATTTCATCCTAAAGAACGCAGTGATAATGGCTATCGTTATTATGATTATGATCAACTGTACGATCTATTATTTATTTTAGGCATGAAGAATCTAGGCCTACCGTTGGAAAAAATTAAAGGATTGCAAAATAATTCAAGTACTGAAGTCATGGATGAATTATTAAATATTCAGAAAACAATAGATGGGAAAATTACAGAATTGTCTAAAATCCAATCAGTAGTTTCTAAAAAAGTTGGCGAGGGCGAACAACTTTTGATTCAACCTTATCAACCAGTAATTGTTAAACGTCCTAAGATTTCATTTTGGTGCTCGCAAAAATCAGTTTCCTGTACAGATGAAGAGATTGCGGAATTGTTTGGCTCATTTTACAAGGAACTAGATGCTCTTGCTTTAATGGATGGTAATCAATCAGGCTTTTTAACTGATTTACCTGATGCAAATGCTAAGGACTATCCAGATGCTTCTTTTCGAGTTATCAAAGAATGCTCTACTAATAATAGTGGTAAGGCTATGCCAATGATTGAAAAACCAGCCGGCGAATATGCAGTTGTTAAAGTTGGCAATGGTACTGACGAAGTCTGTCAGGGATTAGAAAAGCTGGAAGATTTCTGTCAAAAAGGAAATTTGAAGATTAATACTGATTTATGGCAAATGAATGATAACAGCGTTTTAACAAATCGTGGTGGATCAGATTTTATATTTTTGGAATATCAATTAAAAAATAAATAAAATGTTTTTTGCGGTACCTCTCAAATGTCATAATGTGGCGACCCTCAATGCTAAACTTTGAATTGTTATGAAGGTTAGGAGAGGGGGCCGACTGTTGACTAATAGCAAGGATAAAAATAGTCAAGAACGAGTGTTAACTATCATGGGGAGAATGATGCTCGGAGAAAAAATTGATATCAACAATGACGCTGAAAGATATGGTGTCTCTAGGCGCACAATTTTACGCGATTTGAGTACAATTAAGCATACGTTAATAGATAAAGAAGTAGGGAATTATCAATTACAGATCAAATATAACGAGAAGCAAAACAATTATAGTATGTTTGATCATGGAAAATTATCTTGTACAGAAGCAATAATCACACTTTTGCCGTTATTAGGTAGTGAGTTAAAGGCAGATAATAAGTTAATTAATAAAATACAAAAGAATATAATATCGTTAGTAGCAACTGATGAAAGAAAGGCTGTAGGCACTCTACTGGCTAGTTCTTATGAGTCTAATGGCTCAGCAAAGCGTAATAAGGATGTCTTAAAACTGATTCATCAATTTATAGATGCAATAATTAATCGAAAAACTGTTCAATTTACATACAATGGTCAAACGCAGGTATTGAAGGGTGTGCCAATATCGATATTTTCCAAAAGAGATCATTATTATATATTGACGTATGTGGAGAGCGGACTGAGTAAGAACGTTGTTTATCAAATAGATCAATTCAAAAATATCAAAGTATTAAATAACGAGATAAAAGTACCCCGAGAGAAGCTAGAGGATAGAAGTCAGATTAGCAATAAAAACTATGTTTCTAATAGCGGTGAAGAAATACACTATCGTTTCTTGTACCTTGGAGATCCGCAAGACGCTTTAAACAGATTGCCCGATTTTCATATTTCGGAACATAAAGAAAATGGAGTTATTATTGAGGGGAATATAATTTATGCTAAGGATTTAGTTTGGGTATTGGATCACGGCAAACAGGTGAAGATAGAAAAATAAATATATTTTGGAGGATATTTTCAATGGACGATGAGTTAACAGAAGAAGAAAAGCGTATTAAGGAATACGGAAGCCGTTATCGAATTGTAGAATTACTTCTTCAGTTGCTTTCTGGCGAAACCTTTAATATCGATGAAGCGATGGAACATTATGGGGTAAAGAAGAAAGCCATTCAACTAGATTTGAAATATATGAGATTTTTATTAGATAGATATATGCCTGATCGAAAAATTGTTTACGATCCGAAAGAACAAGTTTATCGAGTTGAAAATAAAGGCGTGGTCACATCGGCCGAGGCACTGATGGTCTTGAAAATGATTATTGGGACACGAACTTTCAGTAAAGATGAGCTAGAGGATGTTGAAGAAGGAATTCTTGACTTAGTTTCTTATAAAGAACGTTCAAGTGTGAAGACGTTGTTAGCAACGACTTTAGGTAAGTATTATCCCGTTAAAACAGAGGATAACTTAATAGAACGAATTGATAAATTTGCTAACTGGATTCTCAAACATAAGACGATTGAATTCACATATAATAGTAGTAGAAAAGACAGTGATCCCGATAAAACCTTTATAGGTGTACCAATCAATCTGTATTTTGATACTTCATTTTATTATGTGATGGTTTATTTGCTAGAGGATGAAGACGATAAGAGCAATCCACGTGTCTTTAGAATCGATAGATTTGATTTTCCGATTATGGAAAAACGTAAATCTTACAACATACCATTTAATAAAAAAGTCGATGAAGGCGAAGAACTTAAAAAGACTTATCTACTAAGAATGGGCAATGACGTACACTATAAATTTCAATATTGGAATTATCCTCAAACGGCTTTGGATAAGTTGCCAGGATCAAGAATTGTTGAAACCAAAGATGATGGTAGCGTAATTATTAAAGGTGAAATCTTTTCAGAAGGTGCGTTGTTATGGATTTTTAGTCAGGGAGATGGATTAAAGGTTCTAGAGCCTGAATCATTAGTTCGAGAAGTTAAGGAACGCTTGAAAAAGGCAGTTGAATTATACGATAACTAAAAAATCGTTTGGAAATTAATCCAAACGATTTTTCTAGTTGTTCAGGATATCTTCGATTTGACCGTGAACTTTTTCAGCTTTCCACCAGCCATTTGATCTTGAGTAATGATAGATTTTTTTAACATCACGTTTAGCAAATTTCTTTAGTGCGTCAAATGTCTTTGTGCCTAAGGCAATTATAGTAACATCGTCAGGAATGTTTAACTCGTCAAGATGTTTTTCAAATTTTTCAACATCATTTTGAGTTATTTTGACTTTGTCACTTTTACTTTCTATTGTAGAGGAAACATCGGTCATAAATGAGCCCCAGATCTCAGTATTGTAAAGAGCAGCTGCTAAGCGATAGTCAGCACTCTTTTTAGCACCATGAAAATTTGAAAATGGTTCGGCTGGCTGTTCAGAAGCCGCATTACCGGGATTCATTCCAGCAATAACATATTTTGAAGACTTAAGTTTGGAGTCTAAATCCTTATTTAGTTTTCCAGATGGGAAATGATTTGGTTGATAATTATCACCAAAAATACGTTGGCGTTCATCAGGTGTTTTATTTGTAAGATCAACGTCTGGAATATCCCAAATTGCCCAACTGTCCATAGAGTTAAATTTTGAATTTTTCATAGTAATACCTCTCTCATAAATTTATTTAAAACCTTTGTTATCATTTATAAATAAAGAATATCACTGATAGCCGTCATAATATGTCACTCTTTGTGTCTTCAAAATAAAATTTGTTTTTTATTAAAAAGTTTCATTGGTATGTAAAAGGTACATGCTATAATATTCTCATCTTGGGCAGTTGCAGGCGATACCCAGTCAAACATTGCCGTTGATGTGAAAGGATTTATATGAGAATCAATGTTTTACAGCACACTCCAAATGAAGGTCCAGGGATGATTCAGGACTGGTCGCAGTCACATAATCATGAAATGTACACCTATCATCCTTATCAATTTGGATATTTGCCAACCGCTGATGAGACTGATATGTTAGTCATTCTAGGTGGCCCAATGAGTCCCAATGACGATTTACCTTGGATCAAACAAGAGCGTGAATTGATTGCTAAAATGATTGAACAGGATAAGCCAATTTTTGGTGCTTGTTTTGGAGCTCAACAGATTGCTAAACAACTTGGCTACAAAATCAGTAAGGCACCGGCTAAAGAAGTAGGCTGGGCACCAGTTTATTTACAATCACAAGTAATTCCTGATTTGCCTCAACAAATGAACATTTTACATTGGCATGAGGAAATGTTTGAAATTCCTGATAAGGCTGAATTACTCTTTTCCAGTGATAAGGTTAAGAATCAGGGTTTTGTGATGAATCATCGAATTATCGGACTACAATTTCACTTTGAACCCAAAGCGGATAATGTCCGTGAAATGGTGGTAAACGATTTTCCATATATCAAAGGTTCAGTTTTGAATCAGACGGCGGAAGATATATTGCAAAGGCCCGTTCCAGTTGAGAATCGTGAAATTCTATTTAAATTGTTGGATTATATTAATATGAATTAAGTTCATATAAGTGAAGATTAGATTCTTCACTTATTTTTTTTGAGAAAAATTGAAATTAATCCTTGTCCTGAAGTCAACTCCAGGATATAAAATGACTTTATTCTTAAAAAAGAGGACAAAAAATTATGAAAACAATTAATTGGTCTACAGACTATTTACCAGGAAAAACAGATAATTTTGTTTCTAATGAAGTTATCACTGACAAAGTTAATATTGAGGATATTTGGAATAATCTGGTCGACACTTCCAAGTGGGAACAATATTACGACAATGCAGCAAATATTGATTTAAGTATTAAAAATGACTCTAAACTTCATTTTGCGGAAACATTTCATTTTGATACTTTTGGATTTCCAATTGACGCTCAGGTTATGGAATTGGTGGAGCCTAATGATGGGAAAGTAGCACGTTTAGCATGGCATGGATGGCAAGATGGCGATGCCGATACACAATTTGACGTCTATCATGCTTTCTTAATTGAAAAATTAGACGATGGTCGAGTTCGTTTGTTAACTCAAGAATCACAGATCGGTAAACCGGCAGCGGAACTGTCACAACAAGACCCTAATCCGATGCTCAATGGACATCAAAAATGGTTAGATGGTCTAGTCAAATTTACCAAGAATAATAATGTGGAGGAATCTAAATAATGAAAAAGACATGGTTAATAACAGGTACTTCTAGTGGTTTTGGAAAAGAATTGGCTAAAGTAGTCGCAAGTCAAAAAGACACTAATCTGGTTGCAGCAGCAAGAAAAATGTCAGATTTGGATTATTTGAATCAGTTTGATAACGACAAAATTGAAAAAGTGATCGTAGATGTGATGGATAAATCGGAAATTGAGACTGCCGTTTCGAAGGCAAAGGATAGATTCGGAACAATTGACGTTTTAGTGAATAATGCAGGACTAGGCTATTTTTCCACAATTGAGGAAAGTGATATGGATCAAGTTCGCTACATGTTTGAAGTTAACGTGTTCGGACTGGCCAATATGACTAGTGCTGTCTTACCAATTATGCGTTCACAAAAATCAGGTGTTATTGTAAATCTTTCATCAGCATTGGCATTGACGACTTTGCCTACAATGGGCTTTTACAGTGCTACCAAGTATGCAGTGGAAGGTTATGCGGATACTTTACGACAAGAAGTAGCCGATTTAGGTATTCAAGTTATGAATGTTGAACCTAGTGGCGCCAGAACCGATTGGTCTGGTCGTTCATCAAATAAGGTCACTCCTAAAATTTCTGATTATCAACAGTTTGGGGATTCAATCTCACACGTATCTGATTCCGTCACAAATGCACCTGGAGATCCTCAAAAAATTGCCGAAGTGATTTATAATCAAGTTACAG
Source organism: Candidatus Companilactobacillus pullicola (assembly GCA_019116025.1). GTDB lineage: Bacteria > Bacillota > Bacilli > Lactobacillales > Lactobacillaceae > Companilactobacillus > Companilactobacillus pullicola. The sequence continues at coordinate 72,386 of DXCM01000031.1, read as the reverse complement.
ATAATGAAGATATTCCTAATCATCTGCCTTTAGGTCAATTTGCGTATGAAGGTGGTTTGAAGAATTTAGAAGGAATAACTTCCGAGATAAAGAGCCGTCAAGCAATTTCTTTATCAACAGATGACTAATAATGGGAGAAAATTATGAGTTATAGTATAGGACAGGTATCAAAAGAGTTAGGTGTCACGATTGATACAATTCGTTATTATGATAAATCGGGCTTATTGCCATTTGTTAAAAGAAATGATATTGGTCGACGAGAGTTTACAGATAATGATATCCATTTAATGAGAACGATTATTTGTTTGAAAAATGCCGGTGTTTCAGTAGCTGATATCTCAAAATTTATTGAGTATCGTCTACAAGGGGACAGCACTCTAGAAAAAAGATATCAATTATTGGAAGAACATCGTCGAGACCTGCAGCAACAAATTACGGATCTAGAAGATACAATGAGTTATTTAAAGTTTAAAGAATGGTACTATCAAACTGCTGTCGAGGCGGGAACAGAGACGATTCATTTTGTTCCAGGTACGAATGAGGTTATTCCAGATTTAGATAAAGAATATAGTCAGCATTTGAAGAATGAGGGAAATTTAAAAGAATTACAAAATTTTGCCAATGTTAAGGACTATCGTAATCGAAATAATTAAAATGAAGAAAAGAGTTTTTGTTGGAGGCCAAAGTTTGAGAAAAGTCATTATTTACGTTCACGGCAAAGGTGCGAGTGCGGCCGAAGCTGAACGTTTTAAAAAGATTGTTCCAGATTATGACATTGTCGGAGTGGACTATCAGGAATATTTGCCTTGGATCGTGGAAAAACAGATTAAGGAAGTCTATGATCAAGTGCGTCCTAATTACGATCAAGTTATGATATTGGCTAACAGTATTGGTGCTTATTTCTCAATGTTGACTAAAGGTATGAAGCTAACGAAAGCTTTGTTCATATCACCGTTATTAAATATGGAGAAATATTTATTAAATTCAATGGAAGAAAATGGTATTTCCGAAGATGAATTACAAAATAAAGGCGAGATAACTATTGGTCGAGAAAGATTTTCTTGGCAATCGTTACAGTATGTGAGAGATCACCCGATCGATTGGCAGGTTCCGACTGAGATTCTCTATGGAGAACGTGACGATCATACTTCAAAGGCAGTATTGAATGAATTTGTTCAGCATCATAACGTTGATGTAACGGTAATGAAAGATGGGCAACATAGATTTCATACCAGACCACAGGTGGCTTTTCTAGATAACTGGTTAAAAGAAAAATTAGAGAAATAAAAAAAGTCGAATCATTGCGATTCGGCTTTTTGTGTCGTTAAAGTCCTGATGTGTAAGGTCGAGTACTGTCAGCGAGAACTTCAGAATTATCGTCAAAGTACCAGGTGATATTTTCAAGATCAGGTTCAAATTCATTAACATTGAGATTAGATTCAGCAACACCAATTGTTGGAGCAGAACTGGTAGTTTTTAGAAGTTGACCAGTGACTTTTGAATTATTCAGAGCGTAGAGTTCGCAGAAAGCTTGGTTGTCATTGGAGTTGATGGTGAGATCAACAAATTTAAGCGTACTGTTATCGTCTAAATAAATTGTGTCATCGATAATTGCATTTTTCACGGAAGAATCAGTTTGTTTAGTAATCAGGCCAGCAACATGGGTGTTTTCAAGATAAAGTTGGCAGTCATATAAATCGAGGCTAGAGGAATTCAAGTTATCAATGTCGATTTTAGAATCGACTAGTGAAATATGAGCACTTTTACCATAGACACAGTCCCATTTGTCTTTCGAAGTGTGGGAAATGTGAAGATTACGACCAAATAATTCAGAATTATCGTACATCGCAATCGTGTTAAAGTGTTCACCACCGAAAGATAAAGCAAAGTTTTGAGCAATAAGAGTTGCGCCTTCGCCTAAAAGAAAGCCAAGGTTTAATTGGATAGCGTCAGGATTGTGCGTTTGACCAATTATAGTTAGATTATGTTTGATGGTAAAGACACATGGGCGAGATTGTGAAAAGTAAGTTCCAGGTAGAAGTTTGATAGTGTCACCCGACTTAGAATTTTCGATAGCATGATATAATTCAGTTTCATTGTCATTTTTGTTACCAATCGTAATAGTTGTCATATGACGACCTCCAATTAATTTATACCTTTATTCTAATCGGCTCAGTGTCAGAATATGGCATTTTGGAGGAGTGCAAAGAACTAAATGGAATAAAATAAAAATAACAGTTTCCATTAGGCATTCAAGACATATATATGCTTGGATAATTTTACGGAAACCGTTATTTATTTTGGTATTTAAACTTTACTTCTATCTGTTATATTTTCTTTTTCAAATGATAAGGAACTACACTCTTATCAGAGTCTTTAACGTTTGATTTCTCGTCTTTTGCGAAGTATACGACAAAAGATTTATTGTCACTAACATCCTCAGCAACGATAAGGGATGATTCATAAGGATCTTTAGCTTTGTAAATTTGTGCTCCACGGACGGCCTCACCAAAGTCTTTAGAGTTGGCAATGGCATCGCCTGGGTTAAAAAATACCATCTCATCCATAAGTAACACATCCTTTCTTTACACACATTATACAATTTTACGTGTCGAGTAAGGAAGAATTGTCATTCTTTTATATTATTACTTTCTCCGCTATACTATGACGTATGGAGGGTAAAATATGACTAACGTTGAAGATTATATAAAAAAGAATATTTTTGGCAAGCCACAGTTAAAGCCTGATGAGAAGAATAAGTTCTTGGGAAACTTTGCTGAGAGGGTAGCGATTGCTTTAACCGTTTCACAAGTGAAAAATCCAGACAATGTAAATATTGTTGAAAACGTAATGAAAAAGTATCCGGACTACCATTTGTATTTAAATGGAAAAATAGATTCATATTTACTGGATAATTATCTCCAATTGAGTGTAAAATTAAAGTATAAGTTTACAATAGTTTCACAATCGGGAGTTAGGACTAAAAATAAGTCATTGTCTGAAAATGACATGGGCTTAGTAATTGCTGACGAGAGTAAACCTGTTGGTAGACCAGTACTTATATAATTTTTTGGAGGACAAATATGTCTAATAGTACATTAGATAACGTTGCTTTACTTTCTTTAAATGGTAATAAACCATTAGCTAAGAGAATTTCTGACTACATGGGTATTCCATTATTGGATGCAAGTGTTTCACATTTCAGTGACGGTGAAATTAACATTCAAATCAATGAAAGTATTCGTGGAATGGACGTTTACATCATTCATTCTGTTTCAGATCCCGTAAATGACAATTTTATGGAATTGATGATTGCTGTAGATGCTCTTAGACGTGCAAGTGCACAAAACATCAATTGTGTATTGCCTTACTTTGCATATACTCGTTCAGATAGAAAGTCTCGTTCAAGAGAACCTATCTCTGCCAAGTTATTTGCAAATATGTTGGAACTAGGCAAGGTTGATCGTGTAATCGCCCTTGATATGCATGCTGATCAAATTCAAGGATTCTTCGATATTCCTGTTGATCACCTACGTGCTATGCCTATTTTCGCTAGTTACTTTGAAAAGAGAATCAAGAATCCTGATGATTTTGTTTTCGTTGCTCCAGATCACAATTCAACAAAACGTGCTCGTGCCTTAGCCGAAGTGTTTGGCTCACAAATTGCTATCGTTGATCAAAGATCTACTGAAGATAATAGTGTTGTTCCTGACATCATTGGTGATGTTGATGGTAAACAATGTGTTATCGTTGATGATTTGATCGATACTGGTACAAGAATGATCAATAGTGCCGAAGCTGTTAAAGTAGCTGGTGCTAAGACAATTTCCGCTGTCGCAACACATCCAATCTTTTCAAAAGATGCTGCTAAGAGACTTGAAGCCTCAGACCTTATGCAAGTTCTAGTTTCAGACTCAATCGTGGTACCCGATGATTGTAAGTTCGACAAGTTAAAGATCCTTTCTGTAACTGATCTTGTTGGTGACGCTATTAGAATGACAGAATTGAATGAATCAATTGATTCATTGTTTACCGTTCGTGATAGCTACACAGAAATCTAAAAAACTTAATAATAGATCCAATCGTAATTGACGATTGGGTCTATTTTTTTTGGATTCAATTGCTATTAAATAAATAAAAAATTATGATTTAAATATTAAATATATACGATTTGTATAGAATCATGAATAAAAAGGGAAAAAACTTGTCTAGTTTTAGTTTGGTTAAGCTCTCGGCGTTTGTAAACAACTTGTCTAGGTTTTTCCATAAATGCCTTTAAAACGTTGATGTAAGCGCTTTTTATTTATGCTAGTCTTAGGTCGTTGGAGGTCATATGAAAAAGTACTTGGTAATATATCACGATTTGTTAAGTGGTATTCAAACACAGAAATATCAATCTGGAGAACTTCTTCCCAGTAATCAACAGTTGGTCATGCGTTACCACGTATCCCGGGAAACAGTGCGTAAATCAATGCAGTTACTAGCGGATGAAGGATATATCCAAACCATACGAGGCAAAGGGAGTTTAGTTTTAAGTACGAAACGGTTTTCCTTCCCAGTCTCATCGATAAAAAGTTATAAAGAAATAGTTAAAGAGAATGGCATGGATTCCAAGAATAGAGTGATTAAGATTCAAAATCATGTTTTAGTGCCAGAAAACCTACTTTTTGGATCAGATCAAATTTATGCACAATTAATTGTCCGTGAAAGGATCGTTAATGGGATACCTACCATTCTAGATTATGATTATGTGAATGAAGACATAGTAAAAGATATTCCTGTGGAAGAGGCTGAGAATTCGTTGTTTCACTATTTTGAACACAACTTGGGATTAACAATTGATTATGCGATTAAACATTTAACCGTTGAGAACCCCGAATACGATGATTGTAATCAATTAGGAATTTCATCATCTGTACCAATGGTTGTGGTTCGAAGTGAAACACATCTCACAGATAGCCGGATTTTATCATATACCGAGTCAAGACATCGGGCAGACAAATTCAGCAGTGTTGAGTTTGCCAGACGTCATCATTAAGTACCAAAAATAAAATAAGTTTGAGGGAGTAAGAACAATGGCAAAGGGGAAAGATTATTCAGAGTTAGCTTCTCAGATCATCACTTATGTCGGTGGACCTGAAAATATTAATAAAGTCATTCATTGTATTTCACGTTTGAGATTTTACTTAAAAGACGAGAAAAAAGCTCAAACAGAGAAAATCACCAATTTAGATGGTGTTGCCGGTGCCTTATATAACGCCGGTTTAGGTCAGTACCAAGTTGTCATTGGACCAGCTGTTACTGATATTTACGATCAAGTAATTGCCCAATTGGGTGAAGAATTTTCTGATGAGGATGCTACTGAATCAGCTGTTGAGGAAACTAATGGTCAGGCCGAGTCTGAAAAGAGACCGACGAACCTTTGGGGCTGGATCTCTAAAGGGTTCCAAGTATTAATTGGAACTATTACTGGTTCAATGATTCCTATCATTGGATTATTAGCTGCTTCAGGTATTTTAAAGGGATTTTTAACATTATTTACATTTAACTTGAATTTGATCGATACCAAATCAACAACTTATATCATTATTAACGCTATGGGCGATTCAGCCTTTTACTTCTTACCAATTTTAGTTGGTTACACCGCTGCTAAACAGTTACGTTCTGATCCAATTGTTGTGGCTGCAATTGCCGGTGTATTGGTTCATCCTACGATTGCTGCATTATGGGCAGCACCAACTAAGGGAATGGCTACTTTCTTAGGTATTCCAATGAACGCTGAATTCTTTGGTATGCCAATCCATATCCCACAGTACACATATTCAATTTTCCCAATTATCTTTGCTGCTTGGTTAGCAAGACCAGTTGGTAATTGGCTCAAAAAAGTTCTACCACTTAGTTTACGTTCGATTTTCCAACCATTATTTACGCTATTCATCGTTTCCGCTGCTGTTTTAGTTATCATGGGACCAGTTATTTCCTTGATTTCAAGTGGATTAGCCGCTTTGATCAATCTATTAGTAACAGCTAATGAAGCCGTCGCTGGATTAGTAATCGGTGCTTTCTATCAAGTCTTAGTAATCTTTGGCTTGCATTGGATGGTCGTTCCTATCGTTTCAAACGATATTGCTATGACAGGACATTCAGTTTTGAACGCTTTGATCAACTTTACAATGATTGCTCAAGGTACTGGTGCTTTGGCCGTTTGGGCTAAAACAAAGAATGCTAGTGTTAAAGGTTTATCATTAGCTGGAGCTTTATCAGGTTATGCCGGTGTTACTGAACCTGCTATGTATGGTATTAATTTGAAATATGGACGTGTTTTCTGGATGTCTAATATTGGTGGTGCTGTCGGTGGTTTCTTAGCCGGATTAATGAAGATCGATATGTTTGGTTTCACAGGTTCATTGATTGGTTTCCCATCATTCTTCTCAAAGACAAATCCTAATAATATTTGGGCTTTCGTAATCGCTAGTGCTGTAACAATCGTTATCTCATTCGTTTGTGTTTACCTATGGGGCTTCAGCGATGCTGACTTGAGTAAAGTTAAAGCAGCACAAAAGAAGAACGTCTTTAAAGATGCTGTAAACTAGGAGGTCGTTATGACAGAAAACTGGCAAATAATCTATCAAGATACGCCAAAGGGCGTTAAATCCTATGGTCAAGAAGCTTTGTTAACTCTGGGCAATGGCTACCTTGGTTGGCGGGGTGCTCCATTGATGAGTCGTTATAACGATAATCATTATCCCGGTTTGTATGTTGCCGGAATTTTCAATCAAACAACGACTAAAGTTAATTCTCGAGATATTGTGAATGAAGATCCAGTTAATTTTCCTAATCCTCAATTGTTAAAAATTAAAGTTAATCAAACTGAAATTACGGTTCCGTATGACCAACGTAAAGCCGTGCTGGATATGCGCGAAGGTAATTTAACAGAAGAATTAGTTTATCCAGTTGATTCAGGACATTTATTCGTTAAGACAATAAAAGTTTGTGACCCAGTCTCATATCATCGTTTGGCTCTAAAAGTGGAAATATCACTAGATTTTTCAGCTCAAGTGAACGTTGAAATGGTATTGGATGGTAAAATTCAAAATCAGAATGTTGCTCGTTATCGCAAGTTTAACAGTCAAGAATTCAAAGTAGTCAAGACGTCGGACCATATTTTGCAGGCAAAAACTTTACAATCAAATATTAAGTTTGCTGTAGGAGCTAAAACTACCAGTCCCAATGCTGATTTTGAAACGACTTATAATCAGGATTCAATTGTGGATCGTACGACGTCTAAATTATCTGCTAAAGAAATTTTGAGCGTTGAGCGAGTTATGACAGTAGCGACTGACTATGAAAGTTCGAACTATTTAAAGATTGTCAAAGATGCTCTTGATCAAGGAACCTTTGATAAAGTCAGTCAAAATAGCCATGAGCATTGGTCAGAATTCTGGAAAACTGCCGATGTCGAAGTGAAAACTGATGATAAAGATATTCAAAAATTGATTCGATTAAATATTTTCCAATTACATCAGGCAGCACAAAAATTGGCCAATCCAGATTTAGACGCCTCAGTTGGTTCACGTGGATTAACAGGTGAAGGCTATCGTGGTCATATTTTCTGGGATGCATTATTCTTTGTTCCTTACTACACGACTATTGAACCCGAAACGGCTAAAGCTTTGATGAAGTATCGAATCAAACGTTTGCCAGCTGCTAGAAGAAATGCCGAATTACAACGAGAACATGGTGCCATGTATCCTTGGCAGTCAGCTAGTATCGGGGATGAACAAGCACAATTGATTCATTTAAATCCCATGACTAATGAGTGGTATCCGGACAATTCACGATTACAACGTCACGTATCTTTAGCTGTCGTGTATGATATTTGGAGTTACACGCAAATGACTGGTGATAACAGTTTGTTGAAGCAAGGCGGGTTAGACGTTCTTTTACAAACAAGTAAATTTTGGCTAGAAAAGGCTCAATACGACGGTGAAAACTATCATCTATCCGGTGTTATGGGACCAGATGAATTCCATGAAGCTTACCCTAATACGAATCAAGGTGGTTTGTCAGATAATGCTTATACTAATTTGATGGTGGCCTGGTCATTGACCTGGCTATTGAAATTACGTAAAGAAATGCCAGAAACTTTTAAAAAAGCTTGCGAGGAATCTAATTTTGACGAAACATTAATTCGTAAAGCTGATGAGATGTCTCATAAACTGAAAATCTATATCAATGATCAGGGTATTATCGAGCAGTACAATCACTATTTCGAATTGAAAAATTTGAATTTAGCTGACTATGAAAAAGAGTATGGCGATATTCATCGAATCGATCGAATTTTGACAGCTAAAAATAAGTCGGCTAATGATTATCAAGTTGATAAACAAGCTGATTCATTGATGATGATTTACAATTTAGGTCCACAAGTGATGCAAAAAACTTTAAAACAGTTAGGCAATAATTTACCAAGTGATTGGTTGAAAAAGAACCGTGACTATTATTTAGCCAGAACGGTACATGGTTCAACGGTTTCTAGACCTGTATATGCTAGTATCGATATTGCTTTAGGGGATGTCGATAAAGCTTGGAACAAATTACAAGTAGCAATCCGTTCCGATTATGACGATATCCAAGGCGGAACAACTGCTGACGGTATTCATACTGGTGTCATGGGTGCAGTACTAACTGTGATCATGCGTGATTTTGCCGGTGTAAGCTTTGTGGATGGTAAGTTGAATATTGATCCGCAATTGCCAAGTAAATGGCAGAAACTATCGTTTGCTCAACAATTTCAAGGTATAACATATCGACTGACTTTTGAAGATAATACAATAAAGGTCAAAGCTGACCGTGGCTGTGTTGTGAAAGTACGTGGTCACGAATATCAGTTGGAAGCTAATAAAGAAGTTAACTATTAAAAAATATCCAGAGATCATTAAATTGATTTCTGGATATTTTTTATAGGATACATAATAATGGCAAAATTAAATACTTATTGTTAGAGTGAAGTTACTCGAGGAGGTATTTGTAATGAAAGTACTTATTATTGGTGCCCATGGTAAAGTGGGACGCTTATTGATTGATGAACTTCAAAACAAACAGATTCATTTTGTGGCTGGCTTGCGTAATGAAGAACAAATCAAGGCCTATCAAGCAGAGGATATTGCAACACAATATATTGATTTAACTGCACCGATAGCAGAAATCAAGAACTCGATTGAAGCTTCTGGAGCTGATACAATCGTATTTACCGCTGGTGCTGGTGGAGCTGGATACGATTTGACGATGGAAATCGATTTAGATGGTGCCATCAAGACAATGGATGTCGCCCAAACATTAGGAATCAAGCGTTATGTAATGGTCAGTGCCGTTTACAGCGATGATCCTAGTAAGTGGGAAGCTTCCGGAATCAGACCATATTACATTGCTAAACACTATGCGGACAAATATCTTCGTAGCACAAACTTGGATTACACAATTGTTCATCCAGGAATGTTAACGAATGATGATGCTGTTGGAAAAATCAATATTCAAAGCAATTATGAAGGTGGCAGTGTTCCAAGAGCCGATGTAGCTAAAGTTATTACACAAGCTTTGGAAATACCTTCTACAATTAAGAAAGATATTAACTTTGTTACTGGCGATGAAGATATCGTTAGTGCCGTTAGATAAATAATAAGGTCCAGAAATCAATTAAGATTTCTGGACCTTATTTATGTCCTAAGCGAGTAAAGTTTCTGGGACAGTGGTTGTCTTCTTTTGAAGACGACGAGAGATATTTCTTCTGAGCTGTTCATTTTCAAAAACAACTTGATCATAGTTGTTCTTAAGCAAGTAGCGGGCAACTTGTTTAGAGAAATAGTTAGCTTTGACAACGTTCTGCTTATTTGAGCGTTTCATAAAAGTATTGAAAAAGTTGTTCATCATTGAATTGAGAACATTTGTTAAAAAGGGGATTCTAATCTGTTTAGTGTTGGCGGTGTACCAAACTTTTTGATTATCGAGTGTGATGATAAGTTCATTACCACCGACATAGGGAATCTTCTTGGTATTCATAGCTACGACAGCAATTTTCTTTGGCATATTCAAGACTCCTTAGTTTGTTTAATTATTAGCATAATATCATGATAAAAAATATATTAATAAAAAACGATTTTTTTGCTTGCTGATATGATGCCCTAAGCCCTGTTAGGTCAAGTATAACGAAGTATCTGGACAATTTGTAGCGTTTATTCAATACTTATTAATTGACAACGTTTACATTATATTTGATCAATTTTTTGACCAAGATTATCTAACCAAAGTAAGTTTAAATGTGCCTTAAAAAATTCACTTTTTACAATAATATTTGATACTTTTATAGCTTAATTTCAAAAAGAGACTTGACGTCTTATAAAGAAACCGCTATCATGGTTCCTGTAAACGATGTGTGTTACTGATTCGATCAGGCATAAACCTACTAATATTGTGCATATTTTAGTGTGCAATTAGTGGGTATTTTTTTTAGGAGGGTAAGTCATTGAAATTTATAAGAAATTATAATAATAATGCGGCCCTCGTAGTTGATGACCATCATGTTGAATGGGTAGTTATTGGCAAAGGCATCGGATTTGGCAAGAAAACGGGTGATTTGGTGGACGCATCAAAGATAACCCAACGTTTCAAGTCGGAGAATACAGCAAACATTGATAATTTAGGGGAATATGATAAATCTATCATTGATGTAACTTCTGATATAGTTAACGATGTCGAATCTTTTTTAAAGGTTAAATTTAATGATTATCAATATTTAATTTTGGCTGATCACATCAATTTTGCTTACGAACGGGCAAAAGAGCACATTGAGTTTACAGATAGAGCAGTTAACTGGGAAGTAAAAAAATTATTTCCTAAAGAATATCAAGCAGCGTTAAGGTCAATTAAAATTATCGATAAGGATTTGAAAATTAAGTTTGCTAAGGATGAATTGGTCTTCTTGACTTATCACTTTGTTAATTTGGAGAATGAAAAAGAATCCCTTCAGGACACGATCCAAGTTTCCAAGATAATTGCCGATATCATCAATATTATTCAAATCAGTTACCACAAGACTTTGGATGATGAATCATTCAGCTATAGTCGTCTGGTATCGCATTTGAGATATTTCTTAATTAAAAAAATCAAATCCAACAAGCCTGCTGGTGAACAATTGGACCCTAGTTTGTTGAAATTAATGATTGCTAAATATCCTCAAGAGAATCAAACTGTTCAAAAGATTTCTACATTCTTACGAAATACTAAAGGGTGGGCGTTGTCGTCAAATGATCAAATGTATTTGATCTTACATGTTTGGCGAGTAACCCATCGGGAAAATTAAATACTAGCGTGTTACTGTTCGGCAGGCATTAGCTCAAGAAACCACATTACTATTGGTGAATAGTAGTGTGACCTCTTGAGCTTTTTTGTTTGCCTGGTAAAGGAGAAAATATTATGAAAGACTACGATAGTTTAGCTAAAAAAATTGTTAAATTAGTCGGTGGCAAGGATAACGTTAAAAGTGTTGTTCACTGTGCCACGAGATTACGTTTTAAATTAAAAGACGAAAAGAAAGCTAATACTGAAGAATTGAAAGATACTGACGGTGTCGTAACAGTTGTTCAAAGTGGTGGCCAATACCAAGTTGTTATTGGTAATGAAGTTGCTGATGTTTACGATCATGTCGTCAAAGTAGGTGGTTTCCCAGATGGTGGAACTGTTCCTGACGATTATGGCGAAGACGATGAAAAAACTAGTTTGTTAGATAAATTCATTGATCTGATTTCAGGAATTTTTGCCCCAGCTTTAGGTTGCTTGGCTGCAACTGGTATGATCAAAGGCTTGGCAACAATTCTAGTAACAACAGGATTGGTAACTAAAGCTTCTGGTACCTACGTTATACTTTACGCAATTGGGGATGCTTTCTTCTACTTCCTACCAATTATCTTAGGATTATCAGCCGCTAAGAAATTCGGCGTTGATCAGTTTATTGGATTATCAATTGGTGCAGCACTAGTTTATCCAACCATTGTTGCTTTGAATCCAACTGCTGTAACTGGTAAACCATTATTCACTTTATTTGCTGGTACAGCGTTATCTTCACCAATTCACATTACTTTTCTAAAGATTCCAGTAATCATGATGAACTATACTTCATCAGTTATTCCTATCATCGTAGCTATGTGGATTGCTTCTAAGGTTGAAAGATACCTGAAGAAAGTTATTCCAAGTGTTGTTAAAACTTTCTTAGTTCCATTCTTTACTTTGATTGTTGTTGTTCCATTGACACTTCTAGTTGTAGGACCAATTACTTCATGGATCAGTGACGGATTAGCCGCTGGTGCTTCAGCTCTTTACAACCTAAGTCCAATCATTACGGGTGCTGTTATTGGTGGTTTGTGGCAAATTCTTGTCATCTTTGGCTTACACTGGGGACTTGTTCCATTGGCAATGTTAAATATTCAAAATCTTCATTATGATCCAATTCTTGTTTTAACTGGTGCCGCATCTTTCGCTCAAATTGGTGCTGTTCTAGCCGTTATTATGAAAGTTAAGAGTAAGAAAGTTCAAGGCCTTGGTTGGTCAGCTTTCTTGTCAGGTATCTTTGGAATTACTGAACCAGCCATTTATGGTATTACTTTACCTCGCAAAAAGGTTTTCGCAATGAGTTGTATCGGTGCCGGTATTGGTGGTGCTTTAATGGGACTATTCGGTACTAAGTCTTATATGGTCGGAGGACTTGGTGTCTTCTTATTCCCTAGTTATATTGGTGCTAGTGGTATGGACATGTCAGTTTATGGTGCTCTTATTTCATGGGTTGTTGCCTTTGCGATTGCACTTGGTCTTTCATTAGTCTTTGGTTTCAGCAAAGAGGATCTTAAGAACGAAAATTCCGTTAAAGAACCAGTTTCAAATGATGCAGAACCACAATTAGCCACTGCTATGGCTAGTTCAGCAACAGCTACAACAACTGCTGCTCCAGAAACAGTTGAAAAAGAAGCCGTTGCACCAGAAACAATTATTAGTCCTATTAAAGGTTCGACAGTTCCATTAAGTGATGTTAAGGACGAAGTGTTTGCTTCAGAAGCACTTGGTAAGGGAGTCGCAGTACTTCCTGATGAAGGAAAAATTTATTCACCAGTTGATGGAACAATCAGTGTTGTTTTCCCAACTAAACATGCTATTGGTATTAATTCAAAAGGCGGCGCCGAATTATTGATTCATATCGGTATGGATACCGTTCAACTAGAAGGTAAAGGCTTCACTAGTCACGTTGAACAAGGTCAAGAAGTACATCAAGGTCAACTGTTAATGGAGTTCGATGTTGATGGAATCACTAATCAAGGTTATGACGTTACAACGCCAATTATTGTTACTAATTCGAAGAACTATAACGATGTTAAAGTCTTGGTTGATGGTCATGTTGAACCTGGTGACAGTATCATTGATTTAAAATAAACTTTAATTTTTATGCCAGAAAGCGTTAACATATAATTATATTGAAAATGAAGGAGTAAGGACTATGACAGAATTTCCAAAGAACTTTTTGTGGGGTGGAGCTACTGCCGCCAATCAATATGAAGGTGCCTGGGATGTTGATGGTAAAGGAGCTAGTACCGCTGATCTTTTGCTAGGTGGAACTTATGAAAAACCACGTACATTTACTAAAGAGTTACAACCTGATGGCTATTATCCATCACATGAGGGTAGTGATTTTTATCATCACTACAAGGAAGATATCAAGTTACTAGCCGGTATGGGCTACAAGACTTACCGTATGTCAGTTGCTTGGACAAGAATTTTCCCTAATGGTGATGACGCTGAACCTAATCAAAAAGGTTTGGATTTCTATCGTAATGTTTTTGAAGAATGTCGCAAATACGGCATTGAACCATTAGTTACAATTTCACATTACGAAATGCCTTATCATTTAACAGAAGCTTATGGTGGCTGGGATAATCGTAAGGTTATCGACTTCTACGTTAAGTATGCTCAAACTTTGTTTACAGAATATAAAGATTTAGTTCACTATTGGCTAACATTTAATGAAATTAATATCGGTATGATGTTCGGTGGTTATATGTCATTAGGATTACCAGTTAAAGATGGTGCTGCTCCATTTAACGGTGAAATGACTGATGAAGATATTCAAAATAATCTTCAAGGTTTGCATCATCAATTCGTTGCCAGTGCTTTAGCTGTTAAAATTGGTCACAAGATCAATGCTAAAAATATGATTGGTTGTATGATTGCTGGTAATGTTAACTATCCATTGACATCAAATCCGGATGATATTTTGAAGGCTCAACAAGCTAACGAAATTAACAACTATTACTGTGGTGACGTTCAAGTCCGCGGTGCTTATCCACACTTTGCACAACGTTTCTGGGATGAACACAACGTTAAATTGAACATCACAGCTGAAGATAAAGAAGTTCTTAAAGAAGGAACTGTTGATTACTACACATTCAGTTACTACTCATCAAACGCTTTGACAGCAGATCCAAGTAAAGCCGAAGCTGCAGGTAACTTCAGTACAGGTGTTAAAAACCCTTACCTCAAGTACAGTGAATGGGGCTGGGCAATGGATCCTAAGGGACTTCGTTGGTATCTAAATGACGTTTATGGACGTTATGGAATTCCCGTTATGGTCGTTGAAAATGGCTTAGGTGCTCGTGATACTGTTGAAAAAGATGGATCAATCAACGATGATTACCGTATTGAATATCTCAAGGGTCACATCGAACAAATGAAAGAAGCTATCAAAGATGGTGTCGATTTGATTGGTTACACTCCTTGGGGCTGTATTGATTTGGTATCTGCAGGTACTGGTCAAATGGCAAAACGTTATGGCTTCGTTTATGTTAACCGTGACGATAATCAAGAAGGTGACTTCAGCCGTACACCTAAGAAGAGTTACTACTGGTACAAGAAAGTTATCGAATCAAATGGAGACGATTTGGCAAATTAACAAGCGTCTTAATTGCGTAACTGGAAATTTGCTTTCATAATTAACCTAGAAGTTCAAAAGAGGTATGACATTATGAAAGATAAAGTTCCCAGAGTTACTTTAAGAATTTCAATATTAGTTTTAGTATTGTTAACAATTTTGTTGCTGATAATGAGACAGCCACATGCTGTTTTAGCAATGTTTGCCGTGATAGTATTGTCCATCGTCTATTTGATGGGAATGCAAAAGAATCACAGTGAGTTTATGCAACATCATAAACATGAAGAAGAATTTAAATAAAAATAGAATAAAAAAGGGAGACACTTTTCTGAAAATGTGTCTCCCTTTTGCTATCGTAACTGCTATTCTAGAGGTGTAGATTCATATAAGAATATCAGGGAGATATGTTTTTATGAAAAAATATGAAATGGTAGCTTTAACTGGGGTATTGCTATCCGCAACAATTCTGGGTGCTAATACTTCAGTCGTTGAGGCTGCAAGTAAATCAAAGGAAATTCATGTCAAAAATGAATTGAAAGAAGACCCCGTAATTGAGGCAACCAGTTCTTTATCGGATGCGGTAACGACGGGTAAACAAAAGTTTTCTGATTTGAAAGATGGACAGACACTTGAGGTTTCACCAATCTTTCAAGAAGACGTCGATAGCAGCAATGAAAAATATGAGACTTTACTGCAAAATAAATTGGGAATTGTTGATGATAAGGGAAATCCATTAACAATGACAATTGAACAACGCGATAAAAAAACTAACTTTGCATCAAAAGTCAGTTATAAAAATGGCGAACAAACTAAAACTTTCAATTTGAAATATAATTATTTCAAACCAGAGTTAATTTCAGGACGAGCAGATCCGATGAACTTTAAAGGAACCAGTTTGCCAAGTTCATTTAATGATGCAATTACTAGTGGGGATCATTTAAATGATTCCAGCACTAATGTTTCCAAGTTATCGCGTAACAAAACAGACCTAAATGGACATAAAGCTGTTGTTGAAACTAAAATAACCCAGATAAGTCCGGATATAGATACTAAAGGTGGAGAAATTGTATTTGTTCCAACTGATACAACGTATAACGTGGAAGGTGCTCCTTTAATTCGTCATGTAAAAATTTTTCAAGAACCAAATTGGCAACAATTGAGTAATAGAACTTTACAGTTAAATGATAAAACTGGATTAGCTAAGCCAGTTACGATTACTGATTCTAATGGCAATAAGTACTCCGTTACTATAAAATCGGGTACGGTCGATATCACTAAGCCTGGAAAATATACTGTAACTTATGAGGCTACTGGAATTGATGATAATGGAACTCCAGTTATCGACGAAGGTAATCATGTTGTTGGACAAAATATTATTTATACAAAACAAAACCAATCAATAACTGTTTCAGGTGATACAACACAGGTTAATTACAATTTTATTATTAAGGATAAAAATACTGGTGATGTTATCGATACACAATCTGGCCAAGCAGCAGATGGTTCAACCATAACGGTAGACACATCTAAGCTTCCTAGTGGTTATACTTTGAGTAACGCTCAAAAGACGTTTAAAGTAGATGCTAAGAATCCATCTAAGACTATTGAAATTGCCAAGAGTGTTAATTACGATATTAAATATTTAGATAAAGATACTAATAAACAAATTGGTAAAGATGTAACTGGTACAGGGGATGAAGGAAGTTCGATTGTCTTACAGGTTCCAAGTGGTTACGACTTTGCGAATGCTTCAGATATGATGCTCACTTTGAACAGTAAGACTCCTCAGAAGACTATTTATTTAACTAGAAAGTCGATTCCTAGCATTCCGGCTGAAAGATTGGATTACACGATTCAATACAAGGATTCAAAGACTAGTGAAGTAGTTGATAAAACTACAGGCCAGGGCAACCTAGGCGATTATATCAACGTTAAAGCGCCAGATGGTTATAGTTTGGCCGACTTATCTTCATATGGGTTTTTGCTCAATAAGGAGAATATGACCTTTACTAGCTATGTAACAAAGGCTGATACTTCGTATAGAATTTCTTATATTGACGAGAATACTAATAAAGAAGTAGGAACTCAGACGGGTGAGGGTGCAGTTGGCTCAAATCTCAATTTGAAAGTTCCGACAGGATACACATTAATCAACGCTGATGATGCCATTTATCAGATTAAGAATGGTAGTAAAGATGTCCAAATCCTTGTGAAGAAAGCAGAAGACAGTGATGATTTAGGCTTAGTTTCAACCTATCCTGATGGTGGTTCCGTTCAAGTTTACGATGCTAACGGTAAAGCAATAGATGTGGATTTAGCACAGGCTAGCGATTGGGTAACCGATCAGCTAAAGAGTATCAACGGTGTTGAATATTATCGGGTGGCAACTGATAAGTATATCAGGACAGATAAAGCTTATAAGTACGTGCCATTCAGTGATGTAATTGTAACTTCGAAAGAGACACCAGTTTATGATTGTAAGGGCAAGTTGAATACTGAAAAAGTACTAGGAAAGAATACACCTTGGTATACAGATCGAATTGCCGAGATAAATGGAATTAAAATGTATCGAGTCGCCACTAATATGTGGGTTAAGGCCGGTGAAGTAAAAGATTAATAGTGGTAACAAAAAATCTCAGTCCAAAATGGATTGAGATTTTTTTACTTCCAATTAATTTTAGAAAATACTCTTCGACCTAAGACTTCACGCATGAACATGAATAGTGGCCAAGCAATCAAGAAGATGGCTACAAAGAGATATGCGTATTTCAAAGTCAAAATACTTTGCAATCCGAATGGTTTGTTTCCAAAGATAAAGGTAATAATGAATAAAACAAACGAGATAGCAATCATAACTTTCTTTCTTACAATCAATGGATTACTAATTGAGATCAAGGCACAGTAACCGATAATACCGATTGTGAAGACACAAAGAGTTGAAGTTGTCGCAAAATTATAATTAAAGTGTCGACCTAAAATTGAAATGGCCACGATGAAAATAATATTACAAATGGCAGACGGTAAAGCTATTTCCATAACGTTACGCATGAAACGTCCAGCTGGTGGTGTGTAATTTGGTTCCAAAGCCAGAATGAACGTCGGAATACCAACTGTTAGTGCATTGATTGGTGTCAGTTGTGATGGTTGGAAAGGATAGCCAGTTCCTAAAATAATGAAGAAGATCGACAAAACAACGGAATAAATTGTTTTGATCAAGAATAGTGAAGCTACTCTTTCAACATTATTGATAACTCGACGACCTTCATTCAACATGAAAATCATTGAATCGAAGTTGCGGTTTAATAAAACAAAATCAGCTGAAGCTTCAGCGGCATCACTTTCACCAGCAATGGCAACACTACAATCAGATTGGCGCATGGCCAAAACATCGTTGACACCATCCCCAGTCATACCGACAGTAAGACCATTGTCTTGCATGGCTTTAATTAAATCGGCTTTTTGATTAGGACGAACACGACCGAAAACTTTATACTTTTTAACCAAATCATGATAGTCTTCATCATCTTTGACACTGCTCATATCAATGTAATTATTCCCTGTGGAGATGCCAGCTTGTGCAGCTACATTGGCAACTGTCACGGGATTATCACCAGAAATGATTTTTAAATCGATTCCCTGGTTCTTAAGATATGAGAAGGTAGAAGGCGCTTGAGGTCTGACTTCATCAGAAATCAATAACAAACCTAAAAGGGTCTGTTGAGAAGTTTCTTTAAGAATAGCAATCACACGAAAGCCCTTTTCAGCAGCTTTCTCTACAGTCTGAGTAACTTCGGGAGCGGGGTTCTTGATAATGAATTCAGGAGCCCCCATAATGTAACGAACGTTTTCTTCATCTATAAAGCCAGAATATTTAGTTTCGGATGAGAAAGGAATAACTTTTTTAACTTCAGTCTTAAATACTTCAGCGTCTAAATTTTTAATCGCCAAGGCAGTCGCGTTAGTTTCCTGGGTTGCTTCGACAATTTTACTTACGATGGCCTGAACTTGAGCGGTACTGAAGCCGTTATAGGTGATGGTCTTTTTAACCGTCAACTTACCAGTTGTGATCGTACCGGTTTTATCGAGGCATAAGGTGTCGACTCGAGCCAGAGTTTCAATTGCACTAAGTGATCGTACCAAGATATTACGTTTGGATAAGTTGTAAGAACCAGTTGCCAATGCCACAGCAGTTAATAGAACTAAACCTTCAGGAATCATCCCGATAACGGAAGCGGAAGTTCCTAAAATTGATTGGGAAACATCGCCATTCTTTAAGAATGAGCGGAAAAATAAAAGAAGTCCAATAGGGATGATAGTGTATGTTAAAATTTTAATAATGTTATTAATTATTTTCATTAAAACGCTAACAGAACGTTTTTCCTTACCGACGGCTGATGACAATTTAGAAACGAAGCTCTCATGACCGACTTGAGTCAATTGAATTTTAGCTTGTCCAGCAATGGCAAAGCTACCAGAGAAGACTTCATCGTCAACTAACTTGTTGATAGTATCTGATTCACCAGTGATACTTGATTCGTTGATCTGTAATCCGTTAGAATAACGAACAATTCCGTCAGCAGGAATCGTATCGCCACGTTTAACCAAGACGATGTCATCTTCAACTAATTGATCGATAGGAATTTCTTGTTTGTGTTTGTCACGGATAACGGTGAAACTTTGAGTGTTGACGAGGCTTATTTTATCGACAGTGATTTTAGCTCTGATTTCTTGATAGCTACCGATAATAATGTTAGCAATTACTGGTCCTAAGAAGAATAAATTCCGATAAGAACCAGTCCAAAAAATCAAAATAGCGATGATTAAATTTAGAAGATTGAATAATGTGAATAAGTTATCGGCCAAGATTTTTGGTATTGGACGCGATAATTTTTTGATTTGTACGTTTGTCAGTCCCTTTTGAGCTTGGGTGGCGACTTGCTGACCCGTGAGCCCTTCTTCGAGGCTGGTATATGTTTTCGGTTTTTTAATTTTTACCATACTCTACCTACGACTGTTAGTTATTTTTAATTGAATGCTATATAATCTTTACATAACTTAAATTTAACATAAAAGGATGAATTTAATTTGAACAATTTATTTTTTGATCTCGATGGAACCATTATTAATTCTGAAGCAGGAATTATGAAAAGTTTGAGATATATGTACCAACATACTTTGGGATATATTCCTCATGATGATGAGACATTACATACTTTCATTGGACCAACTCTGGGTGCCTCACTTCAAAAATACGATCATTTAGCACCAGATGATCCGATGATTAATCAAAGTATAGCCGCCTTTAGGGAATATTATCAAGAAGAAGGCTGGATGCAGTACACTGTTTATGATGGTGTTCTGGATATGCTTAAGGAATTAAAAGAGGCTGATAAGCAACTGTTTATTGCCACTTCTAAACCTGAAGTTTTTGCTAAAAGAATTATTGACCAATTAAATATGAAAGAATATATCAGACATGTTTTCGGTGCAGCCGAAGATGAGTCCGTTCGTTCATTAAAAGAAGATGTTATTTCTTATGGAATCGACAAAACTTCCGTTGAATTAGATACAAGGAATCTTGTTATGGTTGGGGATCGTAGCAGTGATATTGTAGGGGCACATAAAAACAATTTGAAAGCTATTGGCGTTACATATGGATTTGGCGACTATGACGAATTAAAGGCCGCTGACTCTGAATGGATCGTCAACAAGCCTCAAGAGATTGTTAATCTAGCTATGGAGAAATAATTATGAGCAAGTCATTGTCTTACAATAGGCACGGTTTTACATTAATTTTGTTATCAATTTGTCTAATGGTAATTGTCTTTTTGGGTATCACTCTGTCTACTGTTCTGAATAGTAATTATGTGAAGAAAGTTGTCAGCAGTGAAGCTAACGTAACGTTGATCAAGAATTATACCAATCAGCGATTGGGACGACTAGTCAACAGTTACTCCATTTCGGCTAATTTATCATCTGTTAACTTAACTAATAAAGATGTCAAAAAGATAATCAATACCTCCGTGGATGAGGTGTATAGCGATGACTCGCAATTAACAATTGGTAGTGCCATCTTGGCTACTATCAGTACTAAATTAAAAGCTGAAGCACAAAGTTACGGTCTGAATATCGATAATGAAATCGATACGGTGATAAAAAGTAATGAAGATATGATGAACCAAATTGTCGATAACGATTTAGGGCCGATAGAGTCGGTGATCGTCAGAATTCAAACAATTAAAAAGTTGATCAAGACCGTTATGGTAGCGGCTGCCGGAATTTTTCTGCTGTTGGCGATACGGTTACGTTCCAAGGTTAGCTCGAATATGTTGTTCTTCCATCATTTGGGAACAGTCGGTATTTGTACCTCAATCTTGTTAGCAATCGTATTAGGTTGTATTTACTATCCGTTACAAGATATTATCGTAAGCAATATTGACTATAATGTCAGGGATGTATTATACAATGTCCTCAATGGGATATTTTTAAGTTACATAACAATTATATTTATGGTATTTATTCTCAGTTTGATCGATTGGGGAAGTACGATGAAGTATAAGTATTGAGTTGAGGTCGCTAATGAAAATTGAATTAAGCAATGAGGCACAAATTAAATTAAAAAAATATTTTGACGCTGGTAAGAATCTTTTGCTAGATTTAGATGATGGATTTGGACGTTTTTCAGATGAGGGTACTTGCGCACTCTTAACCAAATTTCGAATTATCGTGGTCGATTCAAATGAAGATTTATCAGATTATACAGTCCATTTGGACAGTGCTTTAGGAACGATTTATTTTAAAGACAGTGCAAAAGATTTTCTGGATGAACACTTATCATTGAAAGTTGATCCTAAAACACAGCTGTTAACTTTTAGTAATTCAAAAGAGTTAATCGATAAGAGTGTCAATATTATTGAAGAATAGAAAAATATCTTGAGGGAGTTTGAAGACTGATGTCTTTGAACTTCCTCTTTTTGTTTTAGGTATGAAACTATGAAAAAATTCTTTGAACAGCACAAAATGATTTCTATCTGGGTCTTATTTCTCGTTATGAGCGTGGCAATTATTTATACAACGGACTTGAAGAATGGTCATATTTGGTCTTATTTGGATATTGATACGGATGGTCGTTTTCACGTGTTGAGAATTGAAGGTTTATATCAAGCTCTTAAACAGGGACAATTATTTCCAGTTGTGAATATGGCATTCATGGGTGGATTTGGTTATATTTCTAATGTCTTTTACGCTGACTTGTGGCTCTATCCAGCGGCTATTTTAAGATTGATTGGTTTGACCACAGCCCAAGCTTTTGTGACATATTATGTCATCCTTAACTTTGCTACTTTTTTGATTGCTTTTTATGCTTACCGTTATGTTAGTCATAACGATGGTAAGAGCTTATTGTTTAGCTTTATTTATACGTTAAGTGCCTATCGGATCTTTGACATGGTACGACGTTTTGATATCGGTGAAACGCTAACTTTGACATTTTTGCCGATCGTTATTTTGGGAATCTATGAGATTTTTTACGACGACTCTAGTAAGTGGTACTTTCTAACTTTGGGAATGGTCATGGTAATTTATGCTCATGCCTTATCACCAATATTGATTGGAATGTTAATCTTTTGCGTAATTTTATTTAGAATCAAAATTTTAATTCGAGAACCACGGCGGATTTTAAGATTAGTCTATTCGGGATTACTAGCTGGAGTGTTCAGTTTGGCATACTTTTTGCCAATGTTTGAGCAACTTAATCAAACTAAATTTAAATTAACTTCGCCATTGGTGGATGTGGCACAGAGGAGTAATTCTCTTAAAGATATTTTCACGTGGAGTTTTAATAATGATCTCTATCAGGAAGGCATCGGTCTGGTTCTGATTATTGTTGCTATCGCCATTCCGTTTGTTGTTTGGAAAGTGAAGAATCCGGCTGTTCGAGATTTTGCCATTATTGGAGAAATATTTTTAATAATGACTAGTAAGCTGTTTCCATGGGGAATGTTGGAAGATACACCTTTGAGGATAATTCAATTTCCCTGGCGTTTGAATATGTTGATTACAGTGTTATTCAGTATTTTTTTGGCAGCCGATCCGTTACATCTCTTTGCTAAAAAGCAGTTAAAAGTTATTCTCGTCGGTTTTATATTAGTGTTGACGTTAAATTCAGAATTATTGTTAGTCAAAAATTATCCTCACGAATATGATACCTATACTTCGTTTAATCACTTAGATTCTTATAGTATTGGTAGTGGGGAAGAATATCTGCCTAAACAAGCTAGTTTGAAGAAATTAGAGGGAATGGCACACGTTCCCACTGTTGAAAAAGGTACCATTGAAATTACTGGATTTAAACAAAATGCCTCTAAAATTAGTTTTAATTTTAATGATGCAAACAACGCTAGAATCAATCTACCGATAATTGGTTATTATGGATATTCGGCTAAAAATTCACTTGGCAATGTGTCAGCTTTAAAAATGAATCCTCAAACTGGCTTAGGACAAGTAACACTGAACGGGAAGGGTACTGTCAGAGTTGATTATTATCAAACGTGGATTCAAAAAAGTAGTAGAATTATTTCGATATCTAGTTTGTTGATTTTCTTTTTGACTTTTTATAGTAAGAAAAAAAGAATGAAAAAATGAGTATCTTTTACAGGAAGCTAGTTAGTATAATAAACGTATTGTGTTTATTACTAAGAAAGGTATTTTGTTATGCAATTAACATTTTTGAATAAAAAGAACTGGAAAAAGATAGCAATTGTAGTCGCTACTATTGTTCTTTTCCTACTGGTCAGCATTTTGGCCGTCTATCAAGCACAGATTTTTCAAGATAAGATTTGGTCGTTTTTAGGAACAAGTGATGATCGGTTCCATAATATGCGAATTGAGGGACTATATCATTCGCTACTGCGCCACCAGTACTTCCCATTTATCAATATGTCGTTTATGAATGGTTTTGGATATATTGTTAATATCTTTTATTCTGACTTCTTGCTTTATCCAGCCGCCTTTTTACGTTTGATGGGTTACTCCAGTGCTCAAGCAATTATTAGTTTGAACATTTTATTAACCTTTTTGACGATGGGCGTGTCGTTCCTTTGCTTTTATAAAATTAGAAAAGAATATTGGAGCAGTCTAGTATTCAGTTTCGTCTACACGTTATCAACTTATCGAATGATTGACGTCTTGTATCGTCATGACTTAGGCGAAATAGGGGCTTTTGTCTTTCTACCGATAGCATTATTAGGTATTTATGAAGTCTTCTATGGTGAACATAAGAATTGGTTGTATCTAACTTTTGGTATGACGGGAGTAATTTATTCACACGCCATCACACCATTATTATTGGCTATTTTGATTGTTATAGTAGCAATCTGCCAAATTGCTGAATTACGAAAAACGCCAGCGCGTCTCTTATCACTTTGCTGGGCTACGATTTGTTCATTACTTCTAACGGTGGCTTATTTCTTACCAATGTTGGAACAGATGAAACATACCAAGTTTTTCTTAACGCAATCGAATCCAAACTTAGTAGCAACCGCACCAGATTTTTCTGATATGGCTCATGCTAGTTTGAATAATATTTATGATCAACCAAATCCGGGAATCGTAATGTTATTTGCGGCAATAGTGGTCTTTATTTCCTTAACTAAAATTGAGAATAAAGCCGTTCGTGATTTCTCATTGATTGGTGCAGGAATGCTGCTCTGCAGCACTAAGTTGTTCCCTTGGGAATTATTGAATAAAACACCACTTAAGATGATCCAGTATCCATGGCGTTTTTACATGATTGCTTCATTATTATTAGCAGTCTTTATTGCGGCTGATCCATTGGGATTATTTAAGAAACGTACGATGAAAGTTGTCTTGATGCTATTCGTTATGCTGATAGCAGTTTCGTCTGAATACCGTTTAGTAAATAATTCACCGCTTCAAAGAAATACTTATGAGACTTACAATCAAGCCGAACCTTATAGTATCGGCGGTGGTCAAGAGTATCTACCTGTTGGCACTAATTTAAGTAAGTTACAGAGAAGTAAACACAAGCCTAAGGTAATGACAGGTAAGGCTAAAATTACTGATTTCAAACAGTATGGAACACGTTTAAGCTTTAACTTTAAGAATGCAAAGAACGCCAAAGTCGATCTACCAATTATCGGCTACTATGGTTTCCAAAGTACGCAATCGAAGGGTAAAGTATCAGAACTACGTGTTGATAAGACCAATAATAACTTGGCCCAAGTAACTGTTAATGGTAAAGGTAAAGTAGTAGTTGATTACTTTGAAACGACGACGCAAAAAGTAGCTCGTCGAACTTCATTCTTATCATTACTTGTAATTATTGCAATCTTGTTTATTAATAAATTGAACTTGATCGATTTCAGTAAAATTGAAGGTTTGAAAAGTAGTAAAGAAAAATAATATTTAAGTAACCAGTCGACGCTATGTTGGCTGGTTATTTTTGTTGTTATAGGAGAATATTAATTCTATAATTATAGAAATTTTACAAGTGAGGGTAAAGCCAATGGATTATACAGATTTCAATTCGAAAATTATTGATCAGTGGGTTAAAGAAGGCTGGGAATGGGGCACACCTATTTCTCATGAAGAATACGTTAAGGCACAAAAGGGCGAATTCCGTATGGTTTTGACACCTAATCGAGAAATACCACGTGACTGATTTCCAGAATCATTAGTTGGCAAAAAAGTTTTAGGATTAGCATCCGGTGGTGGACAACAAATGCCAATATTTGCGGCGTTAGGTGCTGACTGTACAGTCTTCGATTACTCACAAAAACAATTAGATGCCGAAGAATTAGTCGCCAAGCGAGAAGGATATGATATCGAAATTATCCGTGGCTACATGACTAAACCTTTGCCATTTGCGGACGACAGTTTTGATTTAATTATTCAACCAGTCGCTAACTGTTACATAGAGGACGTTCAACATGTCTGGAAAGAAAGCCAACGTATTTTGAAAAAAGGTGGTCGCCTGCTAGTAGGGATGGATAATGGCATCAACTATATCTTTGATAAGACAGAAACTAAACTCTATCATGCTCTGCCGTACAATCCGTTAAAGGATGATAAGATCAAAGAAGAGTTCCCACTTGAAGAAGAAGGTGTTCAATTTTCACATACATTGGATGAACAATTACGCGGACAAATCCAAGCCGGTTTTCAAATTGTTGATTTGTATGAAGACACCAACAGTGAAGGTAAACTTCATGATTTCAATATTCCAACGTTCTGGGCTAGTTATTCTGTAAAGAAATAATATCAACCGATATGGTATAAGTATGCTGCCGGCAGTAGAAAATATTCAGATTCTATTATTATTTGCTAAAATTGCGGCAGTTAGATGGTTATATGTAATTAGGTGAGGATTATGAATTTTGGTTTAAGAAATGTTTATTAATTATAGGAACTTACCTGAAATCCCTAGTAGATGTTATCTTTACTATTTAATATTTGAAAAATATACAAGCAATAGAACAGGAAACTAGTCCGGAACAAAAATTGGGAATGCGTTCAGCTATGAAATTATTGTTATCGGCTTTGCCGATTACAATAAGGCCGACTTTTGAACTAATTATTTTGCACGAAGTGTAAAATAATTAGTTCAAAATCGTGCCCATAGCGTTCCAACAGCATTCCCAATTTTTGTGGAGGACGGCAAATTTATACTATATGGATTCAAAAAAATAACCAGCAACTCATAATTGAGCTACTGGTTATTTATCTAGTTTTAATCTTTTAAATCATCAACATCAGTAAGTGATGCTAAATTATCTTGCTTGGTAACGGCCGTTTTATCAACAGTAACTTTAAACCAGTTAACGAATCCGTGATCGAATTCAGCAACCTTAAACTTAAAGTTATCCATTTCGAACTCAAAATCCTTTTGAATGTTAGGATACTTTTCAATGATATAACCACCAACGGTGATAATATCGGAATCCTGGAATTCAGGAATATCGGATCTGAAGTAACGTTCAAAGTCATAAAGCGTTGTCTTACCAGAAACATTGTAAGAGCCGTCAGGATTTTTGACGATATATTCATCAGAAACATCATCAATTTCATCCTTAACAGTACCGAATAATTCTTCGTAAATATCCTTATCGGTAACGATACCACTGGTACCACCATATTCATCGACAACGATGACGATAGGTGTCTGTTTCTTGATCATCTTAGATAGGATATCTTGGATTGGCATTGTTTCAGGAACGGTATTAACTGATCTTAAAATACGGCTGATGCCAACGTTACCGTCAACTTGATTCTGACGGACAATATCGTAAGCATAAACGTAACCTAAGACTTTATCTTTATCGTTATCGGCTACAACAGGGAATCTTGAAAATCCTTGTTGTAAGTAATCCTTGATAACATCTTTAACTTTATCGGTAATATCGACAACGTAAAGACTAGTTCTATCAACCATGATATCCTTAGCAACTTTGTCGTTTAATTCGAAAGCACGTTGCATGAAGATAACATCGTCAGGTTCCATATCGCCACCCTTAATAGATGACTTGGAAAGTCTAAGAATTTCTGATTGGGAGAAAACCTCGTTTTCAGAGTCAGCGGGCTTCATTCCCATTAAACGGACGATACCTGAAGCAGATACGTTTAGTAACCAAACGAATGGATAAACGGCAATGTGGAAGAATCTAAGCGGTGTAACGACAAGCATTAACATCGTCATTGGCATATCGATTGAAATGTTTTTAGGAACGATTTCCGTTAAAACAACTTCTAGATATGTTAGTAAAAGCACACCGACAATGGAACTAACAGCATGCAAACCGCTACTGCCACCAGCTGAGATATGGGCGACACCCAATACTTCAACCAGTAGATATTCGATTGTACTTTCACCGATCCAACCTAAAATGATACCAGCGATACTAGTACCAACTTGAGTCGTTGATAGGTACTCATTGAGGTTATTGACCATCATCAGAGCACGTTTTAATTTTTTGGTATTACCATTGCCCTTGGAAATTGCATCTTCCAGTTGACTAGATCTGGTTTGAACTAAAGCAAACTCAGCAGCAACGAAGAAGAAGGCAAAAATGAAAGTAAGCAAAATGATAATGAAATTTGTTGTAATTGTAGAACTTGACAATATATGATTTCCCCTTCTGTTCTTGTAAGATGAATTATACACCAAAGAAAAACCGACTGTGTCGGCTAAGAGTAAATATTTTTGTTATTACGTCTTTAGTATATCCAATTTCAAGGTTAAAATATAGCAAGGATGATTTAAATTTGAACTACATTGATTTTGTAGTTGAACTTCACAATTATTATTTTTATAATGAAGAGAATGAAACAACCTTGGGGGAATCCTTTTGACTAAAGTAAAAAGCAACAATTTATTAACTCCTGCACAAGCTGCCAAAGATTTAGGGATAAGTGTAGCCACACTGCGTAAATACTCTTTGATCGTTGAACGCACGACTGAGAATAGTAAATATTTTGAACGTAATAGTCAAAATAATCGTTTGTATACGCAAAAGAACATCGAAGATTTTAAGGAAATGGTTAAGTTGAGCCATGGTCCTAAAATGACTCTGGAAACATCTGCAATGCAAATTTATCCAACCTCTGAAGTAAAGAAAGACAAGGCTGAAGTTGGACAAGACGCAGAAAAAGTTAAGGAACTACAGGTAACTGTTGCCAAATTAGAGTCTGAAAATAAAAAACGCGAACTTACAATTAAAGAATTGCAAGATGAGCTTAATGACGCCCAAAAGGCTAAAGAAGAATTACAAGTTGAGTTAGATACTTTGAAGCAACAAGATGCAGAAAAAGTTGAAACTACAACTTCTAATAACAGTGAAAATCTTAAAGAACGTGTTAATGAAAAAGTTAACGACGATAAAAAAGGTCACTGGTGGAACAAGTTCATGGGCTAGACAGCCAATTAAGTCTATGATATCAACCTTTCTAGCAATCGGGTCGTACCAAAATGTTGTTTTTGGTGCGGCTTTTTTATGTATAATTAATCCTTGTGATAACAAATTAGGAGGATTTATTTTGAAATTAGCAATGATTGGGTTAGGCAAGATGGGAATCAACTTAACAGAGAACTTGATTCGTAATGGAAATGAAGTAGTAGCGTTTGATTTAAGTGACGCTGCCAGAAATGATGCCTCAACACTAGGTGCACAAGTAGAACAAACTTTGGAAGATGCTATCAAACAATTGCAAGCTCCACGTATTGTTTGGGTAATGTTACCAGCAGGAAATCCTACAAATGAAACAATTGATAAGCTTAGCGAAATTCTTGATCCCAATGATATTGTAATTGACGGTGGCAATTCATTTTTCGAGGATTCATTGAAACATAACCAAATCTTGAAAGATAAACAAATTAAATTCTTTGACGTCGGTACTTCAGGTGGTATGAGCGGTGCTAATCGTGATGGTAACTTCATGATCGGTGGAGACGATGAAAAAACTTTTGAATATATCGAACCAATTTTCAAAGGAATTGCTCAAACAGACGGATACTTGTATACTGGTAAAGCCGGTAGCGGTCATTATTTAAAGATGGTTCACAATGGTATCGAATACGGAATGATGCAAGCAATTGCTGAAGGATTCGATGTCTTGGAACACAGTCAATTTGATTACAACAAAGAAGCAGTTGCCAAAGTTTGGGAACATGGTTCAGTTATCCGTGGCTGGTTGATGGAGTTAACACAATCTGCCTTTTCAAAAGATCCTAATTTGGACGAAATCAAAGGAATAATGCATTCATCAGGTGAAGGTAAGTGGACTTTGGAAGAAGCCTTGAAACTACAAGTACCAACACCAGTTATTGCGGCGTCATTGATGATGCGTTATCGTTCTTTAGAAGATGATACCTTTACCGGTAAAGTTGTGGCTGCCTTGAGAAATGAATTTGGCGGACATGATGTTGATAAAAAATAACAATTGAGGAAGCTTGCCAGTGACAAGCTTTTTTTGTTCTTGAAGGTGATTTTTTATGATGAAGGAAAAGGGAAAAGTATTCTTACTCCTCTTGATAGGGGCATTTATCGGGAGTAATTTGCGTTATGCAGAGAGTCTGATTTTCAAAACAAGCGATGGTTTTCCACTGGGGACCTTAGTAGCTAATCTGAGTGGGGCATTATTACTACCATTCTTGATTCACTATTTACAGGATAAGTACAATTTGTCATCGCAAGTTGTTTTGACATTAAGTACTGGTTTATTAGGATCTTATACAACTTTTTCAACATTTACAGCTGATACTTATCGACTATATGAGAATGGACAATGGCATCTTTTGTTGATATATCTGACATTTACACTTGTTGGAGGATTTTTGTTGGCACTATTAGGTAATTATTGGGCCGCAAGTGAGGCATTTAATGATTATGTAAGGAGTCGAAAACGACAATGAATTTTTTAATCGTAGGCTTTGGTGCTGCCATTGGCGCCTTCATCAGAAATGAGTTAACCTTATTGCAATCCAAAATACCAGTTGATTTTCCAGTAATTACACTATTGATCAATATCTTTGGTGCCTTGTTATTAGGAATCTTCACTGCACAAATTCATAATGGTGCGATATTATTACTGTTAGGTACCGGATTTTGTGGAGGCTTCACAACATTTGGAACCTTTAGTATGGAGTTAAGTCAGTTATGGTTTCAACATCGATTTGTTAGATGCTTGCTATACTTTGTCTTAACATACATTTTCGGAATTTTAGGATTCATTATTGGTATTCACATTTAGGAGAAATCAAATGCAAATGAAAGAACAAGTATGGAATGAAAGTTTTCATCCAGGAATAATTTCTTCCACAAAATTATATTTTCAAGATCTATTCGTAGGTGCAAAAAGAATGAGCCGTAAAGATTTCTGGTGGGGATTATTAGGAATGAGCATCGTATCCGGAATCATCATGGGAATTTTGACCTTAATAATTATAAAATTGCCAGTAACAGACTTTTACTGGAGTTCAATAGCAGGCGTAGCGCTAGCCATAACGATGGGATACTATATGATTTCCGTATTTACAGCCGTTATTAGAAGACTACATGATAGAAAAATGCGCGGATGGTGGGTATTGTTACCAATAATTCCATTCGTCGGCGATATAGCGTTATTAGTTTTATTGTGCTTACCACAAAAAGACTTTGGAAATTCTTGGGCAAAACAAATATAGAGAGCGAAGCAAGGGTGCCCAGCCTCCGAGGATTTGCCTAAGAACTGGAATTATCCGCCGAACTTGCGGATGATTTCAGTTCTGTAGCAAACCGGAAGAGGTTACCCTTGTGTAGCTCGTTTCCACTATTCAGCAAAGAACCATGGTTTTTTCGAATAGAACAAAGCAAATTATCAATCCAACCTAAAAAAATTCAATTCGAATTGGAATTGAATTTTTTTTAATGCATAATAAGTGAAAGATACAAGCAGGAGGAAAATTATGTGCGGACGATATATGTTTCAACCAGATAAAAATCCTGAAATAAAACGAATCTATCAATTAGCAGTTGACGCCGGCTATAATCCCAAAGTTGGCGAAGTTTTCCCTACCGATGAAACAGCTTTGATTGTTGCTGGAGAAAAGATGGTACGAGTAGTCGGTATGAAGTGGGGCTTTCCAGGGTTCAAGACAGGACAGTCCCTCATTAACGCACGTTCAGAAACAGTTCAACAAAAGCAAATGTTTGCGGACTCGTTTCAAAAGAGACGTTGTGTTTATCCAACAACGGGATTTTTTGAATGGAACAAGTCAAAGCAGAAATATAAATTCAATTTCAGTAATGACCCTGAAACACTTTTTATAGCTGGCTGTTATAATTATTTTGATAACGTTCCACAGAGTATTCTTTTTACGACTCAACCCAATGAATCAATGGTTCAAATCCACGACCGGATGCCATTGATCTTAGCCAAGAACCAAATTAACGCTTGGATATATAACGATGACTTTGCGCGAAATTTTTTGGATAGTGCAATGCCTCAGTTGATATCGAAAGCAGAAGAATAGGTGCTTTTTAATGAATGACAAGATTCAAAAATTTAACAACAGCAGTAATTTTTTTCAGTGTCCACTTTGCGGTGAAAAATTAACTTTAAATGGCAATAGTTTAACTTGTGATCAAAATCATACTTTCGATATTTCTAAAAAGGGATTCGTCGACTTCGTTTTGAACAGTAAACAACAAAAAAATTATGACTTGGAATCATTTGAAAACCGACATTTGATTTTGGAACACGGAATGTATGATCACATCGCTGATAAAATTGTGAAATTAGTGGATCAACTCAAGATTAAAAGTATTCTCGATGTCGGCTGTGGTGAAGGTTATTATTCTAAGAAAATTGCGGAAATGGAAAGTAAAGATGTCTTTGCTTTTGATATTTCCAAAGATTCTATTCAGTTAGCAGCTAAGGGTCCCAATACACCTGTAGAATGGTTTGTAGGCGATTTAGCTCATTTACCAATTCAGGATCAAACAATTGATGGAATCATCGATATTTTTTCACCAGCCAATTATCATGAGTTCAATCGAATTTTACAGCCATCAGGATACGTTTTGAAAGTTATTCCGAACGAATACCATGTTCAAGAACTTAGAGAGCAAGCTAAGGATCAACTAAAACAGGAAAAATACTCCAATCAGAAGGTTTTAGACTACTTCGAGGAGCATTGTACGCTGGTGGATCAAATCGACGCTACAAAGACGTATAACGTTACTGAGGAAGAACGCACAGCCTTTATCAATATGACACCGTTACTTTTTAACGTTGATAATAGTTTGATTGATTGGAATCAAGTAAAACAAATAACAGTGGGTTCGACAATCTTAGTTGGACAAATCAAAAACGCCAATTCCTAGGAATTAGCGTTTTTTTTAGATTTATTTACTATGTGGTGCTTTAGGGTGCAAGATTGATTCCTTGTGTGGAACGGTCTTGTCACGGCCTAAGTACATTGTGTAATATGGTGGGATATTATTTACATAGTGTAATAATTCTTCTGTCACAGCAGGGAGTTGATCTGGAGTTAACTGTGGCAACATATCAGGTGTGATCTTGCCTTTGATACCATTGAAACGTTTAACTCTTTCTAGCAAGTATCTGATATCGAATCTTGAAGGGTTAACTTCAAGGACATCTTTATCGATATCAAGTAGTTCGTAGACACTTTCCAAACCAGTTCTAACTGAAGTTTCAACGGTGAAGACAACATCGTCGTCTACTTCAACGAATTGACCTAAGAATGCTAGGTTCGTACATCCTTCAGGAACAACCTTAGGACGGTCGCCCAACTTACGAGGCATGAATTGGCTAGTTGCATAAGGCATCATAGCTGTAGACATGTAAGTATGTTTTAGTACCTCGTCTTTGATGTCGAGCATACCCAAGTGGTAAAGAAGTTCAGTCATAATTTCATCACCGGTACAGTCCCACATGCGTTTCTTGATGTAGTTACCAACATTTTCGCCGTAGAGACCATAGCCCCAACCAACTTCCTCATCATCAGCTTGGTATGGGAAGAATGGTTTGTGGTGAATTTCAAATGACATATCCCAATTGGAATCTTTAAATGTCATCAAACCACCAGTACCGGCTTTACTTCCAGATAACTCTTCGATACGTCTGAAGAATTCAGGATAACCTTTTACAGTTGGGAAGAATGAGATCCATTTTGTTTGGTCAATCTTGCCTAAGAACTTATCAGGATGACCAAATTTATCATCTTTTTTAGCCAAATTCTTCCAAATTGTGAAGGTTCCCATGTCCTCAGTATCAGTGTTAGTTTTAGCAACGGTGTTGTTGTCACCGAAGCAACTGTTTTCACTGATAGAACCACTAGTTACGAAGACTAGATCTTTGTTTGAGACAGGGACAGTCACGTCTTGACCGTTTTGATGAGCTAAGATTGCTTGAACAGTGTCGTTCTTCACATCAAGAGTTAAATCGTAAACAGAGAAGTTGTTAACGAAGTGAACTCCATGATCAATCAACCATCTTTCGATAGGTAAAATAATTGCGTCATATTCGTTATATTTAGTATGGATAAATCCTTCAAGATATTCATGACGGTTGATGAAAGTAAATCTTTGCCAGTAACGACGGCATTCAATGGCACTGTGATAATGTTTGAAGGCTAATTGACTGTGGAAGCAAGTCCAGAAGTTAGTCTTGAAGAAGTCTTTGTCGAAAAACTCATCGATACGTTTGTCAGCTAATTCTTCTTCTGTAGAAGAAATGATTTTTGCCATAGCGGTAACATAACGTTGAGGCATCTTGTAGTTATGATATTGTCCATCGATTTCTCCTTGGTTGACGATAACTCTAGCTTCAGTATGAATAGGTTCGTCACGGTTGAAGTCAACGACATCATCAAGAACGGTTCTACCTTCATTTTCGAGTGAAGGAATCTTACTGCATAGATACCAGAGACATTCCATGTAAGGCTCTAGTTCACGTTCAGCACGGCAAAGGTAACCTTCATTACCTTTAGTTCCGTCCATTGAACCACCCATAACAGGTTTTTTCTCGTAAATAGTGATATTACGAGCTGGCATTTTAGCATCGTCGATTAGAAAAGCTGCGGTAGCTAGTCCGGCGATACCACCACCGATAATGTTGGCCTTGCGGTCATCGATACCAGCTGGTTTATGAGGATGATACATTGTTTTATAAATGTTCATTGTTGTTGCCTTCTTTCAAAAATGTAAAAGGAACTTCGTCCTTGCATCCAAGATAAGATAAACTCAGTTGATGAACAATTGACAAAAAAATAGAAGTGTAAACATTATTTACACTTCCGAAAATTTGTAAAATTATTTGGCATACTTATTTAGTGCTTTTTTGAAATCGCCATGTACCAACACGCCAATCTGATCCACAATTTCTCTAGGATCATCTTTCATGTCGTTTCCGATCCACTCAAAAATAATGGCAATGAAGGCAAGACTGTAGAAATGAGCGATAAAATCCTTGTGTTTTTGTGAAACGGATATACCTTCGGCCTGTTTTTCAACAACCTGAATAATATATCCATAGAGGACGTTATAAATGTATTTTTCCATTAGATCACGATAAATTGAATGGTAAACGTTTTGTGCAATGGACTTGTTTTCTTTGATTTTGATCATGATATTGTAAAAGCCTTCTTGCCAATTGTCGTAATCGGAGGCCTTATCTAAATATTTTTTAGCATTTTGACAAGCGGAGTATTCCACTAATGCGTAAATATCAGAGAAATGATTGTAAAATGTTTGTCTGGTTAAGTCACATTCGGAAACGATGTCTTTTACAGTGATCTTATCAACCGATTTACGTTCTAAAAGTTTGTTCAGTGAATCAATCAAAATATCCTCGGTACTAATTTGCATGAAATACATCCCCAACTAAATTGATGATATTAATTATATTATTTTTTGATTATAAAAAGTTGCTGAGAAAGGTCAATAATTTAGCGAATCCTTATAAAATATTTACAGACAAAATCGAACGTATGTTTTACAATGTTAAATAGTAATTTACAGGAGGTAGTCTATGGCAACTAAAATTGGAATTCGACAGTTAGTTGAGTTTGTGCTGCGTAGTGGCGATTTGATGGAAAATAAGAATAGCCAAAATACAGCTCAAAACGGTTCACGAATCCACCGTAGACTACAAAAAACACGTTCAAAAAATTCTGAGTACGAAAGCGAAGTCTATCTAAAGACCGAAGTTACAATGAACGATAATCAGTATGTCATTTCTGGACGTGCTGATGGAATAACGACATCTGATAAAAACATCTTAATAGAAGAAATTAAAACTTCTGATCAACCTTTTGACGAATTGAGTGACAATACTTTGGAGTTGTATTGGGGTCAGGTCAAAGTTTATGGATATATCATTTTAAAAGAACATCCAAAGTTAGACCATGTGAACTTACGGTTGACCTATTTTCAAGTCAGTACCGAGGCAGTTACTAGTGATGATAAAACTTTTGATCGCGACGAATTGAATGAGTTTTTTCAAAATTTAATTGATGAGTACGAATATTGGCTGGTGTTACGAGCTAAATTACGTAAAACTCGCAATCAATCGATCCAACAATTGAATTTTCCATTTGATAATTTTCGGGCTGGTCAACATGAATTGGCCGCAGCTGTTTACAAAACTGTTTATTATCAAAAACGTTTATTCGTTGAAGCGCCGACAGGAACAGGAAAGACAATCTCTACTCTATTCCCAGCCATCAAGTCGATGGGAGAAGAGAAAATCCAGCGTTTATTCTATCTGACTGCCAAACAGAGTACTCGCCGAGTCGCTGAAGAAACGATTGCTTTGATGTCCAAGAAAGGCCTGCAACTAAAGAGCATCACGCTGACAGCTAAAGATAAAATACGTTTCAAAGAGCAGGATGTACCACCGGAAAAAGATCCTTATATGATTGGCTATTATGATCGACTAAAACCGGCTTTAGCGGATTTGCTGACGAATGAAGATGCAATTACCCGTGAAGTTGTGGAAAAATACGCTAAGAAACATACAGTTGATCCATTTGAATTTTCCCTCGACGCTTCATTGTTCTGTGATGTTATTATTTGTGATTACAATTATCTATTCGATCCGCTAGTTTATTTACAACGATTCTTCGTTGAAAAGGATACGGATAATTTCTTCTTGATCGATGAAGCCCACAATTTGGTCAGTCGTTCACGGTCAATGTATTCTGCAGAAATAAGTGACTTTAAGATTGCCCCATTATTGAAAGCAGCCAAAAAGATCGAGACTAAGGCTAGTAAAGACTTTCAAAAACAATTAAAAAAAGTTCGCCGTGTTTTCAACCAAATCAAGAAGCAGTTACAGGTTGATGATTTAGAAGAAAGAATAACTTCAGATGCACCGGATGATCTTATAAAAGTTTTAGGAAAATTCGATGACTTTATGGGCGAATGGATGCAGGATCAACAGCCTTCAGATTTCTTGGATAACGCTAAAGATTACTTCTTTGATTGCTTAACGTTTGTGAAGATCGGTGCGTTATATAACGATGCCTATAAGACGCGAATTGTTATTGAAAATAAGCGTTTGACCGTCAAACAGTTATGTCTCGATCCGAGTCATTTCATTGATCAGTCATTGGATCTAGGATTAGGAGCAGTTCTGTTTTCGGCCACATTATCGCCAATGGATTATTATCAAAGTGTTTTAGGTGGTGAAGACAATAGCTTAGCCTATCAATTGCCATCACCGTTTCCGATTAATAATCAAGCCATTTTGATAACGCAGTATATTCAGACCACTTATCGTCAACGTGAATTCAATGAAGAGAAAATCGTCAAAAGTTTAAAGACCTTGATTGATGGTAAAAAAGGCAATTATCTCTTTTTCTTCCCGTCATATGGGTATTTAGAACAAGTAAGATCAAACTTTGAAAAAAGTTATCCACATGTTAATACAATCGCTCAAACTGGTGAAATGGATAACACAGCTCGCCAAGAATTTTTGGATCAATTTGATAACGAGACAGATGAGACTCTAGTTGGTTTCTGCGTTTTAGGTGGTATTTTCTCTGAAGGAATTGATTTAAGAGGCGATAAATTAATCGGTGTAGCTATTGTCAGTGTCGGTTTACCAGGATTGAGTGCTGAAAATAATTTAATTCGAGATTATTATGATGATAAGAATGGTCATGGATTTGAGTATGCTTATCAGATGCCAGGGATGAATAACGTTTTACAAGCAGCTGGTCGTCTGATTCGTAGTAGTCACGATCACGGGATCGTAATGTTAGTAGATCAACGTTTTGGTAGTATGCGGTACACAAAACTTTTTCCACAGCATTGGCAAAACTATCGTCGGATTGCATCGTTACAACAATTAACAGGCACGGTGGATAACTTTTGGAAGGAACAAGATGAAAACTAAGTTAACGAAAAATTTAGAGAGTACGCTCTATCAATATTGTAAGGAACAAGGTTCTTACGTTGTTGAAGAAGTCTCAATGCCAGACGATAAAGGAATTGTCGACACCTTGAGTTATCAACAATTGAGGGATGGCCAGATTGAGTGGCGTTGTTACGAATTGAAGGTTACTAAGTCGGATTTTCATTCAAAAGCCAAGCTGTCTTTTATCGGTAATTACAATTATTTCGTATTACCCCAAGAATTATTTGAAGAAGTTAAGGATGAGATTCCTAACCACATTGGTGTATTGATGTATCGACCTTTTGATGAAAAAGCTATGGAAGCATCTCCACAGACGTTAGTGGCTCCAGGCTTTTTAACAGTGGCTAAGAAGGCCCAATTTCAGGAGTTACAAGTTGATGAAAAACAATTAACTAGCCATTTTGTGGCTTCATTATTTAGAGAAGTCGATAAGGCTAAGAAAGTTGAAAAAGGCTTGCAGTTGTACTCTGAGGATCGACTGTTTAAAGAATTAAAGAAGCGTCAAAAGGCTGGTTATGACGTTTATAATCCAGATCATAATTTATATGATCGTTTTATTGAAGAGCTTCAAGCAGATGCCGTAACGGCGTTACAAGATGAACTAGATGCTAGAAACGCTGAATATCAAGAATTGAAATTACAATTACAAAAGTTAAAGGAACCGAATTTGGAGGATAAGATATGATCTATTATCCTTATTTTCGTGGCCGAATGTATGATTTATTGGCCTTAAAAGAGTTGTGTGAAGGTAATTGGTTTAATTCGCAAATCGTACCAATAATTGAACCAGTGCGAGATTCAAAAGAATTACAAAAGACGGTACAAATCTTTATCGATAAAAAACAACCGTTCAGTGTGATTGCTAATCCGCAGGTCAGCGTCTATGGATTGAATGATACAAAACTTTATCCACTACCAGATGTGTATAACTTAGATTTTTATGTACCGAGTGCAATTTTGGCAGCGGATTTTCGAAGTGATTTCGTTAAAACCTTGCCGCAACAACAATCACTTTTGATCGCCAACAACTATGAATTGCTGAAAGCATATCAAGATACTGACGTTTTAAATAATGTCGATAGAGTATTAATTCCAAATGTCGCAAAAATGCATCGTTTAGTAAAAGACAAGGCAGCCAGTTTAACTGATCCGTTCACCTTTCATCATCATGTAGAAGATTATAGCCAGTTAGATGATGAATTTTTTGAAGCTGCCGAGTGGTATGAACAGGTGGATAACTTTCAAGGCTTTGGCGACTATTCAATGTTGGGCCATGTTTATTTTGATAAAGGAATGTTTTCCAGAGCGATTGCTATTCATATTATCTATGTAACTAAAGACGGCAGTTTACGAGTGCACCATTTTGTTTCTGACAGTAATGAAAGCATGCGTGGACAGAAACAAAAATTCTTTGAAGCTATGAATAAAATGGTTATGTGGGTGGATAAAAATATTAATGGACTTAATTTAACCCCTGCATTAGAAGAGCTACTAAAATACAGTCAAGGAGATAAGTTTCCAGGATTAGGAGTCGTAAAGAAACTCTCAATCATGCATCATTTGGAGTTAATGAGTTGTTTATCGGAATTAAAGTAGGTGGTGTAAGGATGCCGTCGGTAGTAGAAAATCTGTGAGCTTGGAATGCGGTGGACGCGGCTTGAAGCTAATGATTTTACACTTCGTGCAAAATCACGGATCTCCAAGTCCGGTCTTCTGGTAACCTTGCTTCGCAAGCTAACCAGAACTTCACCACTGAGGGCCCACAGGTTTTCTACTACCGACTAAATTTCTGAGTCTATTATATATTTACTATATTGCAGTATTGATGGTTCCTGATCTTCTTCCTTTAATGGTAATGGTCTAAGAGAGGCGTGAAATTTAAATTGAGAGTACAGATATATCTAGATATATCTGATTAAATGCCATTTAACAGTTAATGGTGTATGAGCAATAGAACGGAATATTAGTCCGGAGTAACAAGCCCGATTGGTCTCAGCCGTGAAATTTTACT
Source organism: Candidatus Companilactobacillus pullicola (assembly GCA_019116025.1). Lineage (GTDB taxonomy): Bacteria > Bacillota > Bacilli > Lactobacillales > Lactobacillaceae > Companilactobacillus > Companilactobacillus pullicola. The sequence continues at coordinate 32,466 of DXCM01000031.1, read as the reverse complement.
TGGTGATTTATCACCTAGTAAAAGACCTGAATTTGAGACAATTGTGAACTTCAATTGGCTCAAATCAGCGTCCACAGCGTTCCAGACCAATCGAGCTTGTTGCGGAGGACGGGCAAGTAAAGCAAATTTAACTAGCTATTTGTATTTTTAGACATCAAAAATAAAGAACCTAATAACTGACTAAGTTATTGGGTTCTTTTCTCTAGATTATTAGTTTGTAAGTATTACCACCACAATTTAATGAGACCTTGAGTGCCGTCGTTGCCTAAGTCCTTCTCATCAACAAGCGTTTCATATAATTTTTTGGCCTGTTTAGTAGCAGGTAAGTCGAGATTCATTTTTTCACTTTCATCCAAGGCAATTCGTAAGTCTTTCAAAAAGTGTTTGGAGTAAAATCCGGGTTTGAAATCACCCTTCAAAATACGAGGTCCGTAGTTTTCTAGACTCCAGTTATCGCCACTGCCACCACTAACTGTCTCTAAAACAGACTGTAAATCGAGACCGGCAGCCTTAGCGTAAACAAACATTTCCGTTAAACCAGTCATTGTGCCAGCAATCATAATTTGATTAGCCATTTTAGCATGTTGGCCAGCACCATATGGACCAAAGTAGTGATTGGCTTTACCAATGATTTCAAAAATTGGTAGCAGTGTCTGGTAAGCCTCTTTGGAGCCACCGACCATAATTGTTAATTTACCATCACGGGCACCGACATCGCCACCAGAAACAGGTGCATCCAAGGCTTGTACATCAATTGTTTCAGCCTTTTTACCAATTTTCTTAGCTAGTGTAGGTGTGCTAGTTGTCATATCGACAATAATTTTACCAGTTGATAAGCCGGCAAAAATACCGTTATCTTTGAAATAAACATCTTCAACATCTTGTGGGAAGCCGACCATTGAAAAGATGATATCAGCACTTTCAGCCACGTCTTTAGGATCAGCGTACCATTTTGCGCCACTGTTAATTAGTGGTTCAGCCTTTGACTTTGTTCGTGTATAAATATCGACAGGATAGCCTGCCTTTAAGAGATTGTTTATAACGCCACTACCCATGACGCCAGTACCGATGAAACCAATTTTTTGCATCATTAACATCCTCCAATCGTTGGTTCAATTATAATATATACAAAAAATTTGTCAGTAGTGATATATTTGACCTGTTTTAAGTAGGATTAGGTCTGCTATAATTCATATAACATATAATATGAATATATATTTACAGAAAAGGAGGGGGAGTTTCATGAAATTTGTTAAAAACTATTATAAAAGTATCTTTGCAGCTCTTTTCTATGGAATTACCTCGGCTTTAGGAATTCAATTATTGCTACAGCCGGCAAAGCTTTATACCAGTGGTGTCACTGGTGCAGCACAGTTGATCGTCAACTTGCTCAATGAATTTGCAAAAACGAGTACACCAGTTTATTTCTGGTATGCCTTGTTGAATCTGCCATTGGTAATCTTGGCTTGGTTTAAATTAGGTAAGAAATTTACAATCTTGTCGATTATTTCCATCGTTTCGGCATCGTTATTCATTTTAATAATCCCATTACATCCGTTGACAAAAGATCCACTATTATCAGCCGTTTTTGGTGGAATTCTTTCTGGATCAGGTATTGGCCTTTGCTTCCGTTATGGATTCTCAACCGGTGGAACAGATATCATCGCTTTGATTGTTCAAAGAAGTACTGGTAGAACTGTTGGACAAGTTAGTTTTGCAGTTAATGCTGTTATTATCACGATTGCAGGATTTACATTTGGTTGGGAATTGGCTCTATATACAATTATTTCTATCTATATTACAAATATGGTTATCGATAAGATGTACATTCAGCAACAGAAGATTACCGTTACCGTTTATACGCACAAAATTGATCAGATTTCTCAAGAATTACTCAAATCACTCAATCGTGGTTTGACCCTGGATTATCATTTGAAGGGTGCCTATTCTGGTGAAGAAATCGGTTCTATTACGATGGTTTTAACGAAGTATCAATTATTCTTTGCCAAAAAGATAATTCTTGACGTCGATCCAAGTGCCTTCATTAATATCCAACCAACAATGTCAATTGCTGGTAAGTTCAATGATAATTAAAATCAAATTAGAAAATAAATTTAGGTATTAATTGATGACTAAAATCTCCTCAGAGATAATATACTGGAACCAATAAATCATGAGGAGATTTTAGAGATGAAAACAATTATTTATACTCATCCGAGTGCAAGTAGTTTTAATCATGAGATTCTAAATACATTGTCGAACTATTTTTCCCGAAATGATGCAGAATTTCAAGTAATCGACTTGTATGCGGATAAATTTGATCCGATTCTTTCAGCTGGGGAGCTGAAAGTTTATAGTCAGGGACAAACAGATGATGAACTAGTAAAGAAATATCAACGTCGAATAAATAATTCTGACGAATTGTTATTTATATTTCCAATTTGGTGGCACAATATGCCAGCTATGTTGAAAGGATTTTTTGATCGTGTAATGTTGAGTGGCTTTGCTTATGATGAGAGTAACGGTTGGAAAGGCTTATTAACACATATTAAGCGTGTTACCGTAGTCACAACTTCAACAACGACTAAAGAGTATTTGATCAACAATTGTGGTGATCCGATTCAATCAGTTTTCATCAATCGAACGCTAGCTGATGTAGGGTTAAATCCCGCTAATACAACTTGGATTCATTTTGGACAAGTTAACGTTACAACCGATGAGGCTCGGCAAAAATTCTTAGTAGATTTAATAACGGAATACGAAAGTGCAAATTCATGAAAGTGAGTTTGCACTTTTTTAGTTGGCATTAGGTGCCAACTGTAGTACCAAATCAAATAATAAAAAATGAAATTAAAAATTATGACTGTTTTATAATGAAAATAAGGATTAAAAAGTATATCGAATAATTTTTTTTTGAATTTAATTCAAGTTAAACCTAGATATAAATGTAATTTGGTTTAATATATAATGTAATTATATTGAGGGATATTAATGAGGACATTTTAAATGCAAAAGAAATTTAACATATTGGGGATAGTGCAATTTGTTTTCATAATTGCATCAGCTTTTTTGGTCGGCTTTATTTTGAATTACGCCCAAACTGGCGACATTGTTTTCTCCAAACAGATTGTTTTTCAAAGTAATTTGAACACCTATCTATTAACGGTGTTGATTCTATTTTTAATTTATTTAGGTTTGTATGGTATATGTAACCGCTTCTTTTATGCTTCAGCCATTTTCTACGTATTTTTTGCAATTTACGCAGTCGCTGACCGTTTAAAGGTTAAGTCTCGTTCTGAACCGATTTTACCTAGTGATTTGAGTATGTTGAAGAATATTAAAGGCTTGTTGTCGATGGTGACTCCTAAAGTAATCACTATTGTCGTGGTGCTATTAGTATTCTTGATTGTAGCGGCCATCTTGTTTGAAAAGTTTTTAGGCAAAAAGATGCTTCGCTTTGGTTACATAACTAGATTGATTTTTATTGCTTTAGCAGCTGTCAGTATCGGTTGTTTTTACACGGCTAGTGATAATAATTCCTTTACCAATAAGGTTTTAGCCAAGGCAGGATACACTAACTATGCCTCTAATATCAATCAATCGGCTAACAGTAACGGACCGATGTTGACCTTCTTAGGTAATATGTATGTCGATGTGATGGACAAGCCTAAAGGTTATAGCAAGCAAAGTATGGAAAAAATTGTTAAAAAGTATCAAGGTGTTGCGGACGATATTAATGAAGATCGTTCTAACAATAACTTGAGTAAGCAGACACTAATTTTTGTTCTGAGTGAAAGTTTTGCGAACCCTAATCGAGTTCCCGGCGTGAAATTGAATCAAAATCCAATTCCCAACATTGAAAATATTAAACAGAATACCACCTCCGGTTTGATGATGAGTTCCGGTTACGGTGGGGGAACTGCTAATATGGAATACATGGCTTTAACAGGTCTAGCCATGAACCAGTTCTCGGATTCTCTGCAATCACCTTATACGCAGGTCGTTAACAAGCAAGATAATCCAATCAATATTGCCAATAGTTTCAAGACAAGTGCTGCTATTCATCCGTTCCATGGTAATTTCTACAATCGTAATTCGGTTTATAAAAATTTTGGTATTCAATCATTTAGAAACTTGGATACTGCCAAAACTGAACCTTTGAAATATACTGATACCTTGCCAGAAATGGAATATGTCAGTGATGAATCAGCTTATAAAGATACTTTATGGCAAATTAATCAGGCTAAGGGTGGTCAATTTATTAATTTAGTCACGATGCAGAATCACATGCCTTACACCAATAACTACACTAATAATCCATTTAAGGCCAGTGGTTCAGGTGTCAGCGATACTTCTCGTACACAAATTGAGAATTTTGCTAAAGACATTAATATTACTGACAATTCAACTAAAAACTTTTTGGCAGAGTTAGATAACATCAAGAAGCCAATTACAGTTGTTTGGTATGGTGATCATTTACCAGGTATTTATGATGGAGTAGATATTTATAAATATAATGTTGAAGAACATCAAACTGATTACTTTATTTATAGTAATAAGTACGCTAGAGAACATGGTCAAGGGACGACTAAATTAAATAAAGCTACTAAGGTAACTGATCCAAATGGTTTCATTCCATTAGCCTTAGAACAAATGGATCAAAAAGTGACTCCTTACTATGCTTTATTAACGAAGGTTCAACAAGAAGTACCAGCGATGGCTAAGAGTATTGATGAAGGTACTAACAATCTCTATGTCAATCAAAATAGTAAGAGTGTAGATAAGTTAACGAAGAAGCAACAAAAAATCGTTGATGATTACCGGATGGTTCAATATGATTTGACCGCCGGTAAAGGCTATTCAAAATCCGTTATTAATAAGTAAAAGGCGAGAGAGCGAAGCAGGCCTGCGTAGCTCGTTTCCACTATAAAACATAGAACCATGGTAATTAAAAAAGACAGCTACTAACTCAGCAGAGTTATTAACTGTCTTTTATTTTCTAAAATAATAAATGAGTTATTATTAATATAATGTTATATATCTACTAAAGGGATGTTTTTTTTATGAAAAAGAAAAAAATTGCATATTTAGGGCAAGGACTATTTATTGTTTTATCAGTTTTCTTGATGGGCTACCTATTAGATTATGCACAATTATCGTCAGTTTCATATAGTGCTCAGATGGTCTTTAAAGATAATCTACCAGTATATCTGATAACAGTCATAGTTTTGTTGATCGTATATTTAGGACTATATGGCCTAACCAATCGTTTCTTCATTTCTACAACAATCTTCTATGTCTTTTTTGGTATCTATGGCATAGCGGATCATTTGAAAGTTCAATATCGTTCTGAACCAATTCTACCCAGTGATTTAATGTTTTTGGGTAACATTAAAGAACTGTTATCAATGGTTAAGTTGAGCTTGATTATTTGGGTTATTGCCATAATTTTAGTATTAGCGGCTCTTTGTTTCGTACTGGAAAAACAATATGGTAAAAATCTTATTCGTTTTAGACCAATACCTAGAGTTCTACTGGTCTTATTAACAATTTTAAGTTTAGGTAGTTTCTATACGTCTAATCGTGAGGGAACTTTTAATCATTTCGTTCTCAACAAGGCTGGTTATTCAGACTTTGCGGCCAATATTAATTGGTCGGCCAATAGTAATGGACCATTGTTGACGTTTTTAACGAATATGCATATCGACGTTATGGACAAACCTGCAGACTACAACAAAGTAACTATGCAACGCATCGTTACAAAATATCGTAACGAAGCAAATAAAATTAACCAAAATCGTCCTAATAACAATCTACAAAAACAAACGTTGATTTTTGTTTTGAGTGAGAGTTTCTCTGATCCTAGTCGAGTTCCCAATATTAAGATGAATCAGGAAGTAATGCCTAATATTAAACAAGTTAAGCAGAATAATACCTCTGGTTTAATGATGAGTTCTGGTTATGGTGGGGGAACAGCCAATATCGAATATATGACTTTAACTGGACTAGCTTATAATCAATTTTCCAAATCGTTGAGTTCACCCTTTACGCAATTGGTTATTAAACAAAAACAGCCACTCAATATAGCCAACAGTTTCAAAACTACTGCCGCAATTCACCCTTATTACGGTAATTTTTATGATCGCAGTACAGTCTATCAAAAATTTGTTATTCAAACTTTTAGGAATATCAATACTTCGGGTAATCTTGGCCTTCATTACACCGCTACGGCCGATGGTGGCCAATATATCAGTGATGATTCCGCCTATAAAGAGGCTTTGTGGCAAGTTAATAAGGAAAAAGGTGGTCAGTTTATCAATCTTGTAACGATGCAAAACCACATGCCCTATACCACTAATTATGCTGGTAACCAGTTTAAAGCCAGTGGTAAAGGTGCCGGCAAGAATTTACAACAAGTCGCTAACTTTGCCAAAGGTTTGAATATGACTGATGAAACGACCAAAAACTTTTTAGATCAGATTGATAAGCTTAAGAAGCCAATTACAATCGTTTGGTATGGTGATCATTTGCCTGGTATTTATGATGGGAACAAGATGTCGCAATATAACGTTCAACAACATGCAACCGATTATTTTGTTTACAGTAACCGTTATGCTTTGAAACATAATTATGGTACAAAGAAACTTTCCAATGCTACTGAAGTCACAGATCCAAATGGTTTTATTCCATTAGCTTTAAGACAAATGAAGCAACAAGTTACACCTTATTACGCCTTGTTGACTAAAGTGCAAGAAGACGTTCCAGCCATGGCCAGAAATAGTGTTGGTGGAAATGAGAATCTTTACGTTAATAATAAGGAAAAACAAGTTACGCCTAATAATTTGACCAAGAAACAAAAGCAAATCATTCATGATTATCGTTTAGTTCAGTACGATTTGACTGCTGGTAAAGGTTATTCTCGAAATGTTATTAATAAGTAGATTAAGAAATGCAGTTCTTATTTAAGTTTGGTTGTAACGAGATGCTACCAACTGAATCCTTGGCTCTATAGAAAATAAAACGATAGTCTCTATTTGTTATTTAAGACACATATATATGATTGAATACGTATGTTGTAGAAAAGATACTGGATAAATAAGCAAAGTACTCTTTAGTCCGGAACAAAAACTGGGAATGTATTCAGCTATGAAATTATTGTTATCGGCTTTGCCGATTACAATAAGGCCGACTTTAAAAATCCATTATTTTGCACGAAGTGTAAAATAATTAGTTTTAAATCGTGCCCATAGCGTTCCAATACATTCCCAGTTTTTGTGGAGGACGGGAATTTAAGCACATTCTTTTTTTAGATTGGAAACACTTTCATTCAAATAGACCCCAAAATCAGGAGTACACTTAGAATATTGACTTGCAAAATTGGGGGATGAAATTAAGTTTTGAATTTAAAGAGTTTCTTTTATATATTGATACCAACATTTCTATTCAGTTCTATGGAAATTGCCTTGAAGATCGCCGGAGGCCAATTTAATCCTATTGAATTGAATTTTGTCAGATTCTTAATTGGTGGTTTGGCATTGTTGCCTTTCACTCTGATGTACATGAGAAAGCACAGTGTTAGATTATCCAAATCTGATTTTGGACGTATCGCTCTAACTGGTTTTGTTATTGTAGTTTTGAGTATGACGTTGTATCAATTATCTATCGGGATGACCACTGCTTCTGTTATCGCTATTATGTTGAGTGCTAATCCTATCTTTGGTTTGATTATTGGTTTCGTGTTCTTAAAAGAAAAGCTATCTAGAACTAATGTCTTAGCTTTGGTTCTAACTTTGATCGGACTTTTGATCATTATTAATCCGCTACATTTAAGCGGTGCTATGGGTATCATGTTAGGATTATTGTCATCAATTCTTTTCGGTGTTTATGGTGTTATGTCACGTGTAAATGGTGGAAAAATTGGTTTAAATGGTCTTTCTATGACTTGCTTATCATTCCTATTCGGTTCAACTGAACTAGGTATCTTGATGGGTCTAAGTCATTTACCAATTGCACAAAATATTCCAAGTAACTATTCTGAATTTGTTAACATTCCTTTCTTCAAGGGAATTAGTTTACAAACATTGCCATTGATTCTATACATTTCTGTTTTGGTTACTGGTGTAGCTTTCGGATTGTACTTCCTATCAATGGAAAAGGTTGGTATTCTTCAAGCTTCATTGATCTTCCTAGTTAAACCAGCCTTGGCTCCAGTCTTGGCTTTAATCATTTTAGGTGAAGCTATGAAAGTCAATACCATCATTGGTATTGTTGTTATCTTGTTAGGTTCATTCGTTACTCTTATGGGTGAAAAGATTGCTTACAGTGTTATGGCTATTTTCAGACGTAACAACCCTGAAGCACACCAAGAAGTCGATGAATTGGCTAAAGTTAAAGAAGAACTTGAAAATGGTGAACTTGCTAAACGTGGACGTGCTACTGAAGAAGCAGTTCGTGAATCAATTGAAGAAAAACGTCAGGCACATGAGTTACCATCAGAAAATTAAAATATAAATTTATCAAAAATAAGATTACTAATTAGACGTAATCTTATTTTTTTTGGCATAATTGAGCTATTATAAAGGTAACGGTTTCAGAACAGCGAGGTGAACGTATGACTGATTTAGTAAAAATTGGTAGCACAGATGTAGTAAGCAAAAAACTTGGCTTAGGAACTAATAAAGTTGGCGGCCATAATATTTTTGCGGGTTTAAATGATGAAGACGGTTATGCGGTAGTAAAAGAAGCTATCGAAAGCGGAATTACTACTTTGGATACTGCTTATATGTATGGCTTGGGCCGTTCTGAAGAAATTATTGGCGATGTTATCCAAAATTATGATCGTCATAAATTGATTATTGCTACAAAGGCAGCACAGGATTCTAGTAATGGAACGATCAATAATAGTCCTGAGTTTTTAAAGAATGCAGTTGATGAAGCTTTAAAGAGATTAAAGACAGATTATATCGATATTTTTTATATTCATTTTCCAGATGAAAAAACACCTAAGGATCAGGCAGTTCAAGCTTTGAATGAATTGAAAAAAGCCGGCAAGATCAGAGCAATTGGTGTATCTAACTTCTCATTGGATCAGATCAAAGAGGCTAATAAAGATGGTCTCGTTGATATTGTTGAGGATAATTACAGTTTGCTGCATCGTGATGCTGAAGCAGAGTTATTCCCATATTTGAAAGAAAATAAAATTTCTTTCGTTCCGTATTTCCCACTAGCGTCGGGCTTATTGACTGGGAAATACAGATTCGGCGATAGTAATAAGTTCAATCAATACAGTCGTGAAAGATTTGGTGATATCATCACTTCATTGGAAATCGTAGAAAAGATTGCCGATAGATATGAAGCGACAGTTGCTCAAACAATTTTAGCTTGGTATATGCAAAATCCTAACATTTCAATCGTGATTCCAGGTGCAAGAAAACCGGAACAAATCGAGCAAAATGTTAAGTCATTAGATATTAAATTAAGCGATAGAGACTATCATACAATTGACGAAACTTTTAAAGATGTCGAATCAACTTTTGACTAATTGAAAGAGGGATAAATTATGACTAAAAAAGCAGTTATTTTAGGAGCAAACGGATTCGTGGGCGGCGAATTTGCCCAACAATTATTGGAAGATGATTATACAGTTACAAGTATTTCTAGAACTGGTGAACCGGTAGGTAATGATGCTTGGCACCGTAAGGTCGACTGGAAGATTGGAAATGCTCTATCAAAGGGATTCTGGACACAATATTTGAAAGATGCCGACGTAGTAATCGATACAATTGGCGAATGGCGTGAAGACCCTAATGAAAATCTTACTTTTGAAAAAGTTAATTATGAGAGTGCTGTAAATATTGCCAACGCGGCAGAAGAGAACAAGGTTCCGGTATTTGTTTACTTCTCAGTTGATGACATTCCTAACGCCAATAAGAGATATATTCAAACAAAACGTGACGCTGAAGAAGATATCAAGAAACGTAGTTTCAGACACGTTATTTTAAGACCAGCTACAATGGTTAGTGACGATGATGCAGTTGATAGTGATGCGCCACACAGAAGCTTACCTGTCAGCATGGTTGTTCTAGCAGCTTTAGATGCTGTTGATAATGCCAAAGAGAGTGTTACTTTAGGTATTGAAGATATTGACCAATAAATTAGAACCACAAAACAGGCAAATCAAAATGGTTTGCCTGTTTTTTGTGTTCAAAAATAAACACCTTAACAGTCAATTATGACCACTTATCGACAAATTAAACCACAAGAAAAATTTTCTGGTTATAATGACCTCACTTAATTAAGGAGGTCGAAATCATGTTCTTACAAGTTCAAAATCTTACTAAAAAATTCAACCATAAGACAGTTGTTAATAATATTAATTTATCAATCAAAAAGGGTGACTTAGTAGCTTTTTTAGGACCAAATGGAGCGGGGAAATCAACTACGATCAATATGTTGATTGGCATTATTCAGGCAACTCAGGGACAAATTTCTTTAGATGGATTCACCCCTCAGGATAAACAGTACCATCAAAGGATTGGTGTTGTTTTTCAAAAGAGTATTCTGGATGATGATTTAACAGTCAAGCAGAATTTAACGATTCGTCAGGGTTTATATCAACATTTAAATCGTAATTTAAATTATTGGATTGAAAAGTTTTCTCTACAAAAGATTATTAATCAAAAATACAAAACCCTATCCGGTGGTCAAAAGCGCCGCGTAGATATTGTCAGAGCTTTATTGCATGAACCAGAGGTCTTGTTTTTAGATGAACCAACGACGGGATTGGACATTCAGACACGAGAATTGATTTGGGGAGTGCTTAATGAATTACGCCAAGAAATGAATTTGACCATAGTTTTGACAACTCATTATTTGGAAGAAGCCGAGGAAGCTGATTTTGTCTACGTTATTGATCACGGAAAAATTATTGCTTCAGATACCGTGGAAAATTTGCAAGCTAGATTTGCCCAAAATTGCTTAACGATGCAAGTTAAATCCGCAGATGTTCAGTTGCCAAGCGGTTATCAATTTCAATGGGAGGGAGATAAGGTTTCTGTATTTGTTTCGACAACGGACTGTTTAAAAATTTTAAATCAGTTGGCGGACCAGATAGTTACCTTTGATTATCGACGGGGCAATATGGATGATATCTTTTTGAATTTAACGGGAAGGGAAGTTGAATAAAATGAAAAGTTTAATTGAACGTAATCTAAGATTGTTTTTCTCTAGCAAAAGTAAGATATTCTTTTCGCTGTTAGGAGCATTGATTTCATTTGTACTGTACTTAGTATTTTTAAGACAAAGCATGGAACAGAGTTGGTCTGCCATTAAAGAGTCACAGAAAATACTGGATTACTGGTTAATTGGCGGAACTTTGACGGTTACCGCAATAACTACTACCGGCGGGGCAATGACCAATTTAGTCAGTGATCGTGAAAGCAATCGATTGGCTGATTTAGTTTTGACCGATACATCCTATACAAAAATCACGTTGTCGTATCTATTGAGTGCCTGGATAATTGGATTTATTATGCAAGTTTTCATGTATGCTATTATGCAGATCTACTTTATGATTCAGGACCAGATAATTTTTGATGGAATAATTTTCTTAAAACTATTGGGATTAATGATCTTAAGCAGTTTATTGTGGTCGGCGATTAACCTTTTGATCTTTACCTTTGTGAAGACTGCCGATACTTTTGGGAAAATTAATACCATTATTGGTACTGCGGCCGGCTTCTTTGCAGGAGTTTATTTCCCCATCGGGGCGATGCCTGACTTTGCAAAATCTCTGATTAAATTAACACCAGCTCCATATAACGCCGCAATGTATCGTCAGATAATAATGGGTAAAGCACTAAACAATTCACTGAAAGGATTACCTGTGGATAAAATTTTAGATTTCAAAAAAACTATGGGAGTCGTCATTGGCAAAGGATTTTCCACAGAAACATTGAATATGGGGATAACTTTTATAATCGTATTGGCCTTTATTCTGGGATTTTACCGATATAATAGGAGCATAGTTCTAAATAAAATCTGACGGGGAAACTCATGAAAATAGAGATTAATTATCAACAGAAAGATGATATGCCAACCGACAAAGCCAAAGTAATCGTTGAAGCACGGAGCTTTTCTGATGATGTGCAGAGTTTATTGAAGACAATCGAAAAGTTGGATAGTCACACTGATGTTGTGCCGTTAGCGGTAGATGATCGTGTAGTGATGATTCAATTGGATGAGATTATTGCGATTGAAGTATACAAAAATGAATTAACCGTTTATACACAGACTAAGGTGCATAAATTAAAGGGAAAGTTAAAAGAAATATATCAGCGCCTGAATAATGGTGACTTCATTCAGATTTCTAAAAGTGCACTGATAAATTTGAATCATTTGAGCTCGTTGGAAGCATCGTTTTCAGGTAACATGCTGGCATTTATGGATAATGATGAGAAATTAACCGTTAGTCGCAAGTACTTGCCACAATTAAAAGAAAGTTTGGGGATGTAAGGATGCTTAGAAAACTTTTTCGTCATGGTCTGATTGGAATTCTGATTGGATCATTAACTTATTTAGCAATTCTCGTTATTCAAGGCACTACCACAGTTACGCCTCAAAATATTATTAGCATTTGGCTGATGAGTCTCTTTATTGGATGGATATCGATGATATTCGAATACGATTGGAATTTTTGGCTAGAAATAGCGATTCATTTTGTGGTGACATTAACGTTAGTAATATCGATGACTGCCTACAATGGCTGGCTTGATAATTTATCCAAGCATAGTTGGGTTAATCTGTTTAGATTCGTTATTATCTACCTCTTTATCTGGTTAGGAATATATCTCAATCAAATGATTGATGCTAAAAGATTAACTAGGTTAGTAAAAATGCGTAATAAAAAATCTTAAGCGTAATGATTTAAGTTGTTACTCGAATTTGGTTGTAGCGTTAATAATAACTGATATAGTTGAAATATGCCGTTGTCCGCAAAAAATCTGTGGGCCGCTGGAACGTGGTGGACACGACTTAGAGCTAATAATTCCGCACTTCGTGCGCAATCATGGATCTCTAAGCTCGGTCTTATACTAACCTTGCTGCGCAAGCTAAGTATAATCTCACCACTGAGAGCCCACAGATTTTTTACTACCGACTAGATTCCTAGTTCTAATATTATCGGAAAAAAATACAGCAATTAGATATCATCTAACCTCACATGGTAAAAATAGCAACTTTTAAATTCTAAACTAAAAACAGACCCATTAAGTATTTCAAGACATGCAAATATGTCTGAATCTCTTAATAGAGTCTGTTTTTTAATATTTAAATTTTACAATAACTGATAAATAGAACCGGATTTAGTCCGGAGCAAAAATTGGGAATGCGTTCACCTATGAGATTATTGTTATCGGCTTTGCCGATTACAATAAGGCCGACTTCGGAGATCCATTATTTTGCACGAAGTGTAAAATGATTAGCTCCGAATCGCGCCCATAGCGTTCCAACAGCATTCCCAATTTTTGTGGAGGACGGCAGTTTTACACCACAACATGTTTGAGAAGAACTATTTAGTTACTTTCTTCAATTTACCATCCTCAATTTGCCAAAGCGTATCGACTAAATCGAGAACACGTTCATCGTGCGTTACCATTACGGCAGCCTTGTTTTGTTCATGAACGGTTTCTTGAATAATTTGGACCACTTCACGGCCACGTTTTGAATCTAAACTGGCTGTTGGTTCGTCGGCTAAGATTAAATCTGGTTCATTGATAAAAGCTCTAGCAATAGCGACACGTTGTTTTTCCCCACCGGATAGAACGTTAGGATAGCTGTCTAAACGATTGCCGAGGCCTAACTTTTCCAAAATGGCGATGGCGTCAGCGGGTTTCTTTTTGGAAATTTTTTGAATAAATTGCAGTTGTTCAGAAATTTTTAGATATGGAATCAAATCAGAGTTTTGAAAGATAAAGCCGATTTCATTTAACCTAATTTGTGTTTGTTTCTTCTTAGAAAAATTACTGATATCTTGATTATTCAGTAGAACGGTTCCGGAACTAGGTGAAAGCAGAGCCCCCATAATTGTGAGTAAAGTACTTTTACCAGCACCACTGGGTCCCATGATAGCCGCAAATTCACCTTTTTCTACTTGAAAAGAGATATCTTTTAACACTTCATTGATATTTTGTCCGTCAGGATAATTCTTTATAATATTTTTCAATTCTAGAACTGACATTATTTGTTACCTCCAATAGCGGTGATAGGGTCAATTTTGACAACTTTGATGAGCGACAAGAGAGCACTCAGAATGGCGATGGCGAGAAATAGTAGCCCAGTACCTAATAGTGTCGTTAAACTGAGACTGAACGGCATTGAAGCCGGCATCTGTAGTTTTATCAGATAAGTTACTAAGAATGAGACGAGGATAGCACCAGCCGACAATAGTCCCATTTCTGTAAGAACGTGTCTAACTAAGTAAGAAGTAGTAGTTCCCAAGGCTTTGAGTGTTCCGAAATCGCTGATTTTTTGTAGGTTGATGATATAGAAGAAAACCGCGAGAACAAATAGTGAAATGAGATATAGGAAGCCAATCATCAGGTAAAGGGAGCTTTGTTCAGCTGAGTAACCGGGAATATTGTTGATCAATGTTTGTTTGCTGATGACTTGGTAGCCGGATCTCTTAGTTAGATTCTCCTTGAGTGCGACAGCGTTGAAACTTTGAGAATCGGGAAGAATATTTTGCGCCTGTTTGTTGTTCAAGTAAATGACAGGAGAGTGAGAATAGGATTCGTTACTAGTGAAACCAGCGATTTTAAAAGTTTTGCCACTGTTGGAATCTTTGAAGTTATCACCGACTTTGTATCCGTCAGCTTCTAACTTACGACTGACATAGACTTGATTGCCGGTCATATTTTTAACAGTGTTAGGAGCGAGAAAACTGTTCTTATCAATTACAAAATAAGCAATATCGGTTTTCTTACTGGCATTATTTTGTCTTTGGATCGTCATTTGCGCAATACTTAGTTTTGTAGCGGCGTTATGATATTTATTTTGAAATTTTTGCCAATCTTGGTTAGTTAATTTAGATCGATTTAATCGAGCTTGTGAGCCTTTTTGTAGAATGAAGGTTTCGGCGGGAGTCTCTTTAATGGCAGAACCACTGTCGTTGGCTAGGCCATTGGCTAATCCTGTGATAAAGAGCACGAGGAAAACAATCAAAAAGATGATCAATCCTAACGCACCGAATTTCCATTTATCGTGTCTGAGTTCTTTTAAAGTTAAATACATGATATGTACCTCCTTGACTAATGGCTATATAATATTAAGAAGATGCTTTGTGAACAATAAACAAAGTTATTAATTTCGTGTCTTAATACACGAAAACAACAAAGTTGTGCAGTAAAGGAGGGGACAAATTGAACGAAAATGATCGTCGAACTAGACGAACACAGAAATCGATCCGTGATAATTTTATTGATTTGATGTCAGTCATGCCAATTGAAGAAATAACGATTCAAAAACTCACAGACAAGGCTGATATTAATCGTCGTACTTTTTATCTTCACTATGAAGATATTTACGATCTACTCCACAAGACCGAAGATTTTGTCATGAACCGATTTGGTGAAATACTGAAGGATTTTGAACCTCCCAATGAAGAGCGTGATATAGGGCCTAAATTCTTTAAGGTCGTCATGTCTTACATTGAAGACAATCAGAAAATGATTGGTGTCTTATGCCGCAACCCTGATTCAGAATTGATGCAAAAATTGATTCAGTTGACAGTTACCAATGGTGAACAAATAATTCCTTTTTCAAATCAAGAGGAAGCCGAATATATTTTGAATTACTGCTGTTGGGGAATGGTAGGAGTATTGCACACGGCGATGCGTAAAAAAGATTTTGATATCACTCAGTTGTCGAATTTGGCAGATAAATTATTAATGTCGACGATTGAAATTGATAAATAATAAATAATTTAATTAAAGAAAACGTTTTTAGGCTCTATGTATATAAATTGAAAAGTGTAAAATATAAAATTGTGCTTAATATGTATATAAATTTATAGGAGCTTATTATGGAAGATTTAGAACCAAAAAAGAACTATATAAGCTGGCCTATTCTTGCCTTAATGGATTTCGTTACCGTAATCGGTTTTGATGACTTAACTTATAACTTCCAAAACCAAGGTATGGGTGTTATCACTTCTTGGGTTATCATGCTATTTCTATATGTTATTCCATATTCATTAATGGTTGGTCAATTGGGATCAGTTTTCAATCATGAAGGTGGGGGACTTACTTCATGGGTTCGTGGTACAAGTGGCGAATTTCTAGGTTACTTTACTGCGTGGACTTACTGGGCAGCTTCAATTCCTTATGTTGTTGATACTGCTAATTCAATCGTTGTTGGACTCGGATGGGCCTACAACGGTAATGCCAAGATGCAAAGCCAAATGTCAAACGGCTGGTTCGCATTTTGGACATTAGTAACTTTTATTGTCTTTATTTTTGTACAATCTCGTTTCAAACGCTCACTCGAAGTTTTGAGTACTATTGGTGGTATCGCCATGTTTGGAATGACTGTATTGTTTGTGTTAATGACTTTTGCCGGACTTGCTGCTGGTGGTCATATTGCAACACAACCAATGAATCTGCATACAATCGTACCTAAGCTCGATTTGCATTATCTAACAACTATTGGTTTGTTGATTTATGCGGTTAATGGTGCGGAACTTATTGCACCTTTCGTTACAAAGATGCGTCATCCTAAGCGTGAATTCCCTAAAGCTATGATCATGTTAGCCGTTATGACGGCCTTCTTGACTATCTTTGGTTCATTCTCATTGGGTGTGTTCTTTGATGGATTTAACTTGCCAAATGACTTGAAGATGAACGGTTCTTACTACGCCTTCCAAGCATTGGGTAAACAATATCACATGGGTAATACTTTGATGTACATCTTTGCTTGGACCGAAGTATTCTACCTAGCAGCCTTGTTAGCCGTTCTATTGGACGCTATGACAAGAATGTTGATTTCTGACACGGGTGCTAAGTACATGCCTAAGGTCTTACGTAAAACTAATTCCAACGGTCTACCAGTTAATGGTTACTTACTAACTTGTGGTTTGAGTGCTTTCATTATGTTACTAGGTATTTTCTTACCAAGTATGAATGATATCTTCAACTGGCTATTAAACTTGAACGGAATTATTTCACCAGGTGTTACTTGCTGGATCTTCTTTGCTTTCATCAAGATCAGACAAGACAGTCAAAAATTCCCTTCAGACTATGTCTATATTAAAAATGATAAATTAGCTCTAGCTGTTGGTTGGTGGTGCTTGATCATCACAGCCGTAGCTACGATCTTTGGTATCGGACCTCAAGATGTTAAGTTTGCCTCACCAACATGGTGGTACGAATTAGTAATTAACTTCGTTGCTATTATCGTCTTGATCGGTTTAGGTGTCGTCTTGCCATACGTAACACGTCGTGAGGGTAGAAGTACAACTGGTTCGGCCTTTACACGTCTACAATGGACAGGAATCCTAGCAGCTTTGTTCCTAACAATCGTTGGTGACTTGGCTCTAGGTGGTTCTAATTACGAACATAATATCGTTTCAATCGTGCTTATCAGTATAATCGGAATTGCTCTGGTTATTGCATTCGGTTGGAAAGAATATAATCTGAAAGAATCATAATAAGGATTACGGATTAAGTTTGGTTAGAGGAAAAATGGATTTAAAATTCCGCCTTCCGCATTTTCAATTTTTACTCCAGACTAGTAAACATTTCTACTTATTATCTTCTTTCTAAATTTTTAAGATAAAAATAAACGGTTTCTGTTTAGATAAACGTATTTATACGTTTCTAACCAGAAGCCGTTTTTCATTTTTGAATAAATGATATTAGATTAATTCAATATGTTTATTAAATTTTTTTAGAACAGTTTGATCAATGCTGTGAGTTATTACAAATAAGGTCAGTTTAGTGTTGCTGGTCAAAATGTTCATAACTTGTTCCGCATTCTTTTTGTCCAAGGCTGAGGTACCTTCATCGACAATTAGAATCGGCTGTTGACGGATAAAAAATCGAGCTAGAGAGACCCTTTGGAGTTCACCACCAGAGAGAACGTCACTATCATTACCGATTATTGTATCTAAACCTTGAGTTAAAGAATTTACCTTTTGATCTAGTTGGGCTGATTTAATAGCAGTTATTGCTTGATCCTTGCTGAAATCTGGATTGTGCAAGGTGATATTGTTGAGAATCGTGTCGTTAAAAATGTGATAGTGTTGCGGTTGCAATCCGATGATATTGAGGAAGGCATTTTTTGAAAAATCTGTGTAGTCGTGATTATTGAGTTTTAAAGAGCCTTGATAATTGGAAAGATGACCAGTTAGAAGATTGATAAGAGTAGTTTTACCACTACCACTAGGGCCGGTAATTAAAACTTTATCGCCAATATTAACCGAGAAATCGGGATAATGAATAGATTCACCATTTTGATATTTATATGATAAATTTTTAGCCTCAATGGATTTGAAGTTATTTAATTCCAATTGATCGACGTTAATATCTTTTTTATCGGTTGGCTTAATTGCGGTGACAATTTTATCACGTAGGGAAGTTCCCGACTGTAACATGATAATACTGTCAGTGGCGACGGAAACAGCGCCAAACATTTGAAAGGCAAAGTTACCAGCACTAACAACGACACCAAGTGAAACAATATTTTTAATAGCCAAAATACCGGCTAGGGCTATCACCGCAGCTTGAGAGGCCACATTGATGTAGGCTTCAAATTGGGAAACATTTTGTTGAGCCTTTTTTTGTTCGATGTAGGAATTCTCCAAATTATTAAAAGCGGGACGTGTTTGATTCCATATCTGGGTTAATGCCTTATTCCAAAATAAATCTTGATAACCTTTGAACCAATCATTTAGAGTGTGTAACAATTGGTCGTTGTTGTTAGAAATATTTTTAGTGGTTCGTTGAAGTCTCTGCCCCATCAATTTAGGTAATAACATTAAAGCAACCGTCATTATGACTGACAGTAAAAAGAGGGACCAGTGTAAAGTGATTAGAGCAACAGATGAAAAGACAACACTGAAAACACAGTTAAACAGTTTGAAGAAACCTTTTAGGTATTGTTGGTCGAACAATAAAATATCGTTAGTTAGAAGGTTGATGGATTTATCAGGATTGATAGTGCCATTCATGGCTAGCCGTTCCTGCTTTTGAATATAAATTTTTCTAATGTGATGGTTTTCATTTTGAATCAGCTTTTCTTCCAACACATTGGAGAAATAACCAGCAATCGAACAAACTAAATAAGATACCAGCATCCCTAAAATCAGTAGAATAAACAAACTAAGTTTTTTATCAGTAATGGCATTGATGGCATAAATCAGAATTAGATTGGCGAAGGTTGTTAAGGCGCTTGTAGCAACTGCCAAAATTAAAGTCAATAAGGTTAGTAGTTTATGTCGATTGATGAGATCTTTGATCATAATTTTTCTCCCAAATTAAACATCTTTAATTACATTGATAATACTCTAATGACTGTTGAAGGAAATGTTTTTGATTGGGGAAAATTTTGTATATCCAGCTGATGGCTTTTATGGTAGAATATTTCGAGTTGCTAACTTTCCAAATTGTACACAAAATAGGCAACAGTTACTGTTGCGGTCATGTCGGGGAAGTAAGCGCTTAAATTTTTTTATATTTTTGAATCATTTTTTAATTTATTTCGCAAAAAATATTGTATATTTTAAGTAGCCGTTTGGTGAGTAAATTAAGAAAGTATGATTTATTTTCACTGAGGAAAACGCCATGACAGATTTGGGAACAAAGAAGAAGTATATCAGCTGGCCAGTGCTAGCTTTAATGGATTTTGTAACTGTGGTTGGATTCGACGATCTAACCTACAATTTCCAAAATCAAGGGATGGGCGTAATTACGTCCTGGATCATTATGATTCTACTGTATGTTATTCCATATTCATTGATGGTAGGCCAGCTGGGTTCGACCTTTGATGATGACGGTGGTGGATTAACATCGTGGGTCAGAGAGACTAGTGGAGAATTTTTAGGATATTTTGCAGCCTGGACGTATTGGGCCGCTTCGATTCCTTATGTCGTTGATACAGCTAATACGATTGCTGTAGCTATGGGCTGGGTCGTTAACGGTAGTGATAGAATGCAGACACAGATGTCGAACAGTCATTTTGCACTATTTACATTATTGATTTTTATTTTCTTCATTATCATTCAATCAAGATTTGAACGTTCGTTGGAAGTACTGAGTACAATTGGCGGAATTGCCATGTTCGGTATGACTGTTTTATTCGTAATAATGACCGTTACTGCTTTAATGATGGGAGGCCACATTGCGACTAAACCATTAACATTCCATACAATTGTGCCATCGTTCAATCTACATTATCTAACGACTCTAGGATTCTTGATCTTTGCTATTAATGGAGCCGAAAGAATTGCGCCATTCGTTACAAAGATGCGTAATCCTAATAAAGATTTTCCTAAGGCTATGATTATGCTGTCAGTAATGACTGGCTTTTTGACAATCTTTGGATCATTCTCTTTGGGAGTGTTCTTTAACGCTTATCATCTACCAGACGACTTGAAGATCAATGGATCATATTATGCCTTCCAAGCTCTAGGAAATAAATTTCATATGGGTAATACGTTAATGTACTTATTTGCCTTCACCGAAATTTTCTACCTAGCAGCCTTATTGGCAGTCCTATTGAATGCGATGACTAGAATGTTGATTTCTGACACTGGTAATAAATACATGCCAGAATTCTTGAGAAAAACTAACTCAGCTGGATTGCCTATTAATGGTTACCTACTAACAGTTGGTTTGAGTGCTTTTATCATGTTCTTAGGCATCTTGTTACCAAACATGAAAGATATTTTCAATTGGTTATTAAATCTGAACGGAATCATTTCACCAGGAGTCACTTGTTGGATCTTCTGGTCCTTCATCAAAGTTAGAATGAGGAATGATATCTATTCGTCAGGATATGTTTATATTAAGAATAAAACCATGTCATTGATCGTTGGCTGGTGGTGCCTAGGATTGACAGGAGTAGCTACAATCGCTGCTGTAGGTCCACAAGACGTTGCTTTCGGATCATCAATGTGGTGGTATGAATTAGTTATTAATTTTGTTGCTATCTTTGTATTGATTGGCTTAGGTTTTGTATTGCCATACATAACTAAGCGTGAAAAGAGAAGTCAAACCGGAACAGCCTTTACTAGAACTCAAAGAATTGGTATTTGGGTCACAGTTTTAGGAACTCTCTTGGGAGACTTGTATCTTGGAGATACCAACTTCAGTAGAAACGTTGGTTATATCGTCTTATTGACAGCGATTGGCATTATTATGACCGTTGCTTTTGGTAGACGTGAATATAATTTGAAGGAAAGTCTTGAGTGATTTAAATTCTTGCTCCAGACTAAATCCAAATACTAAATGAAAACAGCCTCTATTAAGAGATTCAAGCATGTCTTGAATTTCTAATGGGGCTGTTATTTTTTTACAATCCGATATGGTCCCAAATCAAAATATGATATTCTATGACTACTAGGGAGGGGATTATTATGTTTTATGATTTTTTGATTTTGACGCTGAAATTTGGAATACTATCGTTCTTGCCAATGATTTTAGCGATAGTTTTTGATAAGAAACATACAGCTTTTTATGTTGGCTTACAGTTAATCATTTTTTTGATCCAATATCTATATGTGTTTATATTCTTACCAGGAGCTTATTTGTATAATATAATTTTTTACAATCTTATTAATCTATTACTATGTACAATTATCTTTGGATTACTATTCTTAATCTTTAGTCCAAATAAGGTTAGTGTCAGAAGTGCGCATGGTGGATCGACGGTAAATCTTAAATATATTGCTAAACCAGGGTTCGGTATTATTTTGGCCTTAGTTATTGTGGTTGCACTGGGTACTATCGTCAATATGGGACCTTTTGCAAAAGCAATTGCTAAGACAACAAACGTCCAACAGTCGCAACAAGTAAAAGATGCACCGATGCCGGTAATCAGCTCCAGCAAGAAGGAAGTTCCGGTTGTTAATTCGAACAAGACTGTCAGCAGTCAGTTGCAAAATTCTCTTTCCAACGTAAAAAACTCAAACGTTTATAGCTTGAATCATTTAAGAGTTCAGTTTTATCATGGAAAATTAGTTTACATTGCACCACTAGACTTTGAAGGGGATTTCTTTAGGTATGTACACTATAAGAAAGTACCTGGATATTTTATTGTCGACGCAACTTCAAAGAATTCTCATCCCAAATTTGTAAAAAAAGATATGGCTTATACACCGTCAGCGTATTTCGGACATGACGTTAACAGACGTATTTATTCAGCAATTAAAGGTTCTAACTTAGTGCTGACAGGCGGGGATGCTCAACTAGAAATCGATGAAAAAGGTAAACCATACTATGTAAAAACACTTTACAAAACGTATGGAATCACTAGATCGCCTAACTATAAAAAAACTTGGTTAGGTATGGTTGACGCAGAAACGGGAAAAACACGAATCATTGAACAAAAGAATGCACCTAAATGGTTAGATGTAACATTTGATCCCGGCATTGCCTCAAGCAAAGTTGAATCCTTTAGCAGCGACAGAAATGGTTGGTGGAATGCTCATGGAATCGGCGGTTCAAGAACCGGAGTTATGGAAGCCGTTGATGATGTGGGAACAGAAGGAGTAAATAAAGAATTTACACCGATTTCCTATAAAGGTCAGGTATATTATTTTGCTTCAATGACAAGTAAGAATAAGAAACAAACCTCAGTATTAGGCTACATTTATGTTAATGCTAGAAATGGTAAAACGTATTTCTATCGTGAAAAAGAAGATGCGATGACACCAAATAGAGCCAAGAGCCTCGCTGAAAATAGAATGAAACAGACCCAATGGAAAGCAAGTATGCCGCTACTTTATAGAATTGACGGCAAACCAACCTGGATCGTTTCAATGATAGATTCAAATGGTGCCTTCATGTCGTATGTTTATCTTTTAGCAAATGGTAACGGAACTCAAAGCAGCGTTTCCGTAGGCAACGATGCTAAAACCACTTTGACAAAATATCGTGCATTAGTTTCCAACGGACTGACCACAGCCAGTTCGTCCGATACAAGCGTTGAAAAGACATTTAGTGGAACCGTCAAACGAGCAGTTATTGATGGCGACAATATCATTTTCTTATTGACCAATAGCGATAAAGTTTTCTATGCTTCAAGTAAGAATGATTCTAAAAATATCTTTGTGAGAGACGGAGACAATGTGAAATTCTCAGGGTCAGTATCAGGAAATACAGTTAATATCTCATCGTCAGTAACAATCAGTGGATTGGATGATAAGTAAAAGGATTGTGGCAAAAAAGAATCATTGAGTACTAAAGAAACGTTCGTGTTTACCTATATAAGGTGATACGGACGTTTTTTGATATGGAAAATAAAGCATTAAGATATTTATTCCAAGTGAACAATCGAATTACTATTTAGTCTGGAACAACAAGAAAATTAGCTCAGCCATGAGGTTTACCTTAGCAATTTATTGCTTAGGTAAAGGCCGAGCTTGAAGATCCATGAATTTGCACAAAGTGCAAATTTATTAGCTTCCAGGCCGCCCTGCGTTCCAGCCAAATTTTCTTGTTGCGGAGGACGGCAATAGAACACTAACTTTACCCACTCATCTATCTAGTTTTGATTACTAGATTGCATAGTTTTAATAATTATGATAAATTATATTGGTAATTACAAAAGGAGTGCGTGTTCATGGATGAGTTACAAGAATGGTTAGATAAACTAGAAAATTATCGATTACCAAGGTTTGAGGATCTACCCGAATTGGACCTGTATCGAGATCAACTACTAACATTAGTTGATAAGTACATTGGACCAATTTGGTTAGAAGAAGGACCAGTTGTAACAACATCGATGGTCAATAATTACGTCAAAAATGGCCTATTGCCACACCCCGTCAAGAAACGTTATACACGCGAACACTTGGCATATTTGATTGCAATAACTTTTTTGAAACAAGTAGTGTCGATCAATGAAATTCAATCAGGTTTGGAAGTTCAAACTAATTTGAATGGGGGCATTGCCAAAGCCTTTGATTTTTTCTGTGATAAACAAGAATTAGCCTTAAAAATGCTAAATCACCGTGAAGAGGGGCAAATCCTCTCAGAAAAGAATCAGTCCTCAGCCTATTTAATGGTTGAAATGGCAACAATGGCTTTCGCAACGAAATTAATTACTAAAAAAATATTAATGATTGAATGTAATAATCAAGACGAAAAGAGCGAATAAAATGGAAAAGATTGCTGTATTGGTAGATTCTTGTTGTGATTTACCGAAAGAATACCGTGACAAAAATGGCGTTTATGAGTTACCAATGCAAATCGCATATCATGATAAGACTTATCTTGATCGTGTCGACATTTCCGCCGAAGAAGTTTATCAAGGCCTCTCAGTTGAAATCCCAAAGACTTCATTGCCTTCAGGTGAATCAATTCAAAAGACCTTAGACAAGATTGCTGAAGATGGTTACACACACATTATCTCTATATCCGTGTCATCGGGATTGAGTGGAACCTTTAACTTTTTGAAAGTCTTTTTAGATGATGATGACCGTTTTACGGCTAAGTATTTTGATACAAAGCAAGTTGCTATAGCTTCAGGATTAATCGCTGTCGGAGCTAAGAACCTAATTGACGAGGGCAAGAGTTTTGATGAAGTGGGCGCTCAAGTAGAAACTATGATCAAACACGCTGTCGTTTACTTCTGTATTCCCACACTAACTTATTTAAGAGCGGGTGGTAGAATCAGTGCTGCCGCTTCAGTCGTTGGAGGGATGTTGAAACTAGCACCAATCATCAGTTGTAAGGAAGATGGTTCTTACACAATTGCCGCTAAGGCTCGAGGTATGAAAAAGGGTCAAAAGATGATGTTAGATTTTGCTCAGAAATTTATTGAGGAAGACGACAACTATCTTATCGGTATCGGTCATGGAGCTGACGAAGTCGGTGGCAAGAAGATGTTAGACTTGTTGCACGACAATGGCATCCAAGGAAAACAAGAATTTACAGAACAAGTTGGACCAGCCTTAGGAGTACACACAGGTCCTGGTTTGATTGGCGTTGCAGTAGTTAAAATATAAAACAAAAGCGATAGATCATCATTTTGGTGACCTATCGCTTTTTTGATGGAGATGATAAGCTTAAAGAACAAAAGGGGAGCTGTAAATGGATAAAGTAAAGAAACTACCAGAAGATATCAAAATGATTTGGCGCTTAAATGCACTGATAGATTGCATGATTTCGTTGATAATTGCTGTGGCAATATTCATTGGTAAAATGTTTGCACCAAAGGGGATGCAGACATTTTTGTTAATAGCCGGAATAATTTTTTTAGTATTAACCGCTCTTGTACCTCTAATTGAAATATTATTAATTAATTATCACTGGAATTATTGGACCTATTACATAGATGATCAACAAGTTGAATTGCATCATGGATTCTTCTTTAGAAAGCAGATTATTATTCCTATTGCTCGAATTCAAAATGTTACTTTGAAGCAGGGTCCCATTTTAAGATGGAAAGATCTTCAGAAAGTTATTGTCGAAACAGCTGCTGGGGCCAGTGATATTTCAGGAATTAAAAGTGCTGAAGCCGATGACCTCAAGAAGTTAATCATGAGATTAGCACGGGAGGCTCGCAATGACCTCTAATCCGCAGCGAATGCATCCCATATCACTGTTAATGTTTGTCTATGAATCAATCAAGAAAATGGCTTTTCCACTAATCATTGTACTTTTGGGGATTGGCAGATCATTACCACTAGTTTGGATAGTTGCCGTCATAGTAGGCTTAATAGTTTTGATTGTCGCGTTAAACCTTCTCAGTTATTTGATGTTTACTTACCAAATTCTGGACGATGAGATCATTATTAAATCAGGCGTATTCGTCAAAAAAATCAATCACGTTCCTTATGACCGAATTCAGAATGTAACGACGAATCAGTGGTTCTTTTTGAAGCCCTTTGGACTAGAAGAACTGGAAATTGAGACGGCAGGACAATCAGAAAAAGCTGAGGTTGCATTAAAGGCTGTCCCAGATTCACTCAAAAAAGAAATCAATCAGTTGCGGAATAACGATACCGTAACGGTGAATAGTGATCGACCACAAGAGAATATCTATACGATTGCTTGGCGTGATTTGTTGAAATTTTCGCTAACTTCACCAGCTTTTTTTAGTGCTTTGTTAGCGGTAGCTGCTGTGTATGGAAAAATAAAAGATGTCATCAATGACGATCTTTACCAGAATGTGACGAGTCAAATGACTCATTTAGGAGTTCTATTTATAACGGTGGGTGTTTTATTGATATTAGCTGTTTTCTATCTGATTTCAACGTTGATTCTGATTTCAAAATACTATCATTTTCAGTTAGTAGAACGTAACGGGCAATTGGAAATGACGCGCGGATTATTTCAATCGATAAAGACTAGTATTTCAATGAAAAGAATTCAAGCAGTTGTGATTAAACAACCGTTATTGAGAAGCTTCTTGAAGATTGCCACGATTCAGTTAGTAATAGTTTCCAATTCGACAGAAGGCGACACTGAAAAAGATATTGTCATCATGCCAGTGATTGCGACTAACCGGATTGAAAAATTTCTGAAACAATTTTTGCCACAGGTACCAGTGACGAAGATAACGTCCAAACCACTTGGCTGGACTTACTATTATGAATTACGTAACGCTACTCTTTGGGCTATCCCGACAATTGGTTTTCTTGTTTGGATTGCCTTTCCCAATCCTTGGCTTGTCACGGGCGTAGTTATTCTAGGATTGTTCTTTTGGTATGTGCCTGCAATTTTGGTGGCAAAACGTTCTAAAGTGCAAATTTTAAATGAGGAGTTTTTAGTGCTTCAGAATAATAGGTTTATGACTAAGGAAGTTAATTATATTCCCAAATCCAGGATTCAATATATGGAGCGACGTTCGAGTCTTTGGTTGGATCATAAGGGACTTGCTAGCTTATTGATTTATGTTCGTTGCGGTAATAGTCAGCGTACTTTTGCCATTAGTTATCAGGATGAAAGGGACGTCTCTTCAGTTTGGAATTGGTATAAATCTTAGAGAGTGGAGTAGGCTGTTAAGATTCTGAGCATTTGCCTAAGTACTGGAATCGTACGCGTACTTTGCGTACAATTTCAGTGCTGTAGCAAAGCACAGGAATCTAGCCTGCGGAACTCGTTTTGACTATGTTGCAAAGTATTATGGTTATTCAGAAGAGTATACAAAAATAGCAGTTAGACAACTTATTGAATTGTCTGACTGCTATTTTTTTGTGTTTTCTTCTTTATGTGAATAACCATGGTTCTATGTTTTATAGTGGAAACGAGCTGCACAGGGGCAACCCATTGCGGTTTGCTACAGAACTGAAATCATCCGCAAGTTCGGCGGATAATTCCAGTTCTTAGGCAAATCCTCGTGGGCTGACCGCCCCTGCTTCGCTCTCTATTCTGATCTTAAAGCGGTGGCTGCATCTTTTCTTGCTGCCATTCTGGCTGGAATATGTCCACCGATAACCGTCAAAATTGTACTGATAACTATTAAGACTATCGCATGGACTGGGTTTAATTGAGCTACGCCGTTAAGATCGGTTAGTCCTTTCAAAATTGCATTGATAGGGAAGGTTGCTAACCAGGCTATTACGATACCTAATACACCTGAGGAGACTCCTAAGATGGTTGTTTCGGCATCGAAGACGCGGGTGATATCTTTCTTTCTAGCACCTAAGGCTTTCAAGATACCAATTTCTTTAGTTCTTTCAAGAACGGATGTGTATGTGATAATACCGATCATTATCATACTTGTTACTAATGAAATTCCGGCAAAGGCTACTAAGACATATGTGATAGCGTCCATTAGACCACCGGTAAGGGTTGAAACTTGTCCGGCTAAGTCGGTATAGATGACTTTGTCTGCTTTCTTCTTACCCTTATTGTATTTATCAAGATAACTTAGAACTTTATCTTTAGTCTTGAAGGTACTTGGGTAAATTAGGATGCTGGATGGTGTAGCAGAACCACCTAGGTAACTAACTAGGCTTTCTTTTGCAGTAGCATCATCAATACTTGCACCGGTTAAGACGTTGTTATCGCTACTCTTTTGAGCAGTAACGATATCAGAATTTTTGTTAGTGTCAACGATATCCTTAGTTAGTTTGTCACTATAAGCGATACCAGATGAAAGAATATTTTCTGATGATTTAGATTTAACTTTTAAAATACCTGAGATCTTCAAAGTCTTGTTATTGGAATTGTCGTAAAGGCTTGTAAGGTCAGAGTTTGGTGTGTAGAGGTTAGTTGTTACTTGTCTGTAGTAATCGTTGTTAGAAACAACTTTGAATTCTTGTCCAACAATCTTGTTGAAATCTAATTTTTGATTGTCCTTAACTTTCATACCGATATTCTTCAAAGCATTGATATTAGTAGAATTATCACGATCAACGATTAAGACAACATCATTCTCACTCTTAGGAAGTGAGCCAGAAATCACTTTGTAGTGTTTTTTTAAAAAGTTAGTTCCGTTGTTATTTGAAGAAGGGTAAACAGAACTGCCAATTCCTGTGGATGAAGCCATAGCGGCGGACATGCTACTCATTGAGTTTGAACTGCTTGTATTTGAGAATTGAGCTGTTTTGACTTTGCCATCAACTTTACTTAAAAGATTCATCCCAGTTGAATAATTGTAAGTGATATCCTTACTCAATTCGGGGTCAAGTTTCTTAATGTAGTTGACGTAACTCTTATTCAACTTGTTAGTGTGAGTCGATTTTTCTTGTTGGCTAAGTTTAGCAGTGACTTTTTTCGAATTAGAACTCTTGACCTTAGTGTCTGGAGTTGTTTGCTGAGAAGCTGTCTGTGAAATAGTTACCGGGAACTGTGCCAAAGTATTACCTTGAGTCTTATCGATTTGTTTTTGAAAACCAGAAGATAAGGCTAAAACGATGGCGATACTGATGATACCGATACTGGAAGCAAAGGCTGTTAAAGCTGTTCGAGCCTTTTTCGTCTTTAAGTTAGTGAAGGATAATTTCAAAGCGGTCCAGAAGGTCATCTTAGTTTTCTTAAGTTCGAAGTTATCTTTAGTAGTATCTTCAACAAAAGGATTAGAATCGTCTAAAATTTTTCCATCGGCGAAGTTGATAATTCTATCAGCATATTCTTTAGCCAAAGTAGGATTATGAGTAACCATGATGACAAGGCGTTCTTTTGAAAGTTCCTTGATCAATTTCATGATTTCTTCACTGGTCTCAGTATCTAGGGCACCGGTTGGCTCGTCACAAAGCAGAATTTCAGGATCATTAGCAATAGCACGGGCAATGGCAACACGTTGAAGTTGACCACCAGATAATTGATTAGGCTTCTTGTTAATGTGAGGACCTAAGCCAACTCTTTCCAGTGCTTCACGAGCCTTACGTTTCTTTTCATCCCCGTTAACACCACTAAGTGTCATTCCCAATTCAACGTTATCGATAATACTTAAATGACCGATAATATTGTAACTTTGGAAAATGAAACCAACGGAATTATTACGATAGGCATCCCAATCGGATTCGGAAAAATCTTTGGTAGATTTACCATTGATGACCAAGTCACCAGAATCGTAAATATCCAAACCACCGATACCGTTCAGCATAGTAGTTTTACCGGAACCACTAGGTCCCAAAATAGCGACGAATTCTTGTTTTCTAAAGGAGACGGAAACATCGTCTAAAGCTTTAGTAACTGAATCGCCGACATAGTAATATTTTTTAATATGTTTTAATTCCAGCATTTATTGAACTCTCTCTAATCTCTAAATTTTTAATGGCATTAAATAAAATTTCTGTTAGAATGTCATTATTGCAACACTATGTTTCATATAATAAAAACAATTTAATAGATTTTCAATCATCAATTTGAGACAAAGTGTCATTAATTAAACGAAAACTATTTATTTGTTGCACTTAAGGAGAAGTCATGGTCGGAATAAAGAATAATCGTCGGGCCCAATATACCAGAAAGATCATTAAAGAAACAGTTTTATCACTTTTACAAACAGAATCGATCGATTCTATAACTGTTACAGAAGTATGTAAGGCTGCTGATGTTAATCGAACTACTTTTTATCGTTATTATGATGATGTTTATTCATGTGTTGATAGTATTGAAACAGATTTTTTAGACAACTTAAAAATCCCTCAAGGCACTTCAATGATAGAAGGTTTGAAAATCATGCTTGGGGAATTTTATAAAAGTCCGGCTTTGAGCAATTTAGTTTTTGTGGAAGGCAAAACGAAGTTATTGGATCGTATGAGTCATTTCCATGATCATGCAGAACTAGTCAAGTCGACAACGGATGAATATGAGGCCACCTACATCATGTTGGGTGTGCAAGGAATCATGAAACATTGGGTTAAGCGAGGAATGAAAGAGTCACCAGAACAGTTAACCAATATTATTGTCAAAGTTGTTTTTGCGGATAATTTACAGGATAAAAAGTCTCTTTTTGATTTGCATGAAGTTAAAGAGGAACAGACTGATTTCTCTGAAGCTTAGTTGGAGTGAGAATAGATCTAAATTCCCGTCCTCCACAAAAATTGGGAATGCTGTTGGAACGCTATGGGCGCGATTCGAAGCTAATTATTTTACACTTTGTGCAAAATAATGGATCTCCGAAGTCGGCCTTATTGTAATCGGCAAAGCCGATAACAATAATCTCATAGCTGAACGCATTCCCAATTTTTGCTCCGGACTAAAGAGTAATTCAATTGTTTGGTTTAAGATAAATTATTTAATCTAGTATCTTTTTTATTTTGAATGTTACTTTTAAATC
This sequence comes from Candidatus Companilactobacillus pullicola, assembly GCA_019116025.1. Taxonomy (GTDB): domain Bacteria; phylum Bacillota; class Bacilli; order Lactobacillales; family Lactobacillaceae; genus Companilactobacillus; species Companilactobacillus pullicola. Next base: position 1,515 of record DXCM01000031.1, on the reverse strand, counting down.
AAAAGGTAGCTACTGAATCTTAGGTTTCTAATGTCATTGACCAGGGGTGCATTATTTGGGAATTCTTATCCACAATAAAATAGAATTTTTAAACTAAAAGGACGACCACTATTGGGTATTCAAGATATAAATGTATGTTTGAGTATCTTAATAGAGGTCGTCCTTATTTATTATTTAAATATTACAATAATTAATCATTAGAGTTGGATTTAGTCCGGAACAACAAGAAAATTGGCTCAGCCATGAGATTTACCTTAGCGATTTATCGCTTAGGTAAAGGCCGAACTTGAAGATCCATGAATTTGCACAAAGTGCAAATTCATTAGCTTCTAGTCGGCCCATGGCGTTCCAGCCAAATTTTCTTGTTGTGGAGGACGGCATTTTTAGTGCTACAAATTCTTTGATTCAGAACGCCAGAGTTTCAAATCTGATTTCTTGTTGGAGAGTTCTTTTTGAATGATCAATTCTCGTCCGAATTGTTCGGGATGATGAACTACTTCGGTCAATTCCAACTCTAATTGTGCTACTTCTAATTTTAATGTCTGTTGTCGTAACTCTAGTAGTGGTTTCAAAATGTCGGTATGTTCCTTGCCTAAAAAGTGAAGGCGTAAGATGAAATCGTCGTTGTTTAATTGAGTTACTTCCGGTGCTAATGGTAGTTTTAGCCATGCTACAAAAGTATCAGTTCCTAATTTAGTTAGTTGATAAACTTTTCTCCGAGAATTGTCTTCGGTTGGTTCTACTAGACTGATCAATTCCTTCTTTAGGAGTCGATTCAATTCGGGATATATCTGACTGAAGGGTGCAGTCCAGAATTCAGCTTTTTCTGTATCAAAAATTTGTTTGATGTCGTAACCGGTCATTGGTTGGCGAGTTAATAAGCCTAAAATCATATATTGCAGAGTATTAGAACGTGCCATGGGATGCTCCTTTACAAATTTTAACTATGTATTAAACTATATATATTAATATATAGTATAGAGGATAATTATGGAAACTGTTCAAAAAAAGAATTTAACGATGATCCTGATTGGTGTCGGGATCGTTATTTTTATGTCTACTCTTGATAGTAGCATTGTCACTGTGGCGCTACCAGTCTTGAGTAAGGCACTTAATACTAATATGAGTTTGATCAATTGGGTCGTGACGATGTATCTGATCGTGATGAGTAGTACTCTGATGATTTTTGGTAAATTGGGTGACAAGTACGGGAAAATTAAATTTTTTCAGTGGGGGACTTTGTTGTTTGTCGTCAGCTCAGCATTATGTGCGTTATCTGTTAGTTGGTTGACTTTGATTATTGCCAGAAGTTTACAGGCAATTGGAGCCGCAATGACAATGGCTACTTCCAACGGTATCATTGTCGAAGTTTTTCCTGATGATCGTCGTGGTCAAGCACTAGGCTGGATGGGATCATTCGTTTCCCTAGGTGGTATTATCGGACCAAGCTTGGGTGGTATCTTGTTGAATTTCTTCCCTTGGCATATCATTTTTTGGTTGAATGTACCGATTGGT
>DXCM01000030.1 GCA_019116025.1 Candidatus Companilactobacillus pullicola | reverse complement strand
GGTCTCAGCCGTGAAATTTTACTTGGTGATTTATCACCTAGTAAAAGACCTGAATTTGAGACAATTGTGAACTTCAATTGGCTCAAATCAGTGTCCACAGCGTTCCAGACCAATCGGGCTTGTTGTGGAGGGTGGCATATTTAAACTAACTTATTGTGAAGCGATGGCACTTCTCTTGCTATCTGGTGAATTAGGATTGTTAACTCCGTTACCGATAATGTATTGATGGAAAATATCCAAGAACTCATTACTGTCGATCATATCTGAGTGTTGGGCTTTGTTACCGGTTAAAGTAATTAGTGTGTAATGTTTGATATGACCCTCATAGATATACTTACCGGCATCAACGCTTCCTAGTGGTACGATTCCATCATCAGAATACAACTGAGTTCCGGCAATTGAGTAATAGGTCATGTTGCCTGGAATGTTATCACGTTTGCTGATGAGGTCATTGAGCATCTGTGTATGATTGGAAGTGTTTTTCTCTTCAAAATTATACGGTGTTCCAACGGTTAGAAGCTGATCAATATTCATATTATCATCGTTGAAATCATTCTCTAAGAACATGGTCCAGATCAAGCCACCGTTGGAATGGCCGAAGCCGTTGAATACACTGAAACGATAACGTTTTTTTATAGCATTGAAGGCTATATTGAACCAACGGGCTTGTTTCTTGATGTTCTCATAGCCGTCGGAATTATTTTCAAAGCCGACGACGAAAACAGGTTGGGGATCGTTGGCTCGAATTTTACCGGTGTAGGTCAAAGAATCATCTGTATGGACGGTAATCTTCATCAGACTGTGATGTTCGCCGTATTTGTTGTTTATTGTGCTGACTAGGTTATCGAAACGATTGGCTGAGGCACTACTACCAGGAATCATGATGATAGGTGTCATGGGTGAATTGTATCTTCCAGCTAAGGTTGTAACATTTTTTTGCGTCCAGATATACGAGGGGATGCCGAGGATAATAAAGAAAACTAACATCATAAAGAGATATTTGAAGTTTTTATTCTTGGTTAATCTATGCATTCAAGCCACCTTCTTCAATACTCAAATTATCATATCCTTTGATCTTGATAGCCATTTTTACGAAGGGAATATAGATCAAGGTAGAAATTATGATTGCGATAATTGAGAATATTAGAGCCTGCCAGCTACCGTTTGTACCAATGAAGGCAATTAGTGGTCCTGGTGTTCCAATTGGCACAGGATAGACGCTAGGCGGCATTAAATGCAATTGAATCGCTAAGGCAGCCATAGCCATATCGGCTACAGGAGCCAGGATATATGGGATAAAGAAAATAACGTTGAAGAAGACCGGTATGCCGGCCATCAGAGCACTACCGATATTAAAGAGACTGGGGAAGATAGCCAATTTAGCAACGGTTTGATAGTCATTATCTTTACCGATGATCAAGATAGCAATGATTAGTCCCAAAGTAGCTCCGGTACCACCAAAGGTAGCGAAAGCATGGTAGAGTGAGGAACTGGTAAACGGATTAGGGGCATTCCAAGCGGTATGTTTATCTAAAGCATAATAGAGATTGATATTGGAAAGAACATCCATTTTTTCGGTTCCATTTGGTGAGTAGGTACCAGACCAACCGAAGAATGACATTACCAAAGTGTAGATAGAGAAGATAAAAGTCTTTATTAATTGTGATAAAGGGCTTTTAGAATTGTATTCAGAGGCTAGAGCATTGATATAATTTCCAGGTGCTTCAGCGTAATAAGTAACATTGACTAAGATACTGAAGACCATCGCCAATAGTAAACAAATTATGATTGGTTTTGCGGAAATAAAAGAACGTTCAGTAACGCTGGATACGCCGAAATGTGTAACGTGGTCAGGAATAGGTCGACTTGTTTTTTTAAAAATCCAACCGACAAATATTCCTAGGAAAAATGCAAATAGAAGACCACGTAAGCCCAAAATTTGTGGATGAAACGATACTGCTTGGACTTTGGAGTAAGTGTAATCAATGATTAACAAAGAGCTCATTGCAGTGATACCGGCCAATTGATCGTCCCGATTGAAATGTTTAGCGGTATATTTGGCTGCACCGAAAACGGCAATAACTGAGACCCATCCCAAAGATAGGTTGTAGAGGACTGTAGCAATGTTATCGATTTGGAGATAAATAAAGTCATTACTTAGGTTGGGAAAGACATCGGTTAAGAATCCTTCCTTACCAATAATGACCGTTTGAATTACTTTAATGAAACTACCGAAGAGAGCAAAGGGAAAAATCAGTAGTAATGTACGTTGAATAATACGGTAGATGAGTAGTTTTTGAATTTTGAGAGTTCCCAGAATTAATTTCTCTTCAAATTTGTTGTTAAATTTTGTTTTCATGAAAGCACCACATCAGCTTTTTATAGATTTCAGGAAAAGTATACCGCAAATAAAAAAAGCCGCCATCATAGCGACCTCTTTTTATACAAATAGTGTATGTAATAAATTGGTAAACCTAATAAGGTGATTCCAATTCCCATCATAGCTAGACCAGTTTGACGGAACAAAGTGGAAATAATGATATAAGCTCCACCTGCTAAGGCAATGATTGGTGGAATAGGATAAAAATTGATCTTATAAGGACGTACCAGTTCGGGTTCTTTCTTTCTTAAGATGAAGACACCAATGAACATCATCATTGAGAAGATCCACATAACGAAAACTAACATATCGGTTAAATAATCAAAACTGCCCATAAAGATCATGATGACTGCAATAACGGTTTGTACTAAGCCAGCGTTTGCAGGAACACGAGTATTCTTAGTTAATTTACCGAAGAATTTGGAAAAGACAATGTCGTCGTCAGTTCCTAAAACGTAAGGTACACGTGCACCGGTCATAGTATAACCGTTAACTGATCCGAAAACAGAAATCAGAATACCAATTGTAACGATTTTTCCACCGATCTCACCGAAAATATGAACGGCAGATTCAGATGCGGCATTTTGATTTCCAGGAATCAAGTTGAATGGCAATTCTTTAATGAATACGAAACTAATTAGAACGTAAATTAGAGTAATGGCGAAGAGTCCAACAATGATTGATTTAGCAAGATCCTTTTCGGGACGCTTCATTTCACCAGCCAAACTACCAACATTCATCCAGCCATCAAAAGCAAACATGGTTGCTAGTAGTCCGCCACCCAGCGAAGACCAGAAACTAGCATGATTACCAGAAGTGATTGGAAAGAGTGAAATAGGATTAGTTGAAGGTGTAAAAATCCCAACGACGATAATTAAAACGATCGGAATCAATTTAGCAATCAAAGAGACGGTCTGTATCGTCCCACCGACTTTGGCACCTAATAAGTTAACGACGTAGAGGAAGACAGCTAATGAAATGGCAATTGGTATTTGCCAAACAGAAGAAATGTTACAAAGGTTCATAACTTGTGTAGCAAAAATAATTGATAGAGCTGAGATTCCCGCTGGGTAATAGATAACTGACTGTGCCCAGGCTAGTAGAAAAGCAGGAACTTTTCCGTAAATATATTCGATGTATTTATAAATACCACCAGCGACTGGAATGGCTGAGGCTAATTCGGCAATGGTCAAACCAGCGTTGATCGTAATGAAACCGGCAAGTAACCATACAAAGATGGTCAAACTAGGACTACCGGTGGCTGCAGTTACACTGGAGATCTTGAAGAAGACTCCACCACCGATAACGAGCCCCATTACCGTTGATAGTGCTGAGAAGAAACCGAGATCTCTTTTCAGACTGAATTTATCTGTTTCCTTGTTCATGAAAAAAAACTACCCCCTCAAATGGCTTAAATTGCAATTATATACCATATTGATATAATTCTGGTACTTTTTTAGTAGTAATTGCGCTTACATATAAGTAGAATTAAGGCGAGGTGATTTTATGATAAATTTAGGAATAATTGGAACAAATTGGATTACAGAACAATTTGTTAATGCAACAGATGAAACAAAGAGCTTTTCATTAACGCATGTCTATTCAAGAACTGAAGAAAAAGCTGACAAGTTTATTGAAGACCTCCAAAAGAAGAATATTAATATCAGTACCGATCTAGAAGAATTTTTCAGTAGCGACGATTTTGATACTGTTTATATTGCTTCGCCTAATGGATTACATTTCCAACAAGCTAAATTAGCACTGGAACATGGCAAAAACGTTATTGTGGAAAAACCAAGTACTTCAACAGTTAGAGAGTTTACTATTTTGGACGATCTAGCTCATGAAAAAGGACTCTTTTTGTTTGAGGCTGCTCGTCACATTCACGAACCAATTTTCAAAAAGATTCAAAATTATGTTGAAGAAAATCGTGCTGAATTGAGTGGGGCAACACTTTCTTACATGAAATATTCGAGCCGTTATGACGACTTCAAAGCTGGTAAGTTGCCTAACATCTTTAACCCTAAGTTTTCTGGTGGGGCTTTGTATGACTTAGGAGTCTACACAGTTTATGACGCCGTTGTATTATTTGGACAACCCGAGTCTGTCAGTTATGTGGCTGAAATACTTTCATCTGGAATTGATGGTAGTGGTAGTTTGACTTTGAAGTATCCTGAATTTGACGTCAATATTTTAGTTGGTAAGACTAAGAATTCATATGCAAATTCAGAAATTTATTTCGACAGAAAAACTTTGTTGATGGACAGTGGTGGCGACATCACACACGTTCAACTTGCCGACGACAATAAGAATATTACAACTATTCCAACTGTTAAGAGTGAAAATCCCATGGACTCTGAAGCAAAAGAATTTGCACGAATTATGACTGAAAATGATCAAGAAACTTATGAAAATCTCTTGAAGTACGCTAGAATTGTAAATAGAATTCTAGAACAAGCTAGAACAAGTGCAGGACTTGTTTTTGGAGCAGATGAGGATAAGTAAAGTGGAAATACCAAAATTATATCAAGATTATTTTAAGCAAAATCAATTTAGTGCTTTAACAAAGATTCAAGAAGCAGTCTATTTACCTTTTAAAGAGGGCAGAGATTTTGTCGCTATGGCACCAACTGGTTCCGGTAAGACTTTAGGGTTTGTGATGCCAATGTTGGAAACCTTAGTACCCAAGGATGGCTTACAAGTATTGATCTTAGAACCTTCACAGGAATTGGCTATGCAAGTTAGGGATGTCATTCAACCTTTAGCTAAATTAGTTGATTGCAAAGTTCAAGCAGTCACTGGTGGTGCTAATCCCCAACGTCAATTGAAGAAATTGAAGGAAAAACCTGAAATTATTGTGGCTACGTTAGGGCGTTTAAATGAATTGACTCAGGCCCGTAAGGTGAAATTGGGTAAGATCAACACTGTTATTGTTGATGAAGCCGATGAGATGTTGAATGAATCGAAGTTGGAAACGGTTCGTGAGACAATTGCTCAGATGCCAGCCGATGTTCAGATGACTTTCTTCTCAGCCACTGGTAATGAGACCTTCAAAGATATGCATAAGTGGTTTGGACAGGACTTTGAGATTATTGATCAACGCCACGATACTAGTTACACCGCTGGAATTAAGCATTACTTTATTGATGCTAATAGTGAATTTATCAAGAATGCTTTAGTGCGTGAGTTGGCACACAATAAGAAGTTTTTGGGAATCGTCTTTTTCAATAATTCTCGTTCACTACACAAAGCAATCAGTGATTTGAATCATAATAAGACTAACTTTGTGGCTTTGGACAGTAAGATGTCGTCACAACAACGTAAGTCAGCGATTCAACTCTTTTCAACTAAGAAAGTTAATTTGTTGTTAACAACTGATGTGGCCGCTCGTGGGATGGATATTGATAATATCACGACAATTGTTAACTACATGGTTCCAAGGGATGAGAGCGAGTACGTTCATCGTGCTGGAAGAACTGGAAGAATGGGTAAGAGCGGTATCGTGCTTACCTTTGGTAACAGTCATGATTTGAAGAATATGCGTGATTTCACTGATATTGAGATAAACAAAGCTTATCTTAAGAGTGATGGAACACTTTCGAATAAGCCTGTTACTCGTAAGAAACCAGTTAGTCATAAAGACAAGCCTAAGGCTAAGAAACGTTTACGTGATCAAAAGAATAAGGGTAAGCGTCGTAGTAGTAAATAAAGAAACAAAAAAGCTGATTTGGCTAAAACATGGCCAATCAGCTTTTTGTTTCAATTTTTCCAGTGTTGAATAATTGCGTATATGAGATATAATTTTCTTATAGCTGTTTTTTATTGGCTATAAGATCTTGGTCCCTTGGCCCAGTTGGATAGAGCAACTGCCTCCTAAGCAGTAGGTCCCCGGTTCGATTCCGGGAGGGATCATTAGAAAAAATGTTAAAAAGCACTAGAATTTTTATTTTCTAGGAGTAATTTATGAGAGAAATTAAATGTAGCGATACTTTATCCATCAGTAATCATCGAGTTTTTTCATCAGATTTGAATGAACATGAGACAGTATTTGGTGGAAGAACGTTAACGACAATTGACGATAATTCTTCGATTTCAGCTTCGCGAGTTGCTCGAATTGAAACAGTGACTGCTTCGATTGATCAAGTTAATTTTATTTTACCGTTCAAGCTTCAAGACTCAATGTGTACGGAATCCTATGTTACGGGAGTAGGCAGTCGATCAATTGAAGTTTTTACTAAAATTATTGGTGAGCATTTGAAGACAGGAAAACGTTTCTTAGGATTAACTTGTTTTTCAACTTTCGTTGTAACAGACAAGGATATTGTTCTACCACAGATTGTTCCAGACAATGATGAAGCTAAGTATGTTTGTAATGGTTATCATCAACGTCAAGATGAACGTTTAAAGAAGTTATTGGAACAAGAAAAATTCAATAAAAATATCAGTTTGCAATTCCCATGGCAAATCAAAAAAGACGCAGAATAATATCTACGTCTTTTTTCATGCTCTGGAAACGATTTGGTTTAGTTTTAAATTTATCAGTAAAGCACCTAAAGCAAAGATAGCACCACCGAAGCCAACTTGTGTAAGACCAAAGTTACCAACGATCAATGATCCGACGGCTGACCCTAACGATATTCCCAAATTGGAGGCAATAGGATTTAAAGATGAGGCTAGAGCAACTGCTTGGGGATATGATTCTTCAGCAATATTTAAGAAGTGTATTTGAATGGGTGCATTAATTAGGTACATAACAACACCGACAATAAGTAGATTGATTAACCCCAAATATTTGTTGTAAATCAAAAACGGTACAGCTAAAAGGATGAAGATTTCAACCGTGTAAACTTTAGGCATGAATTTGAGACCACCGTGTTCAGAAATTCGTCCTGATAGTTGATTGCTTACTAGTGAGGCAAATCCAAAGACGGCTAAAAAGATGCTTAGACTGGTTTTGGAAAATCCCAGTGTGCCATAAAGTGGTTGAAGATAAGTGTAAATGACATAGATAGCCGCAATGGCGAAGAATGGCAGAAAGAACCCTGTATAAATACGAGGATCTTTGATCAATTTGAATTGACTCTTCAGTGGGCTATTGATTTGTTCAAATTCTCTTGGCAAAGATAACATCAACAGAACAAGCGTTATAACGCTGACTAGAGATATGATGAAAAAAGTCATGCGCCAGTCAAAAACAGTACTGATAGCGGTACTAAAGGGAACCCCGAAGACAGAAGCAATACTGAAACCAGAAAAGATCCAGGAAACGACGGTTCCTTGTTTCGACCTTGGAGCGATAACATTAGAAAAGGTCATTGACAGTGAAATAATTGCACCAGCTACCGAGGCCGCAATGACACGGGAAATAATTAAGACAGTATAATTACTGGCAAACCCACTCAGGGTATTACCCAGAATAAAGACAACTGTCAAACCTATCAGAGTATAGTAACGATTAAAGTTACCGAGTAAAGATGTGATAATCGGTGTACTGATGGCATAGATTAGACCGTAAGCTGTGATTAATAAACCAACATTTGCAATGGAAACATGATAAGTTTTGGAAATATTGGAAAGAACGCCCATGACTAAAAATTCGTTATTACCGAGAACGAATGACAGTAATACTAAAATGGTAGTTTGAAACTTATAATTGTGCATAATTTGCTCCTCTTTTAGACAAAGAAAAAAGAATCACGAGGATTCTTTACTCAGTCTCCGTAGTTAAGATTGCTTCTCTCAAGTTTTGAAACTCTTTACTTGAGAATGATTCATTTAAGGATTGATCAACTACTTCAGAGGCTTCTTTAAAATGTTTGATACCAGATTCAGTAATTTTTAGGCAAACTTCTTTTTGATTTTTATCGCTATGATAACGAATGATAGGTTTGCAGTCCTTGTTTTCTAGACGAACAGCCATCCGCGAAACGGCGGCAGAACTCAATTTTAGTGAGTCTTTAATTTCTAGCAAGCTAGCTTTGGATTCATATTGGTCATAAAGATAGTGTAAGAAACTAAATTCAGCAGGAGATAAGTCATATTTAATTAATACTTTTTCAAGGTTTACTTGAACATCATTTTCAAAGTGTTTCATATTCAACCAAGTACAAAGGTTTGAAGTATGATTCATATTTACCACCTCCTATTTTAGATTGCTGCGTAATTGCAGTTGTAGTGTTTAATTGCCGTCCTCCACAAAAATTGGGAATGCTGTTGGAACGTTATGGGCGCGATTTGAAACTAATTATTTTCCACTTCGTGCAAAATAATGGATTTCCAAAGTCGGCCTCATTGTAAATGGCGAAGCCATTAACAATGATTTCATAGCTGAACGCATTTCCAATTTTTGCTCCGGACTAGTATCCGGTTCTATTTTTGGGGGACTTTAAGATATCAGATGGTAAGAATGGTATTCACTAAAAATGAGATACATCCATGTATTTCACTAATAAACATCTTTTTCACTTAATCCAGACCTCATAATCCTTATCTGACCATATGAAGTTAGAGAATATTCGAATAACGCAATGTTGTAATAATAGAATCAGAAATATAGTTGGTAGTAGAAAATTATTAGCTTCAAGCCGTGTCCACCACGTTCCAGTGGCCGACAGATTTTCTACTACCAACGGCATCTTTAACGTATATAAGTTGATATTATCTATACCTGAATTTAAGAATCAACGTTTATGTATTATGAAACAAATCAATTGTTTGCGCAAGAAAATATTTTTATTAATGAATTGTTTGATAAATCCTTGATGATGACTTTTTGCTATACTAATCGTAAATAAAAAAATAGTTGAGGGGATATAAATGAGTTTTTATTCGTATCAGTATTTGGTGGAACACAATAATGAACCGAATTTCTTGTTTATTATAGGAATTCTAGTACTAGCGACGGCTATTTTTGTAACTAGTTACTTGTATTTTAAAAATCGATCTGACAATAAATATCGAGATCTGTTGATTATTTTTGGACTTGGAATCTTTTTATTTATCGGTATCAATTACAACAATTATGAACAACAGTTGGATATCAATAATAAGACTAATCAGACTTTAAGTTTGATGGAATCGGTTGCTAAGGATAAGAAGGTTTCCAAGAATAAACTGTACTCGAACAGTTCTAGTTTGACTGAAGGAATGTTGATCAAGGCGGGCAAAGATATTTATCGGGTCAGTTTTGATAATAATTTGAGCAGTTATACGCTTTCGAAGGCTAATATAATCAGCTCACAAAAAATACAATTGGTTAAAAAATAGGTGACATAATGGTATTACAATACGGTGATTTAACTTTAAAATTTATTATAGGTTTCTTATTCATGGTCTTGCAGATCAATCTGTTTGGACGAGGTAACATTGCGCCTACTAGTGCAATCGATCAACTTCAAAACTATGTTCTTGGTGGTATCGTTGGTGGGATGATCTACAACGCTAGTATTACGATTCTACAATTCACTTTGGTTTTATTGATATGGACTTTAGTTGTCTTTATCGCTAAATTTCTAACTAATCACAATAACTTTTTCAAAAAGGTTATCGAAGGAACGCCACAGATAATTGTTAAGAATGGACATATTGATGTTAATTTGGCTTTGAAGAATGGTTTGTCGGCTAATGATCTATCTTTTAAATTGCGCCAAGCGGGCGTTTTAGATGTCAGAAATGTTAAACGAGCTGTATTTGAACGTAACGGTCAGTTAACGATTATTTTGAAGGATGAAGATAGTTTCAAATATCCTCTGATTTTGGATGGCAAGCTTGATATGGATGAATTATCAACATCAGGTAAAGATGAAGCTTGGGTCGAAGAGGAATTAAAGAAGCGTCAACTCGAAATTTCTGAAGTATATATGGCTAATTACATCAACGGTGAGTTAGTTATTTATAAATATTAATTTTTTAGGTTAGCCAAAAATCCATTTTCATAAAGCCTCAACTGTATTAGAATGAAATTGTAATAACTTTTGGTGGTGATAATAATATGGCAGGTGGTTCTAGGGTTTTCGCACTAATCATGCTAATTTTTTATGCAATTTTATTGTATTTTGTCTTCGCTGATAAAAATATGATAGCTATGTATATGATGGCTATCGGTATGTTTGTTGAGGCTTTAGTAAATTGCGTTTGTACGTTTCGATCAAAAACTAAATAGGGTGGCGATTATGAATGTCAGAAACAAAAGTTTACAATGATTATTTCTTTGATGAACCAGTATTTGATTTGCACGATGGAGGTTATGTACCACTAGAAAAAGTGGATATGCCTGATCATCCATTGAATATCCCAGCTGCTTTGAAACCAGACAAGGTAGAGGGTAACGATGTTTATTACACAATCACAGCACAAGAGGGTGAAACTCAAATTTTGCCTGGTGCTAAGACTAAGACATGGGGTTACAACACTTCATTATTGGGCCAAACGATTGTTTTGAAGCAAGGAGTTCACTACCATGTGCATCTTGTTAATAAATTACCAGAAGTTACTACTTTCCATTGGCATGGACTAAATGTTACAGGACCTATCGTTGATGGTGGTCCCCATGCTCCAGTTTATCCAGGTGGCAGTCGTGATATTGACTTTACACTAGATCAACCTGCACAAACTGATTGGATTCACCCACATCCATGTCCTAACACAGCTCGTCAGGTTTGGAATGGATTAGCTGCAGCTGTTGTTGTAACAGATGCCCAGGAAGCCAAATTACCATTCCCACGCAATTATGGTGTGGATGATATTCCAATTATTTTACAAGATAGAAGTTATCATGATAATCAATTGGATTATAAGAAAGATTACGATATCGATGGTACTTTAGGTAAATATGCTTTAGTTAACGGCACAATCAATGGTGTCTTTGATGTTACAACTCAAAGAGTTCGTTTAAGAATTTTAAATGGTTCCGATCGTCGTGAATGGCGTCTTCATTTTGACGATAATCATGAATTTACTCAAATTGCTTCTGATGGTGGTACTTTGCCAGAGCCAGTTGAGTTAACTAAGTTGATGTTAACTTGTGCTGAACGTGCTGAAGTTATTGTTAACTTTGGTGACAAGAATCCTGGTGATGTGGTTACTTTGATGAGTGATGACATGCCAATTATGAAATTTAAGATTGGCCAATATGCTCCAGATGATACCAAACTTCCCGAACATCTCACAACAATCAATGCTCCAGAAGTAACACCTGGTTTACCTATCACTCGTACCGTTATGTCAGGTATGGATGATCAAGTTAGACTTGATGGCAAACTCTTTGATATGCAAAGAATCGACCGTCGTCAAAAAATTGGTGACACCGTCCTATGGGATGTTGTTAATACTAACGATATGGATGCTGGTATGATTCATCCGTTCCACATGCATGGCTGTCAATTCTTAGTTATCAGTCGTAATGGTAAGGCACCATATCCTAATGAACATGGTTGGAAGGATACTGTTGGTGTCAATGCTGGTGAAACAGTTAGAATTGCTGTACAGTTCACTAAATTTGGTGTCTACATGTATCACTGTCATATCCTTGAACACGAGGATACAGGGATGATGGCTCAAATTGAGGCTTATGATCCAGATCATGAACATAAGTATCATCTATTAAGTATGGATGAAATGAATCACCCAATGAATAAATAAGGATACTTGCTAAAGTTTGGTTAGATTGGAGAATATATTTAAATTCCCGTCCTCCGCAAAAAATGGGAATGCTGTTGGAACGCTATGGGCGCGATTTGAAACTAATTATTTTCCACTTCGTGCAAAATAATGGATTTCCAAAGTCGGCCTCATTGTAAATGGCAAAGCCATTAACAATGATCTCATAGCTGAACGCATTCCCAATTTTTGCTCCGGACTAAAGAGTACTTCTATTGTGCAATTACAATGAATTACTTAATCCAGTATCCTTTCTATTTCTAAAAATCACTTTTAAATCGAAAGAAGCATCCATATAACCAGGTACATTGGTTGATATGGATGCTTCTTCTTTTATTATTAACAATTCTAAATTGTGAAAAACCAAAAACACCTTTCAAATTTGTCTAATAATATTAAAACCATGAATCTAGTCGGTAGTAAAAAATCTGTGGGCCCTCAGTGGTGCCATTCTACTTAGCTTGCGTAGCAAGGTTAGTAGAAGACCGGACTTGGAGATCCATGATTTTTCACAGAGTGAAAAATTATTAGCTTCAAGCCGTGTCCACCACGTTCCAGTGGCCCACAGATTTTTTGCGGACGGCGGCATATTTCAACTACATCAGTTAGTATTAACGACTACAACCAAACTTAAATAAGTTTTATTGACAACGTTTTCAGTCTAATTTAAACTAATTCTTAGTAATCAGGCTGTTAAGAAAGCAATACCAATTACAAAGTTGGTATTGCTTTTTATTTTGGGGGATAAAAGATTGGAAGATAATAGTTTCAAAAAACGTTTAGGTTATTTAATTTTTGCGATTGTACTGGATGCTTTCGCGAATGCATTGATGATTGACAGTAATATGGGAAGTGCGGTGTGGACGGCTTCAGCGGTCAATATTTCTACTCTGCTGCATACTAGTTACGGAACGACATTGTTTATCTATGCCGTAATCGTCACGATTGTTAATCAATTATTAATAGGAAAGTTTGATAGTCATATCTTTATTTCCAATTTATTATTCTCATTACCATTTAGTTATTTAGTGGGATTTTTCAGTGATATTTTAAATCCACTCAATTTAAATTATTTGCCAATCTATTCACGCTTTTTAGTTGATCTATTAGGATTAATTTTCGTTTCAATGGGAACTTCAATTTATCAAAGATGTAATCTAATTCAACATCCTAATGATGAAATGGCTTATCTTTTGCGATTCAAATATTTACATGGTTCGGCTGGTTGGGGCCAGTTGGTCAGCTATACACCACCAGTGATCATCATGATAATTTGTTTCGCGGTAACCGGTCACATTTTGTCTGTTGGAATCGGAACCATTTTGGCAATGTTCTGCCAAGGAATTATTATTGGTATTTCGGATAAAATCGTTGTCCCATCGCTGAAACATCACTATTCTTTTTAACTGGTATTTAAGAAATTATATTAATTATTAAAAAAAGAGTTAAGATTCTCAATTTATACTATTGCGGTCAGGCCGAACATGGTTTACTATGACATATAGGGACTACCAGATTTAAAAACAACTGATTCCTTCCCGACGGTGAGATTAATTTCTCACTATTTTTTTGTCTTGAAAATAGGGAAATTGGCTCAGTAATGAAATTTATTGGTTCTTAAAAAGTTTGGTTAAAATACATATTAACGAAGTAACTGTAGTTCACTGTCTTGCTATCTAATATTTAAAAACATACAAACAATAGAAGTACTCTTTAGTCCGGAGCAAGAATTGGGAATGCGTTCAGCTGTGAGATCATTGTTAATGGCTTTGCCATTTACAATGAGGCCGAGTTCGAAGATCCATTATTTTGCACGAAGTGTAAAATAATTAGCTCCGAATCGCGCCCATAGCGTTCCAACCGCGTTCCCAATTCTTGTGGAGGACGGCAATCTCCACTATAAAAAATAAATAGCACCCATTCAAATTTTCCCCAGAATCGGAGGAAATCTGAATGGATGCTATTTTTAATTATTCAGTTTTATCAAAATCATATGTGACATTTTCAATGGTCATTTTATTACGACCGGCATTTTTAGACTTGTAAAGATAACTGTCAACTCGGTTGAACAAATCAGCGAAGCCACTATCAGTTGGCTTTAATTCTGAAATACCAAAAGATACACTGACATTTAGTCGCATGCCATTAAAGAATAATGGTGAATGAAGTAAGGTGTTTCTTAAATCGGTAATAATGGGTTTGCATTCTTCGGCGGTTTTACCACGAAAGACGATGATAAACTCCTCACCACCAAAACGAAAAATTTGTCCGTGTGTTTTCTTCAAGTATAATTCACGATCCATTGTATGGGCAACGTGACGTAAAACTTCATCACCAGTTGAGTGGCCGTATTTATCATTAAAAAGTTTAAAATGGTCGATATCAAACATGGCCATGCTTAGAGGAACATCATCTTCATGTGAATACTGTTTATAGATCTCTTTGGAATTCTTATCTAAACTGGAACGATTTCTTATTCCAGTTAATTCGTCATAATTAACGACTTTCTTTAAAGTATCATACCCATTCAAAGTTAATTGCATCTTATGTTCACAATACCTGATAATGGCCATGTAAATAACGAAGACTATTAACATATTGAAAATATTATAAAATGGAAAACTGTGATCGACCCAGAGTAATATCCACCATGCAGCTCCGTATAGGATTTGTAAGGTGAGATATTTGATTGTACTATCTTTTAGACTGTCAGTTTGCCAATAGATATAAATGATGATAGCTACCAAGAAAATGTATGAGATAAGAAAATAGGGCCATCTACTGCTACCTAAGCGTTGAATATTTGCGGATTGGTGATATGCAAAAGGCATTAGTAAATTAATAAGCAAAATTATTTTATTTCGTAGAAGATACATAGCATATAACAGGATAGTTAGTTGAGCGTTGGCGTATAACCAACCGTTGTTGACCGATCCATTGTTTAATACTAGGAAAGTCTTTTGAAGGATGATCATGCTACCTGCCAAAACAGCACCTTCAGCTAAATGAACTGGCAGTTTAAAATAAATAGGGGACTTATCGTCAATTCTTCTTTCCAAACCATAAGCAATAATAGTAATAACGGTAATTAGACCGATAGTAACTAAGGTGATAATGGTTGAAGTGAGATTCACGTATTTAGTGGTGATCTCGTTTAGGATATTCAAAATTACCTCCTCCATTCGGTGATTCATAAAATTGGTGCCTATGGGATTATGTTGTAGTAATATAAAGTATTTAATGATTGATTACTTTTGAGTAACGTTATGTATCAGTATACACGTATTTATTTATAATTTTATAGGTTTATAATGATGGGTGAAACGATAGATATTTTTTAAAGTTATGCTTCATTATTCGTTTTCTAATATAAATTTTACTCAAATTTTGAGAGGGGAAAATCAAATGAAAGTAGTAGTTGTAGGATGTACTCACGCAGGGACTGCGGCCGTAGAACAAATTCTTCAGGAACATCCAGATACAGAAGTTACAGTTTATGAACGTGACGATAATATCTCATTTTTATCTTGTGGAATTGCCTTGTACCTAGGCGGTAAAGTAAAACGTTTGGAAGATATGTTTTACGCTAGCCCCAAGGATCTAGAAAAATTAGGTGCTACAATCAAAATGAAGCATGATGTCTTGAAGATTGATTCTGAAAACAAGACTTTGATGTGCGAAAATATGGAGACTCACGAAATAATTAATGATACTTATGACAAATTAATTATGACAACTGGCTCAACTGTAGTAGTGCCACCTATTATGGGAATTTCGGATTCAAGAATTTTGATGTGTAAGAGTTATGCACAAGCAATTCATGATACTGCAAAAGACTACAAACATATCGCCATTGTTGGTGGTGGTTATATTGGGGTAGAGTTGGCTGAAAGTTACGCTAATACAAACCATCAAGTAACTTTGATTCAATCAAGAGATCAAGTCTTGAACCACTACATTGATCCTGACATGTCTGAAAAAGTTGTTGATTTGTTAAGAGAACATGGTGTTGACGTTTATTTGAATGAAAATGTTAACGGCTTTAATCGTGATGACGATGACAATATTGTTATTGAAACAACTAAAGAAGATCACAAGGCTGATTTAGTTATCGTCTGCACAGGTTTTGTCGCTAATACAGGTTTATTGCGTGGACAAGTGGATATGGATCGTCGTGGTGCCATTATTATTAATGAATATACCCAAACTTCAAATCCTGATATTTATGCTGCAGGGGATGCATGTACAGTTTACTTTAATCCAACACATGAACATGCTTATATGCCACTAGCAACTAATGCAATCAGACAAGGTGCTTTGGCTGGTATTAATGTTTTTGGAAATATTCAAAAGTATATGGGTACACAAGCTACTTCGGCTATGGAATTATTTGGATACACAGTTGCTTCAACCGGATTGACATTAGGACATGCGTTAGAACATGGAATGAACGCGGATGTTGTTGAATACCACGACTACTATCGTCCAGCTTATATGCCAACGACAGCGATGTTAACGATCAGACTAGTTTATGATAAGGACACACGTTTGATTCTTGGTGGACAATTGTTCAGTAAACATGAAGTTGCTCAGTCAGCTGATACTTTGTCAGTATGTATTCAAAATAAGAATACGATTGATGATTTGGCTTTCATGGATATGTTGTTCCAACCAAATTACGATAATCCATTTAACTACTTGAATTTGGTTGCTCAAATGGCTGTCGCTAAAGAACGTCAAGAAAAATAAAATTTTGTATAAAGT
The DNA here is from genome assembly GCA_019116025.1 of Candidatus Companilactobacillus pullicola. Taxonomy (GTDB): domain Bacteria; phylum Bacillota; class Bacilli; order Lactobacillales; family Lactobacillaceae; genus Companilactobacillus; species Companilactobacillus pullicola. The sequence continues at coordinate 15,810 of DXCM01000030.1, read as the reverse complement.
AAAAAGGGGATGCTTTGAGTTTTAGCATCTCCTTTTTTTGTTTGGATTTTATTTTTTTAATAACCATGGTTCTATGCGGAATAGTGGAAACGAGCTCCACAGGCCAATTTCTTCCGGTTTGCTACAGTGTCAAAATCGCCCGCCAAGTGCGCGTGCAATTCTGACACTTAGGCAAATCCTCGGAAATTCCCGGGCCTGTTTCGCTCTCTAAAATACGTCATCGTCTGCTTTTAATTTTAACAATCTTGGCTTTCCGTAATAGTATCCTTGACGTAGGTCGATTCCTAATTTGTCTGCTAGGGCATCGTCTTTGTCGTCTTCTATTCCTTCAAGGATAAAACGGATATTTTGTTTTTTGCAGATATCGCGCCAATAAATCACTTTACTCTCAATGTCAGGATCGCGTAATTTCTCTCCAAAATTTTGAATGGCAAATTTGATTTCGGCGGCTAGTGGGATCATGTCTTTGATCTGATCCATTTGGTTTGTTCCGGTACCACAGTCATCAAGGCTGAAGTCCATGCCATAGTCGATAAATTCTTTAATTAAGGAAATGTATTCTTCGTTGCTCCAATTTTGATTAGGCGTATCTTCGGTTAGTTCTACTACTAATCTTAAGGGACGGAGGATTCTTTGTGCTTCAATGATGGCATCTCGTACTTCTTCGTCCATTAGTTGGTTACGGTTAATATTTACTGAAACGGAACCAATCTTTAATGATAGTAATTTCGTTGTTTCAACTAAGACTTGAGCCATAAGGTGAGAAGGGACATCGGAAAAGTTTGCTGGTGGACGCCATCCTTCGGGCTTTTTTTCCTTCATTAATAACTCATAACCAATTAATGAGTTATTCACCTTATCAAGTTGGGGTTGAATAAAATATCTGTACATAACAAACTCCTTTGTTAGTTCTAATCGATTCTTGATTTATTATTTCTTAACTTGGAATAAATGCACCGAACCAATAATACTACAAGCTTAATCTCATGTCATGATGAAGGATCCCGGCTTCTTCGTATTGTTCACCGACAACCTTAAATCCTAATTGTGTATAAAAAGCTTGAGCGTGATCTTGGGCACCTAAAATAATGTAATTAAAATTGTGTTGTTTAGCATAGTTAAAAATGTATTCTAAGAGATCTGACCCTAAATGTTGGTGACGAAAACTTTTAAGTACGGCGACTCTTTGAATGTGGATTCCATTATCTGAAGTGACTTGGAATCTGGCAGTAGCTGCGGCTTTGTTGTTACTGTAAAGAACAAAATAAGTACATTTGTCTTCATCAGCATCTATTTCGATTTCAGCTGGAACATTCTGTTCATCTACGAATACTTTGGTTCGAATGTTGACACTGTCTTGATAGATATCAGAATTTATATCATTGGAAGATTTGATTTTGTTCATTATTTACCACCGCTTTTAAAAAAGTCAATACACTTGTTATTATATTACAAATAATCAACTGTGCATTGTCGATATTTGAAATTTAAAAAGTCCATTTATAACATATGAAAATTTAAATAGATTGATATAATGTAACTAGGTGTTTGTATAAGCTTTAATGAGCAGAGAGAATAATTTATTGGGTACTGTAGAGGAGGAACCGACTGTTGAAAGTAATCGTTGTCGGATGTACACATGCTGGAACAGCTGCAGTGGAACAAATATTAAAAAAACATCCAGATACGGAAGTTACCGTATATGAACGTGATGATAATATTGCATTCCTATCATGTGGGATAGCATTGTATTTAGGAAGAATCGTCAATCGACTAGAAGACATGTTTTATGCTGATCCAACCACGCTTGAAGGTTATGGCGCTAAGGTTCATATGAAACATAACGTTATTAAGATTGATTCAAAGAATAAGAAAATTATTGTTCAGGACTTAAACACAGAAGAAATTTTTGAAGACAGTTATGATAAATTGATCATGACAACTGGTTCAGAAGTTGGCGTTCCACCAATTGGCGGAATGGACAACCCACGTGTTTTATTATGTAAGAGTTATGACCAAGCCAAAAAGATTTATGAGTCTGCTTTAAACTATCCTAGCATTGCCATTGTTGGTGCTGGATATGTGGGAGTAGAATTGGCCGAAAGTTATGCTAATACCGTTCACGAAGTAACCTTGATTCAATCAAGAGAACAAATTCTCAATAATTATGTTGATGAGCCACTATCACAGACTATCATTGAAAAGCTTAAAGAACACGATGTAAAAGTTGCACTTGGTGAACGTGTTGCGGAAATTGAAGATGGCGATCAGTTAACTATTAAAACTAAAGCTGGTCACGCTTATAAGGCTGATTTGGTTATTGTATGTACTGGCTTTTTCGCTAATACTGATTTGCTACGTGGTCAAGTTCAAATGGACGGTTATGGAGCCATTTTAGTTAATGATTACATGCAAACTTCAGATCCTGATATTTTTGCTGCCGGTGATTCTTGTGCAGTTAAATTCAATCCAACTGGTGAGATGAAGTATATCCCATTAGCTTCTAGTGCTGTTCGTCAGGGAACTTTGGCCGGATTGAATGTCTTTGGCAATGTTCGTAAGTATATGGGAACACAGGCTACCACAGCCATGGCATTATTCGGTTACACTTTAGCTGAAACAGGATTGACTTTAAAGAAAGCTTTGGCAAACGGATTAAATGCTGATTGTGTTACTTACCACGACAATTATCGTCCAGATTATATGCCAACGATTTATCTGATTTATGATAAGGACACTAGAAAAGTCTTAGGTGCACAATTGTTCAGTAAACATGAAGTTGCTCAGTCAGCTAATGCATTGTCAATCTGTATTCAAAATGGGAATACAATTGATGATTTAGCTTTTGTTGATATGTTATTCCAACCAAATTACGATAATCCATTTAATTATCTTAATTTAGTTGCACAACAAGCAATTGATAAAGAAGATAATAATAATTAAAAATCATTAAGGACAAAACTATTTTTAGTTTTGTTCTTTTTTTATGAAAATCATATAAGAATCCGGTTAATCTGTCACTTTCAATTTAATAGGTAACTTATTAATGCTAGACTTGGATATATAAATGAATGTGTGAGGGGTTCCTTTTGGGTAATTTAACGGAAATTTTAAGAGTCTGTTTCAGTGCAAATGCCTTAGTCACAGGAATAGTCACAATCGGATTAATTTCGATTATTACATATATATCTTTTGTTCTAGAACGAAAAGTTAGTGTAGCATCGTCGTTTTTCAAAAAAGTTTCGATAAACGTTGCCGAGATGCTACTGTTAATACTGATGCTCTTTATTATTACAATAGTTTTTAAGAGTTTCACGGGAGGAACAGAAGTAGAATTAGGTGGCTTGTTAGCAAATGCCGAGTTAACAATATTATTCTATTGCCTGTTTATATTTAACAATCGTTTGATTGTTTTATTAAATGTGTTTCTACCTTTCTTATATCATCCATCATCCGACATCTCGAGAATTCAAGGGCCGTATGCATGGTTATTTGTCGTTGCTTATTTAATTTTAATAATTGTTATAGATTATCTTTACAGTCATAAAGATGTTCTAGCAATTTCTAATTACCGATATTTATCGTCACAAGTATTGTTTGGCGTTTGTTGGTGGATTTTTCTTTGGATTGATTATAAATTTCCATTAGTCGATATTATTGGAATGTTGATTCTATTCGAAGTTTATATGTTCATCGTTCGTGTGATTGAACTAAAGATGAGTATGTATATGCATGCTTATAACGATTTAGAAAATAAAGTCAATTATGATGCATTAACCGGAGTTCGTAATAGAGCTAATTTGAATAAAATTTCAAAAGAAGTATTTGAGAAATATAATCAAAGCAATGTTCCTTTAACCGTAATGCTATTTGATATCGACCATTTTAAAGAATTCAACGATCACTATGGGCATGATGTAGGGGATGAAGTCTTAAGACACGTTTCCCATATCGTTGAACGTGAGTTACATATTGATGATAGCAAGAGACAGTTATTCCGTTATGGCGGTGAGGAATTTGTTATTTTATTAAGAAATAACGATACACAAAGAGCCAGAGAAATCGTCAATAGAATCAATCAAACCTTAACAGCAATGCCATTGTTCATACAGGAAACACGTTTAGATGTGACGTTATGTTTTGGTGTAACGATGTTACGAAGAACGGATAAATCCTTTGATGATACCTTTAAGAGAGTAGACAATTATCTTTATCTATCGAAGAATAATGGACGTGACGAGATGACAATTGAGGGCAAGATCTTCCAATATGAGAAAACTAATGTGGTTAAAATATAGAAGACTTACTACTGATCAAACAGAGCATGTTTTATCATTATCACAATTATTTTAGAAATTAAATTAGCACCTATTCATAGTTTCATGGTTATTTGTTTAGAAGCCAGAATTGAAACTAATGAATGGGTGCTATTATTTTGATTTTAAATATTTAGAAAAGTAAATATTGGATGAACGGTTTACTAGTCCGGAGTAAACCTGGGGAATGCGTTCAGCTATGAAATTATTGTTACCGGCTTTGCCGGTTACAATAAGGCCGACTTTGGAAATCCATTATTTTGCACGAAGTGTAAAATAATTAGTTTCAAATCGCGCCCATAGCGTTCCAATGCATTCCCCAGGTTTATGGAGGACGGCATATTTCTCTCTTCACCAAAAAAAGAAGCATAAAAAACAGCTTAGCGGGGAACTAAGCCGTTTTTTATATAATATTGATTTGCTGTAGGAGCAAAAAATTAATATGTCATTGAATGATGGGGTATTCAATTAACAGGAGATCAATATTGGTCTGGGAGTTAAATTCTAGGCAAATCGAAGAATTGAGTGAGCTCCTACCTGACAAATCAATTACTAGAATAAGTGTTTATCATAGAAACAGATTTTCTACATGGGAGGCACAAGATAGGACTTTGAAAACTACCTATTCTAGTTGTAAACAAAGTTGCTATTAGTGTCCCTCCTTTCTATGTTAACGCTTTCTTTATGGTACATCTGAAGTATAGCAAGTTTTTGTGAATTTCACAATTTGTAAGCTCATAATTCGAAAAATAATATCATGCCAAGTGTAAGGGGCCGTATGGATTGATTAATTAATTTATTTATATTCTGTTTAAACAGAAATTTTCACAAGCAGAAAATGCCGCTAAAAGTGGATGAATATACTTGTTTAAATAAACGAAGTATTATACTATGAGCTTGTTCGAAGAGGCGATGACGTTCGCCGAAAAATATTACTTAATCGTAATTGATGACGTCTACTCTATTTAAATAACCAGTAATAATTGAGGAAAATTATTGAGGGTTTTTTAAAGTGGAGTAGTCGTCTTTTTTTATGATTAAGAAAGGGAGAATTTATTATGTCAAGAGTAACTATTGAGAATGTTAAAGCTAGGGAAGTATTTGATTCACGTGGTAACCCAACCGTTGAAGCAGATGTTGTTCTTTCAAACGGCGTTTTAGGTCGTGCTAGTGTTCCATCTGGTAAATCAACTGGTGACAATGAAGCCGTTGAATTGCGTGATGGTGGCGACAGATTAGATGGCAAAGGTGTTTTGAAAGCCGTCAACAATGTTAATACTTTGATCAATGATAAATTAAAAGGTGCGGATCCTTTCAATCAAGCACATATCGACCAAATGATGATCGATCTTGATGGTACACCTAATAAGGCTAAGTTAGGTGCCAATGCTATTTTAGGTGTTTCAATTGCCACAGTTCGTGCTGCCGCTAATGCAGAAGGTGTTCCTGTTTACCGTTACCTTGGTGGTGTTGACCTTGAATTGCCACAAACATTCCACAATGTAATCAATGGTGGTGAGCATGCTGACAACGGAATCGATATGCAAGAATTTCTAATTACACCTATCAAACGTACAACCTTCCGTGATGGTTTTGAAAAGATTGTTAATGTTTACCATCAATTGAAGAAGAACCTTGAAAAAGAAGGTTATCAAACAGGTTTAGGTGATGAAGGTGGATTTGCTCCCGATCTTCCATCAAGTGAAGCCGCAATTGATGAATTAAATCGGGCTATTAAAGATGCTGGTTATGTTCCTGGTGAAGAAATTGGTATCGCCTTTGATGCTGCTGCTTCAAGTTTTGCTCAAGATGATGGTTCATACATGTTTGAAGGCAAGAAACGCAGTGCTGATGAAATGGGTTCATACTATGAAGGATTATTAGACAAGTATCCAGCAATCGTATCAATGGAAGATCCATTTGGTGAAAATGATTGGGATAATTTTGCTAAATTCACTCAAAAGAATGGCAATCGTGTTCAAATTATTACTGATGATAACGTATGTACAAATCCTGCTCTCTTCAGAAAAGCTATTAAGAAAGGCATGGCTAATAGTTTCTTGATCAAATTGAATCAGATCGGTACTGTATCTGAAACCATAGAAGCTATCCGTGTTGCTAGAAAGAATGGCTATACAACAATGATGTCACATCGTTCTGGTGAAACTGAAGATTCATTCTTGGCTGACTTTACAGTTGCAATGCACGCTGAGCAATTGAAGTCAGGTGCTCCAGCCCGTGGTGAACGTCTAGCTAAATACAATCAATTATTAAGAATTGAAGAGGAATTAGGCGAAGAAGCCAACTTAGCTCATTTCCCTAATGACGTTGACTTTGACTAATTAATAAATCATGGCAGAAAAATACGGTCTTACTACACAAGAAGCCGAAAAAGCTAGACAAGAGTACGGATATAATGAAACTCCAAAGATTCAAAAGTCATTTATCAGCTTAATTTTGAAACGTTTGATCGGTCCAATTCCGTATGTAATTGAGTTAGCCTTAGTGATTGAACTGATACTAGGAAATTATATTCAAGTAGCTTTTATCTTTGCTTTGCTACTATTTTCAGCAATTGATGGAGCTATTCAAGAGAATCGAGCATCAGAATCGATTGGTGAATTGGATACGAAATTAATTGCTTATGCTAGTGTATTGCGTGATGGCAAATGGCAAAAATTATCCAGTCGAGAGTTAGTCCCAAGTGATTTGATTCATTTATCGGTAGGATCAGTGATACCAGCCGATTGTAAAGTAGTTAAGGGTGCAATTTTGGTTAATCAGTCGGTTGTTACTGGTGAAACTAAAGCCGTTACCAAAGCAGAAGACGATGAATTGTATTCTGGATCAACGGTAATTGAAGGTACTGCGGATGTGCTGGTCGAAAAGACGGGTGTTCACAGTAGTCTTGGGAAAACAACGGAATTGGTCAGAACTAACGAAGCTCCAGGTAGATTGGAAAATTTACTTTTCACAGTAGTTAAATATCTGGCTTATCTTGATGTTGTTTTAGCAGTTATCCTGACAATTGCCGCACTGTTCAGACACACACCATTTCTTTCGTTATTACCATTCTTGGTAATTCTGTTTGTTGCCACAATTCCTATCTCAATGCCATCAAGTTTTGCTGTAGCAAATTCTTTGGAAGCAGGGAATCTGTCTAAAAAGGGAATTCTAGTTGGTGGATTGACTGGTATTCAGGAAGCCGGATCTATGAACGTTCTGTTGATGGATAAGACCGGAACGATTACTAAAAATGAACCCCAAGTTAGTCAGATAATAAGTTTAAATGGTGTAGACGAGACAAAATTATTTGAATATGCTTTGGCAACAGTCAAACCTAGCAGTGTTAGTCCGCTTGATTTAGCGATTTTGCAAAAAGCAAAGTTGGATAATGTAACGGCAACAGGAGTTAAAGAACAAGTATCCTTTGATCCTAAAATGAAGGGTGCCCGAGCTATCTTAGATAATGGAGACGAAATATTCTTGGGATCACCTGCAACAAGTGATTTGGAAAATACCGTTAAATCAAAAGTTGACGAATTATCACAGCAAGGACTACAAGTGATGGTCCTGACCATTAATCAAAATGCCATTGGTTTGTTGACTTTTAGGGATCAAATCAAAGAAGATATGCCCGAAACAATTGCCGCATTGAAGAAACAGGGTATTACTATTCTAATGTTGACTGGTGATACAGCTCCAACAGCTAAGGCAATTGCTCAAAAGGTCGGTCTGAATGATCAAATTGGTTCCGTTGATCAAGCTCTATCTGATCCTATGTCTTTTGGCGGTTTTGCTAATGTTTATCCAGAAGATAAGTTTAAGATTGTCAAATCATTGCAAGATAAAGGTTATGTAGTTGGTATGACAGGTGATGGTATCAACGATGCTCCAGCTTTAAAGAAAGCTGATGTCGGAATTGCTATTGATACAGCAACGGATATTTCTAAATTAGCAGCGAGAATTATTTTGACTGAACCTTCGTTAAAGGGAATTATTGAATTGGTCAATGCTGGTCATCGGGTTTATCAAAGAATGATGACTTGGTTAATTACCAAATTAGCAAGAACAGCCCAATTGGCTCTGCTATTATCAATTGGTTATCTGTTTACTAATTTCTTCCCAATCTCGTTGAATATCATTGTTTTCATCGTTATTTTTAACGATTGTGTTACTTTGACTTTAGGAACAGATCGAGTAAAAATCAATCATTTACCAGAAGCGTGGAATTTAAGGAACCTAACGAGAATCTCTGCCATTTATACGATTGGCTGGTTGATTCTAGGGTTTCTGATGTTATGGTACAGTGTGAGCTTCACAAGTTTTACGCATGCACAGATCAGCGGATTGCTGTTTGTCTACTTGATTTACTCAGCAATGGGAATGATTCTTTCAACGAGAACAAGAGATCATTTCTGGTCAATTAAAACGAGTAAGTCCGTTGGTATAGTTATATTTATCAATCTGGTTTTATCTAGTTTAATAAGTATTCTGTGGTTGCATACGGCTGTGTTGAATGTATTGATGGTATTCTTGATTTGTTTTGTAATGTTTTTCTTACTAGATTTGATAAAAGTTTCTTATTATAAGCAGGGTAGATAACAAATAAAAAAGCTGATTTGGTCATAGCGTAGTAAAATACGTCTATTGAACCAATCAGCTTTTTGCATTGTCTTAACTAATTAAATTTTAGGAGAAAAAAATACAGGGACCGAAGTCTCTGTATTTTTTATTTATCAAATAATTATTTGATTGAAGGTGTACCGAACCACTTGATACGTTCCTTAGTAGTTTCAGTAATAGCTTTAGCACCAGGTGCAAGCAATTTACGTGGGTCATAACCCTTTTCATCAATATCCAAGTCTTTCTTAGCTTCGATATATTCACGTGTTGCTTTAGCGAATGAAAGTTGTAATTCAGTATTAACGTTAACCTTTGAGATACCCATTGAAACAGCCTTGATGATTTGTTCCTTAGGAATACCTGAACCACCATGAAGAACAAGTGGTGTCTTGATAACGTCAGCTAATTCCTTAAGACGGTCAAAGCTTAGGCCTTTCCAGTTGTCAGGGTAAACACCGTGGATGTTACCAATACCAACAGCTAGGTAATCAACACCAGTAGCAGCAAGAGTCTTAGCTTCTTCAACGTCAGCTAATTCACCTAAACCAACGATACCATCTTCAGTACCACCGATTGAACCAACTTCAGCTTCAACAGACATGTTCTTAGCATGAGCTAATTTAACAATTTCCTTTGTCTTTTCAAGGTTTTCTGCGAATGGAAGGTCATGACCATCGAACATAACTGAGTTATATCCAACTTCGATACATTCCTTAGCAGCTTCGTAGTTACCATGATCCAAGTGCATTACAACTGGAACTGTGATACCCATTGATTTGATTGTGTCTTGTACAAGGTGTAGACATAATTCGTAACCACCCATGTACTTAGCAGCACCCATTGATGTTTGAACCAAGATAGGTGTTTGTGTTTCTTGGGCAGCAGCCAAAATTGAGCGTGTCCATTCCAAGTCGTTGATGTTAAAAGCACCAACAGCATACTTGCCTTTACGGGCGTTATTGAAAATTTCGTTACCGTTTGTTAAAACCATCGATAAACCTCCATAAAATTCATTTTCGAATACATTGATAATTCTAACTCAAAACTCCAAAAATTAATACTTTTTTTAACAAACTATTTCTGTAAACCTCCTAATGGACGTGAAAATAGATGTAAAACGCCATCAAATAAAGGATTACCAATCCAATTAAAATAAACCACCAGTATTTTTTGCTCGTGGATTTGATAAAAGTATTATAAATTGCCATGACAGCGAAGAAAGCAATTAAAGTAGTTAAAATACTGAGTATTACTAATATTGGAAGATTAATCATAATACCTATATTATACGCAAAAACTTTCAGAAAACGACATCTAATAAAGCAGGCGTATCTTCCTATATTAATCAATTTATCTTTGGTATACTGTAAGTAATTTTACTGAGGTGATAATTTTGGACAAAATTAAAGTTATGACGGTCTTTGGTACCAGACCCGAAGCAATTAAAATGGCACCACTAGTTTTAAAATTAAAGCAGAATAGTGATCGATTTGATACTGTGACTGTAGTTACAGCTCAACATCGTGAAATGTTGGATTCAGTGCTTGAGATTTTTGATATCAAGCCCGACTACGATTTGAATATCATGAAGGAGCGCCAAACTCTTAGTGGTATCACTGGGTTAGTTTTAAAAGAACTAGATAGTATCATTGAAAAAGAAAAGCCTGATATTGTTTTAGTTCACGGTGATACAACAACAACTTTCAGTGCCGCTCTATCAGCCTTTTATCATCAAACACGTATTGGACATGTTGAAGCTGGTTTGAGAACTTGGAACAAGTATTCACCATGGCCAGAAGAAATGAATCGTCAAATGACTGATGATTTGACTGATCTATACTTTGCTCCAACTGATGAAAGTAAAGCTAACTTGTTGAAGGAAAATCATCATGGCGAAAATATCTTTGTAACTGGTAATACTGCCATCGATGCCTTAAAGAGTACTGTTCATAAAGATTACCATCATGATATTCTAGATGTCATCGACCCTGATAAGAAGATGATCTTGATCACAATGCATCGTCGTGAAAATCAAGGTGAGCCAATGAAACAAGTCTTCAGAGCAATGCGTAAAGTAGTTGCAAAACATGATGACATTGAATTAGTTTATCCAGTTCACTTGAATCCAGTTGTTCAACAAACAGCTAAGGAAATCTTAGGTGGAGTAGATAGAATTCACTTGATCGAACCATTAGATGTGGTAGACTTCCATAACCTTGCATCAAGAAGTTACTTCATCATGACTGATTCTGGTGGTGTTCAAGAAGAAGCCCCATCACTAGGAAAACCAGTTCTAGTATTACGTGATACCACAGAACGTCCCGAAGGTGTTAAAGCCGGTACTTTGAAGTTAGTTGGTACTGATGCTGAAGTAGTTGAAAGAGAAATGACACGTTTAATTACTGACAACGCTGAATACAGTCGTATGGCTAACGCTAAGAATCCCTATGGTGACGGTAAAGCTTCCGAACGTATCTTGGACGCAATGAGTTATTACTTCAAACAAACAACTGAAAAGCCAGATGAATTTAAATAGGCTGTAGTTGTTTTAAAGAGCATTCCCAAGTTTTGCGGACAACAGCATATCTATCCAACCAAAAAAGTCGTAATGAATTAAATTTCATTACGACTTTTTCTACGTTCTTTTAAGTTTTTAATACGATCGATTAAACGTCGATTTTGATAGTTGAAGATCAATTTCGATGAAAAATAATTGAACAGTCCAACAATCAATTGATCAATAGCTTTGATAATCAAGTTATTCCAAGGAAAAATGAAAACAGCTACGACCATGAAAATGTCATCAAAGATCAACGAGAAGATACGTGAAACGAGGAAGAACATCCCCTCTTTAAATAGTTTCTTTAAACTTTCCATTTCAGATTTGAAAACATATAATTTCGTTACAAAGAATGAAAAGAAATTGGAGATAAACCATGCGATTGTGTTAGCAATCCATAAAGTAATATGGAAATAGTTATGCGATAAATCGAAGATGCCGATATTCAATAAGGACGCTAAGAAACCAAACAGGCAATAGACTCCAAAATTACGATATTTTTTTAAAAAGTTCATTTTTTAGAGATCCATTTCTTGTGCCTTTTTATAAATTTGTTCAGCAAAGTTATCGAGATTGTCGATATCCTCTTGTTGAGGTCCCAATTCTACTTTGACTGATTCAGCTCCACGAGTGGCACCAGTTTGGGCAAAGGCTTTGTCAAATTCCTCAACAGCACGGCAGTAATCTTCATAGAAAGTGTCACCAGAACCACAAACACCATATACTTTTCCAGCTAAATCAAGGTCTTGCATGTCGTCATAGAAATCCAAAGCTTCGTCAGGCACAACGCCTTGATCATAAGTATAACTAGCGATAACACAGATATCAGAGTCTTCAAAGTCAGACACATCTGTTTGAGAAACTTCGCTCATATCAACATCGCAGCCTAAATCCTCAAACTTCTCCGTTAGAACATAAGCGATATCTTCATCGTTACCAGTAATACTAGCAAAAACAATTTTTACTTTTGTCATAATTGTCGCCTCATTAATTAATCTTTAGACATTATAGCAAAAATTAATATTCCGGGCTATCTAATTCCGAAACGCTCTAATGTTATAATGAAACTAACATATTTTTGAAGGGACATGTTATAAAGTGATTACATTAAAATCTGCAAGAGAAATCGAAGGAATGAGAAAGTCTGGAGAATTGCTTGCTAATACACATATTGGTTTACGTGACATTATTAAACAAGGAATTTCTTCAATGGAAATTGAAAATTTTGCTAACGATTATATCGTTTCACACGGTGGTCGTCCATCAGAAAAGGGCTTTGAAGGCTACAAGTATGCAACTTGTGTCTGTGTTAATGATGAAGTTGCTCATGGTATTCCTCGTAAAAACCTAATTTTAAAGAGTGGCGACGTTCTAAAAGTAGATATGACAGTTAACCTTAATGGTTATGAAAGTGATTCTTGCTGGACTTATGCAGTTGGAGATTTGTCAGCTGAGGATCAAAAATTAATGGATGTAACTCATAAGGCACTTTACCTAGGAATCGACCAAGCCGTAGTTGGTAATCGTTTAGGCGATATTGGTTATGCCATTCAACATTACGTTGAAGATGAGAATCACATGGGTGACGTTCGTGATTTGATTGGTCATGGTATTCAACCAACTATGCACGAAGCTCCCAATGTCCCTCACTATGGTGAACCAGGACAAGGTTTACGTTTGCGTGAAGGGATGACTATCACAATTGAACCAATGGTCAACCTAGGAACATGGGAAATTAAAGACAAGTTTGTTAAAGCTGATGGTTGGGAATATTTTGTTTCTGCCGACGGCACGGATTCAGCGCAATATGAACATACCATTGCCATCACTAAAGATGGTCCTAAGATCTTGACTTCTCAAGATCCAGAATATGATGCCAAATACTTACTTTAAAATAGTGAGGAAAAATAATGGAAGAAGAAAAGCAACAGATACCGCTGTTTAAGCAGTCGATAACTAAAAAACAAAAGTTTCTTGGCTTTGCTAAATATGTTGCTCAAGCCGTGAGTGACTCGAATGTCCCCATGGCTTCAAAAGCCATCACATATTATATTTTGTTGTCGTTGTTTCCAGCGGTAATTGTTGTGGGAAATTTGATCCCATTATTACATTTGGATAAACCGACAGTTATTAGTTATATCGAGTTTATTTTGCCAGATGATCTGCATCATTACTTTTTACCAACGATAGTTAAAGTTTTGTCCAGTTCCAATAAGGGTGTCTTGTCTGTTGGTATTGTCGTAGCCTTATGGGCGATTTCGCGTGGCTTGAATATTGTTCAAATGACTATGAATGAGGCCTACGGACTAGATGTGAACAATTTGTTTGCGGAACAAACCTTTGTAAATTACGTAATCCGTCGTGCCTTAGCGTTTTTAATGACATTGATGTTATTGATGATTGGTGTGATGGCAATTGTAACGTTTACATTTGGACAAATATTTTTAAATTGGCTGATTCCATTGCTACGTATAAAGTCAACACTTTTAGATGTCTTTATGCGTTGGAAATGGCCCTTTGCTATTGTTATAATGTTGATGATCGTTTTTGCTTTGTATTATTTTTTACCTAATATTCATCTTAAATTTTATTACATAATAACGGGATCGATTATTACCAGTATTGGTTTGCTAGGCTTGTCGCAGTTATTCTCGTACTATTTGAAATATTTTGGATCAGCCTGGGATAACTATGGAACGATTGGTGCCATTATTGTGTTTTTGTTGTGGGTGAATATGTCAGTGACAATCTTTTTATTTGGGAATGCCGTTAACGTTGGTTTTGCCGAAGGATATGGCGGTCCATTTTTGAGGAGAAACACTGGTAAGTTAACTAGTTATCTGAAATCGCACGAAAAGGAGAATAATTGATGAAAGTAAGAAAAGCAATTATACCAGCAGCAGGATTGGGAACAAGATTTTTACCAGCAACAAAGGCTTTAGCTAAGGAAATGCTACCAATTGTTGATAAGCCAACAATTCAATTTATCGTTGAGGAAGCTAAGGCTTCAGGTATTGAGGATATTTTAATTATTACTGGTAAGAATAAGCGTTCTATTGAAGACCACTTTGATGCTGTACCAGAATTGGAACAAAACCTTGAGGCAAAGAACAAGACAGAACTATTGAAAGTTGTTCAAGACACTACTAACTTAGGTGTTAACTTGTACTATAGCCGTCAAGCACATCCAAATGGGTTAGGTGACGCTGTTGCTCAAGCACGCTCATTTATTGGTGACGAACCATTCGTTGTTATGCTAGGTGACGATTTGATGAAGGACAAGGTTCCTTTGACAAAGCAATTGATCAACGACTATGACAAGACACATGCTTCAACTCTAGCTGTCATGAGAGTGCCAGAAAAAGACGTTTCTAAGTATGGTGTTATTGATCCTGAAGGCGAAACAGCCCCAGGACTATACAATGTTAAGAAATTCGTTGAAAAGCCAAAAGTTGAAGATGCCCCAAGTAATTTAGCTATTATTGGACGTTATTTATTAACACCAGAAATTTTTGATCTATTAGCAACACAAACACCAGGTGCCGGTAACGAAATTCAATTGACTGATGCAATTGATCGTATGAATAAGACACAACGTGTATTTGCTCATGAATTCAAGGGTCAAAGATATGATGTTGGTAACAAGTTTGGCTATGTTAAGACAAATATTGAATACGGTTTGACTCACCCCGAAGTTGAGGGCGAATTGAAGCCATATATTTTGGAACTTGCTAAGAAGCTTCAAGCAGAAGACAAACCTAGCAAGAAATCAAGCAAATAAATTAACCAAGTAATAGACAGTCATTAGCGACTCTGAAACCAAAGAGTTGTTTGTGGCTGTTTTTGTTATGGTAAAAAATTGGGAATTCATAATAATCTTTTTTATTAAGTAAGACTAGAAACTCCCAGTTTTTAAGTCCATGTAATTTGTTGGATGTTTTCAAAACAATTGAATCATCAATTATTTCAATATCAACAACGGCTAAACGCTGATCACCATCTTCAACGAAAATACGATTGTTCTTTTTAAAATCATTTAATAATAAGATTAAATCAATAGTACGCATAAGAATTCTCCACTAAATAATTGTTTTTATTGTTCAATTAAATTATTATGTAAGCTTAAGGATATTTTGGTTCTTGCTTAGTTTGATTGTAGCTGATATCAACTGAATTGGTTGAGGATGCCCGTCGGTAGTAGAAAATCTGTGGGCCTCTGGAACGTGGTGGACACGGCTTGAAGCTAATAATTTTCCACTTCGTGAAAAATCATGGATCTCCAAGTCCGGTCTTCTACTAACCTTGCTT
>DXCM01000029.1 GCA_019116025.1 Candidatus Companilactobacillus pullicola | reverse complement strand
CATGTGTCGGCGGTTCGATTCCGTCCCGCGCCATTTTGGAGGGGTAGCGAAGTCTGGCTAAACGCGGCGGACTGTAAATCCGCTCCTTCGGGTTCGGTGGTTCGAATCCACTCCCCTCCATATTTAGGGATATAGTTTAAAGGTAGAACTACGGTCTCCAAAACCGTCAGTGTGGGTTCAATTCCTACTATCCCTGTTTCTACCTTTAATAATGGCGGTATTGGTGAAGTGGTTAACACATCGGTTTGTGGTACCGACACACGTGAGTTCGATTCTCACATACCGCCTATTTTTATTGGGTTATAGCCAAGCGGTAAGGCAATGGACTTTGACTCCATCATGCGCTGGTTCGAATCCAGCTAACCCAATTGTTTTAAAAATTGAATATGGCGGTATAGCCAAGTGGTAAGGCAGAGGTCTGCAAAACCTTCATCACCGGTTCAAATCCGGTTACCGCCTTTGGTTATGCCTAAGTAATCAGGTATGTATTGACATGCCGGTGTGGCGGAATTGGCAGACGCGCAGGATTCAAAATCCTGTTCCCAGTAGGGAGTATCGGTTCGACCCCGATCACCGGTATAGAATGGTTTATAAAACCAAATATCAGTTAGCTCTGAATGTTGTTAAATCAACGTTCAGAGCTTTTTTTCTGTCTTTAAATTAATCACAAATTTTTGAATTCTAAAATGCTCTACGACACATTGCTCCCACGCGGGAACACCGAGATGATTAAAAATATTATTTACCTAACTCCTATTGCCTTTAGATTACCGGTGCTACTATAATCAAGATAGTAGATAAATCATATACGTTACTTAAATGAACTTTGACGTTTTAATACATAAAATATCCAAAAACTTCTTTTGTAGGAAAAAAAAGATAAAGTAAGTACTCGAAATACTTACTAAAAGTATTGCAAATGACGATGTAGGGTGCTTTAATGTATTTGGAAGCTAAGTAGTGCTATTTTTTTCAAAAGAATAAAAGAGTATTGCTAATACTTACTTTTAAAACGGGTGAAATAATGGTAACTAAAAAAGAGAAGATGCATCGTAATGCAATTAGAGATGTCTCACGAATCGATTCGGAAACAACAGAATTAGAAAAATGTATTTTCATTGTATCGATTGCCTATTTGAAATTTAAGGGTGAACCAAGGCCACCAAAGGATAGATTTGCTAGAACTCTGTTTCGAAGGTTGGAGTCTAGGACTCGCATTCTCAAAGTAGCACTTCCAGTGGTAGCAAATATCATGAAGAATATATCAACAAATGCTTATGAAGAAATAGTAGATTATATTATTGAATTGAATGTACAAGAAGTGGCTGCATTTATTGAAGAGTATCTCTATGTGGACGCAAAACGTACGTATAGTAATGCTACGTCATCCAAGAGTATAAATGATCTCCTAGTAAATTTGGCTAATATCAAGACAAACGATGCGGTTTTAGACCCAAGTTGTGGGATTGGTGGTACTTTGTTAACAATCGTTAAAAATAATCCTCAGCAGCTAATATATGGACAGGATACGGATCCGGTTTGTATTACTATTGCAAAGCTGTTGTTGGATATCGGTGGTTCTGAAAATTATCATCTTTTCGTTGGTGACAGTTTATCTGCCCCCAAGTATTTACAGGATGAAAAGTTAATAAAATTTGATGCTGTAGTAACGGAACCACCTTTTGTCTCACAATTTGAAAAAAGTTTAAACGATAAAGATAGCTATGATAGATTTACTTTTGGAACAGTACCACTGAAGAAGGCTGATTGGGGATTTGTTATGAATGCCATAAATTCCTCAAAAAATGAGTCTGGACGATCAGTTGTATTACTTCCTACAGGATCATTATTTAGAGGAGGTTCTGAGGGCGAAATTCGCCATAATATTTTAAAAAAGGATTTATTTGAGGCGATTATTTCGTTACCCAGTGGGGTATTGCCAAGTAGTTCTATTCCTACTAGTATCATGATCTTTGATCGTAATAAACCAGTTGATCGAAAAAATAAAATGTTATTTATCAAGGTTTCCAAAGATGATATTGTCCGAGTTGGAAGAGGACCTGGATTGACTACTGAATCGGTTGAAAAAATTGTTTCTACAGTTCGTAATTTAACAGAAATTGAAAATTATTCGTTGGTCTTATCTAATGATCAAATCTCAGCCGATAGTATGATGGTGGATAGATATATTAAGAAGACAATGTATCATTTCGATAATCATAAGTATTATATCGATTTAGTAGATTTCTATGGTGGTAACACTATTCCACTTAAAAATATCTCTAAAATAGATCGTGGATATAATATGATCTCTAAAAATGAAAATGAAGACGGCAAATATCAAATTATGAAGATTTCCGATATAGATGGTGAAAGTATTAATTATAATGAGATGTCGCGAGGAGATATTGAAGAAAGGACCAAAGTCGATAATTATGAGATAGAAGATGGCGATGTCATAATGGCTGTTCGGGGCACGTTTAAGATATTAACGGCTCAGAACGTTAAACCAAATACTTTAATTAATAGTAATTTGGTCAGGTTACGAGTCAATCCAAAACTGTATGATTCCGATTTCCTAAAATATTTTATAAAAAGTCCAGTTGGCAGAGCACAATTGGAGAATATTACGATGGGGACTACGGTTCGTCAAATTCCCATAAAACCTTTGAATATGTTTCAATTGCCAAATTTGACTTTAGTAAAGCAGAAGAAAATTGTTAAACATTATTTAAATCAAACAAATGATATTCAAATTAAAATAAATGAATTGGAAAAATTAAAAAGGAAAAACAATCAGGATCTGTATCAAAAGATGGGTCTGGATGATTTATATCAAGTTGATGGGGGAGAAAATAATGATTTATAAATTTTATGGATTCACGATTATTTTAAAACGTTCTAACAACAAAATGATTTATCGGTATAAAAATGTCATCCGCCCAGAAGAAATCAGTTTTAAAAATAATGAGAAATACATTGCTGAATACCATGATGGTGACACTTTAGCTCTATCTAAATTAATTAAGGCTAATGGCAAATTAGTTCAGAGTTTTGTTAACCGATATTCTCGTTATTTAGGTCCGGGATTGTCTGAAGAGGATTTGGTTCAGGCTGGTTATGTTGGTCTAATAAAGGCTGCCAAGCGTTATGACAGCGACCGTGATACTAAGTTTTCAACCTATGCTTGTTGGTGGATCAGAAAAGAAATCCTTTCAGAAAAAGATCGTATTAATTCGACGATTAGAGTTCCAGAACGTAAGTCAGCTGCAATCAGATCAATTAATGCACTTCAAAGTCAAAGCGTCGAGTTATTCGGCGAAGTAAACGTGGATTGGATTTGCCAAAAGGCTGAGATAGATGAGAAAGAATATTATCGTTTATCACAAGTTAACCAAGAAAAATTAAGAATCATGAGTTTGAATCATCTAATCTCCGATAATGGGGAAGATCAATTAGCCGATATTTTGCCTGATACAAGACAAAGTTTACAAGCTATTGTTGATAATGACTTTTTACGTGAGGATCTCCATAAGCAATTGCATCACAGATTGACTGAACGAGAAGCAAAAGTAATTATTGAACGTTTTGATTTAGATTGTCAGGGTCAAAGAACTTTGCAGGAAATTGGCCAAGAAATGGGTGTTACTAAAGAAAGAATTCGTCAAATTGAAAAACAGGCTATTAATAAATTACGAGATATAGTTGGTTTGAGAGATTATTTTCTTAATAACTAATGTGATCTATTAAAACAGAGACAGCACTTTTATTAAGATATTTCTTATTAAAGTTTTGCTTTGCATTAATCTTAGTTTTACCATTTAAGAACCCTTGGATTGTTATCCTTTGGTTCTTTTTTACTTTATGGTCCAATTTAGTAGATGCGACAAAGTATTGATCACTGGTGTTCAGAGGAGCTAATAATAAACTTGTTTTACCAGATTTATTTGTAGAAAAATCTTTAATGTAAAACTTGTTTAAAGTGACACCCATAAAGAGCATGTTGCTATCATATTGTTGCATTGAAGTGATATCTAGTTTTTTCATAATATCAGGATATTTTGACTCTACTTTTGATGATTTTTTTCTTTGAGCAGCCTTAATGATATTGATAGATTGATTATTTACTGAATTATTGAACGGAATATTAGTTCCACTAAAAATAGTTAGACTGGTTAACAAAGCTATCTTTTTTCTATTCATATCAACAATATCTCTTCCTCGTAAATTTACTTTCAAAATCATTATAATTCACGATTATCATCATAAATAGGAAAATGGCTATGTAAATTTTGATAAAAGATACATTTTTATTTATTAATAATCTTTTCACAAAATCGACTAAATTTCGTATGAAAAAAGTGATTTTTTTGTTAGGATACAAGTAAAAATTGGAGAGAGGTAATGCTATGGATTTAACGCTTGATCATTTACTCAATACCACATATGAAGAATTATCAATGAATAAAGTAAAACGTTTTAATATAACTGATTTGACAAGAGCCTCTAATGTAGCTAGAGGAACAATCTATTACTATTTTGAGAGCATTGAAGATATTTACATGGCTACCTTTAAAAAATATATTTTGAATATAGCCATCGAAAAGAGCGATACTTTTAACAAATTTGTATTTAATTTTATTTCACAAATTAATGAAAATAAAATTTTTAGTTTGAATGTTTATCATTTAGCTGCCCTGAATTTTAGGAAAGTTGTCTTACTCGATATTTTTAACGGTCAGTTAACAAAATATAAAGCTAAATATAATAAAAATGACAATTATCTAGTCAGCGGTCTATGTTTTATTGTGATTTATTGGTTAGATCATAATTTAGAGTTGGAAACAGAACTTATTATTCAAGAAATTAATCATTATCTCGGATTACTTCAAATTACTTTTGAACAGATTTAAAAAAGTGTTCAAATATTGAACACTTTCTGAAAATTGTACATATTAAATGAAAGATTATTCCATTATGATAGTAACTGTAATCAAGTCAGCAAATTGTTGACTTGATTAAAATATAAAACAAAGGGGTGACGGGTAATAATTTTGTAGAAGAAGCGATGATTAAATTCATCGCTTTTTTGTATTTGTTGGTTAATTTGAGATTATTGAGATTTCATGTATTATATATACTTGAGGTGGAAAAATGTTTAGAAATGCAAAAGCAGAGGATGCGGATCAGATATTGCCAATCTTATTCCAGATCTTCGATGAGATGGAACTCGATGTTTTCAAAGAAGTTGGCGATGAAAAGATGGCTCAGGTTATTAAAGAGGGATTCTTTCAACCTGGCTACCGTTATGGATTGGATAACATTCTCGTTAACGAAATTGATGGTAAAGTAGTAGCAATTATGGTCGGCTATCCTGAAAGTCTAGAGGATGGCATTGATGAACCTTTGATCAAAATTATGCACAAGTATGGCATTAAAGAAAAGAACTTGTTTGGCGATAAAGAAGCATGGCCAGGTGAATGGTATTTAGATTCATTTGCGGTTGCTCCAGCTTATCAAAACAAGGGTATTGGAACTGAAACAATGGAACATTTCATTCAAGTCATGCGTGACCGTGGTGAAAAGATCCTTAGTTTAAATGTTGATGTAAATAACGAACCTGCTAAGCATGTATATACAAAGACTGGCTTTAAAAAAGTTGGTCAGCTGTACATTGGCAGTCATTTATATGATCATATGCAATATGATTTAGAAAAATAAAAATTAAAAAACAGCACCTATTAGTGGATTCTAATAGATGCTGTTTTCATTTGGAGACGGTACTTTTAATTACACTTACTTTTAAAGCTATTTAAGTAAGGAATCTTGTTTTTCAGTAAATTGTTATCCAATTCCGCATTAGGAGTGAAAGTTGGTAATTTAATATATTTATTCAAAAAGATAGTTAGAAGTGTTCCAACAGGTCCATCATCCATATTGGCAAAATCTAATTCCAATCCGGGATGTCCTTGCGCTAGGATAGTTGGTTGTACACGAATAATTTCTTTGCCATTTTTTGTTACGTGATAATCAGACATAACCAAGTTTCCAGTAACATTCCAATTGATCTTGCTAAGATGGACAAATTTTAAATCTAGCATTGGAATAGCATTAATAGTCGCTTTTTCCTCACCATTAATTTCAATTGAATAAATTTTTAAAAAGCTATTCTTTAACTTTATTTCACCAATCAACGTATTCAAACGATTATACAATTTAATCAAAAAAGGATTTTTTTTGTCGCGTGATGCAATAAAAATAGTCTCTTTATTTTGATTGGTCACCACTAAGATATTGCCAACCGCTAAGTCTGCTTTTCGAATATAAAGATTCATCATATATTCTGTTTCTTTGCCTTTTCGACGACTTTTTCAATAATTTGAGCTACACCATCATTGATATTGTTATCAGTTTTGATGTCTGCCAATTCGGAAATAGCGGGAATGGCATTCTTCATAGCAACACCAACACCAGCATCTCGGATCATTGATTCATCGTTGAGGTTATCGCCGATAGCCATAGTTTCTTCTTGAGCAATATTTTTATCCTTAGCAAATTGTAAAAGAGCAATACCTTTTTGGGCATCTATACTATTGATTTCCACGTTGTTTGGCGAAGAAGATGTTACCACGACGTCATTAATATTTTCCTCAATATCTTTTCTTAAGGGGGCGAGGACTTCCTTTTCTTTGTCACTGAATGCTAACAATTTCATAACTTTGTAGGAAGGATCACTGAGAATCTTGTCGTAACTGTCGACAAAAATCATAGGCGTTAATTTAATACGAGATAATGTATCTTGGAGTGCCTGCTCGTAAGTTGTGCTGGGATTTAATTTAACCAGTAATTCCGCTAGACTAGAAACACGTAAATCTTTGTTATCTGAAAAGATTCCCTTATTAGTGATAACTTCAAAATAAATTTTATGTTCCTTTAAGTAATTGATCGCTTTTGTTTTCGATGTTTCTGAAATAGGATTGCTGGAAATAAGCTTCTCATTTTCATCATAAACTTCGGCACCGTTTAGGGTGATATATCCGGGATGAACCCGATTTTTTAAGAAGGGTTTAGCTTCATCAAGGCTTCGACCAGTTGCTATTATAAATTCAATGCCATTCTTTTGGGCATCTTTAATGGCTTTAATATTACGATCTGAAACAGCCATTTTATCGTTCAATAATGTACCATCCATATCGGATGCAATTAATTTAATCATAAAGTTCCCTCCGAGTGCGTTATGCTATATGTGAATGTTACCATATTTTATAGAATTAATATCAAACAGGTAGGTGTAAATTTGAAAACGCTAATAAAAAATGATTGGCAAGATGTCCTTCAGGGCGAATTTGACAAACCGTATTATGAGAAATTACGTGAATTTCTTGTTAACGAATATAATACTCAAACAATTTATCCAGAAATGCACCACATCTATCAGGCTTTTCAGTGGACTTCGTTTGCAGATACTAAGGTCGTAATTTTAGGACAAGATCCTTATCACGAGCCTAACCAAGCAATCGGTTGTAGTTTTGCTGTGGCTCCAGGTGTAAGAATACCGCCTTCATTAAGAAATATCTATAAAGAATTACAGGATGATTTGGGATGTACTCCTGTTAATCATGGCTACCTTAAAGCCTGGGCACAACAGGGTGTATTATTGTTGAACTCGGTTTTGACAGTCAGACGTGGAGAAGCCTTTTCACATAAAGGAAAGGGTTGGGAAGAGTTAACCGATTATGCAATCCATGCCTTGTCAGAACGAGGTAAGGTCGTCTTTATTTTATGGGGCAATGCCGCTAAAAGTAAGATACCTTTGATTGATCAATCAAAGAACACAATTATCTCTTCACCACACCCAAGTCCCTTTGCTGCTAGATATGGATTTTTTGGTTCAAAACCATTTTCTAAAGCAAACGCTTCACTTTTAAACTATAATGAAGAGGAAATAAACTGGCAATTACCTGAGAATGCCGACGAGACGGAGGAATAGTAATGGATTTGTTTGAAAGCCTTAAGAGTAAAATTGATGGAAAGAATTTAACAATTGTTTTCCCAGAGGGTGAAGAACCTAGAATTTTAGGTGCCGCATCTCGACTTTTTAAAGAAAATATTTTGAAGCCTATTTTAATTGGTGAGCAAGCTAAAGTTGAACAAGTTGCTAATGAAAAATCATTCGATATTTCTGGTATCGAAATTATCGATCCTAAAAAGTATGCCGATTTTGATGACTTAGTAGCTAAATTTGTTGAACGTCGTAAGGGTAAAAATACTAAAGAACAAGCTGAAACAATGCTTTTAGATAATAACTATTTTGGAACAATGTTAGTTTATACTGGCAAAGCTGACGGAATGGTATCCGGTGCTGTTCATTCAACTGGTGACACTGTTCGTCCAGCTCTTCAAATTGTGAAGACAGCTCCTGGTAATTCAAGAATCAGTGGTTCATTTATTGTGCAAAAGGGCGAAGAGCGTTATATGTTTGCTGATTGTGCTATCAATATTAACCCTAATGCTCAAGAACTTGCTGAAATCGCAGTTCAAACAGCTAAGAGTGCTAAGCTCTTTGATATTGACCCTAAAGTTGCTATGCTTAGTTTTTCAACTAAAGGTAGCGCCAAGAGTGATGAAGTAACTAAGGTGGCTGAAGCTACTGAAATTGCTCATAAATTAGCACCTGATTTGGCTCTTGATGGTGAATTACAATTTGATGCTGCATTCGTACCAAGTGTGGGTGCTCAAAAGGCTCCAGGTTCAACAGTTGCTGGTCATGCCAACGTCTTTGTATTCCCAGATTTACAATCAGGTAATATTGGTTATAAGATTGCTCAAAGATTTGGTGGCTTTGAAGCCATTGGACCTGTTTTGCAAGGACTTGCTAAACCAATTTCTGATTTATCACGTGGTTCTAATGAGGAAGATGTCTACAAGACAGCTATTTTAACAGCTAGTTTAGCATTATAAAATTGAGGAGAAATTATGCTCGAATATCAACTAACGACTCATTCATATGAAGAAACCGAAGAATTGGGAGCAAAAGTATCTAAACTGTTAGAAGCAGGGGATGTGATTGTTCTAAACGGGGACTTAGGTGTCGGTAAAACAACTTTGACTCGTGGATTGGCACGTGGCTTAGGAATTAAAAGAAATGTTAAAAGTCCTACTTTTACTTTGATACGTGAATACCAAGATGGAAGAGTGCCACTTTATCATATGGATGCTTACCGTTTGGAGAGCAGTCCCGATGAAGATTTAGGCTTTGATGAATACTTTAATGGCAATGGAATAACAATTGTTGAATGGCCTCAGTTTATTAAGGATGAAATCCCAGCTGAACATATTTCAATAAATATTACTC
Organism: Candidatus Companilactobacillus pullicola; assembly: GCA_019116025.1. Lineage (GTDB taxonomy): Bacteria > Bacillota > Bacilli > Lactobacillales > Lactobacillaceae > Companilactobacillus > Companilactobacillus pullicola. The sequence goes on along the minus strand of DXCM01000029.1, from coordinate 722 downwards.
GTTTGTCAGATACCGATCGCCAGATAGTATTTAAATTACATGGCGATAAATATGCTGACCGCAAGTTTGGAGATTTGTAATGAGTGAAGAACTGACTTTACGTGAAGCAATTCCTAGCGATGCTAAAAATTTGATAGACTTTTTAAAGAAGGTCAGTCAACAATCAGATTTTATCGTCTTCGATGATTTAAAGAATCTGACATCAGAAAAAGAAGAGCAGTCGTTAGATCAAATTTATCAGTCAAAAGTCGATGAATTAATGGTGGCAGTTTTTGATGAAGAAATTATTGGCTACTGTCGAATCGAAGCAAGTGATGATCAAAAAGCGGAGTTAGGTGTCGTAATCGATAAGGATTTTTGGAATAATGGCATTGCTTCTTACTTGATTGAAGACATATTAGATTGGGCTAAGTCGTCGCCATTAAAACAAGTTTTTCTAGAGGTATATAAAAATAACCCTGCTGCAATTCATATTTATCAAAAATATGGTTTTACAACAGAGTTAACAAAAGATGAAACATTAATTATGTCCAGGATGGTCTAAGTAAATATTTTTAAATTGCCGTCCTCCGCAAAAATTGGGAATGCTGTTGGAATGCACTAGGCCTTGTCAAGTTGACACTTTTTTCGAGTAAATAATATAACTTTAAGAGATGGACTCATTCCAATATTCCTTTGGAGTGAGTCCATTTCTTGTTTCCGATCTATCTAGAGTATCAAAA
>DXCM01000028.1 GCA_019116025.1 Candidatus Companilactobacillus pullicola | reverse complement strand
CTTATGAATATGTCCAAGACGCTCCAGTCAATTCAATGTGATTAAGTTGTCGAACCGCCGTATACGGAACCGTACGTACGGTGGTGTGAGAGGTCGATAATTGAACTAATCAATTATCTCCTACTCGATTTAGAAAAAATGGGCAATCTAATAACGTAGGCTAAAAGCGAACATCATTGGATTGCCCAATAATGGCTCTACGTCAAGTAGTGTTGATACGCTATGTGATTTGGCGATTTCATTGTATCAGAGGGCATGCCTCTTTTTTAGTTTAAAAACAAAAAATCTGGTATTGGTATAGAAAGCGATATTTCTATATCAACACCAGATATTGTAGATCCCCAATAATTAGCATAATTTATTCACGTCGTAACATAATATGCCAGACAAAGAAGCCGACTCCAATAATTAACGCCAACCATGCCCATAGTTGCAATGGAAGATAGATAGTACACGTTAACAAGCCTAAAACCCAACTGATTAGCATCATCGATAATCCAGCAATATCGCCACCTAAACCATCAATACCACAAGTAGCGATATAGACGATTCCTGATGCCAGATATAATAGCGAAACAATTAATTCGGCTGTTCCGGCATAAATAGGAATTGCAGGATTAGGATTCCCAAAACTTCCTCAAGTCTTATTCTACCCGGATGATTAGAATTTATAAAGAATTACAGTTTTTCTATTTACAAATAGAGCAGGGGGAACAAAAAAATCAAACCAGAAATTATCTTCTGATTTGCTTGGATCTTATTTAGTTGTATCTTTTACTTTTTTCAAGGCTTCTAAAAATACTTCATAAGGTTGTGCACCAGTGATTGAATACTTATTATTAATCACAAATAGCGGTGCACTTGGCATTCCAATCATAAATGCGCGCCGTTCATTTTTTCGAACTTCATCTTCATACTGATTAGATTCAAGAACTTTTTTAACATCAGCAACAGGTAGTCCGATTTCATTCATTGCAACAGTTAGAGCTTCATAGTCCGCGATTGATTCATTATCATTAAAATAAAGTTGATAAAGACGTTTAACAGCCTTATTAAGTAATGCTTGGTCATTTAAACTCTCAATGTATTTTATTAAGCGATGAGCAGCTAATGTATTAACAGGAATCGCATTTTCCATCTTAATTGGTAAATCAATATCGGCAGCAAGTTGATCAATTTTATGTATTTGTGTAACAGCTTCTTGCTTAGTTAGTTGATGAATTTTTGCATAATATTCTGTCATTGATAAATCAGTTGTTGTTGGCAACGTTGGATCTAGTTGAAATGACATAAATTTTAATGGTGTCTGATCGGCAATCTTTAATTCTTTAAGCGCCCGTTGTAATTGTGTAATTCCCATATAGCAATATGGGCACGCAATATCAGCCCAGTATTGAATTTCCATAGATGATCGCTCCTTATAAATATATATTAATTTAATCTAATCATAAAATAAGCGAAGTTGCTAGTAAATACGTAAAGAGGGAACGATTTATTTTAAAATTAACCTGTCATTAAAATTATAGTTTTAATGCGACTGAATTTAAAATTCCCCCCAGAATATCAATTTTTAGCTTTCTCAAAAGAATTTATTTAATGCTTATTTTTAACTTTAATAAAACTTTTTCTAAACAAAACTAATACTTTTGATTTATGTTTTAAAAGATTTATGTAATACTATTGATGAAGTCTATGTCAAAAGTATTTTAAAAGGAGTTTTTATCATGAAACATACGCTTAAAGTTGATCAAGTACGTGACGGTTTATGGCTAGATTCAGATATTACGTATACGCAAGTTCCTGGATGGCTTGGTAATACAACGCGAGATTTGAAGCTTTCAGTCATTCGGCATTTTCAAACTAATGATGATACACGTTACCCAGTAATTTTTTGGTTTGCTGGTGGCGGCTGGATGGATACTGATCACAATGTTCATCTGCCAAATTTGGTTGATTTTGCTCGGCATGGTTATATTGTTGTTGGTGTCGAATATCGTGATAGCAATAAAGTTCAGTTTCCTGGGCAATTGGAAGATGCTAAGGCTGCTATTCGTTATATAAGAGCTAATGCCAAGCGCTTTCAAGCTGATCCTAATCGGTTTATTGCGATGGGAGAATCAGCTGGTGGTCATATGGCAAGTATGTTAGGTGTTACTAATGGTCTTAACCAATTCGACAAAGGTGCTAATTTGGATTACTCCAGTGATGTTCAAGTAGCGGTTCCTTTTTATGGTGTAGTTGATCCCTTAACCGCTAAAACAGGAAGTGCATCAAACGATTTTGATTTTGTTTACCGTAACTTGCTTGGCGCTGAGCCTGAAAACGCTCCCGAGCTTGATTCTGCTGCAAATCCCCTCACGTATGTAAATTCTACTTCTACGCCCTTTCTTATCTTTCATGGTACGGAGGATGTCGTTGTTCCAATCAAAGATAGTGAAAAGCTTTATGATGTATTAGTTGAAAACAACGTTCCTACTGAATTATACGAAATTGAAGGTGCAAGTCACATGGATGTAAAATTCCTTCAACCACAGGTATTTAAAATTGTGATGGACTTTTTAGATAAGTATTTAACCCGGCCATAGATCATTTCTTGCCTTTACTACTAAAAAGCAAACTAATAACAATCCAACTTTCACATTATTGACAAAATCAAAAAGCACCATGAAATTACTTCACGGTGCAACTATTGTTAATATTTATCTACTTGGCTTCCATCAATGGAGAAATAGACAACTTGATTTGCAAACCTAATCCAGCAGCATATTTATTTAATGTAGGCAGCGTAGGGATTGAATCTAAATTCTCGATTTTAGCCAATTGAGGTTGTGTCATACCGATTTTTTTTGCAAATTCTATTTGCGAAATGCCCTGTTTAATTCTTTGTACTTCTAAAAAAGACAAGGTATCAACAATCGATAATTCTTCTTTTGTTGCAGCCGTCTGATGCTTATCTATATCTTCCCATTTTCTCATTATTTACCCTTCCTTTCGTACCAATCGTCAAGTAGCGACAAGGCTCTTTCTATCTGACGAGGGTCTGTTTCATCCTTTTTCTTAGCATAATGATTTAATAATACAAAATTATTTTTCTTCCATACTCCATAAAATACTCTTTCTGGCATAGGTCGTAACTCCCATAGTTGATGCCTATAACCCTTTATTTTTTTTGCTTGTGGTGTATGTAACACAGGGCCAAGAGCTTGTAACATCTTAATTTGATGGCGCATTTTTAAATAAATTGCTTTATCTTGCTTTTGTTTACTTTGCGAAATTTTCTCGAAATAATCACCAATTTCACTATTTCCATTTTTATCTTCGTAAAAAACTACTTCATACATGCACTATTTCCTTTATTATAGCTTATTTATTACTAATTATAGCAAGATTGCTATAGCTTTACTACTATTAAAATATATTCCATAATCAAAAATTTTTCTATTGAAAGCACCCGCACACTCAATTAAATCAAATAAGTTTACGGCAATGATTATTTTTGGTGCACAAAAATTGCCGATGTTCCCCAAATGTTCCCCAACTTTACAAACTTTCACCATTTCATACCATTTTAACTAAACAAAGCTCCGGTAAAATGCCGTTATATCAGCATTTTATCGGAGCTTCTTTTTTATACAATCTTACAAAAATGCGTCCCCCGAGCATAGAAGATTGTTGATATATCAACGTTTTGAAGGAGTTAGTGTGCCAAACGTGTGCGAACTTAACTAAAATAAAAAAGAGCGCCTATCAGGGCGCCCCACGTTATACCGGTACGGATCAAGTAACGAACTGAATCCAATTTGCGTGCCGATACTTCTCATCTGATATTTAAATTATAACATAATTATTTTATGATACAATAATTAATGCGTGTCGGGAGTAACGACCCAAACTATCACGCAAAAGGGGTGAATTCCCCGTGACATTTATACTTCTCATTCTGATCGTGCCGAACGGGCTCGTCAAGCAACTGATGCATTATGCAAAGGTTGTAATCAAAAAGGCTCTCAAACATCTAATTGATGAATTACTTGGTTAATTCTGATAGGAAATGTGCGAGATGCTATTTCAGCGGTAGTGTTTGCTATCGCTGTTTTTTATTATACTTTAAGAATATAGTCATGGTATTTTTTAACCTTAGTAACTATTCAGTTTAATGTTACTCTATTAAATTTTGAATTCCTTTACATCCTTAACCTCTATCATATTACAATCTTTATCTTCAACGTAGACGAATTCTGACATATCATCAATATCATTGAAATCTTTATTAGCTGCGAGTTCTGCAGCATCCTTAAAAAAATTAGGCCTTTTTTCTTCTATTTTGTCCATCGGTACTAAACATTTTAATATGTAAGTTTTGAAATGCTCTTGTTCCCATCTTGTTTGAAGAGGCCCTTTTAATGGCCTACTTCTAATATTATCTAATTCATATATGGCACTATCAAGGTACCTTAAAATTTCAGGACACTTATAAATGCAAGAATAATCAAAATGATATGGTATAAAAAAGCCACTAATTCCGTTATCATTTTCCAAACGTGCTGCAATATCATTCCAACTTCCACCAGATTCAATCAGGTATGAGTGCCCATTATATGAAATAAAAGGATTATTATTTTTACAGTAGAAACGAATATTATTTTTTTCTAAAAATGATCCTAACAAGGTACTAGAATCTGTTATAACTTTGCTAAGTGGTTTTAATCCATCATATAAATAGTTCCTTTGCTGTGAAGAACAAGTTGTAAAGTGGTAAAAATATGCATTTTCAATTTCATCTTTTTTATATAGTTCTAATGATCTTTCAGCCATTTCATGAGTCGATAAATCAAATATCTTGTATTTTTTCTTTTCAGACACCATGGTTTTCTCCTTTTTATGATATATCTAATTTAGATTACTATATGACAAAACACCCTAGCAACCATTAATCGGCTACTAGGGTGTTTATTACTATAATTTTTCACTTAAATCTGAATTGTTTGACCAATGAAAATCATATTAGGATTTGCGATGCCATTCTTTTGAGCTAATGCTTGCCAGGTCTTGCCAAACTTAGCCGCAATTCCGCTTAGTGTGTCCCCTGCTTGGACAGTATAAGCATTGGATTGTCCGTTGCCGGCTAAGTAGAGTTTTTGCCCAACGTAGATCACATTCGGGTTAGTAATGTGATTACGGCTTACGAGGTCTGAGACAGTGGTGCCGAATTTGGTGGCAATTCCGGATAACGTATCGCCTGATTGAACAAAGTAAGTATTTTCGTTTGATGCTTTTCCGGTGACTTTGAGGACTTGGCCGACATTGATCTGGTTTGGATTACCAATACCATTGATTGCTGCTAGGTTCTGATAAGTAGTCCCGTATTTTTCTGCAATTCCACTCAATGTATCGCCCGGCTGAACAATGTAGGTTCCAGTAGCTGGGTGACCAATATGTTGAACCGGCTGTGGTGCTGGAATAACAGCTTGCGGAACATTGCCTGATACTAAACCAGTCGTAAAGGCACCGTCAAAGTCATAACTAGTATCAATTCCCATGATGCTATGATCAGAATATTGCCAAGCACTTGCATTATCAATCCCCAGTTCAGTCACACCATAGCCAGCAATCCAAATCTTCCGGGAATCAAAGCCATGTGAATTAAGAATACCGCCAGTGAAGAAGGACTTCATGGAGTAAATCCCAGTATTCTTGTAACCAAGAGCTTCTACTTCTTGAAGAAAGGCTAAGGATACTGATTGATAATCTGCAGTTGAATGAACTTCCGCATCATCAATCATCAAAGTATCGTCATACATACCAAATTGCTTAGCGATTTTAACGAAGAATCGAGCTTCATTTTGTGCATCAGTCACTGATGTATAACGAGCAAAGTGGTAACAGGAAACGCGCAAGCCAACCGCTAAGGCATTACGAATTTGAGCGGCCGCACGTGGATTAACATAAGCCGAACCATCTTCGGACCCTTCCGTTAACTTAACAACGACCCCTAATGCACCCTGAGCTTTAGCAGCTTGGAAAAAGGCAACAGTATCTGGTTGATAACTTGAAACATCGATGAATTGATTACGCATATTATTCTTCCCCTTTCATTGGATCGATTGCTGGTGCTTGGCCGGCTGGAATAGTAGCGGGTTTAGTTGGTTGTGATGTCGGATCAACGGTTGGTGTCAATGCAGACTTTTCATAAGCTGATTGCACAAGCGTTTCAATAGCGTTAAGGTCAATATTCTTAATACCCTGCTTTTGAAGTGCTTGTTGAACAATACCTGTTGCTTGATGAAATTTCTCATGACCAGCCATGTCTTTGCCAACTAAGGAAGCAACGGCATTATCTGCAAGTCGTTCAGCACAAGACCAAGCAGCACGAGAAGTTTCTGTTTTGGCATGAGTGACTTTAGCGTGAATAAATGTCTGGCTTTGCTTTAAGGCAAAATAAAAGACCGTTGAGATAACGGCCGTCATGATATAGGTTGGAATTGCATTAATGATTGTGCTCATGTTGTTTCTCTTCTTTCTCTACATAATCTTTGCTGAGCTTGTAAATATGATTCTTTACCCAAGATGGTAATGGTAGTCCCATTTGGCCCCAGTTTTCGATAATCGAAACTAGGTAAAATAGGAAAAAGAAAAAGACAAGCGAGTCGCCTGCCTGTCCTAATCCGCATAATTCTAACATTGGATAAACGGTTAAAGTCAAAATAATAACTGCAGCATGTTTCAAAAGTCCACCCGTTCCTTTACTAGAAGTTGTTCGGTGCGTAATGATACTTTTGAAAAACCCTGTCACAATATCAATCACAATCGCCCAAACTAACCATTCAATGAGCACGTTGTCAATCATGCTGGCAAAATATTGAATGTATAGAACGTGTTGTGGCGGTTGTGTCAGTAGTAAGTGCATTTATAGTGGTCACCTCCTTATAAGGGTAAAATAAAAACGCCCTGTAGAGGACGTTTAAAATTATTTAATTTTTATTAAAAGATTCCCAATTTCCATCTTCATTATTATTGATTTTAATTATTAAGTCGTTAAGTTTATTATCAATATCATTAGCTAGCTTATACGCACTTGAATCACCTCGTACTCTAGTAATTTCATATATTTTTCCTTGACGAAGTTCTTCAGTCAAAGATTTAATATTATCTATTTCGTTAGAATATTTCTGTTTGAGATTCACTTTATCCCCATCTCCTTACCGCTAAAATAAAAGTGTTATATTACGCTGTTACTAAATATGGAATATTATTATCAGATAACCATTGAACTGCATTATTATTAATTTTTACAACATCATCTAAAATTTTATCTAAATTAAATGAATAACCAAATATAAAAAATTCATGCTTATGAGGATCGTATACTCTTAAAGTTTCATCTTTTGTAGGAGTGAACACTTTGTCTCCAACTTTTATAGTTTGATACAAATTACCAATTACTTGTTTTTCAACCATTATGTGCTGACGTCGGTTAAATTTAATAAGTCCTTCATCAATATGTTCTAAACTATTCCTGAGGCCTCTTAAATTTTCATTTTCGACCCTATTAATATAGAAATCATCAGTTACATTCAAAATTTCCCTTACCTTTTTTCGATCATTACTATTTTTAGAGTTAGAACCCCATAGAAGCTTAGCTATATCTGACGTATACAATGCAATATTTTGTAAATTATACCAAATCATATTATCTTTATAATATTTTTCATGTTTGGTATTATATATATTTTTAATAGCAATAATAGTAAAATTACATAACAGATAAGTTTCACTAATTGCATACTCCTCGTCTTTACTATTCATAGTATAATGTTGCATAATATTTACCATTCCCCTTATTAATTGTTTAGTAATATTATCGTATCAGTAATTGAAATAATTATGATATTATTATGAAAAATTGAAGAAAAACCAAAGGCTAATAATTAATTTACAAAAGTATGGAATCAAAATTTTAATAAAATGCCGCCCATAATAAAAGCCCCGCTCGTTTGAGTGAGGCTTATTTATGTATTGTGTATTTCTAAGGCGACTATAAGTAATTACCGTTAAGCTAAGAATTCATTTAATTATTAGCCATTTTCTTTAGCTTTTCTTTATCTTCAATCTGATACAAGCGAATCTTAGTAATTAATCCCTGATACGCTTTTACTTCATTGGGAAAATTATTAGCAGGAGTAAATTTATCATCTTCTTGGGACAATTCAGAAACATAGAATACATTTCGATAATAACCTATATAAAGTTTATGGTTCAGTTTCCTATATAATTTATTTTTTTCAATAATTTTTGCTTCTTTAGGAGTATAACCATCTTGTTTTCGGTCAAAATAGGCTTCCCATTTAATGCACTGTTCCTGTGAATTAATCCGATTTGTTTTTAAACCAAATGCTGCTAATGGATACCCACCTAATTTGGGATTGTTACACAATTCATTATCATATTCGTAAGCAGTATTAACAATATCTTCTAATGATTTTGAAATATTCAAGATAACCACCTCTATTTTATAGAGTATCACTAATTTAGACTACTAAACAATAACTTAAATAATTTTATTGTCATGATTTATGCTCCTTGAATTTCGTAATTCTGACCGGTTACCGTCTTATATTCATCTTTAGTGATCGCTCCGCATCGTACATAAACTTTGTAGAATTCTAAATCATGGTTACCCCAGTCATTCCAAAACATTTGAAGCATTTGTAATTGTGTCATCATTATGCCGTTACCTCCTTAGATTTTTCGACTGCCTGTTGCTGATTAACAGTCATAAACATTTGTTGTAATTGCTTGATTTGAGTTGCTTGTTGAGCATTAGTAGCCTGCAATTTTGCATTTGATTGGTTCTGTTGCATAATCATTGCTTGCAAAATAGTGATTTGTTGATTGGTATTCCCGTTTGAATGCGAAATAATCGTCACAGGAATTTGACTATCATTCATAATAAAGCTCTCCTTAGTATATTTTTGTTTGATAAAACACTGTTACAGTTACCCCTGTATTTTGTATAGCTGAGTTATCAATGTTTCTAACGATTAATCCATCGCCGTTTCCAGCTTCTGAAACACTCAATTGCCAGCGGTCGCCTTCTGCAACATAGTTAAGTATTTTCCCAGTAACTCCAAGTTCTTTATTGATAGCATCCATTGGAAGTGTCTTGACCTCTTGCGAATTAAGTTGATCAATAGCTATAAATTTAGTAATCGTCTTTAAATTAGAATTGTAATCTGTTTGATGATCTTGCAAACTCATTCCTAGCGATGTATTGCCTAAACTAATGAGCGAAGTTGGCGTTTTATCAGCATAAATTCTCCCAGCTTGAAAATGGGCTGAGTTTTGATCGTAAAATTTAACTCCAGTATTAAAAGCCTTTCCACCTAACTTAAAGTGATCCACATCTAGATATGTTCCAGTCGTACTAGGCCCAATATATAGCCCATTCATGCTTTCTCTTTCAGCTCCTAGCATAATCTCGTTTGCTGTAAACTCAGCGTTAGTTTGCAGAGTGAGCAACTGATCGCATTTTCCCCCAAGTGCAAGGTAATCAATGTGGCCCTTTGATAGCATAATTTTTAGATTAGCTTGTCCACTTTTATTTGTAACAAAATGGCTTTCCCAATGTTTGATAGTTAGATCGTAAGTTGAATCAATCACTGATCCAATAGCATTGTCTGCTATATCAAACGTTTCCTCCCACACAAAAGAATATTCACCGAAACCGGATTGTTGCGATACCGAATGCTGATACAATGTTTGATAGCAATTATAGTTCCAAAGTTTGATTTTGATCCCAATATTATGTGTGTTATCTGCATCTGTACCAGTTACGTTTAATATACATCCTCTGAAATAATACCCTTTAATCGAAATATTACTATGAAACATGGTATCAAAAGAAACCCCATACTTAGCTGCACCTCGCTCTAGCATAATTTGAATATCATTTTGATTTCCATTTCTAAATTTGAATGCAATTTGATCCACGTTTAGTGCTGGTGTTAACTTTAACCTCAACGAAATATGAGACTGCTTCAAGTCAATAGCTAATGGACTTTCAATTAGATAACATCCATTCCCATGAACACTTTTATTATTATCAACTGCATAGGTTAGAATGCTTTGAAGGATTTGGTAATCATCATTTTTACCATCTCCATGTGCTCCCCATGTTTCAGGTATAATTTCATTTTCAATAAGTTCCGCTAATAGTCCTGATGCTAATTGTTCTGCATGTTTAGTTGTTGTATCTGTGACATAAAAAAGCCCTCCTCCTCCATCATTTGGTTCATAATAGCCAAGAGTTCTTGCGCACATATCTTTGCTTAAAGCACTATCAGCTTTCATGGCAGCTACATTTGGATACACATGTGCATAGTTAATCGCAATTGCCTTCATCATTTCCTGCTTAAACGCCTCTGCTTCCGCCTGGGTAAACAAATTGTCTTGCTTAATCTTAGCGTCTAGTGCATCTAAACCATTTTGAACAGTAACGCCAAGAGCTTTGAGCGTGTTCATTGATTGGGTAAACTTATCAATAAAGTCACTGGTCATCTTGGTGAGCTTGTCGGTACTGTCTTGGTACTTGGCTTCGATTTCGTTAATTAACTCTTCGACGGGTGAAATATATGTTCGTGGTACCAAGCCATCAATGACCTTATCAGCAAGGACATCGAGGTCGAATTCCAAGGTAGTGATAGAGTTACCGTCTTTGAGGATGCGAAAAAAGGCTTGGCGATAGGAACCAGCGACTGTAAAGGCATGGCCGGGCATGTCGAAACGGAAACGTCCGGCGGTTGGGTCAAGGGCAACGTAGCCTTTATCATCAATTACTCGGAAGTCGCCGGCGGAATTCTTAGGAAGTAATCCTTCAAACCAGACGTTACAGCCAGTTAAATCTAGTGGTGTCCCGTCTTCGTTCTTAATATTGACAAAAACTTGACGCATACTTCGCTCATACTGACGCGCTTGGACCCAGTTAGTATTACTGCCATCAAAGTTAACCTTGAAGTCTTGTACATTGTCAACATGCGGACGCCGGTCTTGACCGATCACATAAGTTAAAGTTTGTGACATTAAATCATTCCTTTCTCTTTCAAAATCTGCATGACAGCTTGTTCAACCGTTTCATAGTCGGTCCCTAAAGCCACATGCTCAATTTTCTTTTTCCACGCTTCTTGAGCCTCTTTTAGTTCATCTCGCGTGGCTTTTTCTTGTTCGAGTTGGTCGAGACGAGTATTAATCTCCTCGAGTAGCCTAATCAATTCTTTATACTGCCTGTCACGGAGATTATCGTCTTTGTTATCCTCATTTTGAATTATCGTTAAATTATTTATTAATTGCTGGCGGAATTTTCTTCCACTCTGCAAATCTAGATTAGTTTCTAAATCCAAATGACCATCCCCCTCCTCACTTCAAACTACTCCAATCCGTCACTCTGTAACCTAGATTTACCTGGGCCCGTGATACGTATGCTTTATCAGATCCGGAAACATTAAAAACCAGCCTTCCTTTAGTAGTGCCGGCTGGAATTTTAATGTTAACTGTGCCGGCGGATTGCCAGGCGCCATTATTGACGATATAGACAATATTCGATTTGCCGGCAGAACTACCATCGCTCTTCAAGAACTCGACATAAGTAGTAGCGGAACTTGAATTATCGGTCGCATTTAACTTAGCCATGAGACGACTTGAGATGGAGGAGACACCGTTGAGGTTAAATTCATTGCTTCTGAGAGTGCCTTGCTCTACTTCAATTACTGGACTGTCATTATATTTTTCGCTGGAAACAGTTCCGCCAGTCATCATAGTTACCAAATTATGCTGGCCATTTTGCATCCAGTAAATATTCTGGTCTACTGCTTCCATATTCTTATCCGTCTCTTTCTTATCATTCACGACTTGCGTTAATGACTTGGATTGCTGATCCATGCTATTTGCTAATCCACTAATCCGGAGTCGTTGTTCTTCAAGAGCTTCTTGTAGACGTTTAGCTTTCTGATTTTGATAATCTAAAATAGTTGTTTTTGAATTATTTAACGTTATTTGATTATCTTGTCCCTTAGCTTCCGGATATATCGTATAACCGACAGTCTTATAACTACCTGAATATTTATCTCGCGCAAGTACTCTTAAAATTTCACCAGCAACAGGTACAAATGAATTTCCCTGAAGCGTGACTTCAATATTTAAATCTGGATCAGGTTTAAGAGTAGTTAAGGCATATTTACGCATTGCATCCGCATCTTGAAATCTTTCATCAACAAGATCAGGTCCAGGATGTTCTCCCCATTCGTCAATTGACTTTTGATCAACTACCATAAACGGTTGAAAATAATACTCTTCCTGTGATTCTGTGGTTGTATCATTTCCGACAGTATCATTGGTTTCTTTACCACCGATACCATCACGAATAACTTGTAAGGGATCAAGCCAGGTTCCATCATTTGACCAGGCACTTTTCAATGCAGTCATTAAATTCTTTTGCTTAGTAATTCCAATATGAAGATGGCTAGTATCACGGTGGCCAATAACATCCCCCGTCTTAATTTCTTGGCCAACTTGAACAGTAATATCTCCTCGATTCAAAAATGCTTCTTGGTAGCAAATTAAATAATCATTCGACACAATAGTTATATAGTTTTCCAGTCCAGCAATGTATCCAATATCCTGGACTTTCCCACCATGAATCGCATGAACATCGCGTCCAGGATGATCGACAGAACCAAAATCAAGGCCATCGTGAAAACCATTAGTTCGCCCCACTCCATCTTGAGGGTGTGTTCCAAAAGTTTGCCCCAATGAAAAATGACCTTCTCCAACATCTGGGAAAGGCCATCCCCACGGATTAGGTGGTGAAATGATCAATTTATCTTTCGTGATTGGGGCACCATGAGGACTCCAACCAGTAACACCATTAATTTGTCCTAGTGCATTAGGAATATTGAAGAACGCAATTAACTGGTCAAAACCCTTTAAGATATTTGTATAGGGCTCCCGACAATAAGTATTAAAAGTTCCTCGCTTAAATTGAAGTAACCCAAGCGCCGGACCAGAACCATCGCCATCGGGATCAGTTCCTGGTTGCGGAATCGTCTCGTTTCCACCTGATTCCAAATGAATTTGTGCCCGTAAAACATTAAGCTGCTGAGCATTCGGTTTTATTCCATAAAAGCTAGCAGCATACTGAATAACTGGTGTCCAATCACCGTTGACTGGCTCAGTTGGTCCATTAGCATTAGTTCCACCTGTCCCGGTATAAACAGTGTGCTGAACCTCATGCTTACCACCAACACAACGAATCATATTAATAATTGATTGACTGTCCCGAGTAGTTTTAACTGACTTTGCATCCCTTGGAAAATCAATCACTCGACCATTATCCTTATAGAACTCATCTTCTGAATAAACTCGTATCTTCTTGTTATCCGGATATATAACTGCACTTGGCCATAACTCAGTAATCTTACTAAGCATCTCTTTACCACTGCCGCTATCGAACTTAGAAGTTGACTGCTTATCAAAATTACCATGAACTTCATAGCTAAAGCCTAGCTTATTTCCATCAATCCAAGCCTTTAGTAAGTCCTCAACTCCATAAGACTGATCCTTACTAGCATTACTATCCTGATTGTTATTTAAGGTAAGGTCACTTCGTTTATAAATTCGACTAATCTCATTATAGACATGCCAAGCAGTGATATTTTTCGTATTAGTATCAAAGTTTTCAACACAATTTTTTACAATATATTCCTGTCCCTCAAGCACAATCGAACTTTCAACATCTAATGGATCATACAATGCTGAATCGTAATCAAATACTGAAAAAGTCAATTGAAAGGTCGAATTCTTAGACCACTCGCTTTGCATTGTTGGCCAGAGAATAATGTCTCCGATTGGCTCCTTAGTTGTCTCTTTATGAGGTGTCATCAATACTAAACTAATTGTCCTCACCTCCTAACCAAGATACATAAATGGGAAACTGAATGTAATTTCCA
>DXCM01000027.1 GCA_019116025.1 Candidatus Companilactobacillus pullicola | reverse complement strand
GAAATGGACTCACTCCAAAGGAATATTGGAATGAGTCCATCTCTTAAAGTTATATTATTTACTCGAAAAAAGTGTCAACTTGACAAGGCCTAGTGCATTCCAACAGCATTCCCAATTTTTGTGGAGGACGGGAATTTAAGTCTTCATCTGTTCTAACCACTTTTCAGTAATAGGCACTTAAAAGTATCTATCTGACTTTAAAGTGCGTACTAGGCAAAAAGATTATTTGGTTCTATATTAATAATACAAATTCAATACGATTTAACGGAGGAACATTATGGATCTTCATTTAACAAATAAAAAAGCTTTAATTACTGGTTCTACTAAAGGAATTGGTAAGGCTATTGCAATCGAAATGGCCAAAGAGGGTACTGACGTCGTTATTAATGGTAGAAAACAACCAGAAGTTGACGAAGTTGTAGCTGAAATCAAACATAGATTTCCCCAAACTAATCCACAAGGAATTGCTGCTGACTTAGCCAATAAAACTGATCAGGAGAAACTCTTCCAAGAAGTTCCAATGATCGATATCTTGGTAAATAATATGGGGATTTTTCAACCAATGGATTACTTTGACATTGATGATGCCACTTGGGAAAAATTTTATAAGGTTAATGTTTTGGCAGGTAATGCCTTAGCTAAATTCTACCTTCCCAAAATGTTGAAACAGGACTTTGGACGTATCATTTTCATTGCAAGTGAAGAAGCGGTTATGCCATCAGGTGAGATGCCTCAGTACAGTATGACTAAGTCAATGAACTTATCTTTGGCTAAGAGTTTATCAATGTTGACGGTTGATACACATGTGACAGTTAATACGATCATGCCTGGATCTACTTTGACCGAGGGTGTGCAAAAGATGTTAGACGAGATGTATAAGGATAGCGACTTGCCTAAAGACAAATGGGAAAAAGATTTTATGAAGAATCATCGTTCTCGCTCACAAATTCAACGTCTGATCAGACCTGAAGAGATTGGGCGTTTCACAGCTTTTGTTGCTAGTCCTGACGCTTCGTCATTTTCAGGTGAGGCTTTACGTGTCGATGGTGGTCTAGTTCCAACCATTTTTTAGACTTAATGCTATGATGGAAGGCATTAGGAGGTAATATTATGGTTTGGTTATGGACTCATTTAGTAACATGGATCGTTATAGCGGTCATGATTTTGTTAGCTTTATTTACGGATAAGCATACTAAAGTTTATGAAATGATTACACGTGTAGGATATTTAGTTATCATTGCGACGGGGATAAAATTGGCAATCAGAGCTTGGTCAGTTGAACCAACTTTGCTGATTGTTAAAATTATTGTAGCTTTGATATTTATTGCCTTGGTAGAAATAGCCTTTGCTAGAAAATCTCAAAAGAATTTGAATCGTCCTTTAATATGGGCGGTCATAGTATTTTGTATTGTAGTAGCGCTATTAGGATTTGCTTTGGCAGGTTGGTATCCATTTGCGTAAAAAAAACGGCCCTAGGGGTCGTTTTTTAGTTAACCATTTGTTCGTTGACATATTGAGCATAGAGTTTATGATCTTTCATTAGTTCTTGGTGACTGCCATGACCGGTTACTGTACCTTTTTCAATAAAGTAAATTTGATCTGCATCAACGATTGTTGAAAGTCGATGTGCTATTACTAAAGTAGTGCGGCCGATCATTAATTGATCTAAAGCACGTTGAACTTTTTCTTCAGATTCGGAATCAAGGCTAGCAGTAGCTTCATCTAACATTAAAATCTTCGGATCACGGAGGAAGGCTCTGGCGATAGCAATTCGCTGTTTTTGACCACCAGATAATTTAACACCACGTTCACCAATTTGAGTTTCCAATTGTTCAGGGAAATTCTTGACGAATTCATCTGCATAAGCCAATTTGAGACCGTGCCAGAGTTCACCATCAGTTAGTTGATGATCCAAGCCATATTGCAGGTTGTCACGAATACTACCGGCAAAGACAGCACTGTCTTGAGATACATAACCAATTTGGGAACGCCAGTTGGCTAAATTGATATCTGCAATTTTTTCTTGACCGACACTGATTGAGCCAGAGTCAGGTTGATAAAATCTTTCTAGTAAAGCAAAAATTGTTGATTTACCACCACCAGAAGGTCCGGCGAAGGCAATAACAGTATTGGGTTCTGCTTTGAAAGAAACATTGTGTAAAATGGGATGATCTTTGTCATAACTGAAGTTTAAGTGATCAGCTGCAATAGTTTTACCTTCGACATCGATATCTTGACCGTTAGTTGTCTCGGGTTCTGTGCTTAGGATTTCTTGAATCCTTTCGGTTGAACCCATGGCCTTTTGAACTTGAGAGAAGAAGGTAGCAAAACTAGCAACAGGAGTAATGATGTTAAATAAATATAGTAGAAAAGCAACTAAGGAGCCACTTGTTAATGTTCCTTGTTGAATTCTAACGGCACCATAACCAAGGATTCCAACAAAAATTCCTAGCATTACTGTGGTCATAATTGGCTGTAAGACAGCTTCAACTTTAGCGTCTTTAATACCAACTTTGAAAATACGGTCAATTAAATTTCCGCCGGTCGTTTTTTCGAATGTTTCACCATTGCTGGATTTAATCAAACGAACTTCGGAAAGTTTTTCACTGGCATCGGCATTGAAATCAGCCGTAGCGGCTTGAAGTTTTCTACCTAGACGAGACATTATTTTTCCAATAGGTAGTAAAATCAGTACAATTACCGGAACGACGCCAAACATCAACGAAGCCATTTTCCAATCCATGAAGAAAAGAATGATCATTGAACCGATCAGTTGAATAGCACCGGTTATGAAGTTAGGGAATTGTGCGGTAATTAAATCTTTGATAACACTGGTGTCGTTAACTAATCGTGAACTGCTTTCACCAGATTTGTGGTCATCGAAATAATCCACTGGCAGTCTTAGTAGGTGGGCCCAGAGTTTTTCACGTAAAGTTTTGACTGAACTCTCACCGACATATCTTAAGATGAACCCGCCGATCGTTCCAAATCCTAGTTGGATCACAAAGGCCAAGATTAAGACGACTAGCATCTTACTATCAATTTTGGATAAGCCACTGGTATCAACTAAGCTTTTAGTTAATTGAGGTACAACTAAACTGGCTCCACTGGTCACTAAACTCAGCAGCATGCCTAATAAGAAAAGCAACTTTTTAGGATTGACACTGTTGATCAAATGTAGGAAATCTTTAAATTTAAAAGTTCCTGTTCTTCTAGGTAGATCGTGCCTCATCATTGTTCCATCACGCATATTTTATATCCTCGCTAAATTAAAATTCATTACCGCGCCAAAAGTTTTCTGGAAAATCTGGTCTGCGGCCGTGGTTATCATGTCTACAATCATTTCTAGGATCAAAGTTTGGCATGTGACGACCACCAAATGGCATATTGCGCATATTCTTTTGCATTTCTCGACGCATATGTTCAATTTCATCAGGATCCATATTTTGATGCATCTCCATCATCTGATCACGCATGTTAAGCATTGCTTTAAATCGATCTGTAGGATCAATAAATTTTTCAGAGTTCTTCTTGAAATCGTCGTCCCAACCATCAGAAATTTTTTGTAGGTAAGTACTGAACTGTTGTTTCTCATCGTCATTAAGACCAGCTAAGAAAGTTTCACTGTAACTCTCGTTCTTCAAAGCAGCATTTTCTTCGGCTTTTTTACGACCTTCATCTGTTAAATAAACATGTTTACTTCGTTTGTCATCAGGATCTTCTTGGCGTTTAATAAGATTCTTAGTTTCCATCTTTTTCATTAATTCAGCCAGGGAACTAGGTCTAAGGTCTAAGACATTGGCAAGATAGTTCTGTGTTAAACCGTCTTCTAATTTCAAAACAGCCAAAACACGTTGTTGACCTGTAAGTTTCTGTTTCTTTTGACTCATGAAGTAGTTACCGGCTTCACCGATAAAACGCAATTGTTTCATTAAATCATCTGTAAGTTTACTCATATTTGTATTCCTCATTTCTTTTTCTAATTAATTCGGTACCGAACTTTATTACGTGAATGAATTATAGTTCGGTACCGAATTAATGTCAACGATTATTTAAAAAATTATTCTGAGACATAAAAATTGACCTTAATTAGTAAAGTCTGTATAATTCAAACAGTAAAAATTATCATTTATATATGTGAGGGAAATATGCGTCAGAATATCACTTTAGAATGTAGTAAAACTAACGAACGACTTTATATAACAAGCAAGAATAAGCAAAATAACCCAGAACGTTTAGAGTTAAGAAAGTATTCACCAAAATCAAAACAAAGAGAAGTTTTTAAAGAGGTAAAGTAGTAATGGCAAAGAAATCAAAGATTGAAAAGAATAAGAGACAGGCAGAATTAGTAGCAAGATATGCTGAAATTCGTAAAGAATTAAAAGCTAAAGGTGATTACATTGCCTTATCCAAGCTACCAAGAGATTCCAGTCCTGTAAGAATTAAGAATCGTGATTCATTAGATGGACGTCCACATGCTTATATGCGTAAATTTGGAATGTCCCGTTTAAACTTTCGTAAATTAGCTCATGAAGGCAAAATCCCTGGTGTACAAAAAGCCAGCTGGTAAGGAGAAATTATTTAATGGAACAAGTAAAAACAGCAACAGCATACAGACAATTAAAGAGCCCTAATATCAAGACTCGCAAACGTGCATTACGTGCGATCAAAGATAGCAAGAAGAGATAATTAATATATAAAGGGGACGTTCGTATTGACCAGATCTGGTTGATACGAGCGTCCTCTTTTTGTTTAAAGATTTTATTGTGTTTGATATCAACTGATGTAATGCGTGGATGACCGTCGGCAGTAGAAAATCTGTGGGCCGCTGGAACGTGGTGGACGCGGCTTGAAGCTAATGATTTTGCACTTTGTGCAAAATCATGGATCTCCAAGTCCGGTCTTCTACTAACCTTGCTTCGCAAGCCAAGTAGAATTACACCACTGAGGGCCCACAGATTTTCTACTGCCGACTGTATTTGTGATTCTATTTTTATTTACTAAAATTTCAGTATTTGAATGGTTTTATTTAATCGGATAAAATTTCTGAATTCTGTCATAAGAAGGGGATTGTGTCTATTAAGTATATGAATCTATCTGAAATTCTATTTGGTAATTTATTGATTTTAAAAAAGTTTTAAAGAATTTGATTAAAAATGATTTTTAAAATAGAAAAGAAGCTGAATTAAAAAGTTTATCTCGAATAAAATAATAGAAGTACTCTTTAGTCCGGAGCAAAAATTGGGAATGCGTTCAGCTATGAAATTATTGTTATCGGCTTTGCCGATTACAATAAGGCCGACTTCGGAGATCCATTATTTTGCACGGAGTGTAAAATGATTAGCTTCGAATCGTGCCCATAGCGTTCCAACAGCATTCCCAATTTTTGTGGAGGACGGCAGTTTAAGCACATTTAATAAGAACTCCAATTTAAATTTTTATACTACAGTCCTGTAGTTTTTCTAAAATGATAAATTCGTTATAATTAGTGTATTAAATTATTTGGAGGAATTTGATGGCAGACTATAGAATTGAAGAAGACACTTTAGGTGCAGTAAAGATACCCCAAGAGGCTCTTTGGGGACCACAGACAGAGCGTAGTCGCAATAACTTTTCCACAGGTATGAAGATGCCTTTGGAAATAATCAAGGCGCTGTTGCAGATTAAAAAAGCCGCTGCGATTGCCAATAACGAAGCTCACGCGATCAGTTCTGAGAAAGCCGATTTAATTGTTAAGAGTATCGATCAATTGTTGAGTTTAAAGGATGAAGAATTACAAAAAGATTTCCCATTGGTTGTTTATCAAACTGGTTCTGGTACGCAAACTAATATGAATGTGAATGAAGTAGTGGCGCATGTTGCTCAAAAAATCGATTCAACATTGAAAATTTTACCTAACGATGACGTCAATCATGGTCAAAGCTCAAATGATATTTTTCCTACAGCAATGAATATCACGGCTGCAATGGCTGTGGATAATTTGGAAAAATCAGTTAAACATTTGATTGATGAATTAAAACAAAAACAATCAAAATATTGGAAAGTTGTTAAAATAGGTCGTACTCATTTGCAAGATGCTACACCGTTAACTTTTGGCCAAGAGGTTAGTGGCTGGGTCAGCATGTTGGAACATGATTTATCATACTTAAAAGATTTGAATCCAACTCTCAGTGAACTAGCGATGGGGGGAACTGCCGTAGGAACTGGCTTGAATGCGGCCCCTGGTTTTGCTGATAAGATTGCGGAACAAATGAGTCAAGTTTACGATCATCCTTTTACTGCCGATACGAATAAATTCTATGGGTTAGCCGCACACTCTGGATTGAATGTTGTTCATGGTGCCATCAAAACATTAGCTAGTGATTTGATGAAAATTGCCAACGACGTTCGTTTTCTAGCTAGTGGTCCCAGATCTGGTTACGGCGAATTGAATATTCCTGCCAACGAACCTGGTTCATCTATCATGCCAGGCAAAGTTAATCCTACTCAAGCTGAAGCTATCACAATGGCTGCTGTCAGAGTGATGGGAAATGATGTTGTCGTCACAATGGCTGCTAGTCAAGGTAACTTTGAAATGAACGTTTATAAGCCAGTTTTGATCAGCGCCTTTTTAGAGTCAGCTGAATTATTGACGGGAACGATGTATGGTTTTGCCGATAAGATGATTGCTGGTTTGACTGTCAATGAAGACCGAATGACAGAATTAGTGGATCGTTCATTAATGACTGTGACTGCTTTATCACCGCATATTGGTTATCATCAGAGTGCCGAAATTGCTCAAAAAGCTCAAGCTGAGGGAACAACTCTAAAAGAGGCTGCACTTAAGTCAGGTCTAGTGACTGAAGAACAGTTTGATAAATGGGTTGTTCCAATTGATATGACTAATATTGAGGAGAAATAAAATGGCAGAAAAATTTGTTTTTACACCAACTAAAATCGATCAGTTAAAAGATAATTATGATGTAATAATTATTGGTTCTGGTGGTGCCGGATTAACCAGCGCGATCCAGGCTTACGAATTAGGACTGTCCCCAGTTATTTTAGAGAAGATGGATAAACTTGGTGGCAATACGACCCGAGCATCTTCAGGAATGAATGCTGCTGAAACCTTTGTTCAATTGGATCATAAAATTGTGGATAGTTATCAAGATTTTTACGATGAAACCTTTGTCGGTGGTGGCAAGCAAAATAATCCTGAACTATTAAAATTTTTCACAGAGCATGGTGCTTTAGCAATTGACTGGTTAGCTCAACATGGAATTGAATTAGATGATCTAACGATCACTGGTGGAATGAAGACTATGAGAACCCATCGTCCTAGTTCATTGGCACCGATTGGCGGATACTTAGTAACAGAACTTTTGAAATTGGTGGATAAGTATCAAATTCCAGTATTCGACGGTATCAAAGTTAATGAATTGTTGATGAAAGATGGCCAAGTTATCGGTGTTAAAGCATCTACGGATCAAAAAGTTGAAATCCATGCTAAAGCCGTTATCCTGGCAACTGGTGGATTTGGTGCTGGAAAAGATTTGCTAAAGAAATATCGTGCCGACTTGACCAGTCTAAAGACAACCAATCAACCTGGAGCAACTGGCGATGGTATCAAGTTGGCTCAAAAAGTAGGGGCAAAATTAGTTGATATGGATCAAGTTCAAGTTCATCCTACCGTTCAACAAGATACTCCACATGCCTTTTTGATCGGGGAAGCTGTTCGAGGTGAAGGTGCAATTTTAGTCAATAAGCAAGGCCAACGCTTTGTTAATGAATTGGATACCAGAAAGAACGTCACCCAGGCGATTGATGATCTAGGCGGTACCGGAGCTTATCTGATTTTTGATACAAGCATTCGCCAACGCGTCAAGGCAATCGAGTTCTATGATCACGTAGGTTTAGTAGAAAATGGTAAAGATTTAACTGAATTAGCCGAGAAGACGAATTTGAATCCACAAAACTTGCAGGAAACGGTGGAAAAATGGAATCAGGCCGTTGAATCTAAGCGAGATAGTGAATTTAAACGTAGCACGGGTATGGAAAGAAAAATCTCTCAAGGACCATTCTTTGCAATCCACATCGCTCCAGCAGTCCATTACACAATGGGTGGCGTAGCCATTAATCACAATACACAAGTTCTAAATACCGATAATCAGGTTATTAAAGGCTTATTTGCAGCAGGTGAAGTAGTCGGCGGACTACATGGAAATAATCGAATCGGTGGCAATTCAATTGCTGAAACAGTGATATTTGGGCGTCAAGCCGGTCAACAAGTTTTTAAGTATTTGAAATAATAAAATGTAGAGATGGAATGTATTTCAATTTCACTCTACATTTTTTTTGATTTGATGAAGTAGTAGAATGGATATTAACAAATTTAATAAATTTATTTCAAATATTTAAAAATGGGGGGGGATTAAATGAGTTTTATAGGGCCATTATGTCTAATTTTAATTACAACTACAATAGCTGGCCATTTTGCTAATCGAATCGGTATACCAGCAGTTATTGGCGAATTGTTAGTCGGAATTGTTCTGGGACCAGCAATACTTGATTGGATCAAACTGGATGGATTAGTTAGTGCTTTTTCTGATATTGGTGTTGTCATTTTAATGTTCTTAGGTGGGCTAGAGAGTGACTTGAAATTGCTACGAAAGTATTTAAGACCAGCTGTCATCGTTGCTATTTCAGGAGTTGTTTTGCCAGTGGTAGTCATGGGTGGCGTAACTTATCTATTCGGCTTTTCCTTCTTGGAAGCCCTATTTATCGGTGTAGTTTTTTCCGCAACGTCAGTTTCTATTTCAGTAGCTGTATTAAAACAATATAAAGCCCTATCAACTCGTGAGGGTGCAACTATTTTGGGAGCGGCAGTGGCAGATGATATCATTGGTGTTTTATTGTTGTCGTTGATGATCAGTTTGTTAGCCACCCAAGGTATCCACGCCGGTGGGCAGCAACCAGGAATTCTTATTATCATGTTGGAACAATTAGCTTTCTTCTGTGGAACTTTCTTGTTGGTAAAGTGGATTGCACCATATTTAATGCATCTAGGTGAGAGATTGATCGTACCATCAAGTGTGACGATTATGTCGATGATTATCTGTTTGAGTATGGCTTGGTTGGCTAATATTGTTGGTTTAAGCGGGGCTATCGGTGCTTTCTTTGCTGGAATTGCCGTAGCTAATACACCATACAAAAGCATTTTGGCTGACCATGTGGAACCTTTAGGGAATTCGATCTTTATTCCAGTCTTCTTTGTTAGCGTTGGACTGAACATGACCTTAAATCATTTTTTGAAGAATTTAGTTTTGGTGATTGTTCTTGTGATTCTAGCAGCTTTAACTAAATGGATCGGTTGTGGCTTGGGAGCTAAAATTAGTGGCTTTGATAATTTGAGCAGTTCTGTTATTGGGACAGGTATGATAGCTCGTGGCGAAATGGGATTGATTACCGCCCAAATTGGCCATCAAGCGGGATTGTTGAACAATACTGATTATTCAGCAATTATTCTGGTGATTATTTTAGTTACTTTGATTTCACCGTTATTATTGAAACAAACCTTGAAAAAATCGTTAGCACAAGAGTAATTAAGGATAAGCAAAAACAGCATTTATTTAGTTTTTCTACAATATGTCAGTTACGGATTGTAGATGCTGAATAAATGCTGTTTTTTTGTTCAAAATTTTATTTTTATCGAAATAAATAAAATAGTTGATTTTTATTTATTTAGGATGTACTGTATTAGTGTAGTAGGACAGTGTGGAGGAAAAGTAATGGAATATATTGATAACATTCCGATATATCTTCAAATTAAAGAAATTTTATACCATAAGATTATTACCCATGAATATGAATTGGGTTCACAATTACCGTCAGTACGCCAATTGGCTGTTCAATTTACGGCCAATTCTAATACTGTACAAAAAGCTTTAAAAGAAATGACCGAAGAGAATATTATTGCACCACAACGTGGTAAAGGTAATTTTATAACGAGCGACGAAACAATTATTGGAAAATTGAGGGATCGTATTGTGAAAAGTACATTGGATGAAACATATGATAAATTGCACGCATTAAAGATGAGTGACGACGAGATAATCAGTAGCTTTATTGACTATGTTAAGCAGAGGGATGATGACCATGAGTAAAATTTTAGAAATTGATAATCTTAGTTATCGTAAAAACAATAAAACCATTTTGAATCATATTAATTTGAAATTAGATAGTGGTAAGATCATCGGATTATTGGGTGAGAATGGGTCCGGTAAGACGACACTGATGCGCCTAATTGCTGGTGTCAATGCTAGTAATGAAAAGACAATTTCTGTTAATGGGATGACTCAAAAAAGTAAGATTAAATCACAAGTTAGCTTAAGCGACAGTCTGAATGGCTTTCATAGAAGTGATCGAATCAGTGATATTGTCAGATTTTATCGTAATGCCTATGCTGATTTTTCCAATGATAAGTATGCAGAGATTGCTGAATACTTAGGTTTAGACGCTACTAAACGTTTATCTTCTTTATCCACAGGTACGTTAGGAAAATTAGTGATTGCTCTAACGTTATCTCGAGAAACAAATTTATATTTGTTGGATGAACCTCTGAGTGGAATTGACAGTATGTCACGTAAGAAAATAATCAGCAGTATTCTTCGTTGGAAAACTGAAGATTCTACTATTATTATTAGTGATCACTATGTAACTGAGATTGCTAGTTTATTGGATGACATTGTAATCATTAAAGATCAAACAGTTTATGAAGTTGATTCCGTTGAGAATATTCAAATGAAATATCATCTCGGTATTGAGGAGTATTACGAAAAGGTTTATGAAGGAGGATTAGCTCGATGAGTGATTTTTGGGGCATAAGTAAGAATCTGATATGGGATAAATTCAAATTAATGAATTGGGTTTTAATTATTGATGCCATAGCTATCGTAGTTATCTTTTTCATTAATCTTTTCAAAATGGGTTACACTAGTTTTGAATTCATTCCGGTAATTTTTGCAATAAGTTTAATGATTGTAAATTTAGTTAGTATTATTTTGCTTTCACGTACAAATGAACGTGTACTGACGAGTAGCAATTATCGGCTAATACCGATTTCAGATACAAAGTTATATTTAAGCAATATATTAACGACATTTTTAGCCACTGTTTATCTGTGGATCGTAGAAACAATTATCAATGTAGTAATGGATTTGATTGCGATGGCGATTAATTACTCTAAGTATACTCAGTTTAGAGAGCAGATTAGTTCCAGCGATATATTAGCAGGATTCCAGTTTCTATTATTCATGGCTTTAGCAACTATCGTAGTTTGGTCAGGGATTACTTTAATTCATTTTATTATTAATTTAGTTAGTGGCTTTTTACCATTTGGTAGACAAAAATTTGTCTTGTTCTTAGTTTACTTGGTAGTTATTGGCCTATCACTTTGGGGCTTTAACTACATTATGGTTAATATCATTTCAGCATTCTTCCAAAGTGGATTTGAAATTAATACAGTAAAACAAGTGACATCTTCATTGTGGATTGGTTCAGGCATTGCTTGCATCTGGATCGTGATCTTCAGTGTTATCAATATTTATTTGATGAAACGTTGGATTGAAACGGTTCGTTAAAAAAAGATCATCCGTGAGGATGGTCTTTTTTTCGTCTATTAATGATTTTGAGTTGAAAAAGTTGTTGATTCTTTTAAAAATTCTTTATCGTCTGGATCGGCTCCAACACGTTTATCACTGTCTAGTTGGGCGATTTGTTTCATTTCTTCAGGGCTCAAATTGAAGTGATAGTCGAACAATTGGATGTTCTCCTTAATACGATTTTCGTGAGTAGATTTAGGAATAATGATTTCTCCACGTTGAATATGCCAACGTAAAACTATCTGTGCTGGTGACTTTTTATGGTCATCAGCAATTTTTTTAATGACCGGATCATCAATAACTTTATTAACGCCGCCACCTAGTGGACTCCATGACTCATGAGCAATGTCGTGTTGTTTTAAGTATTCATGCAGATCATTTTCTTGGAAATAGGGATGAGTTTCAATTTGGTCAACCATTGGAGCAATCGTAGCTGTCTTCATCAATTGTTCGATGTGATGTGCTTTAAAATTAGAAACACCGATAGCTTTGATTTTACCTTGTTTGTATAAATCTTCCATTGCACGCCAATTTTCCTCAAATCCTGGTGCTGGCCAGTGAATTAAGTAAAGGTCTAAGTAATCCATATCTAGCTTTTTTAAGGATTTATTGAACTGAGCAATAGTTGCATCGTATCCACGAACGTCATTCCAAACTTTTGTAGTTATGAAAAGATATTTGCGGTCGATACCAGTTTCTTTGATAGCTTTACCAACTGCTTCTTCATTATCGTAAAAACTGGCGGTGTCGATGTGTCTATAACCATTTTCAATAGCCCATTTAACACTATTGAGAACTTCTTCATCACTCATTTGAAAGACGCCCAAACCAACTTGAGGAATCGTGACTCCGTTTGCTAATTCGATATAAGGAATATTTGTTGCCATAAAATTACCTCCCACTTTATTTTAAATCCATTATAACGCTGTATTAAAAATTGCCGGAATTTCTCAATTGTATATAAATTGTTTAAATTGTGTAAAGCATATAAAAATATATTTTACAGAAAATTAATCGTTACTTTACATAGCTTTGTTAATCTTAGACTGTTCGAAAAAATGATAGAGAAAGTTGGGAGTTAGTTATGAAAAAAGGGCGATTATTAACCGCTTTTCTAGGGGTATTTTTATTATTAACCGGTGTTTTAGCTGGTTGTTCTTCAAAGAGTGCAGCTTCACCAAAGGCTGGTAGCAACAGTAGTAAGGAAATCACAATGGTTTTCTATCCAAATGAATCAGCTAAAAACTTCAGTGCTTCAAGAAAAGCATTGAAGGAAGAATTACACAAAGCAACTGGTAAGAAAATTAATATTCAAACAACAACAGATTACAATATTGCCATTGAAGCTATTGCTTCAGGTAAAGCACAATTAGCATTCATGGGTGCCGATGGTTATATTCAAGCACATGCTAAGAATGACAAAGTTGTTCCATTGCTTCTACAATCTGGCCCTGAGGGTACAACAAAGGGTGCTAGTTATCGTTCATACTTGATGGTTCAAAAAGACAAGGCGGACCAATACAAGAAAGATGGCAAGTACAGTATTGATAACATTAAAGGTAAGAAAGCATCATTTGTTTCAACAAGTTCAACTTCAGGTTTTGCCGTACCAACTGACGAAATTCAAAAGCACTTTAAGTTAAAGAATAAGGATCAACTATCAGAAGGTGGCAAGTTCTTCGATAAAGTTCTTTACGGTAGTACTCACCCAGGTTCAGCTATTAACTTGCTAAAGGGTGACGCTGACGTTGCTGCATTTGATGATGGTGACCTTACACCATTCTTAAAAGTTACATCAGGTAGTTATGACAAAGTTGGTTCAACATTCACAGTTAGAAGTGACGCTGATGCACCATTCGCAGAATTTAAAGGTAAGGAATTAGTTAACCTTTCAGTATTACCAGTTCAAAATGGACCTTTCGTTGTAAATTCAAAGGCTCTAAGTAAAGACGATATCGATGCTATTACAAAGCACTTTACATCAAAAGACATTACAAACAATAAAGACCTATTCTCTGACGGAAAAGGTAAAACACCAACTCTATGGCAAAAGAAATCAGACAAAACTGTTCTTCTAAAAGTTGATGACGAATGGTACAAACCTACTCATGAACTAGTTGGTAAATAAAGAGGCGGCCTATGTTAGAAGTTAAGAATTTAGATAAAAGTTACCAAAAAGATCATCCAGCTCTAAAAAATATATCTTTCAGCATTGAACCAGGAACATTTGTGGCTATTATTGGTCCCTCGGGTGCTGGTAAAACTACTATTTTAAGAAGTTTGAATCAATTGATCAAAGATGACAATGGTGAAATCCTTCTTGATGGTAGTGACATTCGTTCAGCCAACAAAGCACAATTAAGAAAATATCGTCGTCAAATTGGAATGGTTTTTCAAAATTACAATTTGGTAGAACGATTGACAGTCATTGAAAATGTTTTACATGGTCGCTTAGGTTATAAATCAACTTTGGCTGGCGTTTTTGGTCGCTATACACAGGCCGAAAAAGAAGAAGCAATGTCATTGCTGAAAAAAGTTGGTTTGGAAGATTTTGCTTTACAAAGATGTTCAGAACTTAGTGGTGGTCAAAAACAACGGGTTGGGATTGCTCGTTCTTTGATTCAACATCCTAAAGTTATTTTGTGTGATGAACCGATTGCTTCATTGGATCCAGCATCTGCACAAACTGTAATGCAATTACTTAAAGACCTAACTGAAGAATACAATTTGATTTGTGTTGCTAATTTACATCAAATTAATATAGCAAAAAAATATGCTGACCAAATTATTGGTATTCGTAAAGGACAACTTGTCTTTGATGAGGCTGCTGATTTGTTGTCAGAGGATATTTTGAGGACGCTTTATGATCAAGATATTACAAAGGAGCTTGAATAATGCAATCTTCTGCAAAATATTTAACTCGCAAAGGTTGGTATCAAACCGCGATAATCGCAATTATTGGCGGTACCTATATATTAGGTAGTTGGTTCTTAAACTTTGATAATTTGAGCGGACTAATGGCAGTTCCCAGAGCTTTTGGGTGGTTAGGTGTTAATTTCCAACCGACAGCTAACTCAGTAGAATATTTACCCAAGATTTGGCAAAAATTGATGCAAACAGTGTTGTTGGCTATTTCTTCAACTGTAGTGGCCGCTATTATCTCCATCTTTGTAGCTCTAATTGGTTCCAAAGTTACTGGTATAAATGGGGGCGTGCAATTGATCGTGCGTGGAATAGCATCTTTCTTTAGAAATATTCCACTGGTTGCTTGGTCAATGATTCTACTTTTCTCATTTAAACAAAGTGACTTTACTGGATTCTTAGCTTTGTTGTTGATGTCCATAGGTTTCTTGATTCGTGCCTTTATGGAGATTATTGAAGATGAGGCAAGTGAGACAATGCTAGCTTTGAAGGCTACTGGGGCAAGTTACTTTCAAGTAATATTTCAAGCTGTTTTGCCACAAATCTTGCCAAGTGTTCTAAGTTGGATTCTTTATATGATAGAGAATAACGTTCGTGATGCTACGTTGGTCGGTATCTTAACTG
Organism: Candidatus Companilactobacillus pullicola; assembly: GCA_019116025.1. Taxonomy (GTDB): domain Bacteria; phylum Bacillota; class Bacilli; order Lactobacillales; family Lactobacillaceae; genus Companilactobacillus; species Companilactobacillus pullicola. The sequence goes on along the minus strand of DXCM01000027.1, from coordinate 50,278 downwards.
GTACAGGAATTGGTTTCATCTTCGACTTGTATTACAAGAGCTTTAGATTTGATGCCGCTGGAATGACTGTTTTGTCCATTATCATTGTTGTTATTGGACTGGAACTGATTTCAAATCAAATTAGGAAGGTGATCTTATGATAGATAGCGAAGATAGGGTAATCAAAAAACCTCAATTACCAAGTTCACCTAATATTAAGTTACACGAAACTAGTTTATCTCGAATAATGATTTTATTAGTATTTGTTTCTTTACTGGTGATTACAGGTTTTACATTAACGCATTTAGATACAGCCAATGTGCGTCTTAATGAAGCTGTGAAAGAATTGTCAGTAACTTTACATCAAATGTTTTTACAACCTAATGCTGGTAGTGATGGACTAGGCGAATTATTACAAGGCTTAGGAACAAGTTTACTTATCTCAATTATGACAACCATTATAGGAGCTGTTTTTGGATTCTTCTTTGCGGTTTTGGCTTCTAAGAATCTAACTAATATCTACTTGGGAACAACTATCAGAGTAATTATGGCTGTTATAAGAGCTATTCCAACTATTATCTGGGCAATGATCTTTTCTATCGTATGTGGATTAGGATCTACTGCTGCTATATTAGGATTGAGTTTTCATAGTATTGCTTACCTAACAAAGGCATACTCAGAAAGTATTGAAGGAATTGATGAGTCAACTATTGAATCACTAAAGGTTACAGGTAGTAAATTTTGGGTAATTGTATTTCAAGCTATTTGGCCAACCATCATGGCTTCATTTGTCTCATGGACATTTATTCGTTTAGAGATTAACTTTGCAAATGCAATTGCCGTTGGTGCAGCTGCTGGTGCTGGAGGAATTGGTTATCAATTGTTCGTTGCCAGTGGTATGAGTTTTGATTTCCACGAAGTAGGTTTTATCGTTTACTTAATTATTTTAGTAACATTTTTGCTTGAGTTTATTGCGGTTAAAATTAGACATTTCTATTTAGACCGTTAAGTTAGGGAGAGAATTTTTTATGATTGAAGCAATTATTTTTGATTGGGCGGGAACAACCGTTGATTATGGAAGTTTAGCGCCAGTCATCGCTTTTAAAAAAGCATTTAAAGATGCTGGAATAGAGTTAAGTGATGAAGAAATTCGTCGAGATATGGGGATGGCTAAGTGGGATCACATTGGCAAGATCCTAGAACTTGATGATGTTAAACAGCAGTGGCAAGAGAAGTATTCAGCTTTACCCAACAATGATGACCGTAAAAAAATATATGCCGGTTTTCAACAATCATTGATTCATTACTTAAAAGAGTATACCGAATTGAAATCAGGCGTATTAAAGACCTTTAATTATCTAAAGGACTACGGAATTAATGTTGCAACTACTACTGGTTACACTGCGGAAATGATGAAGATTGTTGAATATAAGGCTGCGGAATATGGCTATACTCCTGATATGGTAGTGACGTCAGAAGATGTTAATAACCAAGGACGCCCTTCTCCTGCAATGATCCAATTGATTATGAAAAAATTCAATATTGATGATCCTAATAAGGTAATTAAAGTAGGGGATACTTTAGTAGATATTGAAGAAGGTCGTAATGCTGGTGTCAAAACAGTTGGGATAGTCGAAGGCAGTAGTTTAATGGGATTATCACAGGTTGAATTTGATGAATTGGATAATGAGCAACAAGTTGCTAAACGTAATGAAGTAAAACGTAAATTTGAATCTGTTAATACTGATTTTATAATTGATAGTATTTATGATTTGGTTCAAATTATTGAATATTTAAATGAATCGATGGATAAAAAATGGTAAAAAAATATTTGCTTTTAACACCCGGACCATTGACTACTAGTGAAAAAGTAAAAAGTGCAATGGATTTTGATTATTGTACTTGGGATGATGATTATAAAAAAATCACACAATCATTTCGTCATTCACTATTGAGCGTTGGACAAGTTATCGAAGAAGAATATTCAGCAGTTCCAATCCAAGGTAGTGGTACTTATGGAGTTGAATCTGTGATTAGTTCAACAATTTCGGATAATGATAAATTACTTATTGCCGTCAACGGTGCTTACGGAAAACGTATTAGTGAAATGGCTAATATTTATGGTATCAATCACGTTGACCTAGTAGTTGATGAGAGACAACCAATTACTCTAGAAAAAGTTACAAAGGTTTTGGATGAAAATCCAGATGTAACTCACTTTGCAATGATCCATTGTGAAACTACAACAGGTATCTTGAATCCTATTGAAGAGATCATTCCTCAAGTTAGTGATCGAGGCATAATTACAATTGTTGATGCAATGAGTAGTTTTGGTGGAGTTCCAATTGATATTAAAGCTAATAAAATTGACTTTTTGATCAGTAGCTCTAATAAATGTATTCAAGGTGTGCCTGGATTCTCATTTGTTATTGCTCGAAAGAAAATTTTGGAAGCTACAAAAGGAATTTCTAGAACATTATCACTTGATCTATATGGTCAATATATTGAAATGGAGCGTAACAATGGTAAGTGGAGATTCACTTCTCCTACTCACGTTGTGCATGCCTTTGCTGAAGCTCTTAAGGAATTAGATGAAGAGGGTGGCGTGGTAGCCCGCCATCAACGTTATGTTGACAATCAAAAACATCTAGCTTCTGGTATGGAAGAACTTGGTTTCAAGGTTTTAATTGATGAAAAATTCCAATCACCAATTATTACATCATTTATTTATCCAAGTGATGATTTTGACTTTCATGAATTCTATCAAGAATTAAAGGAAGATGGTTTTGTTATCTATCCCGGTAAAATTTCACAAGTACCAACATTTAGAATTGGTAATATTGGTGAAGTTTACGATGAAGATATTACAAAATTGTTGTCAGCTATTAAAGAAATCGTTAATCGATAAGAAAAATGCTCAATCAGCCTTTCCAACTGATTGAGCATTTTTTATTTTGTATGGGATGAATGACCGATAGAATCATAATATCTTAGATATAATAGTTCACAGCATTCCCACCAGGTTCCTGCTAACAAAGCACTTCCAATAACATCACTGGGAAAATGTCCGCGTAGGTATACCCTAGAAATTGCGACTATGATTAGCCAGGCAATTAATAATCCTTTAATGACTTTTCTGGTCGTCATGTTCTTAATAGCCGGTAAGACGAGAAAAATCAATGTTAGAATAACTAAGGTGGTACCAAACACATGACCACTTGGGAAACTATATCCAGAAGCTGGAATTATTTTATCCAAGGGTCTCTGTCGTCTAACGGTAATTTTAACTAGAAAAGCAATAATATTACCACTGATTAAAATGAAACCGATCCATAAACTAGAATCTTTTCGACCCCTTATGAAAAGAATCAACATGATTAATAATAGATAAATAACATCCATCATCGGGCTACCTAGAAATGTAATTGTAGAAAATATTTTGGTACTGGGTGCAGATACCATGTTCCCAAGGATATTTTGAATAGAGTGATCTATCCCTAAGATGAAGGCATTGTTGCTCACAATCATAACTTCAAGTAAAAAGAAGACAATGATGTAAGTCAGGGCAAGCCATTTGCGGTGGTCATTTTGTTTAAATATCAAATTAAAACTCCTTTGAATCTAACTGAAATACTTAAGCTTTGATTGTAATATTATTTTCATAATATTTACAGTAAATTCCATAATTTTTTAGAATATATTTAATTGTATAAACAGTACCGAGGGAGATTTATTAATGATATAATCTAGATTACAAAAGGAGGCTAATAATGCTTACATTAATGGCAGCCAGCGCTACTAGTAGCTCGGCACCGATATTAATTGCTATTGGGGTGGCAATTCTTGTGATTATTTGGTTATTTATCAAGACAGGAATTGCGTTGTTACATCATCCAATAATTGGGATTGTCTTAATCTTGTTAGGGGTATTAGGACTATGGAATTATCTCATTATTGGTATTGGGGTAATTGTTGGTGGAATAGTTTTCTTAGTCGTATCACAATTTTTCAACAATTAATGGAAATCAAGAAGCAGGGCAGATGCCTTGCTTTTTTTATTGGCAAAATTATATAAATTAAAAATATAACAAGATTAATTATTTGATTTTTATCTAAAAGTATTCGATGATAACGGTTGCAGGCAACTTATATAGTTATGCATAATGTTGATTAAAGTTTTCGAGAGGAAAGTGGAAAATATGACAAAAATGATAGCTGGACAAGCATTAGTAAAAGTTCTTGAAGATTGGGGAGTCGACCATGTTTATGGTGTACCTGGTGGTTCAATTAACCATACTGTTGAGGGACTTTACTTAGAAAAAGACAAGGTGAAATATATTCAAGTACGTCACGAAGAAGTAGGTGCAATCGCTGCTTCCGCTGATGCTAAATTCACAGGTAAAATTGGTGTTGCATTTGGTTCCGCTGGCCCTGGTGCCACACATCTATTCAACGGATTGTATGATGCTAAAATGGATCACGTTCCTGTTTTGGCCTTGATAGGACAAGTTCCACAGGAAAATATGAATACTAATTACTTCCAAGAAATGGATGAAGGTCCAATGTTTAGCGATGTTTCAGTCTATAACCGTACCGTTACAACAGCTGATCAGATTCCTTATGTAATTAATCAAGCTATTCGTGAAGCATATCGTCAAAATGGTGTAGCAGTTGTTATTTTGCCAGAAAATCTGACAAATGAAGAAATTGACTATGCACCCGCTAAGACACCAAAGATTGTAAAGAATACTTATACACAAACAGTTAACCCAGAGGATATCCAGAATACCTTGAAGATGTTGAAAGAAGCCAAGCATCCACTTGTTTATGCTGGACGTGGACTACTAGGTGCTAAAGATGTTTTGACTAAATTCTCAGAACAATTTAATATTCCAGTCATGAATACTGTTCCCGCAACAGGTGTAATCGGTACAGATCATCCTAACTTTATTGGTACCTTCGGACGCTTAGGTAGTAAATCGGGATTTGAAGCTCTACAACATACCGACTTGATCTTATTCATTGGTTCAGAATTCCCATTTGCTAGATTCTGGCCAGAGAACGTTAAAATTATTGATGTAAATAATAACCCTTATGATATTGGTAAAACAGTTGATGTGGATTATGCAGTAATCGCCGATGCAAAGAGTTATTTGCAAGGATTGATTGATACCAAAGAAACTTTGCCAGCTGGTGTTTGGTTGAAGGCTAACCAAGAGAATAAGGCTAACTGGGACAAATGGCTAGATAAACTTGCTAAAGATGATAGTGAAGGTTTAAATCCAGAGACAGTAACAAGTAAGATTGCTGAAATGGCTGGTCCTAACGATACTTATGGTGTTGATACAGGGAATGTAACTGAGTTCGGTGTTCGTGGATTGCCAATGAACAAGAATCAACGTTTTGCTTTGTCAGGATTATTCGCAACAATGGGCTTTGGATTACCTGCTGGATTAGCTGGTGCTTTGAGTGTTCCAGAAGGACAAGCATGGACACTTTCAGGTGATGGTGGCTTTTCAATGGTAGCTCCTGATTTGATTACTGAAGCTAGATATGGATTGCCAGTTGTTAACGTTATTCTTTCAAATGAGAGACTCGGTTTCATTTACTATGAACAAGTTGCCTCAAAACAACACTTGTACGGAGTAGATTTGACCGATGCCGATTGGGCTAAAGTAGCTGAAGGACTTGGTGGTATCGGCTTCACAGTTAAATCAATTAAAGACGTTAATGAAATCTTTGATAAGATTAAGGAATTACAAGCAGCAGGCAATAAGAAACCAATCGTTGTTAACGCTATAATCAAGCCAGATGATCCGATTGCAACAGCCTTTATGCCTTTAGATCCTAAGATGTACGGTCAAGAAGCGGTAGATGCTTATGCTAAGAAGTATCATATTGACGTTAAGGAACAACCTTCATTGGGTGAAATTTTGAGAGCTCAAGGAGACAATGATTAATGCTAAAGATAACTTATTTAGATGGTAATGTTGAAAAAGTAAAAGAGTACAAGAATGGTGATCAATTTGTAGCTATTCAACAGTTAGAGGTACCTGATTTTGAAGATTATGTCAAAATAGTCGAAGTGACAGATGATGGTAAAAAAATACCTTTAGAAGATTCTACAATGTACGGTCTATATAATTATTTGATAAACAAGTAAAATAAAAGACGGGATAAAAATTATCTCGTCTTTTTATTTTTATAAAAATGAGGGTATTGTATGTCAGTTGATAATTTAGAAGATTTGCAGAAAAACGTTCAATCTTCAGCAAATAATATTGAGGTAACGGGAAAAGCCTTTGAATTCTGTGATGAAGTCCACCAATCCCAAGTATTTGGTAGTGGGTCGGATTGGTCGATAGCCGCCACTAATGGCTGGATGGCTTTGGTTACTGGATTTAATCATAAGATACACCGTCTGTTTATGAGCCAAGATAAGAAACAACGTGAGGATTTGCAACATTTGATCATTACTAAGTACATTATTAAAAAGACGGAACAAACAGATAAATATCAGTTGATTTTGAAAGATAAGGCATAAAAAAATTTAAAAATAAAAAAGACACTCGTACTAACCATTTTGGTTAATATGAGTGTCTTTTTATCCAAAATTACCAGAAACGTAATCTTCAGTTGGTCGCATCTTAGGATTAGTAAAGACATTGACTGTCGAATTGTATTCGATAATGTGTCCCAAATGTAGAAAAGCTGTGTAATCACTAATACGTGAGGCTTGTTGAAGATTATGAGTAACGATGATAATGGAGTAATCTTTGCTCAAAGTTTTTAAAGTGTCTTCAATTTTAGAAGTGGAAATTGGATCTAGGGCACTGGCTGGTTCGTCTAAAAGCAGGATGTCAGGTTTCATGGCAATTGATCTGGCAATACAGAGACGTTGTTGCTGGCCACCGGAAAGAGCCAAAGCACTTTTGTTGAGGTCATCTTTGACTTCATCCCAAAGAGCGGCACCCTTTAAGCTTTCTTCGAGACGTTCTTCTAGTTCGCTTTTCTTGGTAATTCCAGCATTCTTTAATGCAAACGTGATATTTTCACGAATAGATTTAGCAAACGGATTAGGTCTTTGAAATACCATACCGATATGTTTGCGAACTTCGTAAACGTTAGTTTTAGGAGAATTTATATCAACACCACGATAAGAAATTTCACCATTGACGGTAGCAACTTTATCGTTCATACGATTTAAACAGCGAAGATAAGTAGATTTACCGGAACCGGAAGCGCCAATCAAAGCTGTAATTTTATAACGTGGAAATTTTAAACTGGCGTTAAAGATAGCTTGGCTTTTCCCGTAATAGACTTGAATGTCTTTTGTAGAAAGAGCCAACTTTTCATTAATATCAGTTATGTAAGATTCGTCTAAATTGTATTCTTTCATGTTTGGTTCCTCATTTCGTGGCAGTAATTTTCTTGTATAATTTATTACCCAAGAAACGAGCCCCTAGGTTAAATAGAAGGATAACGATGATAAGTACAGCAGATGAAGCACTGGAAATTAAATTTGCATCTGGGGTAACACTCTCAGTATTGACCTTCCAAATATGGACAGCCAAAGTTTCAGCTGGTCGCATGGGATTTAAAAAACTTGTAGCGGAAAAAATATTCCAATTACTATAATCAACGGTTGGCGCACTTTGACCAGCCGTATAAATCAATGCGGCAGCTTCACCGAAGATTCTACCAGCACTTAGGATCAAACCAGTTAGAATCCCTGGTAGAGCAGCAGGCAAAATAATTTTAGTTGTGGTTTTCCAGTTTGATAAGCCTAATGACATACCGGCTTCTCTTTGCAAATTGGGAACACTGTGTAATGATTCTTCAATATTTCTTGTTAATAGAGGTAAATTGAAGAAAGTTAAGGCAATGGCACCAGATAGAATTGAGAATCCAAGTTGCAATTTGATTACGAATAGCAAGTAACCAAACAGACCAACAACAACAGAAGGTAAGGAACTCAAAACTTCGACACTAGTTCTGATCAAATCAGTGAACCAGTTGTCAGCGGCGTATTCTGATAAATAAATACCAGCACCTAAACCAATAGGTAGGGAGACAATTATTGTTAAAACTAATAGATAAAGGGAATTAAAGAGTTGGTCACGGATACCACCACCAGCACTGAAAGACTGTGCGGCAGAAGTTAGGAAGTGCCAAGAGATATCAGGAACACCATTAAAAAGAATATATCCGAGGATCGCAATTAATAATAGGATTACGGCGGCAACGATAATGTAGATAATGACACTAGCGATGCGGTCATTTTTTTTTGCATTCATTTTAGAAGCGACCTCTCTTTCCAATGAATTTAACGATTAAATTGAGAATCAATGACATCAATAAAAGGATCAAGGCTAAGGACCATAAGGCGTTGTTAGGTAAGGTTCCCATGACTGTATTACCAATATCAGTGGTCAATTTACTTGTTAGGGTGGAGGCAGGTGAAATTAAGTTTTTTGGCATTAATGCAGCGTTACCAATAACCATTTGTACTGCTAAAGCTTCACCGAAAGCACGAGCCATCCCGAAAATTATGGCGGTTAAGATTCCTGGAATAGCGGCGCGTAAAACAACTTTGTAGATTGTTTGCCATCTGGTTGCTCCAAGAGCTAATGAGGCTTGACGATAATGCATGGGTACAGATTTCAAACTGTCGACTGAAAGGGAAGTGATGGTTGGTAAAATCATTACGAAGAGAACTAAAGTACCTGAAAGGATACCAAATCCTGTTCCACCAAAGATTCCTCTAATGAAAGGAACAACAACGGATAAACCGATGAATCCGTAAACAACAGAGGGGATACCAACTAGTAATTCAATAACGGGTTGTAAAATTTTACTACCATTTTTACTTGAAAATTCTGACATGAAGATGGCTACACCGAGGGCAAAAGGAGTAGCTATTATGGCTGCCAAAAGTGTCACGCTAAATGAGGTAACAATCATAGGCAAGGCACCAATATCGGGACGTCCTTTGCTGTCAAGCGCACCAGGATTCCAATTAGTCTTTGTTAGAAAATCAAAGACGTTTACTTTATCTGTGGTAAATGTAGCCAAACCTTTTGAGGCAATAAAGTAAAGGATACATGTAACTAACAGAATAATTAAGCCGATGCATAGATAACAAATTCCCTTACCAAAGTAGTCTTGAAAGGTGGCTTTGGATTTTGTTTGTAATTTCTTTTGAATATCATCCATAAGGGAATCCTCCTATATACAAAAAGAACCTCGACCAAGATTTACAAGGTTGAAGTCCCCTCTGTTTGTTTATTTAGAACTAACTGTTCCTTTTGAATCTTTTTGAACTTTCATATTATGAATACTGATATATCCCATATCTTTAACTAATGATTTCTGAACATCGTCTGAATTCATGTAGTCTAAGAATTTAGCAACGGCACCTTTAGCAGCTCCGTTTGTATACATATGTTCATATGACCAGATCTTCCATTTGTTTGTTTCAACATTAGCATCTGTTGGTTTAACATTGTCGATTGAAACAGCTTGGATCTTATCATTAATGTATGAGAATGCTAGGTAACTTACAGCACCTGGTGTACTTTCAACAATCTTTTGAACAGTACCGTTTGAGTCTTGTTCTTGAGATTTAACAGCTTCTTCACCTTTTAGAACAGCTGCTTCGAATGTTGCACGAGTACCACTACCTTTAGCACGGTTAACAACGGTGATCTTTTCGTCTTTACCGCCAACTTCTTTCCAGTTAGTGATCTTACCAGTAAAGATTTTCTTAACTTGATCCATTGTAAGGTTCTTAACGTTAGCATCTTTGTTAACAACTGGAGCCATACCTACAACGGCTACTTGATGATCAACAAGTTTCTTAGAATCGATACCTTGTTTTTCTTCGGCAAAAATATCAGAATTACCAATTTGAACTGATTTGTCTTGAACTTGGCTCAATCCAGTACCAGAACCCCCACCTTGAACGGTGATGTTGATCTTACTATTTTTCTTTTGGAAGTTTGCTGCAGCCTTTTCAACAAGTGGTTGTAGGGCAGTTGAACCAACAGCAGTAACCTTTCCAGATGTTTCGTTGCTGCTACTGCTCTTTGAAGCAGCTGAAGAATCCTTACTACTGCTATTTCCACAGCCAGTTAGGATTAGCATCAATGCAGCCATTCCTAATACTAATGAAATGATAGTTTTCTTTTTCATTTTTAAAACCCCTATTCAAAGTCGTATTGGTTAATTTCTTTATCGAACAATATAAATATAATGCGGCTGTGTATAAATATTGTTTATTTAATGTAAAGATTGTGTAAAGTTGTCAAAAAAATATACAATTGGTCTTTAAACTGTCTGGTGCAAGGGGTGTAAGGGTTCCACTTAATATAACAATAATTGTAAGTGTATATATTCAAATACAATGGATGAATTTAGGCAATGTGAATGACCTACATTATTTCCATTGTTATAATCAAAATGTTAAGTGGCTGTTGTTAGTTTTTGTTAAGAAAATTTACCTTTTCTAAACTTTTTAATATTGCGCAGTCTCAGCCCTTGCAATATTAAATGACCGGAAGGAAGTATAAATAAGATGCAACCGCTAGTATTGTTGAGCAATAAGTTGTCACTTTTTATTGAAATCAATGGTTATTTTAATAATCAGGGATGGTTTATTAGAAATGTAACTGATCCAAATGAAGTAGAAAAACTGGTCGAAAATGAAGAAGTCGCTGGTTTGCTTTGGGATTCATCTATTACCAGCATGAGTCAGTCATTGAAGATACTAAAGTCATTACGTAATAAAATTTCAGGTCCAATCATTGTTTTGGCACCAGCTAAAGATAAGAAGAAACGGTCACTTTTTTACAATATTAATATAGATAGTTTTATTACTAGACCCTTTGAATATCCAGAATTGGTCGCTAAGGTAAAACAGTTATTTTGGGTATATGATCGTTTTTCGATTACAAATGATTTAAAAAAGAACAAGAAACAAGAGTATCGGACTGAGACAGTTAAATACAATGATATTGTGATTGATTTTAAGCATTATAAAGTAACGCACCAAGGGTATGACATAGGATTGACACCTAAGGAATTTAGTTTGTTTTGGTACCTAGTTCAGCATCGTGGAAAGGTTTTGAGTCGTGACCAATTGTTAGAAGGGGTTTGGGGCTATGATTCGGCCGGCTCTAGTCGAACAGTTGATATTCACATCAGCCATTTAAGAGATAAATTAGCAGCAAGATCTGCGACTAAGGATTGCATTAAAACAGTACGTGGTTTTGGATACGTATTAGATAATAAATATCCACTAGTTTCAGAGAAGTAAAAAAAGATCAATATGACGTAATTTCTACGTATATTGATCTTTTTATTATTTCTGGAGTTTAAGTCTAATTAACTTATCTATTTCTGTAACTACTAATACAATTGCCCCAGCGGCAATAGCGAGTCCCCATTCAAGGGAGGTGATAGGGCCAGTTGAGAATATTTCTTGCATGAACGGTGTATACGTTAGGAAGAGTTGTAATAGTATCATCAATCCAACGAATACGAAGACTTTTGAGTTAGAGAATAGTTCTTTTGATAAAGCCAGTTTAGGAGTACGAATATTAAATAGATAGAAGATCTTACCAATAATTAAAGTGTTAACCATTGTTGTACTTGAAATAACTTCGCCAACACCTTTGTTATTAAGGTAGATATCTATTATCAAACTGACAGCAGCAATAAGGATTGCTACGTAAGTCATTTGGAAAACATCATGACGGTTCATTAATTTACTACCGGTTTTTCGTGGTTTCCGTTTCATAATGCCTTCTTCGGCTGGCTCAAAGATCAAGGCAAATTGAATAGTGATAGCTGAAACCATGTTGATCCATAGTAATTGCGTTGGTTGAAGTGGAATTTCTTGTTTTGTCAGGATAGCATAGGCGACAATCAATCCTTCAGAAAAGGAGATTGGTAACAAGTAGAGGATACTCTTTTTAATGTTATCGAAGATTCGACGTCCTTCTTTGATAGCCGATGACATAGTTGCAAAGTTATCGTCAGTTAAAATCATATCGGCGGAATCTTTAGCAACATCGGTACCCTTAATACCCATGGCTACACCAATATCGGCACGTTTCAAGGCAGGAGCATCATTGACACCGTCACCAGTCATGGCGGTTACTTTATTGTTCTTTTGTAAAGCTTCGATAATTTCTAACTTGTTACTTGGTGTGGTCCGAGCAAAAACTTGATTCTTATCTGCAGCAGTAACTTTTTCATCATCTGATAAAGCATCCCACTGTGTACCGGTAATGGCATTGATCTCATCAGCTAAGCCTAAACTTTGACCGATGGATTTTGCAGTAATGGCATTGTCACCAGTAATCATTTTAACTTCAACACCAGCACTACGCATGACTTTAAGCGATTCAATTACCTCTTCACGAGGAGGGTCAATGATCGCAACTAAGCCTAAGAAATTAAGACCGTCGACGATCATTTCATGTGTGATTTTGTTAGTAGAGTCGGGTTCTTTTTCATAACCAACGGCAATCACACGTTTACCTTCTTTAGAGAAGCGTTCAACTTTTTCTAACCAAGTATCGTAGTTGAAATTAGAATCTTGTTTGCGGGCCATATCTAACAATTTATCAGGAGCACCCTTAACGAAAAGGATACGTTCATCTTGTTCATTTTTTACTAATTTACCAATATAACGATAATCGGAATCGAATGGTAAAATATCGACTTCCTCGAATTCACGAGGTTGGTCATAAGCAAAAATCTTGTGATAAAGCGTTAGGAAAGCCCCATCAGTGGGTTCACCATTAATTTGCCATTGACCATTTTCATGTAGTAGGTCGGTATCGTTGGCGTAATATCCAGCTTGTAAAAGTAATTTTAAATTTGAATTCATAGTAACTGGTTGACCGTGATCCAAAATTTCACCAGTTGGTTCATAGCCGGTTCCAGTAACAGTTAATTCTTGATCATCAATCAGAATATCAGTAACAGTCATTTCGTTCTTAGTTAGAGTCCCAGTTTTATCGGTCGCAACTACGTCTACTGAACCAAGTGTTTCAACTGCCGGCAAAGTTTTGACAATGGTATTTTGCTTTTTAGCCATGTCGCTAACACCTTTAGCCAAAATAACTGAAGTTGTGGCAGGCATACCTTCAGGAATAGCACCAACCATCATGGCAACAACCGCTAAAGCTAAAACGGGTAGAGCATAGGTATCAAAAATCAAACCGATAATGAATATCAAGATTGAAGCAGCTACGATGGCATATGAAACCTTAGTTCCCAAACTATCGATAACTTGCATTAGAGGTGTTTTTCTTTGTTTGACAGCACTAACTTCCTGAGAAATTTTACCAATTTCAGTATCAGAAGCCGTACCGACTACTAGCCCACTACCACTACCGTTGGTTACAGCAGTTGAAGCAAAAGCCATATTAGTTTGTTCAGCTAAAGGAATGTTGTCACCGGACAATTCTTCAGCAATCTTGGCAACAGAGTTGGATTCACCAGTCAAAGCGGATTCCTGAATTCTTAGATTATCAGAGTCAATAATTCTAAGATCGGCAGGAACGTTATCTCCAGCTTCTAAGAAAACTGTATCCCCGACGACTAAATCTTCAGCGGGAACGTCTTTTCTTTGTCCATCACGGTAAACAGTCGCCTCAATCGATAACATTTGTTTGATTTTTTCTAAGGCATCAGAAGCATTGGCTTCTTGGTAATAACCGATGATAGCATTGATAACTACTACCAATCCAATGATGATCGAGTCTGAATAGTGTCCCATCAAGACTGTAATGAGCACCGAAGCAATCAGCACGTAAATAACCATATTGTTGAATTGACGTAGGAACATTTTCCATTTAGGTGTTTTGTGTGATTCCAGTTTGTTAGGACCATCTTCTGCCAAACGTTTTTTAGCTTCAGAAGTAGTTAATCCTTGTTTAAATTCATTTGTGTTATATGTTTCTTTGAGTTTTTCAAAGCCTATTTGATAAGGTTTAGGTTTCAATTTACATCTCCTCGAATTTTAAATTTGGGGTCAAAAAAAGCGCATTGCTTATAAGTAATGTGCTAAAACTCAGCTTCGAATCCGATGCAAGAAATATATAAGATTTGTCTTCAGTTAAAGTTCACTCCTTCAAATATCGTAATCTAAAGATAGCAAGAATTATACATTATGTCAATATTATTAAAACTATTAGATTATTTTAATTATGAACATCGTGGAGTATACCAATTCTGTAAATGTCTAGTCCATTGTTTTGGTGTAAACGGTTAAATAGCTTACATTCTACATTTTATTAATAAATTGCTTGCAGTATTGAATCTATACCAGTATTATTAGCTTTGTTAAAAATGTTTATGTTTATAAGGAGGAAAATAGGAAAATGAAAACCTATCTTCAACGAATGGGTCGATCACTTCAACTTCCAGTAGCTGTTTTACCAGCTGCAGCGTTGCTTGAAGGTATCGGTCATTGGTTACCACAGAATTGGGGATTATCACAATTCTTACAAATTGGTGGTACAGCCATTTTAAGTCAGTTGGCATTGTTGTTTGCAGTTGGACTTTCAATTGGGATGTCCAAAGTCAAAGACGGTGCTTCAGCTATGGCCGGTGTGGTTGCCTATATCGTGCCAGTTTATGTACTTTCACCTAAAAATGTTGCTTTATTAAAAGGGATTAACGTTAAGGATGTCAATCCAGCCTTTAATGCGATTGCTGGAAATGTATTTATTGGTATTGTGGCTGGTTTAATTGCTGCAGCCTTGTTCGATCGTTTTCATGAAACTAAATTGCCAATGGCTTTATCATTCTTTAGTGGTAAGAGATTAGTTCCAATTTTATCTACTTTGGTAATGTTACTAATTTCAGTTGTTTTACTATTCATTTGGCCATTTCTATATGATGCTTTGATTAATTTTGGTAAATTCTTTGTTGGTTTGGGTGCTGTTGGTGCTGGATTATTTGGTTTCTTCAACCGTTTATTGATTCCAACCGGATTGCACCAAGCTTTAAATCAGGTATTTGAATTTAATATTGCTGGTATTAATGATATTGGTAATTTCTGGGCCAACAAGGGTACTAAAGGTATTACCGGAATGTACTTAGCTGGTTATTTCCCAGTTATGATGTTCGGACTTCCTGCAGGGGCTTTAGCTATCTACAAGAATGCCTTGCCAGAGCGTAAGAAGGCCACTGCTGGTTTGATGATGGCCGGTGCTTTTGCATCATTCTTTACCGGTGTTACTGAACCTTTGGAATTCTCATTTATGTTTGTTGCTTGGCCATTGTATGTTATCCATGCCGTTTTAACTGGTTTATCAATGTTCTTTGCTGCTTTCATGCACTGGACAGCCGGATTTACTTTTAGTGCTGGACTAGTTGATTACATTTTGAGTTTCCATATGCCAATCGCCAACAAACCTTATATGTTGCTGGTTCAAGGTGTTGTGATGGCAGTTATTTATTACTTTGTATTTGATTTTGCTATTAAGAAATTCAACTTGATGACACCAGGTCGTGAACCAGTAGATGTTGATTCAAGTGATCAAAGTGCCGAAGTTGTTACGTCTGATGACGATGACAAGTATATGATTGCTGCTAAGAAAATTTACGCTGGTATCGGTGGTCACGATAATATTAAAGTGATCGATAATTGTACGACTCGTTTGCGTTTACAATTGGACGATACGTCAAAAGCTAATAAGTCACAGATTATGAGTGCCAACGTTTCAGGAATCAATGTCTTGGATAAAACTAATATTCAAATTGTTGTTGGTACAGAAGTACAATTTGTTGCCGACGCCTTGAAGAAATTGTATGACAACAATGTTGCTGTATCTGCTCCAACAACTGCAAAAAAAGAACCAGAACCTAAATCAGAACCAGCCAGTGATGTTAAAGCTGGTGAAACAGATGTCTTTTATAGTGTCGCCAACGGTGAGCTAGAAGATATTGAAAAAGTTTCTGATCCAACCTTTGCTCAAAAGATGTTAGGTGACGGTTATGCAGTCGTTCCAACCGATGGAAAGATTGTGGCTCCAGTTGATGGTACGATCACAACTATTTTCCCAACTAAACATGCCTTAGGTATCAAGACTGAAAATGGACTAGAAGTATTAGTTCACATGGGAATCGATACCGTTCAATTGAAAGGTGAACCATTTGAAATTAAGGTTTCTGATGGTCAAAAGGTTCAACATGGAGATCAACTTGCACAAGTTGACTTGAAGAAGATTACTGATGCAGGTAAGAAGACGGACATGATGGTAATTATTACTAATATGCCAAGTGTTGCCTACATGAAGTACGATGTTTTGAATCAAGAAGTTAAGTTAGATAATGAAGTCGTTAAAGTTACGACTAAATAAAAATAGAGCTCACACAATGTGTGGGCTCTATTTTTTTAACCTAAGAATTCAAAAACATCTTTTCGATCGTATAGGTGAAGTACTTTTTCTAAAATAAATTGTAAAACTAATGATACGATGACTGGAATTACTAACCAACTAATTAACAATAAGGCGATATTTAGGCCAGCTTCCATTGATGCTAAGGGACCAACTAGACCAACTAAACCGAATCCGGCTGAAGCTGGTGTTCCCGAAATGGAGAACAAAGCAACAGGGATAGCGGAGATGGCAGCAGTTATCAAACAAGGAATAAGGATGATAGGCTTTCTGAATAGATTTGGCATCATCATTTTCATAGCTCCTAGGGCAATTGCAATTGTTACACCTGGTTTGTTGATCTTCCATGAGTTGACAACTAAAACGATGGTTGTAGCGGCGACACCCATAGCAGCAGCACCAGCAGATATACCATTTAATTGAATCGCCATACCGATAGCAACGGTAGAAATTGGCGAAATAATGATGGTAGCGAAGGCACAACTAATTAGGATACACATCAAGATAGGTTGTAAATTAGTGAATGAATTGATTCCATCACCGATAGCCTTAGTAATGTCAGTGACGTATGGATAGAGATAAAATCCGATTAAACCAGCGCCGACACCAACAACAATTGGGGTTAAGACGATAGCAACGGAACCAAATTTTTCACCGATCAATAAAATCAATCCGACAGCAATAGCGGCTGTTAGCATGGTATTGATGATGTCACCAGTACCAGCTCCGATGTAGGCTTGAGCTTTGGCATTAAATTTAATAACGCCGGAACCAACGAAAGCAGCTCCACCAACAACCATCATAGGCATTGGTTTGAATTCAAATTGAAGGGCAATTAGGGCTCCAATTAATAGTGGTGTTGCAAGTTGAAAGATAATTGCCATTTGACCGATGGCAAGTGCAAAAGGATTGTTACCGAACAGTTTTAAGATAGCAGCTAAAACGGCATTGGGAATCAATCCGATAATAATACCGGTTGCGGTTCCTGATAGTACTTTGTTTAGAAAAACTTTGGCTGTTAGTTTTTGTTTCATAATAATCCTCCTGTGATTTAACTATTTAGCACCAAGAATATCTTCTTTACAGTGAATTAGTTGTGTTAACAAATCACAATATGGAGTAGGAATTTGATATTTCTTACCTTTACGAGAAACGGCTCCATTGATGTAGTCGATTTCTGTTAAGCGATGATTGTTGATCAAATCTTGATACATTGATGGATAATGTTTACCGATTGTTTCAGGATCAAAGCAAGATTCTACATGGGCAACGACTTCATCAACATCTAGGTCAACGCCTTCGTGTTTAGCAACAGCAGCAAATTCATTTACTACTGTGACGACGATGTCATGGGCAGGCTTAGTAGCTCCAAATTCAGCCATGTTGACGTCAAGAATTGAGCAAAGACAGTTCATAGTTCCGTTGACACAAGCTTTACGATAAATTGAATAGTGAATATTGTCTGAATATTTAGCGTTTAAACCAGATTCTGAAAGAACTTTAGCTAAGTCCTTAGCGGCATCTTCTTGATCTTGGCCTAAGTTTTGTAGTTCGACAGAACCATTACCAAATAGTTTAACCTCACCAGGTCCAACTAGACCGGCAGTCCACATAGTATTACCGATAAAGATATTTTCCATTGGAATATATTTTTCGATAGTATCTTCGTGCCCAATACCATTTAAAAGGCAAAGAATCTTTGTATTCTCAGCAATAAGCGGCTTAACATCTTGCAACATTTGAGCAAGTTGCATTGACTTAGTGAATAAAATAATCAAGTCGGCTTTAGTGTCACTTTTGACTTCTGATTGAAGCATTACAGGGATTTGTTCTGTAATATCCTCACCATTAAAGTTAGCCTTTAAACCGTTTTGACGGATAGCCTCAACGTGTGCTGGCCAACCATCAACTAGGGTTACGTCGTTGCCCCCTCTATGAAGCATAATTCCAAAGCGGCTACCCATGGCACCCGCACCTGCGATGATAATTTTCATCAAGTTCACTCCTTTGTGATTTCTGTAACTATCATTATACTTGAAGAGTTGTGAAAAAATCCACAAGTAATTGAAGTAAACGTTTCTATAAGTAAATGAATGCAGGTTCGGCTGGATTTTTTAATTACTAATAACGATCTTGCCAATCATATGATTCGTTTCTACTAATTGGTGAGCCTTCTTCAAGTTATCAACGTTGATAGGGGACAAAGTTTTGGTCAAAGTACTGTGAATGGTCTTGTTATCAAGTAATTGGGCAATATTCTCAAGAATTTCATGTTGTGTGATCATATCAGGTGTTTGGTAATAGGATTTGGAATACATCCATTCCCACGAGAAGCTAGCTTTCTTTTTAGTTAATTTCTTGAGATCAATTGGACGGCGATTCTCAGTAATTGAAGTTATCCGACCATTTGGCTTGATGAGTTGAGCCATTTCTTCCCAGTGTCCATCAAGATCATTCAATTCTAAAATGTAATCAACATATTTGAATCCTAATTTGTGGACTTCAGTAATCAAATTTTTACGGTGGTTAACAGTCAAATCTGCACCATTTTGTCGCACCCAGGAAATGGTTTCAGTACGGGATGCAGTGGCGATTACTTTTAAACCCGACCAGTGTGCTAGTTGGGTAGCAATTGAACCAACACCGCCAGCTCCGTTAATAATCAGGATTGTTTTTTGATAGTTTGTTTCCTTATTATATGGAGAAATTTCTAATTGTTCAAAAAGTGCCTCCCAAGCGGTTAATGATGTTAACGGCATAGCAGCAATTTCAGCGTCTGATAAATTTTTGGGAGCGTGGCCGACGATTCTTTCATCAACCAATTGGTATTCACTATTGCTGCCAGGTCTGATAAAGGAGCCAGCATAAAATACTTTTTCACCGTTATGGAAGAGAGTAACTTCCTTATCAGTGTCAATGACCACTCCAACAGCATCCCAACCAATTACTTTAGGGTGACTAAGTTTTCGATAGCCACTTTTCCTGACACCAACATCAACCGGATTGACCGATACTGCCGATATTTTTACTAATAGATCGTGTCCTTTAACCTCAGGAATAGGCTGCGAAAATTCGATCAAACTGTCCTTATCTTGAATAGGTAGATGTTCTGTAAATCCGATAGCTTTCATAATAAATCCTCCTCGATATTTAGTATTAATCGCATGAAGAAAGTTAACAATCGTGAAATTTTTGTTACTAGTCATATGTTGTTGCTTCAAATTTTAAAAAACGGTAATTTATGTGTGGATTGATTGGAGTGAGGGTATGAAACGACATATTTATGATTGCAATGCAGGTTGTCCAGTAGAAAGTACGTTGCAAATAATATCTGGCAAATGGAAAAGTGTGATCCTTTATCATCTGTTTCAGAATGAAATTTGTCATTTTGGACAGTTACAACATGAACTAAAAGACTGTTCCAGGAGAATGCTTGCCTTACAGTTAAAAGATTTAGAACAAGATGGAATAATTAAGAAAACTGTTTATCAGTTGAAACCATTGCGAACAGATTATCAATTGACGGAGTTTGGCAGGACTTTAGAACCAGTTATTAAGTCAATGGCAAGTTGGGGGAGTCTATATAATCAAAAAGAAGTTTCAAAAATGTGAATTATCCTATTAATTTAAAAAAATCACGCTTTTTATTGCTTTTGTTTGGTTTTAAAAAGTTCTTTATTCTATATTAAAAATTAAATATTCAAGAGACATTGGTACAGACCATTTCAGCAAATGAGATTTGTTTTACTTAAAAAATTACATAGTAAAATTTTAAAAATTAACAGTGATGTAGCATGTCACACAAAAGTAACAAGTGAAAATTCATTTATCAAAAATGTATTTATATAAAAGAAAATAACGAGATTACCATGCTTTCGGTATCAGAGGACGATAAAACTGAAAGTATTTGAAAATGAAATACGGCTTTCAAATATCACAAGCAGCCACAAAAATGGACAAAAAGAACAGAAATAAAATTTTTATTTTAAGTATAAAAAATCAGAAAGCTTGTTAAATTAGCTCTAATTAATATGCCAAAAGGACGATGGAAAATCTCTAAAAATCACAAAGATAATTTATTTTGGATGTGGTCTAGACTTTTTTTTAAAAGGACTGTTTTTTTTTCTGAAAAAATGATATTATGTAAGGGTTCACATGAAGGGTGGGCTAGATTAAAACGGTTTATTAGGATATTATTCTATTTTTTTAGGCGACCGCATTGGGTGGTTGAAGTAAGCGTTTTAATTATATAAAACATAAGGAGGAAGAAACATGGTTGGAATTATTATTGCAAGCCATGGTGACTTTGCCGACGGCATTAAGATGTCTGGATCAATGATTTTCGGTGAACAAAAAGATGTTCAATCCGTTACATTGCAACCAAGCATGGGGCCTGATGACCTTAAGGCAAAATTGGAAGATGCTGTTTCCAAATTGGAAGATCAAGAGCAAGTTTTGTTCTTAGTTGACCTTTGGGGTGGAACACCATTCAACCAAGTAAATGGTTTGTTCGAAGCACATAAGGATAAGTGGGCTATCGTTGCTGGTCTTAACTTGCCTATGTTGATCGAAGCTTATGCTTCACGTATGTCAATGAATTCTGCACATGAAATTGCTGCTCATATCATTGAAACAGCAAAAGATGGTGTAAAGGTTCGTCCAGAATCATTACAACCTAAGGAAGCTGCTCCTAAAGCTGCTCCACAACAAAGCGTTTCAGGTGGTAAACCTGGTTCAATGAAATATGTTTTGGCTCGTATTGATTCACGTCTATTGCATGGTCAAGTTGCTACTGCATGGTATAAGTCAGTATCACCAACACGTATTATTGTCGTTTCAGATAACGTTGCAAAGGATGACTTGCGTAAACAATTGATTATGCAAGCTGCACCAGTTGGTGTTCATGCTCACGTTATCCCAATCAAGCAAATGATCAAAATTGCCAAAGATGATAAACATTTTGGTGGCGAACGTGCATTACTATTGTTCGAAACACCACAAGATGTTGAAAAGGCTGTCGATGGTGGAGTTCCATTGAAAACAATCAATGTTGGTTCAATGGCTCACTCAGTTGGTAAAGTTCAACCTAATAAGGTTTTGGCTTTCGATCAAAATGATATTGATACATTTAAGAAATTGGAATCACAAGGCATCAAGTTTGATGTTCGTAAGGTTCCAACAGATTCTGAGGACAATCTTGATAATATTATGAAGAAAGCCCAAGCAGAATTGGATAAAAATAAATAGGGATTTAACTTTTATAAGAAATAAAACGGAGGATTAATAATCATGCAATTAAATGCTATTCAGATTATTCTTGTCGTTTTGGTATCATTCCTAGCTGGTATGGAAGGTATTTTGGATGAATTCCATTTTCACCAACCAGTTATCGCATGTACTTTAATCGGCTTAGTTACAGGTCAATTGTTACCTTGTCTTATCCTTGGTGGTTCATTACAAATGATCGCCTTAGGTTGGGCTAATATCGGTGCTGCCGTAGCACCTGATGCTGCTTTGGCAGCTGTCGCTTCAGCTATTATTCTTGTTCTTGGTGGTAAAGGACAAAAGGGTGTTGGTTCAGCTATTGCTATTGCTGTTCCTTTGGCTGTTGCCGGACTACTTCTAACAATTCTATGTCGTACATTAGCAACTGGTATTGTTCATATTATGGATAAGGCTGCTGAAGAAGGTAGTTTTGCTAAAATTGATTTCTGGCAATATGTTGCTATTTGTATGCAAGGTCTACGTATCGCTATTCCTGCTGCATTGATTCTTGCAATTGGTGCTGGTCCCGTTAGATCATTACTAGATGCTATGCCTACATGGTTGACAGATGGTTTGTCAATCGGTGGTGGTACGGTTGTTGCCGTTGGTTACGCAATGGTTATCAACATGATGGCTAGTCGTGAAGTATGGCCATTCTTCGCTATTGGTTTCGTACTTGCTACAGTTACAGATCTAACACTTATTGGTCTTGGTACTATCGGTATTTCTATGGCGCTCATCTACTTGAAATTATCTAAATCAGGTGGCAATGGCGGTTCAAACGATGGTGGAGGAAACTCTAACACCGGTGATCCAGTCGGCGACATAATAGATAACTATTAAGAGGGGAGAACACATAAAAATGGCAGATCAAGTTAAAATTTCTAAAAGAGATAGAATCTCCGTTTGGTGGCGTTCAACATTCCTACAAGGTTCATGGAACTACGAACGTATGCAAAATGGTGGCTGGACTTATTCATTAATTCCAGTTTTGAAAAAATTATATAAGACAAAAGAAGACCGTGCCGCTGCTTTGAAACGTCACATGGAATTCTTCAATTGTCACCCATACTTAGCTTCACCTATTCTTGGTGTAACAATGGCCTTGGAAGAGGAACGTGCCAGTGGTGCTCCTATCGATGATGTTACAATCCAAGGTGTTAAAGTTGGTATGATGGGTCCTTTGGCTGGTATTGGTGATCCTGTGTTCTGGTTCACTGTTAAGCCTATTATCGGTGCTTTGGCTGCTTCATTGGCTATGACTGGTAATATCCTTGGACCAATTATCTACTTCGTTGCATGGAATGCTATTCGTATGGCCTTCATGTGGTATACACAAGAACTTGGCTACAAGGCCGGTTCAAAGATTACAGATGATGTTTCTGGTGGTGTTCTACAAGACATTACTAAAGGTGCTTCAATTCTAGGTATGTTTATCCTAGGTGCTTTGATTAACCGTTGGGTTGTTGTTAAGTTCACACCAACAGTTTCAACTGTTAAGTTAGCTAAAGGTGCATACATTGATTGGTCAAAGATCCCTTCAGGTGCACAAGGAATCAAGGAAGCCTTGATTCAACAAAAAGACGGTCTATCATTGACTGCCCATAAAGTAACAACATTGCAAGATAACTTGGATCAATTGATCCCTGGTTTAGCAGCTTTGCTACTAACATTGTTCTGCATGTGGTTACTAAAGAAGAAAGTATCTCCAATTGTTATCATTCTTGGCTTGTTCGTTGTAGGTGTTCTTCTACACGTTCTACATGTTATGTAATAATTCGAAACTTTCAAAAAGCTTTACTAATTAAAAATGAGACATCAATTCGTTTTTGAGTTGATGTCTCATTTTCGTTAGACAAAGGTAGCGGTACTTTTGATAATAAAAGGAATCCGCCGTATAATACTTTTAACAAAACAAAGGAGCGGTCAGATGGTCCAATCATTAAATACAAAATCAGATTTAGTTGTTGAGGGAACTTCTCATTTAGGGTTGACCGATTATGGAAAAATCATGGTCGGGGATAAAGGATTTGAATTTTACGATGACCGTGATGTTTCAAACTATATTCAAATCCCTTGGACAGAAGTCAAACAAGTCGTTGTTTCGGTAATGTTTGGTGGTAAGTGGATTCCACGTTATGCTATTGAAACAAAGAAAAATGGTATGTTTACTTTTTCTTCTAGAGACCCTAAGCGAGTATTACGTGCTATTAGGGTTTATATTAAGCCTGAGCATATTGTTAAGTCGTTGACCTTCTTTCAGGTTGTCCGTAGAGCTTTTAAGAGAAATCCCAAGAAGTAATTCTGTAGCTTAGTCAATTTTTTGACTGAGCTATTTTTTGTTTTGAGTGTTGTTTTGATTGATAACCATGGTTCTATGTTGAATAGTGGGAAATTGCCGTCCTCCACAAGAATTGGGAATGCTGTTGGAACGCTATGGGCACGATTTGAAACTAATTATTTTACACTTCGTGCAAAATAATGGATTTCCAAAGTCGGCCTCATTGTAACCGGCAGAGCCGGTAACAATGATCTCATAGCTGAACGCATTCCCAATTCTTGCTCCGGACTGGTGTCCGATTCTATTTATATATTTCTGGAGTATTAAATAGT
Organism: Candidatus Companilactobacillus pullicola; assembly: GCA_019116025.1. Lineage (GTDB taxonomy): Bacteria > Bacillota > Bacilli > Lactobacillales > Lactobacillaceae > Companilactobacillus > Companilactobacillus pullicola. The sequence continues at coordinate 26,000 of DXCM01000027.1, read as the reverse complement.
AAATTTAGTATTTGATGAAAGATACCTATATATTAAATGTTTTTCAAGGTTAGGTCTCATAAACTTTATTTCAGTATATAAAATTGAGGACTACCTAAACACAGTAGTTTTAAATAATAATAGAATCAGAAATACAGTAGGTAGTAAAAAATCTGTGGGCCCACAGATTTTTTGCGGACGACGGCATACTTAGTTCACCTCAGTTGATTATTGATCCCTACAAAGTGTCCATTTTCAAAACTTATATTTGGATTATTTGATCAATTAGTTCTATCTTAGACATAGTCATAAACAGTCAAGGTGATTGATATGGAAAACGAATTTAGTTTCGCTAGAAAAATCAGTTTCGAACCACTGTTAGGCAGTATTTTTCTTGGTGTCGCAGTGGGAGTAGTGGTTATTTCGATCTTCCCCAATAAACCGTTGATGTCGACTTTATGCGGCATAGTTGCGTTTTTAATTGATAGTATGGTGATTTACCCACGGTCATTGAAACATTTCTACAATGGCTGGAAAATCAATACTAAAGGAATATATTATGTTGATGATGGAACTTGGAATAAACGGATAAAATTAATTTATTTGCCGTTTGTACAACAATACAAGTATTTACCATTATCGCAAATTAGGTCTTTTGCCGTTTCTGATGGTAAAGATATAATGAATACTCAAAATATAACAGGTGGTCCAATTAATCATCCCTTGAGTCGTAAGGAACGTTTGCTGGTGGTTAACACGGATCAAGGACAGTTGGTCTTAAATTTTTCTTGGGACTACAAGGGAGACACTGTTACCGATAAAAAAATTAATCAAATAGTCTCGATACTGAAAAGCTCATCCTGCTGACGGATGAGTTTTTTTACAAATAAATATTTTTGGCTTGTCGTGAAATACGTAAAGGGTGAGCTTTTAACAAAATGAGGTTTTGCGTAACTCGTATCTCAACGTCTAAAGAATAGTTTATCGAACGCGTTTCATGTCAAGTACTTTTTCTATATAATTAATAAAGAATAACTTTAAAGGAGAAAAAATGAAATTTATAAAAAGTAATCTTGTAAAGATTATCATAGCCAGTTTGATTTTTCCTATCGTCATGTTTTTACTGGCATTAGTCATTCGAGGCCATTCTGTTAACAGTTATTGGCAAATGTTGAGTGATCTTTTGGTATTTGTAATAGCGTTTCTACTAAATAGATTCTTTTTTCAACAAAAAATTAATTGGTTCAATACTAAGAATTGGTCGGCACAGCTATATACAGCGATGCCTGCAATTATTCTGATTGCGGTCTTGGATTCAGCAACATTGGCGGTACCGGACATGGCTATCAAATTGAAAGTTATTGTCCTATGCCTGCTAGTTGGTTTGGCGGAAGAATATATTTTTAGAGGTATTTTGATCAGCCTATTTTTAAAGTTATTCCACAATAACGTTTTAGGAGCGGTTATTGGTTCTAGTATTATGTTTGGTTTGATCCATACGATGAATCTAAAGTCACTGCCGATCGGTTATGTATCAGGCCAAGTGATTTTTGCGGCAGCGATAGGTTTGTTGTTTGGTACAATCTACGTAAAAACAAAGAATCTCTCAATTGTTATTCTATTACACGCTTTACGTGATATGTTCCCGATGTTTTCTAATAAATTAATGGCTGAAGCTGCTAAAATGCAGTTTTCCATGTCGTCGTTATATGTCATCGCCGTTTTGTTTTTAATCACATTTTTTATCGCATATGCACAGTTAAAAGATTTTAAGATAGAAAAAGAGCCAGCCTAAGCTAGCTCTTTTTCTATTTCAATTTAAGTGGTTGTGTAGTATCTAGCCAACCATTAGTTTGAATGTTCTTAAAGTACATGGTGACGTCTGAGTCAGTGTTATTTACTTTAACCAATAAGGCTCCATCGAAGTTCTTACCAGACTGGACAAGCCCATTATTACTTGAATTAACTATCGTAGCGTAATCACCCTTAGCAGTTGTGGCTGTTAATTGTTGATTGTCCTGTTTCAACATAATGGCGGTATTTTGAACTCTCTGTGGAATTTCGTTGCTTTGAGTCTTGTTAGTATAGTTGTATTTAACGAGCAAAGCCGCGTCGCCGTTGCTATCTTTGATCAATTTAACGTCATTAGAAATTTTGAAGGTATACCAATCTGTGTCGTAAGTTAAATCATTATATGTCCCGGCATTTTTTATCTGATTAGTAGTTTTTTTCTGTTCGTTATTATTTTGCTTATTGTCATTTTCTTGCTGTTTTGCTGTGATTTCATTTGCAGCTTTTTGTTTTTTAGGCTTTTTAGTGGTTGTTTTCTTAGAAGTCTTTTTCTTGGTTTCTTTTTTAGGCTTAACCTTTTCTATTTTATGAGAAGGTTGTGTGGAGTGAGTCTTGTCATTGTTTGAACTAGACTTCCAGAAGATAAGTAGACCAATTATTAAAATAATAACTAAAATTAAAGAAATAATAAAAGGCTTTCTTTTGTAAAAGGGCGTGCGTTTACGACGAAGTGACTCCCGTGTCAGATTTCTATTTGAATTATTATTATGGCTGTTCATGATGATTCTCCCCGACGAATGGATAGATAATTATTAGTTATGACCATAATATCATAATTAGTAACTATGAATTAATTTACTAAAAAATGCTATTACTTTCTTAAAAAAGAAATTTTAAATTAAAGTGTTGAACCGACTATTGAAAAGTGGTATAAATATCTGGTCGATGTTAATGAGATGTTAATTTTTATAGAAGGGGGTCGCAATGATGATGCTATTCAGTAATCATGGCGATTATGAAGTTACTTGTAATTTCTTGAGTAAAGAGGGACAAGAAATTGCGGAAAAGCGTGTTTGTCATAATGTTTCTAAAAAAGAAGCACGTGACGGTATGAGAGACTATATTACAAATAGATTCTCTGATATTATCGATATCGCTCATCCCATTAAAGTTGTTGCTAAGTTAACAGCTAAGTAAAGGATACTAAAATAAATAATCAACGAAGCCAATTCTGAATTAGAGTTGGCTTCGTTTTGTATATAGCACTATTTTTTATATTTTGCATAAACATTGTTATGATAGGGGCGGGAGGCAACAATATGGAACATGGAAAAGTAACAGGCAGACGTTTCTTTTATGTCACCGCACTAAATATCATAATCACAATTACAGAATTCATTGGTGGATTCTTTTCAGGTAGTTTAGGACTTATTTCCGATGCATTTCATAATTTGGAAGATTCTTTATCCATTATTATTTCCTTTGTTGCCAATGTGATTGGTCGTAAGAAAAATGATACGCAGAAAACTTTTGGTTATAAGCGAGCCGAGATCTTAGCAGCCTTTGTCAATTCAATTGTTTTAGTAGTTATTACCATCATGATGGTTTTTGAATCGTTTAGACGACTTTCTCAACCACAAGAGATCAATGGCCGTTTGATGATGATCGTTTCAGTGATTGGTTTATTAGCTAATATGATTTCAATGTTAGTTTTGTTTTCTGGATCAAAGCATAATCTGAATATCAAGGCAACATTCTTACACATGCTATCAGATACACTTTCATCAGTAGGTGTTTTTATAGCGTCCATATTCGTTATTCTTTTCAATTGGAATTGGGTAGATCCAGTTATAACAATAGTTATTGCCATTTGGCTATTAAAAGAGGCCTACAGTGTTGTTTCGGAGACGGTTAATATTCTTATGGAAGCTAGTCCTAAAATTGATTTAGACGCCGTTCAAAAGGCTATTCTGACTGTTCCTGAAATCGTCAGGGTTCATCATATGCATTTGTGGATGATTGATGAAAATCATATTATGCTAGATGCTCATATTAATGTTAATAAGAATTGTAATATGAAAGACTTAGATAAACTTTATGATATCGTCGATAAAATGATGAAAGATCAATTCAATATTACCCATGTTACATTGCAAGCCGAATGTAATCGTGGGATAGATAATTCGTTGATAGATTAATAAGAATAACGTTTTGTGCTAAGATTAAAAGGTAATTCTATAATGAAAGTTGGAATGTCATAATATGGTAAAACTTGTTATGGTAAGACACGGTGAAAGCACGGCTAACGCTTTGAATCAATATACTGGTTGGAATAACGTGGGTTTGACACAAGAAGGAATCGTTCAGGCACATGTAGCTGCTAAAAAACTACAAGGATTTGAATTTGAACACGTTCATACATCAGTTTTAAAGCGAGCAATCCTTACCGCCTATATTATCCAAGATGACTTAAATCTTAACTATGTGCCAATCACAAAAAGTTGGCGCTTAAATGAACGTCACTATGGGGCTCTACGTGGTCAAAATAAAGATGCGACGAGAAAAGAATTTGGTGTTGAGCAAGTTCGTTTGTGGAGAAGAAGTTTCTATGCAATTCCACCAAAACTCGATCATGCTGATCCTAACATTGGACCGTATAAATATTACGAAGCACGTATAATGCCGTTAGCAGAGAGTCTTTATGATGCTTATTGCAGAATAGTTCCTTACTATGTTGATCAAGTTGCACCTAAATTGTTAGATGGCAAAGATCAATTGATCGTAGCTCATGGAAGTACCATACGAGCTTTGATTAAGTATATTGAGGGTATTAGTGATCAAGATATTGATGGTGTTGAGGTAGCAAATGGAACGCCATTGATTTATGAATTCGATGACAAGTTGAACATTGTAAGTTCTAATCGCAAAAAGAAATAATATTATTTAAAATTGCGGTGTTTGAATAGAGTTCGTAGTTTTATATGATTGTATAAGGACTACGAGTTTGGGTTCAAGGAAGAGTAGCATTCCTAATTTTTGTGGAGGACGGGAGTTTAAATATATTCCCAATGCAATCAAACTTAAATAAGAATCTCCTTATTATATATTTCACTTAATTAAAAATTCAAAATAGCATCTATTATTAAGGTTTCCATAGTCTATAGAATGGAGGATTCTTAATAAATAGATGCTATTATTTTTTCTAAAAATTTAAGAAAAAGGACGTTAAATATCACCATGGTATGTGATATTTTTAGCAAATATTGGTGGAAATGGGGTTAGAATTTTTTTTAAGAAAATGCTTTCTTTTTTTTGATTATGAGGTACACTATTTAAATGGTCTAGATATTTATTTGGTTTTATGCCAAGTAGACAAATTGGATAAAAAAGTAGTAATGCTCGAATCAAGTTTTAGGTTGTGTATCATTAGAAACCGAGAATGTTCCTTATATACAAAAAATTTATCACTTTAAAAAAGATTATTACTAATATTTTTGCGAATTAGAGGGAGTTTTTATGAATATTTTAATTGCGCTAATACCAGCGTTCGGTTGGGGCTTTATGCCAATCATCACCGGTAAAATTGGTGGTTCTCCTGCTAACCAGATGTTTGGAATTGGTGCCGGTGCAACAATCGTCGGGTTTGTTGCTTACTTGATAACACAGCCAACTGTTAATACCACTGCTTTTTGGTTCTCAGTTCTCTGTGGAGCTCTGTGGACTATTGGGCAGATAGGTCAATTCATTTCATTCAAGCGTATTGGAGTTTCAGGAACAGTACCATTGTCAACTGTTTTTCAATTAGTGGGTAATTCTATTATTGGGATGTTGATCTTTGGTGACTGGGCAGGAACGCAGTCCAAAATAATTGGAATTATTGCTTTGATGATCGTGGTTGGTGGAGCCTTGTTAACTTCAGTAAACGACAGTGCTGAAGGAAATAAATTGGAAATAAAAGATGCCATCTTCTTATTGTGTACAACCGTAGGTTTTTGGATCTATTCTTCATTTCCTAATATGCCAATCGTTAGAGATCAAAGTGGTACAGCTATTTTCTTACCAGAAATGCTAGGAATCTTAGTAGGTGCCATAATCTATGCATTATTTACAGATGTAAGATCCTTTAAACAAAAAGAACAGTATTTAAATATTTTTGCCGGAATTGCTTGGGGAATTGCCGCTTTTGCTTATATCTTCTCAGCTAAAGCAAATGGTAATACTTCAGCCTTTATCTGGACACAATTGAATGTTGTAATCAGTACCTTCGGTGGAATCTTTATTCTTCGTGAACAAAAGAGTAGTCGTGAGATGAAATTTACAGTTCTAGGAATTTTATTAATTGTTATCGGAAGTGTCGCAACATCATTTGCATAAGAGAATATTAAATAGGTACAATGACTCTATTGAGTTGTTGTGCCTATTATTTTTGGGGGAAAGTAAAATGATCAAACATATTTTTTCAGATATGGATGGAACGTTATTGGATAGTCAGGGCAACGTTAGCGATACAAACGCCAACGCTGTAAAAGATAGTGGGATACCATTCACTTTAGTTTCAGCACGAGCACCAATGGAAATGGAAGCTGCGATTACTAAATTAGGCTTAACGGAGCCTCAAATTGGATTTAATGGCGGCTTAATTTATCAGAAGACAGATAATGGTTTCAAAGTATTGAATGATAATCCACTTAATATGTCTAGTTTCTGGCAATTAATGAAAGTAATCCAAAATAACTTTTCAGCTGTCAGTTGTAGTTGTTATGGTTTAAATGAATGGTATGCTGAAAAAATAGATAGTGGTATCGAATACGAATCGAAGTTGACCGGTCAGAAAGCAACTGTAACTGACTTTGATAAGTTGTCGGATACCAAACTATATAAAATCATGATGATAACTTTTGATTTAGAATTGATGAATAAGTTAAATACGGCATTGTTACGTTTGCACATCCCGGATGTCAGTATCAAACGTTCTGGAGATAATTACTTAGAAATAACCAGTAATTTGGCACAGAAATCTAAGGGCATTAAATACATCCAGAAGCTAGAAAAGCTTGCTAAAGAGGATATGGTGGCCTTTGGCGATGGACATAATGATTTACCAATGTTGACGAATGTTGGCTGGCCTATTGTGATGGACAATGCTCCAGATGAAATTAAACAGTATGGTAAATATATAACTAAGAGTAATGACGACAATGGCGTTGCATATGGGATCAATCATTTGCTAAGTTAATCTTTGCATAACAAAAAATCACTGGGAAATGAATTCTCAGTGATTTTAAAAATTAGCTGTTACTGTGAGTCGCTTTAGTAACGTGATCGATTAAATAGTCGTTTTCACCGAAACCGGTGTTAATAAAAACATATTCTTTGGAATCGTAAGTAAAACTGATGCGATCGGCACCATAAATTCTTTCAACTTTAATATCAGTAACTTCTGATAGAGGAATAATAATATGAGAGAGTCTTCTCATTCCTCGTACAAGGGTCATTGAAAATACATTATGTTTGAATTCGTAATCGACGAAACCCATAAAAGGATGTTGAAGGTCATTGCCGATAATTTCAATGTAACTAAACATAATAATCATCCCTTTGTTAATTATTTTTAAACTTGTAATCATTACAAGACTTAGAATTTTTCATTTAGAATTATTCTTTTGGTCTTGATTACCTGCGATTATAAATAGAATTTGTAAGAGGATATCTTTATAAGTCTTGATTATTACGAGACGTATAAATCAAGACTTAAAAGTTGCTAATTTTCAAATGAAATCATGGACAAAATGAATATCTATATGGCGACTTTTTGATTGTAGTTTAAAAAAATCGATATATAATAGGCACCATAAAAATAAAGAAGAAGAATTATCTGAATATTCAGATAGCTCTTCTACCAAATGAAAAGATATGTTTCAGTTACTAATATCTTCGTCGAGGTGTAGTCCGGTAGGCAGGTTATTGATATATCCTAACAAAGGCAGATGATCGTAAATTGATCATCTGCCTTTGATTTTGCATTCAAAAAGATATACAGAATAGATATAAATATTGATGAATTTAAATTGTTTTTCGAAAATAAGGGTTATATAATGTGCACCATAAATAAAGAAGAAGGATTATCTGAATGTTCAGACAGTCCCTCTACCAAATGAAAAGATATGTTTTAGTAGTTAATATCTTCGTCGAGGTGTAGTCCGAAAGACAGGTTATTGATTTATCCTAACAAAGGCAGATGATTGAAAGTTGATCATCTGCCTTTGTTTTTGTCCGAAAACGATATACGCAATGGATATATATTTGAGTAGTTCTAAATTGTTTTCTAATAAAAGACTCTCTATAATACGAACCATAAAGTGATAAGCCACTATAAAGCGGTTAGTTACTTTATAGATTAGGCGTTTAATAAGAGATGTGTTTTGTGTGTCTGTACATCTCCGTGAGGTGCAGTCCAGCAACATAGATATTGTTTTACCCTAACTGAAAATAGACTTCAAAGACCAGTTTGATCTCTGAGGCCTATTTTTTTTAGTCGTTCTTAGTGGCGGAGCCACTTAGAACGACTTATGCATGTGATCGAAGAACACATGCGAAACAAGTGGCAGAGCCACTAAGAACGACTAAAAAAGGGTTCGATACTTGATTGTATCGAACCCTTTTGCTATCTATTCATCCTCGTCATCGTCATCAATTTCTTCGTCAATCTTGATATCTTTCAAGGCTGAACGATCTTTTCTAACTAGACGTAGACGATTGAGTGAAACTTTTCCGAGTACCAATGGAACACGTTCTTCAATAACATCACTGTATGAGAGACCGAACCAGTTGGCTGGTGAAATGAATTTTTGTAAGAGGAGACGTAAGTGAATAATACTCTTCTTAACATTACTGATCTTAGTATCAGGTGAAAGGACCTCTTTGATAATAACAAATGAGAAGTCACCAACATCTCGATCAGGGATGGTTGTGTATTTTTGAGGTTGTGCTTTAATTTCGCCATTTGACATCATATCGTTAACAACCTGACGAAGATAAACATTAACCTTTTGATCAACTCTAAATCCTAGATATAGTTGAACGCTGACCATGTAGTCAGTATCAAATGTTTCAACGCTGTAGGCGGCTGTATAAGGCTCATCAGTAACGTTAACAGTAACGAACCAATAAACCTGAGCACGTTTAGGACGCTTATCTAAAATAGAATATAGAATATTTTTCTTAATACGATACCCATCATGTACTTTAGTTAAATAAACTAAGTTAGTTGTGTAAAGTGGATAACTTGGATCTTTTCTTAAATCATTTAATTGGTGCTTGAAGGCTAGTAGAGAAGCAAAGTGACTACGATAAGTGTTGTCATCCTTGAGACGCTCACCATATCTCCAAATGAACATTACAGCAATCAAGATAGCGGCAATGAACATAGTGATATAAGCACCATGGATAAATTTACTACTATTAGTTACGAAGAAGATACTTTCAATAACAAAGAAGAGACTGATAATAACGGTTGTGAATAACCTGTTGACCCGTTTCATCAGGAGCCATTGATGTAGCAAAATCGTCGTCATTAACATGGTAATAGTGATTTCTAGACCATAGGCATTAGACATATTTTCTGAAGTCTTGAAATAGAAGACAATGAACAAACAAACGACCCAAATAATTGAGTTAACAGTTGGAATATATAACTGTCCTTTGAAATTAGTTGGATAATAAGTTTTTAGTCTTGGGAACATTCTTAGCTTTGTAGCTTCGGAAATTAGAGTATATGAACCAGAAATCAAAGCTTGGGAAGCAATGATAGCAGCCATAGCAGATAGGAAAATTCCGAAAAGTCTAAAGTTATCAGGAATGGATTGGTAGAACGGATTCATGGCTGAACCCATTTGTTGTAGAGTGTGATTGTCTCTAACATTAATGATCCAAGCAGCTTGACCTAAGTAACTCAGCAATAGGCAAATTTTAACAAAAGGCCAACTTGTATAAATGTTAGGACGACCAACATGTCCCATATCTGAATATAGTGCTTCAGCACCAGTTGTAGCCAAGAAGATACTACCTAAAATGAAAATACCACGGATATTAACAGGACTCCGTAATAATTCGATTGCGTAGTAAGGGTTCAAGGCTCTAATGATAGTCCAGTCTGAAGAAATATTCAGAATACCGATCAAACCTAAGAATGAGAACCAAACCAACATTATCGGACCAAAAGCCCGACCAATCATCTGTGTACCAAATCTTTGGATAAAGAAGAGGGTGGACAAAATAATCAGCGTTACGATAATTACTTGGTTTTGAGTACTGATAAGCACAGCATTGTTGATCTTAATACCCTTAAGACCTTCAATAGCAGCCGTAACGGTAACAGCTGGTGTCATCATACCATCAGCTAAGAAGGTTGCCCCACCAATCATAGCTGGAATGATCAACCATTTAGCTCGTTTTCTGACCAACGTGTAAAGAGCGAAGATACCACCTTCACCGTTGTTATCAGCACGTAAAGCAATCAAAACATATTTAATTGTTGTTACCAAAGTTAGTGTCCAAAAAATTAAGGAAACACTTCCTAAGATAAAATTGGTGGACATTTTTGCAAGTCCACCATTCCCAACCATTAAAGAGTGCATAACATATAGAGGAGAAGTACCAATGTCCCCATAAACGATTCCTAAAGCAATTAAGAATCCAGCAATGCTCATCTTTGAATGGGGGTTATTTTTCAATGAATTCAGTTGTGTCTTTTCCATATAAATAATCTCCAAAAATAAACAGTTCAACGGCAATTGTAACATTAAGTATTAGGGTATGAAACCACTTATTTTGGTCTAGTTATATTCCCCATGTTTTCCAATAAACTAATACTTTTGGTATTAATCCTCATGAAGTGGAATAACTAATGAGGATTGATCTAATTGAACTGTATACTTAATATTTTGGTTCCCACGAACCGTCATTCCAAAGTCGGTCGCATAAATAATCAAACCTAATTGGTGACCGGCTTGCAACTTGTAGAAAGTTGGTTGTAGTTCAACGTTTATATTGTAGAAGATATCCGGATTTAATTCATTAACTTTATAGTTATTTTCACGATTTTGTAAATTGATATGGCCCTTTGTGATCATCTTAGCGGAGGATTCTTTATCGAGCGTAAACTCACGTAAATCATCTTCACGCCAGTCGTAAGTCCCAGCTAGGCTATTCTTGGATAGCAGAGTAGGTGAAACATGAAGACGTTTTGTCTTGCCATAATCAATTATTTGGAAACTCAACATACCAATATCTTCACTGGAAGAGACTTTTAGATTGACGTTTATCTTGCCATCTAGTAATAAGTCCTTATCTAAAGGAGCCGTTTTAAAAGTTAACTGATGGTTAGCTAATTTGGCATCATTATTAATGAGATTTTGTTCCCATGTAACGTTGTTATCGCGGTAAGCTTCAAAATCCTTTTGAGGAAGTTGATCCACGAAAGTCGATGAATCAGAAACCACACTATCGGTAGTTAATTTATCACTTGATAAGTTGTACTTAATGGCCTTATTTTCAGCGTTTGACCAATCAGAGTAAGCTGTCCACGTTTCAGGTTTGACATTATCTTGCACAATGACATTAGGGATGATTCCTTTGGCTTGGTTGTCGACACCAAGTAGCTCATTAGTAAGCCATAGATTGATAATGTCGCTGTAATCAATTGAGCGGAAAGCATTGATATAGATATGTTGACCTTGATGAAGAATTATCTTTTGCGTAACGCCGTTATGCTTGATACCATTCCATAAACGTTCGACATTTCTAGGCTTTACATTCCAGTCGTTTAATCCATGAACCATAAAGACATCAGCGGTGATGTTTTTGAAATTCTTATGATAGTTTCTAGCATCCCAGAAAGTATTGTAATCGCCGGTATCACGATCTTGTCCTTTTTCAATGTCTTGAATCTGTTGATTCCATTTATCTTTAACTTCATTAAAGTCGCCAGGTTGTAAACGACGGCTAAAGGTTTCTTCAGCTAAGACATCAGCATCTTCACCAGGGAAGCCACCAGGAGCAATAACTAAACCACCATCACGATAGTAGTCATACCAGCTGGAAATAGCAGCTTCACTGATAACTGTCTTCAACCCTTTGACACCAGTTGTGGCAGCGGCAGTAGCTAAAGTTCCTAAATAAGAGCGTCCGGTCATGGCGACTTTTTTGTTAGACCACCAAGCCTTGATTTCAATATTATCGGTTCTATTAGTAAAGGCAGGTAAGTCACCAGTTAACCACTTAATAATAGAAATAGTAGAAATTGTTTCGTCAGGGTCACCAGTGGTTCTTAAGCCATCAGAATCCTTAGTTCCAATACCAGCCATGTAGATGACGGCAAATCCCCGGGCTAAGAAGTAGTCATTTAAAGTATATGAACTCTCTCTAGAAAAAGTTTCCTCAGCCTTTTTAGTTTCACCATTAATATTACGAGCCATTGGCAGGTCTGTGTTTGATTCGTGATATTCGACGTCTTCGTAACTTAAGTTATTTGGAGTTTTATGTTTTAAAGGTACATTAACGTTATGAGTTAACTTTTCACCAGTCTCATCGTTGGTACCTTGATTGTAGGGGCTGGCAGTGTAAAGAACAGGGACCTTCAATCCATTTTCAGTTTCGTAAGGACGTAAAATTTCAGCTTTTAATAAATCACGTTTGCCATCATGGTCGCTGTCTTGAGGTGATTCAACGTAAACAACTTCACGGATCAACTTATGTGGATCAAATACAGGAAGCGTTTTTCCGTTAAAGAGCATAGGATTTGATACTTTACCATAAAATTGTGTAAAATACCCTTTTGCTGCTAAGGAATCCAAGTAAGTTTGACCATCTTTATTGTGTGTGGCTAATAGCCAGTACCAAGCAGATTTCAATTCATCAATCGTAAAGTTATCACCTTGATGATCAGCGATTGGCAATTGAATTTTTTCCATTGCTGACAATGGATCTTCAAAAGAGAAATCAACGTCAGGATTGAATTTTAATAATTGTAATGCCACGTTATAAAACGTTGAGACGGAGACGTTAATGGCAGAATCTAGATACTCACTCAAATTTTGATCTGGAGTTGCCATATAAGTGCGTAACTTTTCTTCAAAATTGGAAGAAGTCTTGGCTTCTATAAAAGCCTTACTTAAAAAGCTTTTCCATAATTTGATAGGTTCATTTTCGTTACCATTATCTTTATCTAAAAAATTAATTTCCTTTAGTTCTGTAATTTGGTCGCCGAATTGAGTTGGGCGAATCGCAAATTGATTATTTTTCATACTGACACCCCTTCACAAATATTAACTTCGTTATAGAGCACTCTATATTAAACTTACAAATAATTCAATAGCATAGATGGCTTAAGATAGGCAATTTTAACGCTTTATTTCTTAGGATGTCGTCCTCCGCAAAAATTGGGAATGCTGTTGGAACGCTATGGGCACGATTCGGAGCTAATTATTTTACACTTCGTGCAAAATAATGGATCTTCGAAGTCGGCCTCATTGTAATCGGCAAAGCCGATAACAATGATTTCATAGCTGAACGCATTCCCAATTTTTGCTCCGGACTGAATAGTGGTTTGATTGTTTTATTGGCGTAGAATTTTGTTATTTAGTATTTGTTATATATTAGGGAATATCGTCATCACCTACTTAATTATTTGTTTCTCCAAATAATTAGGAATACAAAAATAGCGCCTAATTTAAAGTCCCACGGAATTACATGGAATTTCAATTAGACGCTATTAATTCAAAAGAATTAGAAAAGTAATATTAATATAGAAATATTATTTAACCTGGAGCAACAAGGCCGATTGGTCTCAGCCGTGAAATTATACTTAGCGATTTATCGCTTAGTATAAGACCTGTATTTGAGACAATTACGAACTTTAATTGGCTCAAATCAGTGTCCACCGCGTTCCAGACCAATCAGCCTTGTTGTGGAAGGTGACATATTTAGCATATTTAATTAAGCCAAAGCACCCATTGGATCCCAAGGAGCTAGAACTTTTGGTTCTTTTGATTCTGTTTCGAAAGTATTCTTAAGGTCATCGCTCAAGAACTTCTTGTTGATAACTAATTGGTAAACGAATTCGTCGAACCATGAGTCGCTCATAACAAAGTAACCTTTGTTACCAACTTTTTCACCCCATGAGTTTTCAACTTTCCACTTGAGTGGGTTGCCATTTTCATCCAAATCAACACCTGTAAGTACCATGGCATGTGTCATCATACTTTCAATGTAATCAAGACGTTCTGCTTTTGTCATCTTAAGGTCAGTATCTAGTAAACCTTCAAGGTCGTAGATGTTTGTGTCCATAATACCGATCTTACGATCAGAACTTTGACCAACATCACTACCAAACCAAACAGTTTCACCTGATTGTAGTTGTTTAACGGCTAATTTCTTGAAGTCATTGATTTCGAGGTTCAAGTGACGTACTTGACGACCACCAACAACGTTACCAAGCATTTCAACTGTGTAAACATGATTGTAAGGCTTGTCAGCTGTTGGGGCATTGATAGTTGAGATGTAGCTGTCTAGATCCCAGCCAACATATTTCTTGAAGAATTCTTGAGGTGTAATACCAGTTTCCTTGTGGTAATTCTTATCGTCATCACGGTAAGCCCAGTCAAACTTAGTAGGTGGAACACCAACAGTGTAAACTAAAATCTTGTAAATTTCGCTTAGAAGTTCATTCTTCTTACGTTCGATATCTTCGTCAGATTTGTTGCTGTTAACAAAGTCACGAAGAATGATAGCATCTTTACGTAATTTCTTATTAAGAACGTTGTTTAATTCAGAGGAATTTGTACGACTGAATGTATCGGGCATAACACTCTTTGGAACGACACCATATTTTTGAACAAGTGCCATGACCATATCCCATTGACCACCATCTTGTTGAGGTGTAGTCATAAGGAAGTCGACTTTACGGTCGCCAGTTGGAAGGGCAGCTGTGTTGATAACATTTTCAAAGAAGTAATTTGATTTTTCTAGTTTGTCCCAGAAAAGCATGTATCCTTGTGATAATTCAAAGCCCTTGATCTTGAAATTGTTTTGAAGTGGGTGTCTCATTGTATTCAATGCGGCAAATACCCAGCAAAGTCCTGATTGTTTTTGATCAGCAACTGAACCTGTATCCAATTCAACTGAGAAAGTAGGGTCCATTGCTACTTTAGAGGCAATAGTTTCACTTGATTTGAATAAACCATTGTTAGCAACAGCGTTTTTGATAGCTGAAGAACCTGGTGTATTGTCAAATGCAGTTTGAAATTTATCTAAGTCTGATGATGTGATTTCGTTTGTCATACAAAAATTCTCCTTTTTATCTGATATTATCGATTACTTTTGGTCCATCTTCGTAACCGACGATAATAGTATTAACTATATCAAGAAATAGTCCATGTGCAACTATTCCCACTTGGTGATCCAACCAATCTGCTAATAAATGAGGATGTTTGATCTCACCAATTTTTAGATCAATGATGTAATTTTTATTGTGTGTTAGGAAACGACTGCCATCTTCGTTAAGACGGTATTGAGGGTTCAAACCTTCTTTTTCAAGGTCAGCAAAGGTCTTCTCACAACCAAAAGGAATTACTTCGGTTGGTAGTGGGAAACTGCCTAAAGTATCAGCCATCTTAGATTGATCGACGATCCAGATGTTACGAGCAGAGTTGGTAGCAACCATCTTTTCAAGTAGGTGAGCACCACCGCCGCCTTTAATACCTTGACCGTTTTTATCGATTTGATCAGCACCATCGATAGTAAGGTCAATGTGATCAACGGCGTTTAAGTCTTTGGTTGGGATGCCTAGTTCTTTAGCTTGTTTTTCAGAACGAGAAGAAGTAGTTACCGCAACAATATTTTTAATTTCACCAGCTTGATATCTACGTCCAAGTTCTTCAATCATGTAATAAACAGTGGAACCAGTACCAAGTCCAACTACCATATTGCTTTTGAAGTAATCTACTGACTTAACACCGACTGCTTTCTTTAATTCATCTTGATTCACTATTTTTCCCCCTTTAAGAGCTTTTGGTAATTATCAGTTAATATAAATCTGAGTTCTGGTCTCTTCTCAAAAGCAGCTTTAGCATATTCACAAACAGGAACGATTTTTAATCCCTTAAGATCTGAATAATCAACTGTGGCATTGAGGAGTTTAGCAGCAAGTCCTTGTCCACGATAATTTTCGTCAACATAAGTGTGATCAAGTGAAATAACGTTATCCTCAACTTTGGAATAAGTTAATTCACCAACTGTTTTACCGTTGTCTTCAAGATAAAAGCGTCCATCTTCATGATTCAATTCCATAAAATTACCTCCTGCTGAATTATTTATTTTAATATTACTCTATTATAAGAAGAAAGTCAGTGGAATGAATAGTTTTATATGGGTTAAAATGCTATTATTTTAGTTATCTAATGCTTAAGGAGTTTTCGATTTGACTAAAAAACGTGGATTTGAAATTGTGAAAAAATACGAAGGTAAAGGAATTAATTTACCAGTTCGTCAAACTAAAAATGCTGCTGGATATGATATTGAAAGTGCCGAAGATTTCGTGGTTCCTTCAATTTGGAAATTTGGTGTTTTGAATGTATTAAAGTTCATTTTAAATAAAGGCAAGATGGATGATGACAAGTTGGCTGAAATTCAAAAGTCAATCAAACCAGTACTAGTACCAACTGGAATTAAGGCTTATATGCAAGAAGATGAAGTCCTAATCATCGCTAGTCGTTCCAGTAATCCACTAAAACGTGGCCTATCTATTCCTAATGGTATTGGAGTAGTGGATGCTGATTATTACAATAATGAGAGCAACGAGGGTGAATTGTTTGTTCAATTAATTAACTTTTTCCCCGTTGATTACAAAGTTAAAAAGGGCGAACGTTTAGCTCAAGGTATCTTCATTAACTATCTAACAACAGATGATGATGAGGGTGGATTAAAGAAACGCAATGGAGGATTTGGTTCTTCAGGAATATAATAAGAAAGGAACTATTTTATTGGCAAAAGCTAAAACAAAATTCGTATGTCAAAATTGTGGCTACGTCTCACCTAGATATTTAGGACGTTGTCCTAACTGTGGTGCTTGGAATCAGATGGTTGAAGAAGTTGATCAACCTGAATCTGTTAAAGCTAAAGCAACTCCTAGTCGTCGAGTTAGTGACTTAGAGTCAAAGCCAGTTAGTATTGATAATGTTTCATTTGAAAAAGAACCACGTATCAAGACAGAACTGTCGGAATTGAATCGAGTTCTCGGGGGCGGAATCGTTCCCGGATCTTTGATCTTAATCGGTGGTGACCCTGGTATTGGTAAATCGACTTTGTTAACGCAAGTTTCGGGACAATTGGCGAATACTGGTGGTAAAGTATTATATGTTTCCGGTGAAGAAAGTGCTTCACAGATCAAGATGCGAGCTGATCGTTTAGGAATTTCT
This sequence comes from Candidatus Companilactobacillus pullicola, assembly GCA_019116025.1. GTDB lineage: Bacteria > Bacillota > Bacilli > Lactobacillales > Lactobacillaceae > Companilactobacillus > Companilactobacillus pullicola. The sequence continues at coordinate 8,757 of DXCM01000027.1, read as the reverse complement.
GGTAAGAATCTCTATTTGTACCCTCAGACAGATATGAGCTATATCCGCCAGACTATCAACGAGATGCATCCAGATTATTTAATCATTGATTCTGTGCAAACCATGGATGAACCAGAAATAACTTCTGCCGTCGGTAGTATTTCTCAAATCAGGGAAGTTACGGCTGAATTGATGAATATTGCTAAGCAGGATAACATTACTGTTTTCGTCGTCGGACATGTAACGAAAGGTGGCGCCATTGCTGGTCCTAAAATATTGGAACACATGGTGGATACTGTTCTATACTTTGAAGGGGACACGCATCACAGTTATCGAATCTTACGTTCGGTTAAGAACCGTTTTGGTTCAACGAATGAAATTGGTATTTTTGAAATGCGGACTAAGGGTCTGGTGGAAGTATCCAATCCATCTGAGATTTTCTTAGCGGAACGTTTAGCGGATGCTAATGGTTCTGCAGTAGTAGTTTCAATGGAAGGAACTCGACCTATTTTGGTTGAGATTCAATCTTTGATCACTCCTACAATTTTTGGTAATGCTAAAAGAACCGCGACAGGACTGGATCATAATCGAGTATCTGTGATTATGGCTGTTCTGGAAAAGCGTGGTAATTTGATGCTCCAAAATCAGGATGCTTATTTGAAATCAACTGGTGGCGTTAAATTAGACGAGCCGGCGATTGATCTTGCTTTGGCAATGTCAATTGCATCTAGCTATAAGAATATGGGTATCCCAGGAACTGATTGTTTTGTAGGTGAAGTTGGTTTGACTGGTGAAATTCGTCGAGTTAATCGAATCGACCAACGAGTAAATGAGGCAGAAAAATTAGGTTTCAAACGTATTTTTATTCCCAAGAACAATATGGGAGATTGGTCTAAAGATAATAAGATTCAAATTGTTGGTGTCAGTACCGTATCTGATGCAATGAACAAAATATTTTAAATAGGAGGCATATATGCGAAAGATCGTAGTAAATATAATTTTTGCATTACTTGGTATCGCCGTCGGAATTACCGTTTTACCGAGTTTGTGGGAAGTTTCAGGTTTAGCAGGAATTGCTTTTGTTAATAACGGTTATTTTGATGGACTTATTGGATGTATTGTATTTTATTTCTTGTCGTTCTTGTTTGTTAAACCAATTTTGGAATTAAATCAAAGAATCGAGAAATATTTGAACTCTCGTTCACCAGGTTGGATCATTTATGGTGCAGGATTCTTGATCGGTGGTTTGGTATTAGCTAATATCATTTCCATTCCTTTCTATATGATGAGTAACATGTTTTCAAATGTTATTCCCGTCATCTTAATGATCGTCTTCGGCTGGATCGGATTCCGTATGGGTACAAGCCGTCGTAATGATTGGAGCAATTTCTCAATCACTAAACGTAGTAACAAAACAGCTTCAAATCCAGCTCCAACGGCTGAAAAAAGTGATGCTTTAGCTTCAGAAGGTGAAGTCACACGTCGTTCAGTCAAGAAGGATTATTATCCATATAAAATTTTGGATACTTCAGTTGTTATCGATGGTCGAATTCATCAATTAGCTCATACCGGATTTTTGGAAGGTAAGTTGATGATTCCTGACTTTGTTGTTCATGAATTGCAATTGATTTCCGATTCCAGTGATAATCAAAAACGTGAACGTGGTCGTCGTGGACTTGATATCTTGAATGAAATGAAAATGGATAAAGGTATCAACTACACAACTACAACGCGTGATTATGATAATATTCCAGAAGTGGATATGAAATTACTTAAATTAGCTAAAGAAATCGGTGGTGCTGTCATCACAAATGATTATAATTTAAGTAAGGTAAGTGAATTTCAGAATGTTCAAGTACTTAACATTAACGAATTAGCCAAAGTTTTGAAACCTATGGTTTTGCCAGGAGAAACGATGACTGTTAAAGTTATAAAAGAGGGTACTGAAAGAGAGCAAGGTGTCGCATACCTAGAAGACGGGACAATGGTCGTTGTTGAAGAAGGTAAATACTTCATTGACAAGGATGTTGATGTCGTCGTAACTAGTGCATTGCAAACTGATGCTGGTAAAATGATATTTGCAAAACCTAAGCATTCAATGCATGGTATCCAAGAAAAGAGCGATTCTAAAGAGAATTCTAATAACCGTAATAACGGCAACAAGCGTAACAACCGTAATAATGGTAATAGGAATTCTAATAGGAATAACTCAAGAAGTAAAAGGGGAGAACAGAGAAATGGCAAAAAAGTCAGATAATAAAATTCGTGTAAGATATGCACCAAGTCCAACAGGTCACTTACACATTGGGAACGCTAGAACAGCTATCTTTAACTACCTATTCGCACGTAGTCACAAAGGTACTTTTGTAATCCGTATCGAGGATACAGATACAAAGCGTAACGTTGAAGGTGGTACAAAGAGTCAACTAGAAAACCTTAAATGGCTTGGCGTTGATTGGGATGAAGGTCCAGATGTTGGTGGAGACTATGGTCCTTATCGTCAATCAGAAAGAAAAGAAATTTATCAAAAATATATTGATGAATTACTAGAAAAAGGCTTGGCTTACAAATCATATCTGACTGAAGAACAACTACAACAGATGCGTGAAGATCAAGAAGCTCACGGACAAATGCCACATTACGAATACGAATTTGAAGGTATGAGTGATGAAGAAAAAGCTGCTAAGATCAAAGAAGCAGAAGATGCTGGTTTACAACCAGTTGTTCGTTTCCATGTACCAGTTGGTAAGAACTACGAATGGGACGATATCGTAAAGGGTAAAGTTTCAATCGGTTCAGATACTATCGGTGGCGATTGGGTTATTCAAAAACGTGATGGTATGCCTACATACAACTTCGCTGTTGTTGTCGATGACCATTTGATGGAAATCAGTCATGTTCTTCGTGGTGATGACCACGTTGCCAACACACCAAAACAATTGATGATCTATGAAGCTTTAGGCTGGGAAGCACCTAAGTTCGGTCATATGACATTGATCATCAATACAGAAACTGGTAAGAAATTAAGTAAGCGTGATGAATCAATTCTCCAATTCATCGAACAATATCGTGAATTAGGTTACTTACCAGAAGCTATGTTTAACTTCATCGCTCTATTAGGCTGGTCACCAGTTGGTGAAGATGAGTTGTTCACACGTAAACAATTTATCAAGATCTTTGACGAGCATCGTCTAAGCAAGTCACCAGCTAAGTTTGATCAAAAGAAACTTGAATGGGTCAACAACCAATACGTTAAGCATGCTGATGTTAGTGAAATCACTGACTTAGTATTAGCCAACTTGATTGAAGCTAAACGAGTTTCAGAAGATCCAACAACAGATGAAATCCAATGGGTAAGACATTTAACAGAACTTTACATGCCACAAATGAGTTATACACAACAAATCATTGATTTGGCAGATGTCTTCTTCAATCAACCAGAACATCTAACAGATGACGAACAAAAAGAACTAGAAGATGACGATGCTAAGACAGCTATTGAAGACTTGAAAGGTAAGCTAGAAAAATTACCTCGTTTCACAGCTGCTCAAATTATGGCTGCTATTCAATCAGTTAGAGCTGATACTGGCGTTAAGGGTAGAAAACTTTACATGCCAGCAAGAATTGCAACTACAAGAACAATGCATGGTCCAGCAATTGCCGAAACAATCGAATTATTTGGTAAGAAACAAGCTTTAGCAAATATCGATAAGACATTAGCTGAAATGAAATAAGCAAGAGTTTTAAGATACAAAATAAATAAAACAAAAAGAGGTTGAAGGAAAACTTAGTTTTGCCTCAACCCCTTTTTTATATAGGTGAAGATTATGTTAAAAATATTCAACACATTAACACGCCAAAAAGAAGAATTTAAACCATTAACACCTAATGAAGTAAAAATGTATGTCTGTGGACCAACTGTGTATAACTATATTCATATCGGAAATGCTCGTTCTATTGTGGCTTTTGATACAGTGCGTCGTTATTTAGAATTCTTAGGATACAAAGTAAAATTTGTTTCTAACTTTACTGATGTTGACGATAAGATGATCAAAGAAGCTAACCGTGAAGGAATCACTGTCCCTCAAGTTGCGGATCGTTTTATCAAAGCTTTCTATGAAGATATCGCAGCTATCAATGTTCAAAAGGCTACTATTAATCCACGAGCTACAGATAATATTCAAGAGATCATTGATTTTATCAAAGCTTTAGTTGATAAAGGATACGCTTATGAATCTGATGGGGATGTTTTCTACCGTGCAAGAAAGTTCCAACACTATGGTGAGTTGTCCGATCAAAATATCGACCAACTAGTCGAAGGTGCCAGTGAACATATCGGTGAAGCTGAATTCGACAAGAAACAAGATCCAATCGACTTTGTTTTGTGGAAGAAAGCTAAACCCAACGAGATCAAATGGGATTCTCCTTGGGGTGAAGGACGCCCTGGTTGGCATATTGAATGTTCAGTCATGTCAACTAAGTACTTAGGCGATACTTTTGATATTCATGGTGGTGGTCAAGATTTGGAATTCCCTCATCACGAAAATGAAATTGCTCAAAGTGAAGCTAAGACTGGTCAAAAATTTGTTAACTACTGGATGCATAACGGATTTGTCACAGTTGAAAATAACGAGAAGATGAGTAAGTCACTTGGTAACTTTGTAACAGTTCATGATCTGGTTCAAAAGACTAATCCACAAGTATTGCGCTTCTTCTTATCATCAACACATTATCGTCGTCCACTTGAATATTCACAAAAGAACTTGCAAAAAGCAGCTGATAATCTTGAGAAGATCAAGACAGCTTATAATAATTTGAAGTTTAGACTTGATGGTGCAACTGATGAGACTGATGATATTCAAGCACAAGTTGAACAAATTGTAGCCGACTTTAAAGCCGCAATGAACGACGATTTCAATGTTCAAAATGGTTTGACAGAAATTTTTAACTTAGTTAGTCTAGCTAATAACTATTCGACTCAAGATAAAGTAGCCAAGACTAGTGTTGAATTGATCCTTAAGACTTTGGCTGAATTGACAAGTATCTTAGGAATTAAATTAGACGAACAAAAAGATCTTTCTAAAGAAATTCAAGAAATGGTCGATCAACGTGACCAAGCTCGTGCAGATAAAGATTTTGCAACAAGCGATAAATTACGTGATCAATTAAAAGAAATGGGTGTAATCCTCGAAGATACACCACAAGGAACACGGTGGCATATTAATGACTGATGTTAAACAATTTAACGGAGTAACTTTGGCATATTTAGGAGATGCTGTCTACGAAGTCTTCATTCGTGAACATCTCTTAGGCAAAAATATTACCAAGGTCAACGAATTACAAAAACAAGCCAAACACTACGTTTCCGCGAAAGCCCAAGCATCATTGATTACTTTAATGATGGATAAAGGAATTCTTTCTGATGAAGAGATCAGAATTTATAAGAACGGACGTAATGCTAAGAAATATACTAAAGCTAAGAATACAAGTGTCGTCACTTATCATATGTCTACTGGTTTTGAAGCACTTTTTGGTTATTTAGATATTACCGGCAACAAAGACCGGGTTGTAGAATTAGCACAATGGTGCATAAATGAAGTAGAAGTGGGTGAAGCAGATGACAGAAAATTCGAATAAACGTAATAACAGTAGTAACAATTTAGACGAAAACGAATTAGTTTACGGTGTACATTCAGTAATTGAATTATTGAAGTCCGCCACAGCTGATCAACGTGTTAACAAAGTTTTAGTTCAAAAAGGACTTTCTAGTGAACATATTGCTGAAGCTATCAAGTTAGCTAAACGTGATCGTTTGATTGTTCAAGAAGTACCTAAGAATAAGTTAGATGATATTAGTAACGGCGGTAACCATCAAGGGATGGCTGCTTACGTTGCCCCTTATCAATACGCTGAAATGGAAGATATCTTCAAGAGTGCCGAGAAGAAAGGTACTGATCCATTTATTTTGATTCTGGATAAAATTGAAGATCCTCATAATTTAGGCTCAATCATGCGTACAGCTGATGCCGTAGGTGTAGACGGAATTATTGTTCCTAAGCATCGTTCAACAGGATTAACTTCAACCGTTGCTAAGACATCAACAGGTGCCATTGAACACGTGCCAGTTGTTCGTGTAACTAATTTAGTTAATACCATCAAAGACTTAAAGAAACGTAACGTGTGGGTCTTTGGTACAGCTATGGAAGGTGACAACTATCGTAACTGGAATGCCAAAGGAGCAGTTGCTCTAATTATTGGTAATGAAGGTAAAGGTATTTCACCATTAGTATTGAAACAAGCTGATCAAACTTTGAATATTCCGATGGTCGGACATGTCCAAAGTTTGAACGCTTCAGTTGCAACAGGTATTCTGTTGTATCAAGCTTTTGCTTCACGTAATGCTTAATAAAAAATTCTAAGTAGAGAAAAATTCTACTTAGAATTTTTTTGTATTAAGGATTTTTAGAGTGATTTATGAAACTATTTTTTTAGATTGTATTTAAATCATTGTAAACATACGTTCGCTTAAAATGTTAGAACCTAGATGGTATTTTTAAATTACAAAATTATTATCCGTAAAAAGTGAAATGAAAGTCGAACAAGAAAACCAATGGATTGAATTGATTAAAGAACATGATGACTCTATAGCACTAGATAGATTAGTTCGAAGATACCGACCCATGATCGATAACATGTACACTAGTTACTTTATTGAGGGTTACGATCGTAACGACTGGTATCAAGAAGCTTTTTTAGTGTGTTACCAAACTTGTAAATTATTCGATGGCAACAGTGGCTCCAAATTCGGCAGTTTTTTCAAATTAAAATTTCAAAATCATATAATAGATATTATTAGACGTGAGAATGCCGTCAAACGTAAAGCTAATCATGGTACGGAATCGTATGATGAATTGCTTGATAACGGAAAATTTGACGACAAAATTGCGGAAAATAACGATTGTGTAGATATGACTAATGAATTGGAAAAGATTATGACTAGAATGAGCAATATAGAATTAGTGGCTTTCCAATTTTTGTTAGGCAAATTATCGATGTATGACGCTTGTTTGAAGGCACGATGCAATATGAAACAGATCATACAGGCAACTAATCGTTGTAAAAAGAAAATAAAACATGACCATAAGATATAGTCATGTGAGATTGCAATGGACAAAATACCTTCCAGAGTTTACAATTAATAAGATTAAAACAAATTAGTTTTGGAGATAAAGATGGGATTAAGAAAAGTCGCCCTTGCTTGTACTGTTTGTGGCTCACGTAATTACACAATTACTGAGAACCCAAATAGAACAGAACGTCTAGAAGTTAAAAAGTTCTGTAAGCACTGTGGTAAACATACACTACATAAAGAAACAAGATAACTCTGGAGGATTACATGAAACTATTTAAATTTTTCGGTAGTGTCAAAGACGAAATGAAATTAGTCGTTTGGCCTACATTCAAAGAAAATAGACGCGATACATGGACTGTTATTGGTACTTCATTGATGTATGCAATCTTCTTTGCATTAGTTGATTGGGGTCTAATTACATTGCTACAACACTTCGTAATGGGTAAATAGATTGTAAGTACGCAAAAAATTTGCTATTATGGAATTAATGGAAAAAACTTCGACTTGGTTCGGAGTTTTTTTATTTTGAATTTTGGAGGAAATTATGGCTGAAGCTGGCGAAAAACAATGGTATGTTTTGCATACTTATTCAGGATATGAAAATAAAGTTAAGGAAAATCTAGAATCACGTGCCCAATCAATGGGTATGGAAGATTACATTTTCCGTGCAGTTGTTCCTGAAGAAGAAGAAACAAAAATGAAAAACGGTAAAGAAAAGAAAGAAATGGAAAAAACTTTCCCTGGTTACGTTTTAGTAGAAATGGTTATGACCGATGAATCATGGTTTATCGTTCGTAATACACCAGGTGTTACCGGATTTGTCGGCAGTCACGGTTCTGGTAGTAAGCCTGCACCACTATTACCTGAAGAAATTGATAACATCTTAAGTCAATTTGGTATGAGCGCTCAAAACCAACCATCTGACTTTGAAGTCGGTGAAACAGTTAAGATCACAGATGGTGCCTTCACAGACACTACTGGTAAGATCACTGAAATTGATGATGAACACAGAAAACTTAAGGTTGACGTTGATATGTTTGGTCGTATGACATCAGCTGAAGTTGATTTCACATCAGTTGAAAAACAAAAATAGTTATTGATAAGACGAGTAGACCGTGCTACTATATAACGGTATGTTTTTGACACATACATGTGGGAGAGAAAATTTAGATTCTCATCATGACCACATCACGGAACAAGGAGGTATGCACCGTGGCTAAAAAAGTTGCTAACGTAGTAAAATTACAAATCCCTGCTGGACAGGCTACTCCAGCTCCTCCAGTTGGTCCTGCTTTAGGACAAGCTGGTATTAACATTGTTGCCTTTACAAAGGACTTCAATGCACGTACACAAGATCAAAAGGGTATGATTATCCCTGTTGTTATCTCAGTATATGAAGACCGTTCATTCGATTTCGTTACTAAGACACCACCAGCTGCAGTTCTATTGAAGAAAGCTGCTGGCGTTGAAAAGGGCTCTGGCGAACCTAACACAAATAAGGTTGCCACAGTTACTGAAGACCAAGTTCGCGAAATTGCTGAAACCAAGATGAAAGACCTAAACGCTGCTAGTGTTGAATCTGCAATGCGTATGGTTGCTGGTACTGCAAGAAGTATGGGCTTTGAAGTAAAGTAAAAGACTAGATT